>NZ_CP107968.1:0-600000 GCF_036084755.1 Streptomyces sp. NBC_00370
CACATCGCTGCGCGATGTGCAAGCGAACCCCCGCGCTGCGCGCGGGGGTTGCGCTCCCGCTCCGCGAGAGCGCTTACGGGTGGCTTCGCCACCCGCGCAACCCTGGTGCTGCGCACCACGGTTGACAGTCCGTTCGCTTCGCTCTCGGACTGGCGGGACTTCGTCCCGCTACCAGGCTTCCGCTTCGCTCCGGCCTGGTTGGGCGAGTCCGCTTCGCTCCCCCGCCTGACGGCCTTTCCGATTACGTCTCCAGGGTCTTGGGCCCCGCTGACGCGGGCCAGGCTGGCTAGGAGGGGAGGTTGCCTGGTCGTGTCAGTTTCGGCATCTTGCGTACACCGATCTGATGCACATGTATCATTGGCGAAAATGTGGGGCACCCTCACAATCGTCCCGGAGATGGTGCCACCCTGTCGCGGTGATACCATCTCCGAGTCCTTTACTTTTTCTTGGTCATACGAAAGAAAAGGTATACATCCAAAGCAAGCGAAATTACATCAAAACAAACTGGAATTGAACCAGAAACACCTACAATATTGAACACCAGTCCTACGACCGTGAAGATTGCGGCAGTAATTGCATAAGACTTGTCAAGCATTTATTTATTTCTCTCTCTCTAATAAATTCCATAATTCAAGCACCTCTTCTTGGGTTCTTGAGCTTGCGAGAGACTCGGTTGTCGCTCGCCCTTACTCTCATTATCTTAAGGTCCAGTTCAGGACGCTGTCAACACGCTCTGTAGCGGATAGAACGGCCTCTGTAGCAAATCGAAAAATGTTCTGGGGTGATCGACTGGGGGACACTTTGAAAGTCGTCTGAGATTTTCTGACGGCGTCCTTGCAGGTGCCTCTCGGTGGGGGCTACATGTAGTTTTGGCGAAACTCGTAACCACCCCAGGTCTCTCCTCAAATGCGCCGTCGTGGCAAGCAGGGGGAGTTTTCCGGCAGGAAGGAAACGGCGATGTTTAATACCGGGCACGACCGGATCACTCTTCGGCCACATCAACTGGACCAAAAGTCGAGCATTCGTAGGTGGACAGGATTCCCTGCAAGATCTACTGCGGGCTCCCGGGGCGCACGGGGCACGATTGTGTCCGCGACCGGGTCCGGTAAGACGATCACGGCTGCCGCCAGCGCACTGGAATGCTTCCCGAGCGGCCGGATCCTCGTGACGGTCCCGACTCTGGACCTGCTCGTACAAACAGCCCAGGTATGGCGGTGGGTGGGGCACCGCTCTCCCATGGCCGCTGTGTGCTCGCTGGAGAACGACACGGTCCTGAACGAGCTCGGAGTGCGCACCACTACCAACCCGATCCAGCTCGCACTGTGGGCAGGATCGGGACCAGTGGTCGTGTTCGCCACGTACGCCTCGCTCGTGGACCGCGAAGACCCCGATGCATCACTGGGTCAGCAGAGGGTTCGCGGGCCGCTGGAGACCGCCCTGGCGGGCGGGGAGCGGCTGTACGGGCAGCGGATGGCCGGCTTCGACCTCGCAGTCGTGGATGAGGCCCACGGAACCGCCGGTGATCTTGGGCGGCCGTGGGCAGCAATTCACGACAACACCCGCATCCCGGCGGACTTCCGGCTCTACCTCACCGCCACCCCACGCATCCTCGCCGCACCCCGGCCGCAGAGAGGCAAGGACGGCCAGCCGCTGGAGATCGCGACCATGGCCGACGACACGGAGGGCACGTACGGCGCATGGCTGGCCGAACTCGGCCTGAGCGAGGCGATCGAGCGCGAGATCCTCGCCGGGTTCGAGATCGACGTCCTGGAGATCCGCGACCCCTCCCCCGTTCTCGGGGAGTCGGAAGAGGCCCGGCGCGGCCGGCGCCTGGCGCTGTTGCAGACCGCACTCCTGGAGCACGCGGCCGCGCGGAACCTGAAAACAATCATGACGTTCCACCAGAGAGTTGAAGAGGCGGCCGCGTTCTCGGAGAAGCTGCCTCAGACGGCCGCGGAGCTGTACGTCACCGAGGCGTCCGACGACGACCTGACGAAAGCGGAGGCGCTCCCTGCGTCGTCGATCGACGCGGAACTGTACGAACTAGAAGCCGGCCGGCACGTGCCCCCGGAGCGGGTGTGGTCCGCGTGGCTGTGCGGCGACCACCTCGTGTCCGAACGCCGGGAGACGATCCGCCAGTTCGCCAACGGCATCGACGCCAACGGCAAGCGGGTGCACCGGGCGTTCCTCGCGTCGGTTCGAGTCCTGGGCGAGGGCGTCGACATCGTCGGCGAGCGAGGTGTGGAGGCCATCTGTTTCGCCGACACCCGTGGGTCCCAGGTGGAGATCGTGCAGAACATCGGCCGGGCGCTCCGGCCCAACCCGGACGGCACGCAGAAGACCGCCAGGATCATCGTGCCCGTCTTCCTCGAGCCCGACGAAGACCCCACCGACATGGTCGCCAGTGCCGCGTATGCACCCCTTGTAGCTGTATTGAACGGGCTGCGCAGTCATGATGAACGCCTTGTCGAGCAGCTCGCCTCCCGTGCCCTGTCCCGTAGCAGCCGGCAGCGCACGGCGCACCTGAAGCGGGACTCGGACGGACAGGTCGTCGGCGTCGCCGGGGAGGGCGACGGCGAGGACCAGGAGCAGGACGACACTCAGGCTGCTGCCGAGTCGGCGCTGCTGCACTTCTCCAGCCCCCGCGACGCGGCGACCATCGCGGCTTTTCTGCGCACCCGGGTCTACCGGCCGGAGTCTCTGGTGTGGCTGGAGGGCTACCAGGCACTCCTGCGCTGGCGTGCACAGAACGAGATCACCGGGCTTCACGCCGTCCCCTACGACACCGAGACCCAGGTCGGCGTGACGAAGAATTTCCCGCTCGGCAGATGGGTGCACACACAGCGCAAGGCGCTGCGGGCCGGGGAGCTCGAGGCGCGGCGCAAGGAACTGCTGGACGCCCCGGAAGCCGGCATGGTTTGGGAGCCGGGCGACGAAGCTTGGGAGAACAAACTGGCCGCGCTGCGGTCCTACCGGCGGGCCATGGGACACCTTGCCCCCCGTCAGGACGCCGTCTGGGGCGAGCGCGGGAGTGACGGTGGGAGTGAGAGCGCGGGTGAGGTGGGGGTACCGGTAGGGCAGCACCTGGCGAACCTCCGCCGCAAAGGCGGCCTCGGAAAGGACCCGGAGCGGGCAGCGGCGCGCGCGGAGCAGCTGGCGGCGATCGACCCGGACTGGTGCTGCCCCTGGCCGCTGGACTGGCAACGCCACTATCGGGTCCTCGCGGATCTGGTCGACGCCGACGGTGTCCTGCCGGCTATCGAGCCGGGCGTGCGCTTCGAGGGCGACGACCTCGGACGCTGGCTCGCCCGACAGGAAAAGCCGGGCACCTGGGCCCAGTTGTCGACCGAGCAGCAGGAACGACTGACCGGCCTGGGCGTGAGGCCCGCCCAGGCGCCGCCTCCCGCACCGACAGGCACCTCTGCTGCCAAAGGGTCGGGCAAGGGCCAGAGCAAGGCGCAGGCTGCGTTCCAGCGGGGTCTGGCAGCCCTTGCCCAGTGGGTCGAACGGGAGGGCAGGCGGCCCGTACCCCGCGGAACCGTCCTGGAGATCACGGTCGACGGCGAGACGGAACCGGTGCCCGTACGACTGGGCGTATTTCTGAGCAACGCCAAACAGAGACGGGACAAACTCACCGCCGAACAGCTCGCCGCCCTCGCCGAACTCGGCATGGACTGGGCGTGACGCTGCTCGCCGTTGGTCGTTGGACCTGGCGTCAGGCGAAGTGCATGACGCCCCGGACGACGGCGTCCGGGGCTCCGTGCTGCCGGCGCAAACGTGTGGCCCACTGGGCCACACTTTTCCCACCGCCCCGCTGCTGCCGGGGATCGGCGCCCGGCGACGGCGCGGCGGCCCCGCCGCCGCGCAACAACGCTGTGCGGCCCGGTTCCCGGCAGCGGTTCGCCCCGCCCACCCCGCCCTTCTCTTCCTCTACTCACACAGGTACATGGGCACAAGCGGCCGCAACGGGAATGTCAGCACCCCGACCACACCCAGAACACGTGCTGACCTCCGCGGACATCCAGAGAGCACGCAGCGGCGCGCAACTCCCAGCGCAACCCCTCGTGCAACTTCAAGCCGCAACACCTTGGCGCAACTTCCAGCGCAACCTCGTGCACAACAGGAAAGCCGCAGACGGTCTGCCTCTCGGCGACGCGAGAATCATGGCGGGCCGACGTCCTGGACAGCGGATGGCGGGGGGTGCGCGGCTTCGACCACGCCCCCGCCCCCCTGACCATGCCCCACCGTTTCGTCGCCGGCTCAGCGCGGCGGCTCGCCCCAGGGGAGCCCCAGCGGCGAGCGGCTTCGTTCCCCGGCCGCGCCCGCCAACCACATCCCTCCCTCTCCTCAACTCACAGAGGAAAAAAGCGGTCGCTACGGGGGAAGTCTGCGACCTCACCACAGAAAACCGTGTGGTGACCTGCGGGAATGCAGGACCGGCCGGTCGCGGGGTGCAACGCATGATGAAACCGGTGGTGCACCGCATGGTGCAACCCGCTGCCGCAGGTCGGCCAGGGGCCCGGGGCAGCCTCAGCTAGGGCATGTCTCCCCGATCAAGGCGGTCGAAGAGTGCACATGACTGTAGATCTAGTCAGCTAAAACTTGCAAGTTTTAGCTGACTAGATCTACAGTCATGACATGACTTCAGGGACTTCGCTGGACGCGGTCCGGGCCTCCAGTGAGTTGCGTAGCCTGGTCGGTCGTCTGCGGCGCCGGTTGCGTGAGTTGCGCTCGGCCGAGGACATCGCGCCCGGCCTGCTGTCGGTGATGCTGCGCCTGGAAAGGGAAGGCCCGACTACGGCGTCGGCCCTGGCGGCTGCGGAGAAGATCCGCACTCAGTCAATGGCGACGAAGCTGTCGGCGCTGGAGGAGCAGGGTCTGATCGAGCGTCGGCCGCATCCTACGGACGGGCGCCGTCGGGTCATCGATCTGACCGAGACGGGCCGCCAACAGGTTGAGGGGGACCGATCTGCGCGCCGCGAGTGGCTGGCCGAGGCCCTCCAGGACCGCTACAGCGACGAGGAGCGCACCCGCCTGCGCGAGGCATTCGCCCTCCTTGACCGCCTCTTCGAGGACTGAATACGCCCCTTCTTCAGGAAAGGAGGCGGCCCCTATACATGTCTGCCCCCGCCACCACTCCCCCCAGGGCTGATCAGGCTCGTTTCAACCGTCGTCTGTACGCGCCCCTGGTGCTCGGCTCAGTCCTGAATCCGATCACGTCGACGATGATCGCCGTGACGCTGGCGCCGATCGGCCGCTACTTCGGTGTCGGCCCATCAGCCACGGCCTGGCTGGTATCCGGCCTGTACCTGGCCACCTCGATCGGCCAGCCTGTCGTGGGCCGCCTGGTCGACACTTTCGGGGCTCGCCGCGTCTTCTTGATCGCGACCTCGCTCGCTGGCCTGGCCGGACTGCTGGGCGCATTCGCTCCGAACCTCGGCATGCTGATCGCCGTCCGCATCGTCCTGGGCCTGGCCACGTGCGCGGGCTATCCGGCCTCCATGCACCTGATCCGCTACGAGGCCGACCGCAAGGGCCTGGAAACCCCCGCCGCAGCACTTTCCGTGTTGTCCCTCGCGGGGCAGACCACCGTCGTGCTGGGCCCCACCATCGGTGGACTCCTGGTCGGCCTGGGCGGCTGGCGTGCGGTCTTCGCCATCAACGTCCCCCTGGCACTGGCCTGCCTCATCCTGGGCGCGCTCATCTTGCCCAAGGAGAACACCACCCGCAGCAGGGCGCTGGACCTCGATCTCGTCGGCATCGCCAGCTTCGCCGTCACCGTCGTGACCCTCCTGTGGTTCTTCGTCGAGCCCAGCACCAGTCGCGCCTACCTGCCGGCAGTTGCCGCCGTCGCCGCGACCGCGTTTACCCTCCGGGAGCTGCGCGCGCACGATCCGTTCATCGACGTGCGGCTGCTCCACGCCACCCCGGGCTTGTCACTCGTCTACGCCCGCGCGCTGATCTCCGGCATCTTCCAGTACTCGTTCCTGTACGGGTTCACCCAGTGGCTCCAGGAAGGCGCGCAGCTGTCCGCCTCCCACGCCGGGCTGCTGCTGATGCCCATGTCCGTCCTCGCCCTGGCACTGACGCTGCTCACCGGCAGGTCCCCACAGATCCGCGGCAAGCTCGCTGTCGGCGGCGTCACCCAACTGGTGGCCGCGGGGCTGATGCTGCTGTGCGGACCTGACAGCTCGATCTGGCTTCTCATCGTGGTCTCCCTCGCCGTCGGCATACCCAACGGCCTGATCAACCTCGCCAACCAGAACGCCCTTTACCAGACCGCACCCGCCGACCGCACCGCCAGCTCCGCCGGACTGCTGCGCACCTTCCTCTACTTCGGCGCCATCATCTCCTCCGCCGCCAACGGAGCCCTGCTCGGCGACAGGGCCTCCACCACCGGCATGCACGACATCGCCCTGGTCCTGTTGACATTGGCCGTCGTCTTCGCCGCGCTTACCTTGCTCGACCCCAACCTGCGAAAGCCCCACGCCCGAAAGGCCCCCACCGCATGAGCCTCACCACCCTCGATGCCCGCGCCGCCCTGGTCGTCATCGACCTCCAGCAGCTCGTCATGAGCATCGGCACCCAGCCCCATACGACCGGCGAAGTCCTGGCCCGCACCACACACGTAGCCGATGCCTTCCGCGCCCGCGAACTGCCCGTCATCCTCGTACGCACCACCGGCCAGCCCCACGGACGCACCGAGCACAACCGCAACCAAAACAGCCACGGCACCCCACCCGAAGGATGGGACACTCTGGACGCGGCCCTCACTGCGGATGCCCACCACCTCATCACCAAGCAGTCCTGGGACGCCTTCGCCGAGACCGGCCTACACACGCTCCTGCGCGATCTCGGCATCACCCAGCTCGTATTCACTGGCATAGCCACCACGATGGGCGTGGAATCAACCGCACGCACCGCCCACGCCCACGGCTACCACGTCAGCCTGATCACCGACGCCATGGCCGACCGCGACGCCGCCCACCATGACCACAGCCTCACCCACGTCTTCCCCCACCTGGGCGAAACCGGCACCACGGCCGAGCTCCTAGCCCAACTGCCCTGACCCGCCCCATCACCTGATCGTTTCCCTCCGCCGAGCTGTCCGCGCCGTGAGAGCGGGCACGCCGATACCCGCTCATGAAACGCATACATCACTCACCACCAGCGCCGCCGCCCCACTCACCCTGGCGGACACCACAGGCCCTCCCACGAGCAGCTGCGCCAGGAAATCGGCGGTGAAATGGCGGGCCGCCGCGATCATCCCGGGTTCCCCATCGAGAGCTAGGCCCGCCTGATGCACAGGGACAGGATGAAGGTCGGGCACTGTCCCTCGGGCTCCTCCACCGGCATCTGCTCCACGAATCCTGTCCGCCCCCTGGACCCCCGGTCAGTACGGGACAGCGTGCGAACAGCTACTCGCATACCCATCCCCACCGCCCCCAGGCCCCGCCACCCCTTGGCGGAACATCCGCCTCCGTCCCACCCCACCATGCCAGCTCCGGGCTCTGCGCCACAGGTCACCCGATTGACGCGGGTGGCGCCTCGGCTCCTCGCGCTGCGCGTCCAGGAGGTCTTGAGGGATGTCGTTCGTCGCCACACCCGGATAGTATGTCTGTTCGAATATGGGCTTGGCCTACTCGCCGGGCAGGTGCCCGTGCTTGGTCGCGTAGGCGTCGGTTATGCCCTCCACCCGCCGCGACGATCCGCTCGCGGCGAGTGGGCGACCAGCTGATCAGCTCGGAGTTGACGCCGGCTATCTCCCTCCTCTTGTCCCCCAGCACCCTGGTAGTCGACCAGTTCCCGCCCACGCGGGGAAGGTCTCGACATGGCCGTGCGGTGCTCGACGGCGCAGGATTCGCTCTCACCCGTCCCTGGTGTGCCACGACTGCGCAGGCTCGTCCGCGGTCTCGGGTTGCTATGTAGGATTCTCCCGACTATAAATCGTAAGTAAGTTGCTTTTTGCCTCGCTTGCAATAAGGTATTGGTATGCAGCACGCAACCACTCCCCCGCAGGTCGGTCTGCGTGAGCGGAAGAAGCGGCTCACGCGACAGGCGATCCTCGACGCGTCTGAACGACTGTTCGAGGAGCGCGGATTCGACGGTGTGACCGTGGCCCAGATCGCAGATGCGGCCAACGTGTCGGTCAAGACCCTCTTCACGTATTTCGACTCCAAAGAAGATCTTGTCTTCGCGGACGAGCATCTGCTGCGCGACGCGCTCATCGACGCGATCCGCGTGCGGCTGCCCGGCCAGTCGGCCCTGGCGGCCGTACGTGACTTCCTCCAGGATCTCGCCCGACAGGACGGCGGCTCGGGGCTGGAGGGCTACCACCAGGCCGTCGGGCGGGTCGCGTCGCTCCACGCCCGCCTGCTCCTACTCTTCGAGCGGTACGAGATCGCGCTGGCCCCGGTCCTCGCGGAGGAGACCGGCGTGGCACCGGGCGACCCGCGGGCACGGCTCGCAGCCACGCAGCTCATCGGCCTGCTGCGTCTGATCACCTCACCCGAGATCCTCGAACGCGTGAAGGCGAGTCCTGAAGCCGAACGCACCGACACACTAATCCGCTGGATCGGCGAAGCCGCCGAGCATCTCGGCCAGGGTCTTGCCGACTACGCGATACGCCCAGAGCCCACGGGAGACTGAGTACCCCGCCGCCGCCCGCTGCCGCGACCCGGACCGCTCATCCCCGGGTCAACCACAAAGGTCCTTGATGAGTGGCATTGACATCGTTCTGCTGGCCATGGGCGCCCTCCTGGTGATGTCGAGCGTCACCCGGGGACGCGACTTCCAAGCCAACCTCGTGGTCGTGGCGGTGGCCGGCGGCGCCTCGTTCCTGCCCGGCATTCCCGAGGTCGACCTGGCGCCTGAACTGATCCTGGGCCTGGTCGTGCCGCCGCTGCTGTACTCGGCGTCCGTCAGGTTTTCCTTCTTCACCTTTGTCCGCAACCTGCGTCCGATCCTGGGACTGGGAGTCGGTCTCGTGGCCGTCACTACGCTCGTCGCGGGCGTCACCGCCTCGTGGCTGCTCCCCTCCCTGGGCCTTGCGTCCGCCTTGGTCCTCGCAGCCGTCGTTTCCCCGCCCGACACGGTCACGGCCGTCGCCCACGGGCGCGCGATGGGGCTGCCCCGACGGGTGATCGACATCCTCACCGGTGAGAGCCTGATCAATGACGCTGCTTCCCTGGCGGTCCTGGCGAGCGCCGTCGCTGCGGTGGGGCACGACGAGACTTTCATCAGTAATCCCGTCCTGCTCTTCGGCTACGCGGTCGTGGCGGGAGTCTCCACCGGCATCCTGCTCGGCCTGGCTATGAGCTGGATCAGAGCCCGACTGTTGGACTCGACCCTGTCTGCGGCCTTTGGGGTCACCCTGCCGTTCGCCGCTTACGCAGCGGCCGAGCAGTTCCACGCTTCCGGCGTTCTGGCCGTCGTCTTCGCCGGCTTCACAGTCAGCGCCCGCACCGACTACGCGCTCCGCAACTCCGGAACCAACATCGCCCATCATGTGCGCTTGCTGGAGCACGACGTCTGGCCGGTGTTGGACACGCTGCTGGAAGCCCTCGTCTTCGGATACATCGGGTTCCGGCTGCGTTTCACCTTGGAGGACCTGGATCATTCGGGTCAGTCCATGTCCAGCGTTGCCGTGCTCGGCCTGGCGCTGCTGTTCGTCGTCATCGCCGTACGTCTGGTCTGGGTGTCGCTGCTCTTCGCACGCTGGGCGCTGGAAGTACGCGTACAGCGAATCGGCCGGGACATCACCGGCCATCTCTTTCCGCGCATGCGCGGTCGGCGGCACCGGCAGAAACGGGAGCCCCTCCAAAGCACTGAGGCCCTCGGTGCCCGGGAGACCCTGCTCGTAGGCTGGACGGGCATGAGAGGGATCGTCACTCTCGCGGCAGCGTCCGGCATTCCGCTCACCACGCACGACGGAAGCCCGTTCCCCCACCGGGCCGTGATCCAGTTCGTCGCGTTCATCGTCGTCACGGGGACGCTTCTGCTCCAGGGCTCCACCTTGCGCGTGATGACGCGGCTCCTCCGCATCGACACCACGGCGGACGAGCGGCAGGAGGCCGAGGCCGTCGACCGGGCGCTGGCCATCGCGCACGCCGCGGACACGGCGGCCGGCCCACGCCGCGATCTCGACGCCCAGCGCTCGAGCCTCGTGGATGCGATAGCAAAAGGGCACGCGGACGGTCAGGCGGTGCGCACGGTCATGAGGCGGATCGATCTCGAAGAAGCCCTCAGGGAGACGTCGGAAGGCCCCGCCCATTGAGGAGGGGGCGCCCCGTCCGGTTGCGTCGCACCTCTTTGCCCCGTACGAACGGCGGCGCAGGTGAGACTCACGCGTCGCACCCCTCCCCCAGGTGCCGCACTGTCCGCGCTGGGCAAGCCTTCGCCTGCGGCCTCCCCCGTGCCGCAACCCCCCGGCCGTACAGGGCGTTGTGCCGCCCACCGATCCGGCTGATCCGGAGACCGCGACTGCGAGCGCGGACGCCAGCCTCCTCGCCCCGCCCACACCGGTGGACCGGGCATCCGCTCTTGCGCCGCATCGGCGGAAGGCACCTCCGTACGAGCACCGCGGAACGGCATCGCCGTCGAAGGGGCCTCGCGCACGCTAAGCCGCCGCGCCTGCGGCTCAGCAGTCAGCTCAACCGGCACCCTCTCCTCACTTCCCAGTCGGTGGACCGCTCCCGGGTACGCAGCAGTCGGCCGGCCGGTGGCGCCGACAGGAACAGATCCGAACGCGACCCTAAAAAGCGCATCACGCACCTCTGCACTTGACTCGATAAAGTGACTGACTTACCTTTGCGAGTAACTTACTACTCATTCCAGGAGGTGGGTCATGTCCCTCAGGACTGCTCCCAAGGACGCCGATGGCACCCGGACCAGGACCGGCAAGGCCGGCCGCGGTGTGCTGCTGCTGATGGTTCCGCTGATGCTGGTCCTCTTCATCTCGAACCTGGACCAGACGATCGTGGCGACCGCGCTGCCCAGCATCGGCCGGGACCTGCACAACCTGTCGGGCTCCTCGTGGATCGTCACCGCCTATCTGCTGACCAGCGCGATCACCACGCTGATCTTCGGCAAGCTCGGCGACATGTACGGCCGCAAGAAAATCTTCCAGTTCTCCATCGCGGTGTTCCTCATCGGCTCACTGCTGTGCGGCGCCGCCGGGAACCTGACCTTGCTGATCTTCTTCCGCGCGCTGCAGGGCATCGGTGGCGGCGGCCTCAACTCGCTGGTCATGGCGATCACCGG
The DNA here is from genome assembly GCF_036084755.1 of Streptomyces sp. NBC_00370. Taxonomy (NCBI): domain Bacteria; kingdom Bacillati; phylum Actinomycetota; class Actinomycetes; order Kitasatosporales; family Streptomycetaceae; genus Streptomyces; species Streptomyces sp. NBC_00370. The sequence continues at coordinate 11,263 of NZ_CP107968.1, forward strand.
CGACCTGGTGCCGGCACGGCAGCGCGCCAAGTACCAGGCCGTGACGGGCATGGTCGCCACCCTGGCCCTGATCGCCGGCCCCCTGCTCGGCGGCCTCTTCTCCGACGCCCTGTCGTGGCGATGGATCTTCTACATCAACCTGCCGATCGGGGTGGCCGCGTTCGCCGCGGTCGCCGCCAAGCTCCACCTGCCCCGGCCCCGGTCCACCGGCCGCGTCGACATCGTGGGCGGCCTTCTCGCCGCTGTCTTCACCACCGCTGTGCTGCTCTTCACCAACTGGGGTGGCAGCCAGTACGCATGGGGCTCGCCGACGATCATCGGCCTGATCGCGCTGAGCGTGGTGTCCCTGGCCGTGTACGTGCTCGTCGAGCGCCGGGCCGCCGAGCCCATCACGCCGCTGCACCTCTTCCGCTCCAGCGTCTTCAACCTCGCCTCGGCGCAGTTCCTCATCGCCACGCTGGTGCTCTTCGTCGGCATGCTCTACGTGCCCATGTTCCTGCAGTCCGTCCAGCACCGGTCCGCCTTCACCGCCGGCCTGTTCGTGATCCCGCTGCTCGTGGGCCTCGTCATCGCAGCCATGGTCTCCGGCCCCGCCATCTCCAAGACCGGGCGCTACAAGATCTACCCCGTCATCGGAGCCGTACTGACCGGCGTCGCGATGTGGTTCATCAGCGGAGCCGACCAGAACACCGGCGCACTGGCTCTGATCGTCCCGCTGTTCTTCGCCGGCGCCGGCATCGGCCTCTTCGTCCAGGTGTCCCTGCTCGCCGGCCAGAACGCCGTCGACTACAAGTACCTCGGCGTCGCCACCGGCGCGCTGAACTTCTTCAAAAGCATCGGCGGAGCCTTCGGCGGAGCGCTCTTCGGCGCGATCCTCACCGCCCAGCTCAGCCACGGCACCGGCCTCGCCCATACGGTCCACGCCTTCCACACCGTCTTCCTGTGGACCGTCCCCTTCATGGCACTGGCCTTCGTCCTCTCCATCGCGATGCACGAGAAGCCGCTGTCCGAAGAGATGGTCCAAGTCGCCGAAGGCACGATCGAGGCCCCCGAGTACTAGAGGCCGTATCCGCGAGGCCGCGCCCGGCCCTCCGGGCGGGAGAAACGACCTTGCGGACGCCCCCCGGCACCGACGCCCCGCCCTCAGCCCTCCGGGACCACCCGTCGGCGCCATCCGCTCACGAAGGAGAACCGCCCATGCCCACCGTCCCGGTCACACCCGGCGCCCGAGCCGGAGCCCGCCTGCTCCGGACAGCCTTCCCGCTGTTCGGAGCCGCACCGAGGGAAATCCAGGCCCTCGCGCCCGCGGGCGGCGCACCCACTCAGATCCAGGTCCCCAGCCGGCACGGCTCCGTAACGTGCCTGGTCTACCGGCCCCCCACCGCGGACCAGCTCGTCCCGCCACCGGTGTACGTGCACTTCCACGGCGGCGCGTTCATCGTGCGCGCACCGGAGCAGGACGACCACGTGTGCCGCTTCGTCGCCGACGCCGCGCATGCCGTCGTGGTCAGCGTCAACTACGACACGGCGCCCGCCGTCCGGTATCCGGTCGCCGAACACCAGGCCTACGACATCGCGGAGTGGATTCGCCTGCACGGCAAGGACTTCGGCTGGGACAGCGCACGCCTGGCCGTCGGGGGCCTGAGCGCCGGCTCGAAACTCGCCGTCAACATCTGCCAGCAGGCCCGGGATGCGGGCACTCCCCTGCCGGTGGCCCTGGTCAGCGGTTACGGCGCCACCGACATGACCCTGCCTCCCGGCCACCGCACCTCGCCGGCCAAGCACCCGGCCGTGGCCCCCTGGCTCATCCGGCTCATGTACAACACCTACTTCGCCGATCCGGCCGCCCGACGCGAACCACTGGCCTCTCCCGCCCTTGACGACGACCTGGCCGGCTTTCCCCCGACCCTCGTCATGACGGGCACGCTCGACGCGATGGCCCCGGAGAGCGACTGCTTCGCCCGGCGATTGGCCGCCAGTGGAGTCGCCGTCACCCACGAGAGCTTCCCCGAGAGCGACCACGGATTCACCCACGGCAAACCGGCCGACGTGGCACGGCGCTCCCTGGAGCTGATCGCTGCCCACCTCCGTACCGCCTACGCCGCCGCACCCCCGAGGCCGGACTCCGACTGACGCCCTGCGGCGCGCACAGCAACTGCCCGACACGAGCGGCGGATCCACCCGTGCCAAGAGAAACAAGGCCTGATCGATGCGACCCGCATCATCGGCGGCGGCGGTAGCGCCGAATCCGTTTTCGCCGGCCGGCCTTCGTGCGGGGCCGCCGAGCGCCCTCCACCACAGCCAATCATCCATCCGCGACACCAGTAGGAGGCTCCTCATGAACGAGCAGCGCAAACTCGACGGCAAGGTCGCTCTCATCACCGGCGGCAGCAGCGGCATCGGCCTCGCGACCGCCCACCTCTTCCACCGGCACGGTGCCCAGCTCGTCCTGGCTGCCCGCGACAGCGCAAAACTCCAGCGGGCGGCGGCCGCTCTGCCCGGCGCCCTGACGGTGACCGCTGACCTGTCCACACTCAACGGCATCGACCGCCTCGTGCAGGCGGTCGAGGACCGGCACGGCTACCTCGACGTGGTCTTCGCCAACGCCGGCGCCGCGCACACTCCCGAGCTACGCGAGACCGACGAGAAAGCCTTCGACCAGTACATCAACACGAACGTCAAGAGCACCTTCTTCACCGTCGCCAGGTTCCTGGATCTGCTCCACGACAACGCCTCGGTCGTTCTCACCTCATCCGCCGCCCACAGCCGCGGCACCCTCGGCGACCCCCTCTACACCCTGACCAAGGCGGCCGTGACCAGCATGGCCCGCACCTTCGCGGCGGACCCCGACCTCCTCGCCCGCGGTATCCGCGTCAACTCCCTCAGCCCCGGGCCCATCCGCACCCCGCTGACGACGATGGCTGATCCCGCCATGGCCCAAGCCATGGAGGACTACGTCACCGCCACCGTGCCGATGCGCCGTATGGGCACCGCCGACGAAGCCGCCCGCGCCGCCCTCTACCTCGCCGGTCCCGACTCCGCCTACACAACCGGCTCCGACCTGCCCGTCGACGGCGGCCTCGCCCAGATCTGATGCCGCTGCGCTAAGTGCCTGGGTGTTGCAGCCGTTGTTGTCCGCATCGACCGTCAGCGAGTTCGGACGTTGCTCGTCCGCCGGCCCGGCTCAGAATCCAGTCGTACTTCTCGGCCCTGCCACCGCCGGCGCAGCCAGCGGTCGTGGCTGGCGACCACAATGGCGCCTGGTCCGGTGCCGAGCGCTTCTTCCAGTTCGTCGCACAGGCGGGGGGAGAGGTGGTTCGTGGGCTCGTCGAGCAACAGCACGTGGGGCGGGTGGGCCACCAGGAGCGACAGCGCCAAGCGGCGCCGCTGCCCCACGGACAACTGGCCGACCGGCTTGTCCAGGTCCGTCTCCTGCATCAGGCCGAGCGAAGCCAGCGGCACGCTCTGCGCCCGCGCCTGCCCGAGCGACAGTTCGTAGGTGTCGCGAACCGTACGCCCCGGCCGTTCGAACACCGTGTCCTGGGTGAGGAGCCCCACCGTCAGGAACCGCCGCATGTACACCTCGCCCTCGGCGGGGAGCCGTCCGGCGAGGACGGCGAGCAGCGTCGATTTGCCAGCCCCGTTGCCGCCGGTGACCAAGAGCCGATCGGCCGCCATCACATTGAGGCTGTCCAGCGCCAACCGGCCCGGCACCCGTACGTTTCGCAGTCCCACCAGCGGTTCTGTGCTTTCCTCGGCTCCCCTCGCGAGGTCCCCGGCGACGAATCGCAGGGGGCGAGGCGGCTCGGCGACCCGGGTGCGCTCCAGCTCCTCCAACCGCCGGACAGCGTTGCGCACCCGGCGGGAGACCGTCTGCTGCACTCGGCCGGCACGGTGGCCGTACCCCATCTTCTCGTTGTCGACGCGGCCCCGGTCCGGGGCCACCCGGTGGGCGGACACTCCTGCCGACTCGCGCAGTTTTTCAAGTTCCTCCTGCTCCTCGGCGTACCGCCGCTCCCAGCGCTGCCGCTCGGCGTGCTTCGCGGACAGGTACGCGCTGTAGTTGCCGCCGTAGCGGACAGGTCCGTCCAATGCCGGGTCGAGGTCGATCAGGTCGGTGCTGACGGCGTCGAGAAACGCCCGGTCGTGGCTCGCGAGCACCACGGTGCCGGGCAGTGACCGGACCTGCCCCTCAAGAAAGGCGGCGGCCTCGTCGTCGAGGTGGTTGGTCGGCTCGTCCAGGAGCAGCGCGAAGGGCCGCCGGACCAGCAGCGCGGCCAGGGCCAGCCGGCCGCGCTGCCCCCCGGACAGCGAGCCGAGGCGCCGGTCGTGGCCGAAGGCGCCGAGGCCGAGGCCGTCCAGGACAAGCGCGGCACGGCGGTCGGCGTCCCATGACTCCCGGTCCTGGGCTCGTTCGAGACATCTGCCGTAGGAATCGAGGAGTTCCTGGTGGCCGGGGTCGTCCTCGGGGACGCCGGCCAACTCCTCGCCGAGCCGGTCCAGCTCGGCGAGATCCTCACGTGTCTCGCGCAGCGCCTCGTCCAGTACGGCGGCGAGGGTCAAGTTCGCGTCGAACGCCATTTCCTGGTGGAGGAAGCCGAGCTCGCGGGGGCGGGTGACGCTTCCCGCGTCGGGTTCGTCCAAGCCTGCGAGCAACCGCAGGAGGGTGGACTTGCCGACGCCGTTCTCCCCGATCAGGCCGATGCGGTGACCCGGGGATGCGGTGAGCGAGACGCCGTCGATGACGCGACGTCCGCCGAGGACGCGGACAAGGTCGTGGGCGAGCAGAGCGGGCTGGGGCACGGGATACCGTCCTGGCCTAATCGGTGGTGGGCCCGCCGGGCGCATGGCCTCGTGCGCGGGCCAGGTCACACGTCGGCGGTTCACTCCGCCGGCGCGGCCGTCTCCTTCAGTACTCCTTCAGCCAGCCGCAGCCACCGGCCGATCCCGATCTCGGCGAGGAACCGCTCGTCGTGGCTGACCACCATGAAAGCGCCTTGGTAGGAGTTGAGCGCGCTCTCCAACTGGCCGGCGCTGACCAGGTCGAGGTTGTTGGTGGGCTCATCGAGCAGCAGCAGATGCGGAGCCGGCTCCCCGCACAGCACGCAGGCGAGAGTGGCGCGCAGCCGCTCGCCGCCGGAAAGCACACCCACCGGCAGATGGGCCCGCGCGCCCCGGAAGAGGAACCGGGCAAGCAGGTTCATCCGCTCCGCCTCGGGCCGCTCGGGCGCGAACGCGGCGAAGTTCTCCGCCACCGTGCAGTCCAGATGCAGCAGGTCCAGACGCTGCGAGAGGTACGCGATCCTCCCCTCATTGCGCGTGATCTCCCCGCTGCTGGGAGCGAGTTCGCCGCTGACCAGCCGCATCAGGGTGGACTTGCCGGCGCCGTTGGGCCCGGTCAGCGCGATGCGCTCGGGGCCCCGGATGCTCAGGTCGACGCCGCCGGGCGCGAACACGTCCTTGCCCCCGAGGCGGACCTGCATGCCCTCACCGAAAACCAGGTTGCGGCCGCCGGGCACCTGAGTGTCGGGCAGCTCCAGCGTGAGCCGAAGCTCCTCGCGCATGGCCCGGCCCGCTTCGTCGAGACGGGCCTTGGCATCAGTGACCCGGGAGGCGTGCACCGTGCCCGACCTGCCTGCGGCCTCCTGCGCGCCGCGCTTCATGGTGCCGGCGAAAATCTTGGGTAGCCCTGCGTTCTTCAAGTTCTTGGCCGCATTGCTCGCGCGCCGCTCGGCGCGCTCGCGGGCCTGCTGCAACTCGCGCTTTTCCCGCTTCAGTTCCTGCTCGGCGTTGCGGACGTTCTTCTCGGCGACCTCCTGCTCGGCGCGGACGGCCTCCTCGTACTCGGTGAAGTTACCGCCGTGCAGGCGCAGTTCGTCGCTGCCGAGTTCGGCGATGCGCCCCATGCGGTCAAGCAGCGCACGGTCGTGGCTGACCAGGAGCAGACAGCCATTGAAGTCCGACAGTACGTCGTAGAGCCTGTGGCGGGCCTGGACGTCGAGGTTGTTGGTCGGCTCGTCGAGCAGGAGGACGTCGGGGAGCTTGAGCAACTGGGCAGCCAGGCCCAGGGAGACCACCTGGCCGCCGCTGAGCGTGCCCAGGTTGCGGTCCAGGGCGAGGTCCGCCAGGCCCAGGCGCTCGAGCTGAGCGCGGGTGCGCTCCTCGATGTCCCAGTCCTCACCGATGGTCACGAAATGCTTCTCGTCGACATCGCCGGACTCCACCGCGTCGATGGCCCGGATGATCGCGGCGACGCCGAGCACCTCGGCGACGGTGAGGTCGCTGGTCAAGGGCAGGGTCTGCGGGAGGTAACCGAGTGTGCCGTTCACCGACACCGAGCCAGTGGCGGGCTTCAGCTCACCGGCGATCAGCTTGAGCAGGGTGCTCTTGCCCGAGCCGTTGGGCGCGACCAGACCCGTACGGCCGGGCAGCATGGAGAAGGACAGCTCGTGGAAAACGGAGGTGTCGTCGGGCCAGGCGAAAGAGACATTCGAGCAGACGAGAGCGGCGTCAGACATAGGAGTGACCTCAAAGGTACTGAGAACAGAGCGAGAGACCTCTGCCTCGGGCAGACGTGGAAAAGGGGGTACGACGAAGCCGACCACCTCAGCAACGCTTCCAAGCGCCAGCCGGTGGCCGTCAGATCCGGGTCTCACCCGGAGATGTCGTCGTCACCCACCACGTCTATGACTCCTCACGATACGTTCTCCGTCGCCCCCCAGCTTAGCAAGGCTTTCTCACCTCAATACGGCCTAACCTGTCGGTGCACGCCTCCACCTGTGGGCACAGCCAGGACCTTAACGTCCCGCGCTGGAAATACCCGGGCGCCGGGGCAGCACGATGAACCCCGGGGTGTTCTTCGGACGAACCCCGCCCCCGGCTGGAGCGGCGACAAGAAGCTCTACAGCGACCACTACCGGCCCGAATTCCCCGACAGCCCCCGCTACACCGAGGAACCGAAGGCGGAGATCGCGCGATTTTGGGAGCGGCTGATCGAGCTGTCCGTGACGGTGAGGGGCATAGCTGACCTCCACGTCAGGCCCCGAGACTCATCAGGCTATGGCGCCACCGCCGGCACGGCGAGAGCGGCAGGCGGTGGCCGGAAATATCCAGTGCGCGCGGTGCTGCAGCGAACCCGGGCCCCTCAGTTCCCTCAGGTGACTATTCGGTGCGGAGCGTCCTACTGGGCGCAGCCGCCCACGCAGAGGGTGGTGAACTGGGTGGTACCGGTGGACTCTGCAGCGGAAGCGCCGGGCATGAACCCAACCGTGAGCGCGGCGGCAGCCAGCAGGCCAGCGGACACACGAACGATAGTACGCATGAGCATTTCCCCCGGGTGATGAGATCGGACAACTCGGTCAGCACAGCTCTCAACGACTCTAGGTACAAACCAGCCCGCGAGAAACGGAGTTGAGGAACACGGCGTGTACTCCCCCCGGCACCTCGTTCCATGGCGCCGCCCTTCCAGAAGCTCCGCGCCGTGCACCGCCGGTGCGCACGGCGATGCGGTGGTGCGCGCATCAGGAGGGGCGGCGCGCGCACCCCGGTGCGGTGACTGCGCACCTGGGTGCGCATCCCGGGTCAGACACCGAAGTCTCGAATGCGCACGTTCTGCCCGGGTCATCCCTGCCGGTGCGCACGGTCGTCGGTGCGCACCGGCACCCCCTACCTGCGCACTCCTGGTGCGGACCCTTGGCCGGGGCTGGGCTGGCGTTGCTGGGGATCCGTCGGTGCGCCGGGTGGGCTCTGCTGCCCGCGCGCCGCGACGCGCGTCGGCTTCCTTCGCGAAAGCGGCCAACCGGGCAAGGCTCTCCGGGAGCGCATCCACGTCGCGGGATCCGTCGCCCTGTCCTCCCCCGCGCCACGTACCACGGCATCGTCCGAGGCTTCTGCGGCGCTCTACGCGGCGGGCGCATCCCTTTGCCCCGGCACCACATCTTGGCCCTGGCCGTGGTCGGACTCTTGGTCGGGGTGGTGACGGCTGTGGTCGGGCCCGTGGTCGGACTCATGGTCGGGGTGGTGACGGCTGTGGTCGGCCCCGTGGTCGGACTCATGGTCGGGATCGTCGACGGTGTCGGGCACGGTCACCGCTGCGCGGACCGTGCGGATCGCGTCCCGGACGGCGCGGCACGCGACCCGGGCCCGCTCGTACGCGGTCGACGCCCGCGGCGGCTTCCCGTCACTGCCGGCCACCCAACACCGGGCGGGCCGGGCGAAGTCGGCGGTGTGACGGATCTGATCCGGACCCGACGGCCGCCGTCGTCTCGGTCAGCGACCAGTCCCACGAAGTGCGGGCGTCGCTGGTCCCGACTCGCTACGCGCTCAGCCGGTCGAGTATCCGGCACAGTACTGGCGCCGCTGCACGAGCGCCCCACCCTGGTCAGGCAGAGGAAGTGCGGCCGGGCCCGCAGATGACCAACCGCCTCCGATTCGGAGGCTTCACGCTGGTCGCCGGGTACCCATGCGGCACGATGAGCGGCTTCGGCTACACGTCCTCTGCACACCCGAGTACTGGTAGGGCCCCGACCTACTGTTGGACACCCCCGGTCCCGCTCGTGCCGACGGTGTCCGCCTCATGGGACTGTGCGAACTCGCCGTCAGGCCGTCCAGGCAGTCGCAGGACATCGGCTCACGCCTGGCCGCCGAACTGCTCGGGGCCATCCCGGACACGTGGCACTCGCTGCGCAGTCTCCGTAGCAGAGGCCCCACGAATGGCTCCCCGTCCGCTCCCGGGGCCCCGTGCCCTGCGCAGCCGGCACACCGGCCATACGGTGGTGCGCAGATTACAAGGTGCGGTGCACGCACCCTGATGCAACCGGATGCACACACCCGGTATGGGAGCTGCGCATCGATTGCGCATCCCAGGTCAGACGCCCGCATCCCGACTGCGCACAGGCCGCCGGAGTCACGCCAGCACGATGCGCACTGCCCGTCGGTGCGCACTGCCCGTCGGTGCGCACTGACAATCCCTCCCTGCGCATCGATTGCGCATCCCAGGTCAGCCGCCCATATCCCGACTGCGCACAGGCCGGAGTCACGCCAGCACGATGCGCAACGGTCATCGATCGACGCGCAGTCTCTTCCCGCGAGACCCCCTGGCCGCCCATTGGCCGGGGCGGGCTGCCGGTACTGAGCGGTCGGTACGCAGAATGCGGCCTTGCCCACGTACGCAAAGACACGACACCCCCGCGCGCCTGCCTTCTCAGCCAGAACAGCCAGCCGGACCGAGCTCCGCCGTGAACCACACACATCCGCGATTCCGTCCTCCCGGCACCCTCGCTCCACGACACCGCCCAAGACATCATCCGCAGCACCTTGACCGGTCACCACTCCACGGTCGGGGCGGTGACGGCCATGGTCGGACTCGCGGTCGGGCCGCAATGGTCGGCCCCGGGCACCGCCGTCGCGACGCGGACAGTACACACCACGCCCCTGAGAACGAAACCCCCGACCGACGAACGCAGCTACGCGAGGATCCCATCCCCATCCCACGCCCAGATGACCCGCCAGCCATCGCACCGGGGCCGGTTCAACCTCACCCGCGCGGAGAGAACGCTCCGGCGTCCAGCAGCGAGTTCTCACTCACCGGTTCACCTCCGCCGGTCGAACGCTCCTGACCGAACCCGCAGGAGGCGCCGTCGAGCGAGCCGCGAAGAAGCAGATGAAGGCCAGGAATCGGCGTGCCGATCCGAAGAACCCGGCGTCGCGCCCGGCGGCCGACACGAAGAGTGGGTCAGCGACTGCGTTCCGAGGGGTTGTGCGGCCCGACAGGTTCCGGTCATCCGCGGAGATGAATGAACCGTGCGGCAGACGACTGCGCTTGTGTGCCGCCCTCGTGGCGTGGGCATGGGGAGGCAAAACCCAACCCGGCTCGGCAACGGCCCGCCAGCAGCGGGGTGACTGGTGGGCATGATGCCGCGCGTGGAATGCCCGTTCTGTCACCGGCTCATCGCCGCGGGTCCGGTTGCCGGACGGCTGGGCATGGGGCGGGTTTTTCGACATGACGAGCCAGGGATGCGCCGGGAGCACCCCGGCTCTTTGGTGTCCTGCCCCTGATCGTTGGACCTCGTGCCGCTGCACGCGCCCGGCAGATCGGCCTGTTCGGCGAGGACCAGGAGCACGGGGACCAAGACGACCCGTTCCTCTTCTAGTCCAGCCCGTCAGCAGGATTGACCGGGGCGGCGTGCCTCGGCTTCCTTCGAGAGCGGCCAACCGGGCAAGGCCGACCAACAACACGCTCTCCCTGCAACCGGCCTGGCCAGTAGGTGAGCCCGGCTGGGAGATCAGGTGGGCCTAGGCCAGTCGCGCAGCAGGGCGGCGATCCTCGCTGCGGTGCAGGCGGGGTCTCGCAGCAGGTCGCGCAGGGCGATGGCGTCCTCCTTAGCGGGCTTGACGGGGATCCCGGCAGCCTCCAGATACATCACGCCCGTTGCAGCGGCCACGGCCAAGTTGGAGCGCTCCAGCCACCGGCAGCGGCCGAGGATGTGAATCAGGGCGGCAGCGCAGGCGTAGGGGCCGCCGTAAATGGGCTGATCCAGCAACTCGGCCCGGTGAGCGGCGACGGCAGCCACCGGAACCCCATAGTCGTCGGGGGCGGGATCAGCCGCCCCCGCGATCTCCGCGACCTGCAAGATCCAGGGAACATCAATGTGCAGGTCCATCAGGCGGCGTGCGCTCCGGGGGGGCGGCAGTCAACGTCTTCGGCTTCGTCGAAGACGTTCTGGTGCTCGGCGAGGAACCGCTCTGCGGCGGCCAAGCCCCGCTGCCGTAGCCCTTCGCTGTCTTCGTGCACGAGGACAGCGATGTATTCGCCGAGGCTCAGGCCGCGGTCCCTGGCCCGGGCCTCCGCCAGTTGCTTGATCTCGCTGTCGACGCGCGCGCCTAGCTGTGTCTTCGCCATACCCTCATGATAACAGGCGTTACCAGGCGTGGGGCCGGGAAGCGACGCGGGCGGCGCGCGGACTGAATGAGCAGCCCCCGTTCGGCGGTGCCGGCCGTCCGCCCCGCCGCTGAGCAAGGACGGCAACCACGACTCTGCGACCCGCGTCATGCGGGAGCAGCCGTTCACCCTGACGCAGGTTGGCGCCATCGAGGGTCCGTCCCTGCGAGCGCGGGGAGCAGCGCGATGCGCGGAGGGCGTTCGGCCCCACCAACGCCTTCCTGCACGCCGTCTCGGCGGAAATGCTCGACGGCAACGCCGTGGAGGCGCTGCGCGTAGCGGACAAGGTCGAGACCGCTCGGCTTCCGTCGAGGGAGCGGCAGTTCACGTTCGCGTTGTCGGTTGCCCAGTGTTACAGCCTGCGCCGTGAGGACGCGGCGGTGCTGATCCACCTCCTGGAACTCGAGGAGTTCGCGCCGGAGGACCTTCAGCGCAGTCCGCTCGCCCGCACGCTGGTCGTGTCCTTGGTGGAACGAGGACGCCCCACCTACCGGCGTCAGGCAACCGAGCTGGCCGAACGGCTCCATCTTCTGTGACCCCGGCTGGTTCAACCAGCCTGGCGGCCCTCACACCGATACCCGTACTGGGGGACCACCCGGTCTCTCAGTCCGGGTCCTGACCTCTGTGCAGCCGTACTGTCCTCGCATCTACCCGGCACACGGAAGAGGCGGACCATGGACAGGCCCCACCACGCGCCGGCCGGCCACACCCGAATCGCAGCCGCCGGCCTCGAATGGGACGCGGTCAAAATCCCACGATTCGTCGGCCTGCAGGTCCTGCACGCCCTGCCGAAACCCGGCGCCGTCATGGTCGAGCCCACCGACCGGGCCCTGTACTTCCTTGTCCCCCCAGGCAGCACCGCACACTGGACCTGCCCGCAGTCCTCACCACTCAGCGAGAGCACCTTCGTCATCCTCCCCCCGCACAGCAAACAGTCCCCGCCCGGACCGTACTGGCTCATCACCCCCAACTCCGGCCACCTGCACACCGACACCCGCGTACTGGCCGCCGCGCTCATGAACGCAGTCAACGACCACGCCGACCGTCCCCCTACCTGAACAGCCGGACCCGGCCATCTCGTGCGTTTCGCGAACGCGGTTCTCACCTTGCTCGACCTCATGGGAGAGGCGGCGGAGGCATGAGGCGCCCCTACTCCACGAACGTCGGGCCGCACTCGTCGCCCCGATGCCCTGCCGCCTGGTGCCGGCAGGCGACGGCTCCGCACCTCGACGGGGAGCCGAAGCGCACCAGCGCCGGACGGCAGCGCCTGCAGGAGCGTGTTCGAGCCGCCGTCACTGCGCTGAGGCGACGGCGGGCGCCCGCCGCCATACACCGCAGAACCGACCTCGACGAGGGCGCTTAGGAGGCCGGTCGACCGAGGTCCCGGCACCACGAGCCGTACAACGCCCAGCCTGTCTAACCGGACTGGGGAATCGTAGAGAACGAGCTGAGAGGGGTGGCTGCCTATGGTCCGCCCCGGAATGTCTCGGCCGCCAGCAACACCAAGCAGGTAACACCTCAGCCATCTGGAGGTACGGCCGTGACTCCCAGGGTGACCGAACAGCTCGCGAGCACCACCGTAGCCAAGGCCCGGCAGGACCCGTTCGACCTCGACATCACCATCATCGAGTCCGGCGGGATGCTCGTAACGAGCATCGCGTCCGATGGCGGCTGCGGGTCTACGTGCGGCGGCAACACCTGCATATCCAACGGCTCCTGACCACACCAGACCACCAGCACGGCGCCCATGCCGTGCCGGCGCCGCCCACGCGGCACGTACCCCGCGGCTCGACCGGAGCCGCGCACACCTATGGAGGAAGACAGCAGATGGAAAACGACGAGTTCGACCTGGACATCAGCGTCCTGGAGTCCGGCGACGGACAGGCCACGCTGATCAACCTCACCGACGACGGCTGCGGCAGCACCTGCTCCAGCCCGTGCGCCACCAACGTGGCCTGAACATCTTCCCCCCAACACGAGTAGGGAGAGATCCGCATGAGCGCTAACACCATCAAGAGCCAGATGCAGCCCCCGAACGCCATGGCGGACGGTGACGCATTCGACCTGGACATCAGCGTCCTGGAGTCCGGCGACGGGTCCGCCACGGTGATCAACCTGACGGACGACGGCTGCAAGCCGAGCTGCCAGGGGTCCTGCGCCACCAACGTGGCCTGACCCCGGCGCGCCGATCTGCCAGCCCGCGCGGCCTTCCGCCGCGCGGGCTGGCCCCCAAACACGCCACAACCAGGGAGGGTGCATGGATTCCAGGAAGGACGGCCCGCTGTACCGGTGTGCGGACGCTGCGCTGGTGCGCGCCGCCCGTTACTCCAGGCTGCCGCTTCCCGCGTGGCCGGACCTCACCGACGACACCCCGGCCCAAAAGCTGCGGTGGCAGACGTGGCTGCGCGCCATCTGGTCGCTGCCCGAGGCCGCCGACTCCATCGAGCAGGCCAGCCCCCTGCTCGCGCAGCAGGTCGAGACCCTGTGCTCGGCGGCCAGCCCCGAGCCCCGTCAGCTCCGCCGCGCAGTGGTCTCGGTCATGCGGTACATGCTGCGGATGACAGGCCGAGCGACCCCGAACGGTCTGTTCGCCGGCATCGCGCACGCCTCGTTTGGGGAGCGGCCGGGATGGTCCTGGGGTGAGTGGCACCGTCCCGCCGTACGTGCCGATGGCGACTGGATCGCGGACCTGATTGCCCTCCTGGAAGCAGACCCTGAACTCCTGCGACACCTGGATGTGATGGCCAACAACACCGTCTTCGTACGGGGTGATCGGCTGATCGTGCCCTATCCGCCCCGCTCACGTCGCACGGGGGACAATCCGGCTGCCGAAGTGTCCCTCCGGTACACCGGTGCCGTACGTATCGCCGTCGACGCCGCCGCCTCGCCCGTCCCCGGCCACGCGGTGGTCGAACTGATGAGAACCGAGTTCCCCGACGTTCCCGCTGACCGGGTGGAAGGGCTCGTCAGCAGCCTGGTCGAGCGCGGTGTGCTCATCAGCAGTCTGCACGCGCCGTCTGCCACCCTCGATGCCCTGGGCCACCTGGTCGCGCAGGCCGAAGCTGTCGGCGCGCCGTCGACTGCCGACCTCGTGGCCGACCTACGGGCGGTCCGCGACGCCATCGCCCAGCACAACCAGGTACTCGCCCCGGCGGACGGTCGGCGCCTGCGCACCGCCTTGCGTCAGAAGATGACCACCTTGAGCACCGTCAAGGCCCAGCCGCTCACGCTGGACCTGCGCATGGACTGCTCCCTCACTCTGCCCCCGCAAGTTGCGCGCGAGGCGGAGGAGGCCGCCACGGTGCTGGCCCGGCTGAGTGCGTATCCTTTCGGCACTCCCGCGTGGAAGGACTTCCACAATCGGTTCTTCGAGCGGTACGGCATCAACTCGCTCGTCCCGCTTCGGGACTTGGTGGACCCGGACATCGGACTCGGGTTCCCGGTTGGTTACCGCGACGCGGAACCTGAACTGCGTGAGGCCCTGACCTCCCGTGAACAGCGGTTGCTCTCCCTCGCCCAAGCGGCTGTCCTTGACGGCCGCGACGAAATCAGCCTGGACGAGGACCTGATCCGCACACTGACGGTCGGAGACCGAGAGGCCCCGCAGGTACCGGCCCACACGGAGCTGCGCTTCCAGATCCGCGCCACGTCACAAGAAGCCCTGGAAAGAGGAGACTTCGCCCTCCACGGCATCGCCCCCTCCCGCGGGATCGGTACCACGATCGGCCGAAGCCTCTGTCTGCTCACACCCGACGATCAGGCCCGCGCGGCCGTCATGCTGGAGGGGCTACCGGTCAACGCGACCGGCTCGGTGCCCACGCAGGTCTCCTTCGCTCCACTCGACAGGGGCGACACCAACGTCACCCGTGTTGCCGAACTCCTGCCGGCCGTCATCAGCCTGGCGGAGCACCGCCCGGTGGATGCGCGCACCATCACGCTCGACGACCTCGCCGTAGGCTGCGACCGCCGCAGGCTCTACCTCGTATCCATCTCCCGCGCGTGCCCGCTGGACCCCATGACGCTGCACGCTCTGGACCTGCGCGGCCACACGCCGCCGCTCGCGCGCTTCCTCACCGAGATCAGCCGCTCCCAAACCGCCGTCCTGACCGTCTTCCCCTGGGCGTCTGCCACAGCCCTGCCATACCTGCCGCGCGTGCGATACGGGCGCGCGATCCTCTCCCCGGCGAGGTGGCGACTGGACCGGTCGGAACTGCCCGACCGCCGCGTCTCCTGGGAGGAGTGGCACAAGGCCGCCGATGCGTGGCGCACCCGCCGCCGAGTTCCGGACGAAGTCGCGCTGGCCGAAGGCGACCAGCTCCTGCCGCTGGACCTCTCCGAGCGCGCGCACCTCGCGCTGCTGCGCGCCCACCTGGACACCCACGAATCGGCCGCCCTGACCGAAGCGGAATCCGACGGGGGCTGGTTCGACGGACGGGCCCACGAGGTCATCGCCCCGATGACGGCCGTCCGCTCGCCGCAGTGGCCGACCGTCCCGCCCGTGACCGCCGACCAGATCGTCACGCGCGACCACGGTCACCTTCCGGGCACCGCCTCCTGGCTGCTGATCAAGCTGTACGGGCACGTCGAACGACAGCCCGAGATCCTTGCCGACCACCTTCCCGCGTTTCTCGGCCAGTGGACCGAGCAGCCGACCTGGTGGTACATGCGGTACCGCGACCCTCGATGGCACCTACGCCTGCGCATCGCGGTCCCCAGCGAACAGGACTTCACGGTCACCGCGCAACGCGTCAGTGCCTGGGCGAACGGACTGCGCCATGCCGGGCTCCTCACCGACATGCAGTTCGCGACCTCCTACCCAGAGACCGGCCGATGGGGTGCCGGGCCACTGATGAGCCTGGCCGAAGACGTCTTCGGCGCCGACTCCCGAGCCCTGGTCGTCCAGTTCGCCCAGAGCACCCACCCCCACCGACAGGCTCTCGCCGCAGCGAACTTCGTCTCCCTCACTGCCGCCTTCACCGGCAGTACCGCGGCCGGCATGAACTGGCTGATCGCCCACGGCCGGATCAGCGACCCGCGCCCCCTAGACCGGACGGTGCTCGGCCAGGCGGTACGCCTGGCCGATCCGACCAACAACTGGGCGGCCCTGCGCGCAGCCCCCGGCGGCGCGGCCATCGCCGCCGCCTGGAGCGAGCGCGACGACACCCTGGCCCGCTACCGGCAGAAGCTGGACGCGTCCGGCGGCATCGACCCGAACCTCGTCCTCGACTCGCTGCTGCACGCCCACCACATCCGCGCCGCCGGCATCGACAAGGACGACGAGCGGATGTGCGTACGGCTGGCCCACGCCGCCGCAATGGCCTGGACCCACCGAGGAGATCACCATGAACCTGCGTGACAGCGCACGAGCCGCCGCCGACACCATCGCCGAGCGGCTGGCCACACCGCAGAACGTACAGGGGCTGCATCACCGTCAGGGCTGGTGGCCGCAGTCGCTCGCACACGGCGCGGTCGGTGTCGCACTGCTGCACATCGAGCGGGCCCGTACCGATCAGGGGCCGTGGCAGCGCGCCCACGACTGGCTCGCCTGCGCCGCAGCCGAACCCGCCGTCGGCGGCCCGGACAGCCACCTCTACTACGGCGCCCCCTCACTCGCCTATGCCCTGCACGCCGCCGCCGACCGCCCCGGACGCTACGCCCGCGCCTTGGACACCCTCGACCAGTACGTCACGACGGCGATCCGGGACCGGCTCGCGGACGCCCACGCGCGCATGGACCGGGGCGAGACGCCCGCGCTGGCCGAATTCGACGCTGTCCGCGGCCTGAGCGGGATGGGCGCGCTCCTGCTGCACCGCGACGCCCACACCGACGTCCTCCGGGAAATCCTGACCTACCTGGTCCGGCTGACCGAGCCGGTCAAGCACGACGGGGAACTCCTGCCCGGCTGGTGGAGCCACCTCACCCCCTCTGGCACGACCTCCCCGCAGTATCCGGAAGGGCACGCCAACAACGGCGTCGCCCACGGCATCGGCGGCCCCCTCGCTGTGCTCTCCCGCGCGGCCCGCCGCGGCATCAGCGTCGACGGCCACCGCGACGCGATCACCCGCATCCTGACCTGGCTCGACCACTGGCAGCAGGACGGCCCCGAAGGACCGTGGTGGCCGTACTGGATCACCCGCGAGCAGCTACGATCCGGCACGACCGGCCCCGGCCCCTCCCGGCCGTCCTGGTGCTACGGCACCGCAGGATTCGCCCGCGCCCAGCAGCTCGCCGCGCTGGCCATCAAGGACCCGGCGCGCCAGCAAGCCGCCGAATTTGCCCTCCTGCGCGCCATGACCGACCCCGGCCAACTCGACGCGACCGTGGACGTCTCTCTGTGCCACGGCTTCGCGGGCCTGGCGCACATCACGCAACTCGCCGCCGCCGACGCCCTCACCCCCGGCCTCACCGAGTGCCTGCCCCTGCTCCTAACCCCAATCACCAACACCGCGCCCGGCACGCTGGCGGACTCCCTGATCGGCCCTCCCGGCGGCGGGGACATCGGGCTCCTCGAAGGTGCCGCAGGCACCGCCCTTGCCCTCCACTCCTTCCACACCGGAACACCGTCCGTGTCCGGGTGGGACACCTGTTTCTTGACCAACTAGCCTTGAAGTGAGGGAAAATGGCAGCGGACGAATGGCCGCAACGCCTCATCCAGTTCACCGACTGGAGCTGTGCGGAGGCCGCCGCCGTGGAGCATCTGCTCCCGGTACTGACCGCCCAGGAGTCGGAACTGGCCCAGTGGTCGTTCCTGCGGAAGTTCCCCTGGTGGCGTTTGCGGTACCGCCCGGCGGGCCCGGACTCCGCGAAGGTCCTGGACGCTGCCCTGGACGAGCTGGTCGAAGCCGGCGTCCTCGCCTCCTGGACGCGGGGCATCTACGAGCCGGAAGAGACCGCCTTCGGCGGTCCGGCCGCCATGAGGATCGCGCACACCCTGTTCCACTACGACAGCCGCCACCTGATGGACGAGTTGGCCCGCGAGCAGGCTGAGAGCGCCCCCGGGCTCGGGCGCCGCGAGCTGGCGGTTCTCCTGCCGAGCGTGGCGATGCGTGCAGCGGGACTCGACCGGTACGAGCAGGGCGACGTCTGGGCGAGGATCGCGGCCGAACGCCCCGGCGACGAGATCCGCAATCCGCAACGGCACAGAGCCGCCGTCCACCGGTTGATGACGGTCGACATCAGCACCACCAGCCGCAGCGTCACCCAGGGCCGACTCGCGCCGCTGGCCGAGTGGATAGCCACCTTCGAGTGGGTCGGCCAGCAGCTCGCAGACCTCAACCGCCAGGGCATCCTAGAGCGAGGACTGCGGGCCGTGATCGCCCACCACGGCATCTTCCACTGGAACCGTTTGGGCCTCCCCGCGGAGGACCAGCACACCTTGTCAACACTCGCGAAAAAGGTAGTCATGGGAACGAGCGACAACGCCGCGTCCACCCGAACCGAGGGGGCGTCGAGCACTACGGTCAGCGGGGTGAACAGGGACACCATCGAAGCCAGTTCAGCCGACCGACTGCGCGCCCAGCTGATCGACCATCTCGTCCAAGAGGGATCCGTGCGCACGCCCCACGTGGAGAAAGCCATGCGGACGGTGCCCCGCCACCTCTTCGTCCCGAACGCCCCGCTGGTGAAGGCGTACGGGAACGCCCCCGTGAACACCAAGTTCGACGAGAGCGGCGCTTCCATCAGCTGCGCCTCGCAGCCCGACATCGTCGGCATGATGCTGGAACAGCTCGACGTCCAGCCTGGCCAGAAGATCTTGGAGCTGGGGGCCGGCACCGGCTTCAACGCCGGGCTCCTCGGCTACCTCGTCGGCGAGAAGGGGCACGTCACCACGATCGACGTGGACGAGGACATCGTGGACGGCGCCCGTGCCGGACTGGCCGCAGCCGACATCCACAACGTGGAAGTGATCCTCGGAGACGGAGCGGTAGGCCACGCCCCCAACGCGCCGTACGACCGGATCGAAGCCACCGTCGGCGCCCACGGCGTTCCGCACGCCTGGCTCGAACAGCTCGTCCCCGGCGGACGGCTCCTCACACCGCTACGCCTGCGCGGCAGCGTCTCCCGCTCCATCGCGTTCGAGAACCAGGACGGAGTCTGGCGCAGCGTCGGCAGCCAGATGAACACCTTCATGCCGTTGCGCCAGGGCATCGCCGACGACCCGCGCGTTTTCGTTCCCCTGGACCCCGACAACACCGTCACCCTCGTCACCAACGCAGACCAGAAGGTCGACCCGGACGCCCTGAGCGACATCTTCCGCCAGCCGCGCGCCGAGGCGTGGACGGACATCACCTTCCGCGGCCCGGAGTCGGCGGAGTACCTGGAACTGTGGCTCACCTGCGCCATGCCGAACGGCCTGAGCCAGATGCCCGCCACGGACGAGGCCATCAAGAAGGGGCTGGTCACCGCGCCCTACCCATCCTCGACCGCGGTCGTCAAGGACGGCACGCTCACCTACCTCACCCGGCGCCCGTACGCGAAGAAGGCCCCCGACGGGGCCACCCTGTACGAGTTCGGTGTCATCGGCCACGGTCCCGACGCCAAAGCCCTCGCCGGAGACATCGCGGACCAGATCCGCACCTGGGACCAAGACTTCCGCGCGCTCGACGTCGGGTTCGAAATCCAGCCGCTCGACGCGGCCCCACTCGCATCGAAGCCCGGCCGTTTCGCCTTCGACAACTCGCTGAACCGCATCGTCATCGAATGGCAGTGACATGGACGCCAGCCAGATAGCGAAGCGGTTTCCGCTCGTTGCCCGTCCACGTCCAGCGTGCCCGCCCCTCGCTGAACGAGTCCGCGAGATCACCGACCTCGCAGCCGCCGCCGAACGCGACGGCAACGTGACCTCCGCGACGGTCGCCCTCAACAAGGCGGCGCTGATCGCAAGTGACTGCGGCATGCCGGACCTGGCTCGCGCACTGTGCTGGCGTCACGCCGAGGTCTTCCTGCGCGCTCAACCTCTGGGCGCGCAGGAAGCCCGATACGCCCTGGAACCCCTGGTAAACCTGGCCCGGCTACGCATCCGCGACGGCGACGGGCCCGGCGCATATCAACTGCTCGACTCCTTGAACCAGGCGGTGAGATCCCAGACGGAAGCGGTCATCGACGGCCGCACCACCTCCTTCCAGAACCTCACGACATCGGCAGCAGATCACCAACAGGTATGCCAGTGGCTGTGGGCCGTCCTCCTCGGCGAGGGAACTCGCGCGCTCGTCGCAGCAGGCCAATGGGACCGTGCGCGAGCGCACACCGAGCAGCACCGCGGCGTGGGGCAACGTCTCCTCGACGGGCGTCAGGTGGAAGTGCTCGCCCGCTGTCTCGGCGGCCAACCCCTCGAAGCACTGGAGTTCCTGAACAAGACCACCCTGGCAGAACGCTGGGAACACCCGGTCGCCGCCTGCCTCGCCGTGCTCTGCCTCACCGCCGCCGGAAGACGCCCGGTCGGCCCCGTCCAGAAGATGCTCAAGCACTACCTGGAACTCGACGAGGCTCCCGAGCTAGCCGTCTTCCGCTCCCGCCTCGGGCTGGCCGTCCTCGACCTCTCCCCACAAGCGCGGCAGGCCGAAGCGTTGCTCCGACTCACCCACGAGGCAACGACGTCCGGGGACGGATACGTCGCGCGTGATCTCCTGGCTCATCCCGTGTGCCGTCAGGAGATGAGCCACGACGAGCGCCGGTCCTTGTCGACCGCAGTCGCCTCGGCCGGCCTCGCCCAAGGCCACATCCCTGCGCTCCTGGGAAGAGACCTCCTGGACGCGGTCACGGCCAGCACCAACGTGACTGAGCACCACACAACTCAGCAACCCACCGCCGAATCCCAACCACTTCCTCCACCATCCTGCGCACCCCCGAGGCGATGACGTGTCGCCCAGCCGCTCGCACATCCACGCGGTCACCAAGCGACGCCGACGATACGAAAGCGGTGTCCCTCGGCGCCCGAACGGCCACGAACGCCGCTGGCCAGACCCAACCTCCGCCGGCCCCGTGACAACGCCAACGCGGCAGCACCGAGGGGGACGTGCTCGGACATTGGTGCTCGCCTCATTGTGGGAGCTTCGCTGTGCGCTCGGGGGCTGCGGTGACCCACTGAACGGCAATCAGTGACGCTCAAAGAAGTGGTCGTGGGCGGCCACGGAGGCACATTCTCCCTTGGCGAGAAGGGCGGACAGGCCGAACTCGCCGATACCCGCGGCGGCGGCGAGCGTCTCCGGGAGGACGCGTCAGTCGCTCGTCATCTGGCTCACCAGGCCATCCAGCAATGAGCCAGCATGCGTCCGAACGCGGCGCACCCGTCTGATTGCCTCTGTCAGTTGATGAACGAAATGCACGACACCCAGGCGATGAGCAGCGCGGTCTGCCCAGCACAGTTGGCAGGCACGGACGCACGCCCCGCTCGATTCCGCGACATTTTCGTCGCTGGGTCGGGCGGAGGTCCGCCCTCGTGAACATCCTGGCGTCGATGTTAGCCGCCAGGTCGTGTGATCGCGGCAACCTCTCCGGACTCTGCTTCCTTCGAAAGCGGGGGGTGAGCAGTTCAAGCCATCTCGTCGCCCGCTCAACTTCGGGGATCTGTACTCCGCTTCGAGAAACCTTCCTTCTGACTTCGTCCCAGGACAGCAGGCCGCGCCGAGGCCGGTACGCGCGGCCGGAAGGGCCGCTGGGAATGTCCGGATCCCTGTACCGCACCCGCCTGATTGTCAGTGGCATGGCCGAAGGTTTCGTACCTCAGCCCATCCACGTCCCACCGAGGAGACCGGTGCTCTCGATGCCCCCGCGCAATCCCCCGCCCGGGTTACTTCATGGCCGTTGTCACCTTGACGACTGAATCGAACAGGCAGGTGCGCCGACGCCACTTGCCCTCGGCCCAGCCGTTAGAACTTACGCGCGACCAGTCGCCCGGTCCGCCCCGTATCGACCCCGTGATCAGCGACGTTGTCCGGATGCTGCTCTGCCCAACCCCTACCGAGGAGACTTCCGTGAATCCTGTGCGTCCCCTTTACGCCACTCACCCTGCATTCGAAAATCCTCCCGCGCAGCCCGTCATGCCCACCATGCTCTGGCGCCCCGCAGACGCGCGCCGTGCCCCGTTCGCATCCGCGTCACGACCGTCACCGAGGTGGGGTGCATGAGCGGCACGAGAGCCCTTCCGGACACCCTGCGCGGCTGGGCCGAGCGAGAGACCGGACCCGTCAAGAGCATCCGGGACGCCTCACATCCGCGGGAGAACTCCCGGGTCTGGGAGCTCGTGCGTGCCGACGGCTGCCGGTACTACCTGAAGATCTCGCCCAACGCGCGGATGTACCAGAGGGAGACGTTCGCCCTGCGGCACGCGGCACCCGCGCTGGGAGCCGGCCGGGCACCGCAGCTGCGCGCGTCCAGCGCCGAGCACCTGTCGCTGCTCACGACAGCCGTCCCCGGCCGCCCGGTGAAGAGCCTCGCTCTCAGCGCGGCAGAGGAGTATGAGGCGCACCGGCAGGCAGGTCTCCTCCTGGCCCGGCTGCACGCGGCCGGCGACCTGACCGGCCACTGGCGCACCGAGGCGCAGGGCGCGCTGCGCGCGGCAGCACACGGCGCGGAGAGGCACCTGCGGGAGGCCGGGGACCGGCTGACTCCCGCGGAGCGCACGCTGGTGGGCCGACTGGCAGCCGAGCTGTGCATGATCGGGCCGCTGCCGCTCGGGTTCATCCATGGCGACGCCTGGCCAAGGAATCTGATCTGGTCGGGACACTCCGCGTGGCTCGACTTCGAACGGTCGCGGTTCGCGCCCGTGGCCCAGGAATTCGTCCAACTGGCCTGCGAAGTCTGGGCTGACAGACCACAGCTGCGCGCCGCCTGTTTCAGCGGGTACGGACGTGAGCTGACATCCGAGGAGTCTCACGCGTTGATGTGCCTCGCAGGCCTGGACGCGGTGAGCGCACTGGTCTGGGGCGAGTCGCACAACGACCCGCTCGTCGCCGCGCGTGGGCGGCGCACCCTGGACCGGCTCATGGCGGGGGTGTTCGCGTGAAGCGCCCCCGCCGCCTCACCGCCCAACGGCGGGCGCCCACCACTTCGCCGTCCCTGTCCGGCTCGGAAGGCGCGGCCGCAGTCCCTGCTGCGCGCTCGGCGGACCCTCAACCCACTGCCCCGCCCGAACTCGACTACAACGGGCGCACGCATCGTCGGGCCATGGACGACGCCAGCTTGTGGGACATGGCCCGTCGGATCCCGACGGCGCTCGCCCAGTCGGCCAAGCTGGCCTGGTCCGTCGACCGGCGCATGACGATCACGATCCTTCTGTGCCAGGTACTGTCCGGGCTCGGCACGGCCGTCATGCTCACCGCGGTTTCCAAGGCCCTACCTCACCTCGCCACCTCCGACGCCCGTACGGGGCTCGGGCAGGCCTGGCCGGCGCTGAGCGTCGCGGTCATCGCGATGTCGCTGGGCTCCGGCCTGTGGATCCTCGCAGACTGGGCCACCCGTCGCCTGAATCCCAAGATCGCCTCCGCCGCCGACCTCACCCTGGTCGATCTCCATATGAAGGCCGAACTGACCGCATACGACACCGAGGGCTTCACCGACCGCAGCCAGGCAGCGGAGATCGGAGCCCTGCGCGCGGTCGACCTGGCTGATGACGCCAAGACCCTTACCAACGGATTCCTCCAGCTGGCGTCCGCCGCTACCGTCCTCACCTCGCTCCACCCCCTGCTCCTGGGCGTGCTGCTCCTGTCGGTCCTCCCCCGGGGCCTGGGCGGAGTGATCGCCGCGCGCATCGACTACCGGGTCCATGACCGCACCGTCTCCGCTCGAACGGTGCGCGGCATGATGCGATGGTGGCTCACCACGCCCGAGCTCGCCGACGAGCTTCGCGCCAACACCATGCGCCCCTACCTGTACTCCTGGTACCGGGCGATGTGCGACCGGGTCGAAGGACGTGAGCTCGAGGGAGCCCGCCCGTACCTGTTCGTGACGCTCCTCGCGGCCTCCCTCGCAGGCCTGTTCACGCTCGGCATGTGGGCAGCGCTGGCCGCACTCGCCCTCTCCGGTGCTATGTCCACCGCGATCGCCGGCACCGCCATCGTCGCCTCACAGACAGCCGGCCGCGCCCTGAACTCGATCGTGCGCTACGGCGCGGTCATGTTCCACCACGGCCTCTACCTCAGCGACTACTACACCTTCATCGACGAAGTCCGCGCCACGACCACCGCCCGCGGCATCACCCAAGTCAACGCGCCACAGCAAATCCACCTGCGCGAAGCCGAGTTCACCTACCCCAACAAGGACGCCCCCGCCCTGCACCCAATCAACCTCACCCTCAACCGCGGCGAGGTAGTCGCCCTGGTCGGCGAGAACGGCGCCGGCAAGTCGACCCTGATCCGCATGCTCACCGGCCTGACCGTACCCACCGGCGGAACCGTCCACTGGGACGACACCGACCTCGCCACCGCCGACGCGGAAACGGTATGGAGACACGTCGGACTCGTTCCACAGAAAAACGGCCACTGGCCGCTGCGCGCCCGGGAGAACATCACCCTCGGCCAACCCCACGAGCACACCGACCAACGCATCTGGGACGCCGCAGACGACGTCGGCATGCGCGAAGTACTGCAAGGGCTCCCAGACCATCTCGACACTCTGCTGGCCCGATCTGTGTGGGGCGGACACGAACTCTCCGGCGGACAGTGGCAGCGCGTGGCCTGCGCACGAGCGATGTACCGGCAGCCGGCCGTCCTCGTCCTGGACGAGCCCACCAGCGAAATGGACGCCCGCGGTGAGCACTTGATCTTCCGCAAGCTCCGCGAGCTGGCTCCCGGCCGGATCACGGTAGTCGTCACCCACCGCCTGGACAATGTGCGGATGGCCGACCGTGTCATCGTCCTTGATCACGGACGCATCCGCGAAGAAGGCACCTTCAACGCCCTCGTCGCCACCGAGGGAAGCCTCCTGGGTGAGCTGCACGCCCTCGCCCAGGACCGCTGATCAGCCAACCGACCGCCGGCGGGGCCACCAACCGATGTGGCCCCGCCGGCCCTCGGCCCCCACATTCGCCATGCTCATCATGATCACCACTGCCCACGACAACAGCACAGTCCCGGCTCCCAGCCTGGCGGTGCTGGAACAGCACCACTGCGGCCACGTCCACCTTGCCCGGAGCGCACCATCATCTCCGCGGACGCCAGGCTCCTCACGGCCGGTCAGTCCACTGTCTGCACCGCCGACCTCGACGTCATGCGCTGCTCCACCCCTGACCAACCACTCTCGCTACGAAAGGACACTGCATGCCGGATGTCAACGCACAGAACACAGCCGCATGGACCACGTACGGCGCCCACCAACTCGCCCGAGCCATCGAGCTGCCCGAGCTGGACAGGTGGACCTGGGACATCCCCGATGCAGGCCCCGGCATCAAGGTATTCGGCGACGTGTCGGGGATGCGCGTGCTCGACCTTGGCAGCGGGCTCGGCAGGCACGCCGCGTACATGGCCGCCCTGGGCGCTCGGGTCACCGCCGTGGACTCTTCCCCCGCGCAACACGCGCGCGCCGCCGCCCGCTACCCGGCCACCCGCGGTCTGCGCCTGGAGTGCGCCGACGCGGCGGACCATCTGCGCTCCGCCGAGCCGTATGACCTGGTCTACTCCGTCAGCGCGCTCCCGTTCAACGACCCGCGGCGGCTGCTGCCCGCTCTGGCCAACGGCATCCGGCCCGGCGGCCGACTCATCTTCTCCGCACTGCACACCAACTCCGACGGCCACGGACCCTCCGACGAAATGGCCGCACGGCCCGAGGTTCTGCGACTTCCCGGTACCAACGAGGACCACACCGTGCACATGTGGGTGCTTGCGCCGGAGCGGTGGGCAACCCTGCTCGGCGAGCACGGCTTCGTCCTGCAGTCCGTCACGGTCATTGAATTCCCTCAGTCGGACAACGCCGTCTCCTACCGGCTGTACGAGGCGTGCCGTCCTGAGCGGGTGCCGAGCCGGCCTCGCAGCAGTTCGCTGCCGCCACCTAACGCGGCGCTGGGGGTCGGGGTGATCGTCCAGGGTGCCGACGGTGTCCTTCTCGGCCGTCACCGGCGTGGTGTCTGGGAACTGGCCGGCGGGACCGTGGAGCCGGGCGAGTCCTTCGCCGAGGCCGCCGTCCGCGAGCTCAATGAGGAAGCCGGCCTGCTGGCGGACCCCGGCGACGTGCGGGTACTGGGAACGCTCCTCGACCAGGTGGGCGACGTCGTCCGCGTGACGGTACCCGTCCTCGTGACCACCTGGTCCGGCACGCCGCATCAGCGGGAGGAAACCATCGGGTCATGGAGGTTCTGGCCCCTGCACGCGCTGCCCCAACCACTGTTCGTCCCTAGCGCCCAGTGCCTGACCGCCTGGAAACCCAGCCTCCCAATCGATCACCCGCCCGCCAACTTCCAGCCGTACACCGCCTCCAGCCGGTAACCCGGCCGCGGACCACCTTCCGCTACGGCGCTCAACAGAAAGGGCCTTACCCGTGCCTCTGTCCTCTACTGCGTCCCGGCCGTCCCTGCTGGGCGTCTTCGGCCATCCGGACGACGAGTCCCTCTTGGCTGGCGGTGTCCTCGCGCAGCATGCCGCCGCGGGCGCCGCGACCGCCGTGGTCACTGCCACCTGGTCGCCCGACAGAAACCGTGCCGATGAACTCGCGGACGCCCTGGACATCCTGGGGGCTGGGAAACCGCGGATGCTGGGATTCGCCGATGCCCACATTCCCGACTCCGCGCCCGGCCGGCCCCGGCTCTGCGACGCCCCGCTGGAGGAGGTGGTGGGACTGATTGTCGAACACATCCGCGCCGTACGGCCTCAGGTCGTCGTCACCCACGACGGCTACGGCCAGCTCACAGGCCACCCGGACCACCTCCGCACCCACCAGGCGGCCGTGCTGGCGTTCCACGCCGCGGGCCTGGAACACCTTTACCCGCGGGCCGGGGCTCCGTGGCAGCCCGATGCGTTGTACGCCGCGACGCACCCGGATTCGGGGGTGGGCGAACTGGGTGTGCTGTTGGTGCGGGTCGGCAAGAAGGTGCTCAGCGTGCCTGACGAGCACGTCACCGAGACGGTCGACGTGAGCGACTGCATGGGCCGGAAGCTGGCCGCGATCTTGGCGCACCGCAGCGAAGCCGCGCGGGAGCGGTCTCTTCCCGGAATCCTCTCCCGGCTTCCCGCAGCGAAGCGGGAGCCGATCATCGCGACGGAGTACTTCAGCCTCCTCGGCAGGAGGCCGGCGTCATACGGGGCGGTCCTCCAGCAGTCATGGTGAGGTGCTGCCCAGAGGCTTGGCCATGGCCCGGTTGACTCGGGGGTCGCGTCCGGCGACGTAAGAGGGGCGGGGCAGGTAACCGGTGCGGTGGTAGAGGGCCAGGGCGGCGGTGTTGCGCCGCCCGGTCTCCAGCACGATCCGCGTTGCCCCGCGGCCGACGGCGTGCCGTTCGAGTTGTTCGAGGAGGTACCCGCCGATTCCATGGCTGCGGGCGTCACTGGAGACGTACATGTGTTTGATCTCTGCGGTGTGCTCGTCGAGGAAGCGTACGCCTCCGCACCCGACCGCGTCTTCGCCGAAGTGGGCGATGAGGAACAGCCCGGGCGGGTCGAAGTCCGCCTCGGGGGTGGTGTCCGGGTCGTCGGCGAAGCCGTACAGGCCGAGCTGTTCGGCGCGGAGGGCCTGGGTCAGGCGGCGGGCGTTCGGGAGGTCGTTGGGCGTGACGGTCACGGAGGACGTCAGGCGTATCGCGGCCGGGGCGTCATCGCCGTTCATGCCGCGAATCTCCGCTTAGCTCTCGCCCCGGCATGTGACGTGCCAGTGCAGGTGCTTAGACTCCGTCGCTTTGAACGGATGCCCCTTGCCTCAGGTACACACTCCTCTGGGGAGGTCCGACGAGGTTATACCGGGCGCCACAGGGCGTCGAACGTGACACTCTCAGCGGTCGGGGTCGCCCTTCCCCAGAAGGGCGTGGGCACGCGCTCGACGCACACGCAGGGCTGCTGAGGCGCCCCAACGGCTGAGGAGATGTCAGCGAAACATGATCGAGCTTCCTGAGGGGTCTTGGTGGGACTGGGACATTGTCGCCTGGACCCCCGGGCAGTTGCGTCTGGGAGCCGGGCACGACATCTCCTACGCCCACGGCCTGGAGCTGGTGTTCAGCGACCCGGTCTTTGTCACGTGCCCGGCCGCCTTCCAGGACCCAGTGTTTCGTGCGCCGACACCTGACGAGGTGCGACTCATTGGCCGTCAGATCGGCGAGACACCTCGCGTACTCGTTGCCTTCGAGGCCGATGCGGGCGGGACGAGTCCTGCTTCCGGCCTGGTCGCGGCAGGGCAACTCGACATCGTCCGGGGAACCGTCTTCCGCTACTGGCGCGAGAGTCTCGCGGTCGGCGAACGTCTGGCTCCCTGGGTGAAACCTCTGCCTTGATCAGCCCTCGTCCTGTGGAGATCCACGGGGGCATTCCTCTCACGTCCAGGGTCATTGTTCAGTGTCTGTTTGTTCAGTGCCAGCTTCAGAAGGCAAACAACACGCAGCTGCTAGACCTGTCCAGGGCCGGCAGCCAACCGGGCGAACAGGACGTCGGATGGACGTCGCGCGGTGATCGCGGGCTCGGTAACGGTTCATCGATGCTCATCGAAACCCGGGCTGCGATTGCCCAGTCAACAACTCCGCCGACAAGATCAAGACGAAAGGTCGCCGTGAAGCTCAGCAGAAAAATCAACCTCGTACTCGCCACGATCCTCATGACCGCGGGGGTGACACTCGGAACGGCGCAAATATCCGAAGCGAAACCCTCGACCATCCCGTGCGCTTATGGGCACTTCTGCGGAGTGGATGGTTACGGCCACAGCTTCGACGTCTCCAAGTGCGGCGTCATGGTGCCCATCGGTCTCTCCGGACCGGGAGAGTTCTTCAACAACCAGACTCCTGGAACCCGGGCATGGTGGTACGGAGCTGACGGTGGTTCTTCCGGTTTCGCTGACTCAGGACAGCACGGATATCTCGACTGGACCCCCGTCTGGTGGGTGAAACCCTGCTGACTCGGCGAACCCTTGGTCAGCGTCCGTGACCGCTCCGAGGACAACGGACGGTCAGCTGCCATCCTGGATGATGTCGGGGGCCCATCACCTCGAAGCCGACGCTCCGCCGACTCCACACCCCCGTTCGGGATCTCCCGCGCGGGGGTGCGTCGTCGAAAGTAGCCGCCCGCCCTGACTTTCAGGTCTAGGTTCGGGGGCGCGGCAACCAGTGCGCTGCCGTCACCCCCGGCCGTCCCTCCCCGCCTCCCCGCCTCCCCGGGGGAGGGCAGGCCAGGCACCGAAGCTCGTCAGGTACCGGGGGGCAGTCGTGCCCAACCCTTCAATCCGCCCAGGCGCGGAGCCGGCTTCGCCTTCGACGTGCGGCAGATTGGGGGCGATAGCGTCAGCTTCCGGCTGTATTCGGTAGCCGGCTTGGAGAGTGGAGGTAAGTGGTGCCACCTCGTCTGTGGGGCTGTTACTCGGTGGCCGATCACCTCGTGGCCAACGCGTTGGTAGCGGATCTCGTCCTCTACGACCGCCTTGTCGTTCCCGTCCCGGATGGTGACGAGGACCGCTGGGAGCGCAATGGCTGGGAGCCCGAGAGGCAGGCCGAGCTCCTGGATGCCGCGCACCCCTTTATCGAAGCCATTCCGTGGACGCGGAAGCGGCAGGAGCAGTCGCAACGTCCGGTCGTCAACGAGATGAACTGTCCGCGTACTCGCTTGAGTGCACCACCGCGTACGAAGTTGTGTGCACCACTGCCTAGGCCACGTCGGTGTCCCGCTCGATCGCCTGGAGACGGTTCTTGAGCCGGTAGCTGTTGCCGTTGATCGAGACGACTTCACAGTGGTGCAGGAGACGGTCGAGGATCGCGGTGGCCAGCACCTCGTCGCCGAACACCTGGCCCCACTCGCTGAAGATCTTGTTCGAGGTCAGAATGATGGAGCCTTCCTCGTAGCGCCTGGAGATGACCTGGAAGACCAGGTTGGCCTCCGCCCGCTCCAGCGGCTGGTAGCCCACCTCGTCGACCACGAGGACGCCGGGACGGAGGTAGCTGGTCAGCTTGCTCATCAGTCGGCCCTGGTCCTCGGCGGCTTTGAGGTGGCGGACCATGTCGTCGAGGCTGGTGAAGTAGATCGAGTAGCCGGACCGGCAGGCCGCGACGGCCAGGGCGACGGCGAGATGCATCTTGCCGACTCCGGGCGGCCCGAGCAGAGCGACGTTGGCCTTGTCCTCGACGAAGGAGAGGGTGGCCAGATCCTTGACCTTGCGTGGGTCGAGCTCGGGCTGGAAGGAGAAGTCGTAGTCCTCCAGCGCCTTGTGATGCGGCAGCTTCGACAGTCGCAGCCCGTTGCGGAAGCGCCGGTCCTCGCGGACCGCGAGTTCCTCGGAGAGCACCAGGTCGAGCAGGTCGAGGTAGCCCATCTTGGCCTCGTCGGCCCGCTGGACGTACTGGTTCAGAGCCTCGGCCAGATGCGGCAGGCCGAGTTTGACGGCGGTGGTGCGGATGCGGGTGCTGGTCAGCTCGCTCAACGGGCTTCCCTCTTCGGTGCGTTGGTCGTGAAGGGGCGGGTGCCGGTCAGCTCGTCATAGACCGACAGCGGCCTGCGGCCGACCTCGACGCTCGCGGCGGCGGCCCGGTTCAGCAGAGCCTGCAGCGGTCCGTTCGCCGCCCCGAGAGGCTCGCTGCGGCGGATCGCGGGAAGATCGTCGCCGGTGGTGACGCGGCGGCCGGCGCCGGTGGGCAGACCGTCCCAGTGCTTCTCGTCAACGATGCGGGCGCCCCGGCCGACCGCCCGCGGATGGGCGGCCAACAACGTCTGGCCGCTCGCGTCGGCGACGGTGGCATGGAGTGTGATCTGCGACTTCGTCGCGCGGACCTCGACCAGCTGGCGAGGGCGGACCTTGCGGGCGGGAACCGAGTAGAGGTTCGCGTCGAAGGCGACCAGGCAGTCCTTGCCGACATGCCGCAGATGCCGCTGGGAGACCACATACGCAGTCGTGGGCAGCGGACGGAGAGCCGCGTGATCGCGTGCGGCCCGGTGCCCGATGACCTCGCCGTGTGTGCCATGGACCTTCGCCCTGCGCAGTGGCACCCACGCGGTGAAGGCGGCGTTCAGCTCCTCGACGGAGGAGAACGCCCGTCCGGCGAGCACATGGTCCCGGACGATGCCGACCTGGCGCTCGACACGCCCCTTGCCCTGCGGACGATAGGCGGCCAGCACGTCGATGTCGAAGTCGTAGTGCCCGGCGAAGGCGACCGCCTCCGGGTGCAACGGAACGGCCTCGCCCGGAGCGACGTGCCGGCGCACGACCGTCTTGGTCCGGTCATAGACGACGCTCATCGGCACCCCGCCGAAGTGCGCGAACGCGCGGCGGTGGCACTCGAAGAAAGTCGCCAGATCCTGGCCGGTGGTGAAACAGCAGAACGGATCGCGCGAGTACGACAGCGTCATGTGGAACGAGTAGACCTTCGGGACACCGACATGAGCGAGGATCTTCCCCTCGTCACCCCAGTCACACTGGGCCTGAGCACCTGGAACGACTTCGAACCGCCGGTGCAGACCCGCCAGCTCGCCGGGAGCGCTGCCCAGTTCCTCCGCGATCCGTGGCCGGGTTTCCTGCAGATAGAGCTTCACCCGCTGATAGTTGATGGCGACCGCGTAATCCTGGACCAGGCGCTCATGGATCACCGACGCCTTGAGCAAGACCTCGGACCTGAGCATCGCGTCGATCAACGGCGCGACCTCGTCCACCACCCGCCTCTGCCGCTGAGCGGCCACTCCCCGTTCCGGCGGTGCGGCCGAAGCGGGGTTCTTCAACTACTTGCCGACCGTCCAACGGTTCAGACCGGTCTCCTTGGCGATCTCCCGCAGGCTGATCGCTCCGGTCTCATACAGCGGACGAAACCGCCTCAACTCCAACCACCGAAGTGGATCCAACACCACCGTCAGACGCCTCCCTGCCACCTCGAACCGACAGCAGCAGACTCACGGCTCCCACCCCATCACCACACCGAAAACGGTGCACATTCCTCCGTACGAAGTGGTGCACGTTCACTTGTACGCCGACACGTGCTGACCTCCAGAATCTTCAGGTAGTCGATGCCGGTCCGCGGGGCGGGCTCGGCCGGGGTCTCGGGCTTCGCCTTGGGGTGGGTGTGGCGGCCGACGTGGTGCGGCAGGGCCTTGCCCAGCACCCGGTTGTGCGCGCGTACTTCGATCTCGGAGAGGTCGAACGGATCGAAGACCAGCTCGACGCGCATACCGACCAGCATCGGGTCGACCTCGTAGGTGTTGCCGTGCAGGCTGACCGTCCTGGTCTTGGTCACCGTGCGCTTCTCCGACCACAAGAACGCTTCACGCAGGTCGGCCGGGGAAGGCAGCGGCAGCGGCTGGGGAATCGCCGCCAGCCACCGCTCGATCGGCGGCTGCCCCGTCTCGGAGTGCACCGTGCGGTGATATACCGTCTCCACCCAGGCGGTGAACAGCCTGTTCAGCTCACCCAGCGACTCGATCCGGCCGGCGCCCTCCTCGTCGAGCTCGACGAGGAACTGGTCACGGACCGTGCGGAAGAACCTCTCGATCTTGCCCCGGCCCTGCGGGCGTCCGGGCCGCGAATGCGTCAGCTTGATCGCCAGACTCGCGCAGGCCCGCAGCAACCAGGCGTCCACAAACGCGGACCCGTTGTCGACATAGACCGACTCGGGAACCCCGCGCGAGGCGAGCGCCGGCCGCAGGGCCACAGCCAGGCGGACGGTGTCCTCCGCGAACCCGAAACGGTGCCCCACGATCGCCCGCGAATGATCGTCGATGAACGCGAACAGGTACGTCTTCCGGCCGCCGATCTTCGGCCCGTGCAGCGCGTCCCCGGTCCACAGCTCGTTGCCGCGGACCGCCTCGAACCGCCCGAACACACTGCGCTGGCCGTTCTCCCCGGCGCCGGTGAGCCCGGCGTTCACGAAGTGCCGCTGCAAGGTGCGGTCGCTCGGTGACCAGCCCTGCGTCGTGCGCAGGATCCGCTGGATCTGCGCGGCCGTCCGCGCCGGGTTCTCCCTCTTCAGCGCGGCGGCCAGCTCCAGCACCTCCACCGGCGTGCGCGGGGCGACCTGCCGCGGCTCGGGCGCCAGAGCGGCAAAACCGCCCTGGCGGTAGGCCCGTGTCCAGCGGTCGATCGTGCCCCGCGAGACCTTCACCTGCCGGCCGAACGGGTCGGTGTGCTCGCGCGTCGCGACCTCCCGTGCCAGGCGTCCGCGCTCGCGGGTCGTCAGTTTCGAATCGATCAGGTCCTGAATCAGGCCGTAGCGGAATAGGCCCACCTGCCGGGCCTTGTCCGCCCGCCGGCGGTCCTCGTCCTCACTCGATGACATGCGGCACTCCACCTCGCCTCTCGATCAACGGCCCGCACCGGTGCGGCCGACACGATCAAGATTCGCGGTCCTCCTTTCCCGGGCCCAGGGGCGGCCCGTGTTGCTCAACCCGGTGCACAAGCGCAGGCCAGAAGGCCCCCCCCTATCGCCCGGCCAGCGAACTCCCACCGCGACACGGTGTTCACGCCCGCCCACTTCATCCCGGCCGCCCGATGCGCGGCCACCACCGCGCTCACCGCGTCCGCCAGCGGCGAGCGGGACGCCTCCGGGACCACCGGCTCGTCGGCGAGCGCGACCAGCACCACGGTGAAATGCCGCCGTACGTCCTCCGCCCGCAAGGCGAACCGGCGAATCCAGCCGCGAACCGTCCCCTCCGCAAGCCCCAGCACCCCCGCGATCGGGCGGTGCCCCATCCCGCGGGCCGCTATCTCCAGCCCCGCCTGGATCACCGAGGCCGCGTCGAGCCGCCTCGGCAACACCGCCTGCGCGAGCAGGACATGCGTCACCCGGCACCCCGAACACCTGCTGCGGCGGGGCCGCAGAAACAGCCTCGCCCCGAGATCACCCCGTACCTCCCGAGGCCGCCCGTGCCCCCACGGCGCCAGCACCGCCCCGCACCCCGGACACTCCAAGTCCCCCCGAAGTAGCTGCTGTTCCACCCGTACGACATCGGTGTCCACGACGAGCACACCCACCTCCGCCCCGTGCACACGCTGTCGTCGTGCACGAACAGAGATCACCCTGCCCACCAAGATCAACACTCATGTCCATCACGAACGTCGCGAACCCCCACCCACGTGTTCATGCAGAGAGTCGTCCAACAACCACCCGGCTCAGCGTCGACATCGACGGCACCGAACCGTCCCCGCCCGCACCGGCCAGCAGCCGGCGCCGCAACTCCGAGACGTTTCCCCCCGCCTCGCCCAGCACCTCCCACACCTCGTCCGACACCGCGTACCCCTGCCGGCCCCCCGGCTCCACCCGCCCGGTCGCCTTCGCCTGCTCCAGCCAGCGCCACACCGTCCGCTCGGACACACCCACCGTCTCAGCAACCGCAACCACATGCCGAGTCGACAACTCCCCCGCCCGCTGCCGCTCCAGCAGACGCCGCACCACCAACCCCCTCGGCAACCCCACCCGCCCCGTGCCCAGAACCCGCTCGCCCATCCCCCCATCACACCCCCGGCCACCACTGCCACCGCATGAGAACCCTCGAACCTGAGACAGCATCACCCCCCATCAGATAACGCACCCCAGACAGCACCCCACCCCCAACCTCTCACTCACAAAGACAGTCACCACCAGTCCACGAAGAAGCCTCTGAACAGCAACAACAACCCCACAACCAACTGTCTCTCACCACCACTGCCCCAAACCCGAGAGATCGCAACCTACCGATGGCGCCTGCGCGGACGGCCGACCTACGACCAGGGACTCGTCCACTGGCCTCTCACCTACGCGGTCGAGCATGCGGACAACCCAGGCACCACACTGGTGATCACCACCAACCAGCCGCATCCGAGCAACTGGTTAGGAACCCCAAGCAGCCCAGTCCTGCCATCCCAGGTGGCTGCCGCCATCCGCACCGCTCTCACCCAGGGCTGGACGGCCGAAAGCCCCGGCTCACCCTTCCACCTCGACCAGTCAGCAGGGTTCGTCTCGTCCCACTGACGCACCCGCACTCAAGGACTCACCGACAGGCGATCGGTGAGTCCTTGTGCTTTCCGCTCCCCACATTCCCCAGTTGATTCACTTCGTGAACCAACTGGGACGAAGAGCGACACTGAGGAAATTTCGAGATCGGCATCACCGTGTCCCGCACAGCCCCAAGCACGCTTCAAGGAGCGACTGCCGCATGATCACCACTTCCCTGTACGAGATCGAGACCCACGAGGGTGACGACGGCACCATGCACCCCGCCGAACAGATCTGGATCCCCAGCACGCACGATGCGGCGGACAGCGGATTCGTCACTTATCGCGGTCTGCACATTGCCGGCATCGACGACCCGTCCGAAGACCGGCTCTACCCGGCCGCGTTCATCTTCCTTGGCAAGTCAGCGTGTTGAGTCGGTATGCCGGAGCTGAGTGGCAGGTGACCTTACGGCGGCTCCAGGGGGCCGCTGTCGCATTTTCTACACGAGTTCTCCGAGGACTCGCTGCGCGGCCTCGGAAAGGGCACGCGGCGCGACGCGCCCGACGGCCTTGAGTAGTGGCGTTACGCCGAACCTGGGTACCGGACGAAACCAAGTAGGGGCGGTCAGGGCTTCGGTGAGCAACAGCCGACGCTTGCTTTCCGACAGCCCGTCGCGGGTGGCTATGGAGGCCAGGGCCCCGGCGCGCTCTTCCGGTTTGGTGATGGTGCGGGCAAGAGTGACTGCTTGCTCGTGCCGTCCTGCC
Source organism: Streptomyces sp. NBC_00370 (assembly GCF_036084755.1). Lineage (NCBI taxonomy): Bacteria > Bacillati > Actinomycetota > Actinomycetes > Kitasatosporales > Streptomycetaceae > Streptomyces > Streptomyces sp. NBC_00370. The sequence goes on from NZ_CP107968.1 coordinate 46,970, forward strand.
TGGGCTAGGGCGCGTGCGATGTCGCTCAGGGCCTCGGCCTGGTGCTCCTCGTTGAAGGAGGCGGCGAAGTCGACGGCCTCCTCGTATTTGGCCGCAGCGGTTAGAAAGCCAATGACCTGTCGCTGTCCCAACCACTTCTGGGAGTGCGTGTCAGACATAGTGGTGGTGATGTTTTTGGCCTCCTGGCAGCGGTCGGCACGGACCCAGACTTGAGCCAGAGCGGTAAGCACACGTTCACGGTCGTATGGCTCGACAACCGTAGACACCAGATCAGTGATCTGTTCTGCCAGGCCGATGGCCTCGCCATGCTGGCCCTGCAGCGCGAGGATGTCGGCGATCTCGGCCGTTACCCACAGGCGGTGGCCGACATCGGTGATCTTCCTAGTGAGGTCCGCGGCTTCCTGATGGCGTCCAATGTGAGACCACGCCATCGCCACTTGCCCAAGAACGTTGTCCCGTTCATCGGCGCTGGTGACGGCGCCGACCACCTCGAGGGCTTGCGCGCTGAACTCGGCCGCTTCGGGAAGCTGGCCCCGCTCAGCCACGGTACGGGCGAGGTAGGCGAAGATCCACGCCCTGAGGTCAGGAAAGGAGATAGTGTGCGCCAGGTCGACCGCCTTCTGGTACTGGTCTGACCGCGTCAGGGATACGGCCACCTTGGCCAGTGCAGCCTCCTGCTCGCCGGGGTCGGCGATGGACAGCGCGAGCTCGATTGCCTGCTGGTCCTTCTGTGCGTAGGTGAGAACTTCCGCGATTTCGATCAGCGAACGGTCCCGCTCTCGTGCGTCGGTGAAGGCACGCGCCCGGTCGACGGCCTGCAGGGCCACCTCGCTCGCTTCGGGAAGTCTGCCCTCCTCGGCCATGATATCCGCGATGATGATCATTGCCTCGACGATTTCCCGCTCGCCTGCGCCAGAATCGCGTACGAGGTGAAGGGCCTGCGTCTCGTGCCGGTCCCGGGCGAGCGCTTGCACCACCTGCTCCGCCCCCAGCTCGTTGAAGGAGCCTGGAACGATCTGGGCGATCCTGACTGCCAATCCGCTCATTCCGGCTTCGGCCAAGGCGCCGGCCAGGGCCATTAGCTCGCCGCTGCGTCGGTCCGTGTTCGTGATGCCCAGCGAGGCCGCTGCGGCGGCTTGGGCAAGGTCGGCGCCGAGCTGCGGCTTACCAGACTGGACTGTGACGTCCGCGATGGTGGCTAGGGCATCGGCCCGTTCCTTTTGGTCGGTGATGGTGAGGGCCAGGTCGGCAGCCTGTTGATGTTCACCTGCCTCTGCCATGGACTCCGCGATGGAGGCCTGTGCCCAGGCCTGTCTTGCCGGGTCCGTGATGCTACTGACCAACTCCAGAGCCGGTTCAAACGCTCCGCTGGCTGCCCAGGCGGCGGCGATGTGGGTGAGGGCATTGGCCTGCTCCTCTTGGTCGGTGATGGTGAGGGCCAGGTCGGCGGCCCGCCGGTGTTCACCTGCTTCCGCCACGAACTTGGCGATGGAGCCCTGAGCCTTGGCCTGCCGCACTGGGTCCGTGATCTTGCTGGCCAGCTCCAGCGCCAGCTCGAACTGCCCGGCAATGGCCAAAATGTCGATGATGCCCACGAATGCGCCGTCCCGCTCCTCGGGAGCGGCCATCGTCAACGTCAGATCGACTGCTAGGTGTTCTTGCCTTGCCGCGGCCAAGGCGTGCACGAGGTGCGTTTTCAGCAGAGTCGGATTCTCGACAGCCAGCTCAGCACTGGCCATGGCACGGGCCTGCTTGTACTGGCCAGCTTCGACCAGGTGCTCGACTGCTGAGGAAACGTCGGTTGCCTCGAGGCGACCGGTACTCTCCTGTACCGCGAGAGCCGCCTCCTTGGCCAGGGTGGCGGCCAGATCGTCCTGGCCTGTACAGGCGGCAGTACGGGCGGTCTCGGCGAGCATCCGCACCCGCTGCCCGAGAGGGCCTACATCACGGGCGGCCTCTGCTGCCTCAGTGGCGATCTGGGTTGCGAATTGATTTTCGCCCGAGTGGGCCAGACAGGCTCGGCCCTCGCCCATGTGAGCCAGATGATCAGCGAGATCGGCCAGGGCCGAGGCCCTGAGGAAGAGATCGGAAATGCGGCGGGCCATCTCAGCGGCGAGCGCGTAGTCGCTCGCGCGTGCCAGTCCGAGGGAAGCCTCGAGCAGTGCGGTATCCGCCCACTTCAAGTCACAGGTCGTGTCTGCCACGTCGGCGAGTCGGCCTGCGAGGTTGACTGCCTGCTGACACCAGCCCGCCTCGACCGAGCTCAGGAGCATGGCCGCCAGTATCGGCACCTGCTCCTCGGGGCCGGTAACGCTGGCCAGCAGGTTCAGGGCGTCCGGTTGACAACCTGCCTTGGTCAGGCTCCCCGCCACGTTGGCCAGCGCATCTGCACGTGTCGTGGGGATGCCTATGAGCTGTGCAGTGGCCGCCGCTTCCCGGTGCCTGCCTGCGGAAGCGAGTGCCTCCGTAACTCCGGTCAGGGCATGATCTTGCGACTCCCGGTCGGGGATGATGCCAGCGAGGTCGGTCGCTTCCCGGTAGCGCTCAATCATGGCCCAGGCCTGGGCGACGCCGCACAGTGCCCACGACCGCGCCTCAGGATCGGTGATGCCTTGCGCGAGAGCGATTGCACGGTCGTCATCGCCAATGCGGGCGAACAAGCGCGCCATGTGGGAGTGGAGATCGTCGCCCGGAACCTCCCTAGCTGCCTTTTCGGCTTCGACCAGCACGGGGTGCGCCGCACCTGCGTGACCGTGGGACATCAGGGTCTCCGCGAGTTCGGCCAGCTGCCTAGCTCTGGTCTTTGGATCAGGGTGGCTCTGCGCCAGCGCTACAGCCTTCTCCGTTGCCCCGAGCCTGGCCCACACATCCAGCAGTCCCGACGGCACCTCTGTGATCTTGTCGTGGAGGGTGTTCCGGCACATTGCCAGGCGTAGCGCGGCGGCCAGATCGGGGCCATCCGCCCCGACCGCCGTGGTCTGCTCATCCGACGCGAGCAGGAGGTCGAAGGCTGAGGAAATCTCCTCCAGTGCCGCCTGGTGTCCTCCGCTACGCTGCCACAGGCGCTCGTGCCGCCGAGGATCGGTAGCCAGCTCGACCAGCCGAGCCGTATCACCTTGTACGCGCAGCATCTGAGAGTAGCCGCGCAGCGCGTAATCCGGCGTGCGAAGTGGCCAGCCATCCTGGCGATGGCGGGCGACGAAAGCGTGGATGCGGTCTCGGGCAGCGTTGAGGGCATCCGGGGCCAGCAACTCAAGGGCGCTGGCGAGAAGCTGCTGGTGTGCGAAGGAGAAGAGGCCGTTGTCCAGGCCGGGCGTGGGGGCGACACGACGTTGGAACACCCGGCCGGCAATCCCTCCGAGTTCCAGCTCGACCTTGCGTGCTGACATCCCCGTGAGTTCGGCGAGGTCGGCAGCGCTCAGGCCTCCGCTGGCGGCCGCCGTCAATGCAACCAGTTCCTCGCCGAGCCCCCCGCCAGCCAGCAGTGCGTCGAGGCTTCGCTCCGCCTCCTCTTGGACAGCCTGGGCCACTGACGACTTTTCCAGCCAGTGGTCGATCGCGTGGCTCCGCAGTGGATGGCCCGCCGAGACGTCACCTGGTACCGGGGGGTTGGGCCGTCCCGCCACGAGAACCCTTAGCTCGGAGGGCACCTGTCGGGGCAGCAAGGCCGCAATACTGTGGCCGGATACAGCGCTGACGACCCCGGTGTCCTCGTCCAGTCCGTCGACAAGCAGAACCAAACAGTGGCCGTTCTCCTCGGCATGCTTGGCCGCCCGCCGCAACCCGACCAGGAACTGTCCCTGGGTCCTGCACTCAAGCTCGCGGTCGTGCAGGTATTCACGCAGTTGCCGCTCCATGGCGGAGAGGAAGGCAGTGCGGTCGGAATTTCCGCCGTGGCGATGGGTGATGAAGAAGGCGAGCACGCTCACACCCGGTGGTGGCTGCAGCGCGAATTGGGCCATCAGCGCCGTCTTGCCCGACCACGGCTCGGCCAGCCACCGCCAGTAGGCACTTTCACCCTTTGGCGACTCAAGGGGCTCGGCGCAGAATGCAGCCATCGCGGCCAGCTCCTGCGCACGGCCCTCGAAGCGCTCTGCGGCGAGTTCACGAACCTCCAGAAGGTATCCGGAGCTCGGTACCGCAGGCTGTCCCCCTACCCCCACAAGAGCGGGCGCCACGCCCCCGTGACAATTCAGCAGTTCGACGAAGGCAGAGTCTGTGGCGAACTTGCGGACTGGCAGCGCGTGCAGGCGGCGGTTCTCGTGCTCCTCGTCGTCCTGCAGAACGACGCCCACGAGGTGGCCCTGACAGAAGACCGCTGCCCCGGAGACCCCGCTCCACGCTTGCCGCTGGTCCGTCCTCAGACGTGGGGCGGCATCCTGGTCAAGGGTGTGCAGGTCATGCCTGCCTTCGCCCCCAGCCAGGGGGGAGAGCATGCCACGCAGGTGCTCGACCCGGCGGTGCCCGTCTGTGGCCCTAGTCTGAAGCGGGTACCCCAGACCCGCATACGGGAGGGCGTCGCTGCCCACCGGTCGGCCCCAGCGCACCGTTCCCGGGATATGCACGGGCGCGTCCAAGCGCAGCAGGGCTACATCCAGGCCGTCGGAGCCGGTCCAGCAGACGGAGGCTTTCCGGCGGTACACGCTCCCGGACTGCGGGTGACCCACCCGAACGGTGATCCTGGGCCAGACCTCGCCGGCTTCGTCGACGAGGACATGGCGGGCGGTCAGCACCAGCTGCGGAGCGACGAGATAGCCAGATCCAGCCTTACGGCGGCCCCTGCCATCGCAGCGGACATCAGCCAACCTGCGCTCGTCCACGGAGTTGCCTCAGCCCATCCCCTGGTCAGCCTTCCGCCTGCCCGAATTAGTCCTCGTCCCAGGAGCCGGCTTCCTCGACCCCGACGTCGACCTGCCCATCTCCGGTGGCGCGGTCCTTGACTTTCAGTTTGAGGGTCAGCTTGTGAGCGCGCGTCGATCCCACCGAGCCGCTTGCGTCCACAGTGGCCACGCCAAACGTCAGCTTCCCCCCACCACGGCCCTCATTGCGCAGCTCCAACAAGAGCTCAAGCTGCGCCTCCTCGATCTCGAAGGCGAGCTGCTGCCCCGCTCCCGCGCTCTGGGCCAGGTACAGCTCCTGCCTTAGCTCCTCGATCGCTACAGCCAGCCCGATATCCGCCACCGTATGCCCGCGCCCCTTGTCCAGCGAGGCCGTCTGCGCGACCCCGGACCGATCCCGACGGCTGATGGTCTCAGCCGATCCGGCTAGTCTGCCCAAAAGGCCTACGGCGAGCCAATAGCACCCTCGTCGCGGTCAGTTGGTGGGAGGGGAGTGAAGCGCTCAGTCACAGCTGATCGTCAAACATGCGTTTCGGCCGAAGGGGGACGACGTTCGGCGTCGGCAACTTCGTGGCCACGTCAGGCTGCACGTGGCAGCAGTTGCCCACTGCTTCGTTCGGTCCGTCGGGGGCGACGGGCTGGAATGTTGCTGTCGGTGGGGCGCTCGCACATGGCCAGGTCGCGTTTCTAGCGGCAGAGCAGCAGGGCGTGGGGGTTGTCGTAGAGGAGAACGAGGAACTCGCCCGCCTGCGGGAGGACGTGCTCGCGCTTGTCCGCGCCCTCACCGCCCGGCACCGGCGCCAGGGGAGCGGGATCCTGAGGGCGAGCGGGGACCGGAGCGGTCTGCGGCATCGTCCCGGGCGGCTGGATGATCCCGGTGATCGCGCACGTCGCACCCTGCCGTGCGGGACAATGTCCGCGGCGGGCACGGAGCCCGGGGCCGGCACGATGCACGGGCGGGGCGATGGAGGACGTACGGGAGCTGCTGGCCGAGTACGGCCAGGTCCACAGCGACGAACTGCTGGAGCACGACCGCCACCGGCTCCTGGTCGAGGTGGTGGCGGCGCTGATCCGGCGCACCGACCCCGAGGCGACGCTCGCCCACCGGTCGCCCGACGAGCTGGCCGTGTTCTTCGAACTCGCCGGACGCGACTACGCGATCACCGTGTCGGCCGCGGCCGGCGGCGCCGCGGCCGAGTCGGCCCGCGCCGCGGTCCGCGCCCGCGAACGAGACCTCGGGCCGGGTGTGCGATGGATCCTGCTCTGCGCGAGGGCCGCGAGCCAGGACATGGACGACGCCGTGAGCAGCGCCCTGCCGGCGCAGAGCGTTCTCCTGGACCGTGACCATCTCGAGGCCGCCGTGTGCGACCTCGCCTCCCTCGCGTCCCTGATCCGCGCGGCCTTCCGACCGCCGCGGCCGCCGTACACCCTGCTGCACGAGCTTCTGCTCGAACAGCCTCCGGAACAGGCCCCGGAGCTGGCGCTGGCGGCCCGCCCGGCCGGGACGGCGACCGTGCCGTCCCGGCCGGCGGCGGGCATCGACGTCGGTGTCGTCATGGCGGGCGAGTCCTGGCCGCTACGGCCGACCGGGATGGCCTGGGCGTCCGCCGACAGTGCGCTGATCACCACCGAAGCCGGTCTGGCCGAAGTGGACATGCAGCGGGGAGGAACCAGGTGGCGGCTGCCGCTTCCCGGCGTCCACGGCGATGCGGCGGTGCTGCCCGACGGCACGGTGTGGGTGCTGTGCGGACCGGCGGTAGTGAGGTGGCGCGAGGGCGTACTGCAGGCGGCCGGCGGCGGTTTCGAGGCCAACGCCAACCTGCTGCTCGGCCCCGACGCGAGCGTGTGGGTCCTGTCCGGATCCGGCGCGGCCCTCGGCGCCGGCACCGGCTCAACCCTCGCGCTCACGAGGCTCGCCGAGCAGGTGGGCGACCAGCAGCGGTTCTCCCTCGACTTCGACGCGGCGGTCCGCTCGGCCGCCTGGCTCGGCGAGCGGCGCTTCCTCCTCGCCGCCGGCGGACACAGCGCCGTCGTCGACATCGCCGTCAGCACCAGCGCCCGGGGGCGCGAGGACTGGATGCTGACTCCGGTGTCCTACCCGGGACATCTGGCCCATAGCGGCGGCGACACCGTCCTGGTGGCCGGACGCTCCGGCTCGGGGGTCGGTGTGGAAGTGCACGCCCTCGACGCGGCCGGCCGCACCAGCAACGCGGTCGCCGAGGTGCAGCTCGGCGACGTACTCGGGCTCCTCCAGAGCCCGGCGGGCGGACCTGCGTACCTGCTGGGGTCCCTGCCGACCAACGACGTCAACGCCGTCCACCCCGTCCTCATGAAGATCACCGGCCACCACCCCGCCGACGCACCCACGCCCGACGATCTTGCGCCACCACCGGCCGCCGATCCGTACGACGCGGTGCGCCGCCAGGCCCGCGGGGTGAAAAAGGACTACGCGCTTCAGAAGTTCCCCCTGCCCGACGGCAAGGGCGGCATGGGCATCGTCCACGAGGCCGTGCACAAGGAGACGGGAACCGTCGTCGCGTTCAAGAAGCCGCGCTCGCTGCGCGAGAACCTGACCGCGAGGATGCTGCGCGAGATCGAGGTGGCGCAGAAGCTCGGCGCCAACCGCCACGTGATGCCGGTCCTCGACTCCAGCCCCCGGGCCGAGTGGTTCGTCATGCCGATGGCCCAGAACACCGCCGAAGGCCTCCAGCCCGAGCTGCAGCGCGACGACGCGCAGCTGCGGGCCCTGGTCGACGCGGTCGCCTCCGCACTGGCCGACGCCCACCGCCTGGACTACCTGCACCGCGACATCAAACCCGCCAACATCCTCCTCCTCGACGGCCGTTGGGTTCTCGGCGACTGGGGCATCGTGCGCCGTCCCCGCGGGCAGACGACCAACCCCAAGCGCACCGGCACCACGATCGGGACCGCCGAGTTCGGCGCCCCCGAACTGTCCGTCGATCCGCACAACGCCACCCCGGCCAGCGACATCTACAGCCTGGGCAAGGTCATCGGATGGCTGCTCACCGGCCTCCCCCCGGAGGTGAATGTCCCACTGCTGCCGGCCGGGCCCTGGCGCGGCGTCGTACGGCGCTGCACCTACCGCGATCCGCTCCAGCGCCCGCAGACGATCGCCAACTTCCTCGACCTGGTCGAGCAGGAGACCGCACCGCAGATCGACCTGCCCGTCGCGCGGGCCCACCAGGTCCTGGCGGCCGCCCAGGAGGGAGACACCGACGCCGCCCGCCGGCTGCTGGCCCTGGCCGCCGACCACGGAGACGACTACGAGCTCTACCTGGACGTCCTGCCCGGCCTCGACATGGACACGGCCGCGCCGCTCCTGCTGGACCACCCCGAGCAGGCCCGCACCCTGGTGGAGGCAATGACCGGTCACGTCCGGGGCGACGGCACCGGCTGGCCCCACTGGAACGAGTCCAAGCGGGCCATCGCCTGGCTGCGCGGCGTCGCCCGCCACGCGGCCGAGGAGGAGCAGTGGGACCTCCTGGAGGAGGCCGCCCGCGGCATGTGCACCTGGGACGAGGCGTCCAACGAGTTCGACCAGCAGATCGCGACGCGGGACTGGCTGCGCCGCCTGCACGGCCAGGCCGCGCGGATCCTCGCCGGCGTACTGCGCGAGCATCCCGGCAGCGCCCGCTACTACTACGAACTCGCGAGCGAACGTGCCGTTGACATGGCCATCCGCAACGCCGTCAACCCGGCGGCCGGCACCTGACCGCCAAGGCACCCCACGCCGCACCGCCGGCCCCGTTCGAGGGATCCGCCTGGCCGACGGCAACGGGCGCCGCCGTGCGCACGCCTCGGGAGACCGGGCCTCTCGGACGCCGCCGGCTCGCCGATGCCTCGAAACAGGCTGGCGCGGCTACGCCTTCATCCGGGCCAACTCCCGGACGGCCTCCAGGGACGCGGCACTGAGCCGAGCGGCTTCGGCCTCACCCAGGACTCCCCGAGCGAAGCGCAAAGTGGCCTGCCGCGGAAGAACACGCGTGTTGAACGCGCTCCTGGCCTGCAGCAGCGAGTTGCCGAAGTCGCGTGCGTGAGCGCGAAGATCCGACGGGTCGCCCGAGTGGGCAGCCGCCACCAGGTCCAGGGCACGCTCGGAGACCTCCCGCTGCTCCTTGCAGACGGTGCGTACCGCGTCGACGCAGAAGTACAGGATCACCGGCACGAGCGGAAAGAGGCCGTATGCGGCGAAGTCGGCGGTCATCACCTCGTCCCAGCCCATGTCCAACCACCACATCAGCAGGGGCGAGACGGCGGCGACGAGCAGCGGCCAACTGGGACGTGTCGGTGGACTCCACGTCAAGTTATGCGCAATTGGGGCTGCTGGAGGAGAAACGGTCGGCCCCTGAGCAGGCGCTGACGTGGGTGATCAGGTGTGTTTCTCTCTTTGATGAAGTCCCGCACCCGAGCACGGGACCGGGCCACCGTCAGCTGCGTCGCCTTACCGCACAGCTGGGTGTGCAGATCCTCGAAGACGCCTGGCATCACGCCACCGGCAACCGCCTGCCCGACGCCGTACGCGAGTACGCCCTCACCACCGACTGACTGGACCAACGGAGGCCACTCACATGGACGACGCGATCGAGCAGAGTGCCCGGGCCACGGCCCAGCGCATGACCTCACCGGTGCACGCCTCACTGGTCGAGGACGTGGAAGCCACTTTGGCAACGCGCGACACGCCTCAAGGACCGGGTCAATACACAGATCCCACAGCACTTGCCGGCCTCATCGTCAGCATCGCCACCCTGGCCTGGACGATGTACAACGACATTCGCGGCCGAGGTGCCGCCAACCCCTCCACCGACACCATCACCCGCCGCGTCCGGCTTCAAATCAACGAACACGAGAGCGCTGCAACCCAGCTCAGCGCTGCCGAACGCGACCGGACAATCGACATCACCGTCGAGGAAACCCTCAACGCCGCCCAGAATCACCCATAAGTCTGGGACTCGTACCGAGGGTCTGACACGATGCTGACGCGAGGCCATCGAGCCACCGAGGTGGCATTGCGTACACGGAAGTTGGCCGGCGCCGCGTACTCCCCCTCCTCGCAGTGCGGCGAGCCCGTACCTGCGTGCGCAAAGGTGCTCGGTATAGCCGTTGGGCGAAATTGGGCGCAGACTCCTCCTCGCCTTGCAGGAGCGAGGGTCGGTCGATCACGCCTATCGCGCAGGAACATGCCCGGGAGCCGACTGCCCCTGCATGTGTCACAACCCGTCGCCGTCCTAGAAGTGGTAAGAGCCCTTGTTCATGACGGCGCGTCAGTGCGGATGGTCATCCCGAAGTGGACCACTGGGGCTGCCTCGTTGAAGGTTCGGTCTGGTGAGCTGCTGCCAAGCAGACAGTGCCCGTGGAATCAGCGCGCCGCGGGACAGGGGCACTGCGGCTATGCCGGGGCTGGTCTGCGTAGTGGTGTAGGTGGATCTGGAGACGGCAGGCCAGGTTTTCGGGAGTCATCGAGCGCCTCCCACAGGTGGGATAGCGGCAGACTGAGGGACATGGATTGGCTCTCACCCGTCACGGGACTTGTTGGTGTGGTCATCGGTGGCGGCATCGGGCTTCGCGGCTCGAAGGCCGTAGCCGATCGACAGCTCGCTGACGCTCAGCAGGCCCGCGAGGACGCTGAGCGCATCGCTGTCGTGGCTGTTCTGGCGAAGGCATTGGGCATGCTTCTGGAGAAGGCCGATCAGATCCCGAAGGATCAGTTCAGGTTCAGTGAGGGGCATGAGGAGGACTTCGAGCAACAGCTTGCGGCAGACCATGCGTGGGAGTTGCAGTGGCAGCCACTTCTGCGTCCAGCGCGTATGGCGGCGCTGGAGGTCCGTGATCAAGCTTTGCGCGGCCTCCTCCTGGAAGGACTCAACTATGTGCAGAGCCTAGACATGATGGAGTATGCGTTTTTTCGCAAGAGTCGCACCTGGGTGCTGACAGAGGCCGTGACCCACATGATCGAGTGCGCCTACGCCTGGCGTCTCAGAGAAGACTTGCCTCCGGCGAGTCCTGCCTTCAGTCGCGTCCAGGACTCGTACCAGCAAAAGACCGAGGAATGGGAGTACACGATGCAGGCCCAGGATGAGGAGCGGGAGCGTCGGCGCCGCGCGACCTCGGACGAGGGCAGCGTCTCGGGCGCAGGCTAGTCGCGGCAGGTGCGGTCTGACGTCACGATCGCGATGGAACGATTCCTTAGGATCGTTTCTGAAGCATGGCGAAGTCGTTCGAGGCCCCGCGACTCTATCTTCGTCGTGCCATGCGATACCACGATGAGGCATGCCACTTATCGATGCGACGTTTTTGTATGCAGCAGTCCAACTGCGCCCTGTCTTCTACAGCAAGGCTAGCGGCCATCTGGTGTCCTCCGAGAACCGAGCAAGCGGCTTCATCGTCAGCGCCTGGGGGACGGATGAAGCGGAGACATGGGGCCGGAAGAGCGAGACTGGTCAAGACAGGTACTTGGTGACGAACCGACACGTCCTGGACCCGAATTTCCGGCAACCGCGTGGTTGGGCGCTCGGCGGCTTAACGATTCGTGGGCACCATCAGCCCACCGATCCAGAGCAGCTCCCTACCCCGCAAGAGGTAACGCTCAAGCAGCCTGACGTCATGTTCCCGTCCGGTCCTGTCGACCTTGCCTTTGTACGTCTAGATTCGACAAGAGAGGCGGCATCAGCGAAGTTCAACGCTCTTGAACCCTCAGCTCTAGCAGGTAAGGAGCATTTCGAGAGCGGGAGGATCACTGTTGGAACCCCCGTGCTCGCATCTGGCTATCCCGGCATCGGTGGTGTCAGCGCGGACCGTCCCATTCTGGTGGGCGGCGTCGTCGCAAGCGATCCGCGCTATCCCGCAGCGATCGGGGAACTCTGCAAGCCCGGCGAGGTGCTATGTCATTCTTTCAGCTGGAGTGGAATGTCCGGTGCGCCTGTGCTCTGCCGTATTCCCCACCCCACTGTGGATTGGGAGTCGTTGGAGACCAACAGCTTCGACCAGGCGTTCCTCGCCGGTGTCAACGTCGGTCACGTGGACATCAACGGAGACACGACGGCTGCGGGCACTTTGACGCGATTCATCCGCTCCGACATCGTAGTCGATCTCCTTCGTGGAGCAGGAGCCAAGGGCGTGTGGCGGACCTAACGCGAGTGCACAGGCATACACAGTTCAGCCCGCTTACTCAGCGACATTTCTAAGGGCCAAGATCCTCGGCATTTGGCAATGCGATACGGGCAGCTCCAATGCCATCAGCCCAGACCAGGATGGCGGATGGCGCGGGCAGCCAGCGGTGGCGTGCCACAGTTGCCCGAAACAGGGCATGTGGGGAACGCTCGCCTCGAAAAAGCCCCGATTTGTGGATCAAGCACCTCCCGCAGACCGGGGCTCTTCTCCACGCGCACGGTCCAACTTGGGCTCAAAGTCGCACCGAGACGTCGAGGTACGGAGTGTCGGTAACAGGTCGGTCATGAGCTGCGTGCGCGGGAGACGGGGGGTGGGCGGGTGGGTACGGTCGGTACGCCATGTGCGTGGTCTGCGAGGGGATTTGGGATGACGGGTGTGGAGATCGCTGTCGCGACCTCGTCGCACAGCGCTCCCAGGCCCTGTCCATGCTCCCCAGCCGCGAAAAAACTGACGCCCTCCTCCGCCGGCGGTTTCCTCGCTCGTCGCCCCCGGGGCCGCCACGCGATTTGTGTACGAACCCGACTCCCGAGGGCCCCCATCACCGTTTTGATGGCCCTGCAACGGTGCGCCCGGCTGTATGAGTTGGCCTGCCTCTCTCCCCCTGTCCTCCCCGTGTGGGCAGGAGGTGAGCCAGCACAGGAGGCTGGCCACACTGCTGCAACCGGCCGGCATTCCCCCCCCTGGACGGGAAGAAAAGGCCCGCGCCTGCCCCCCTGCCTCTCCTTGAACGCACGTCGTCCCTGGCATGGGAGCCGTGCCCGACGACTTCGAACTCCCTGACCGCGGCCTGTACCTAGTCATCAGCTGCCCTCTTTGAGGGGCCGCTCCGCCCCCGGGAGCTCGGGCTGCCCGGGGCGGTAGTCGGCGGGAGAGGGCCGGCCGATCCGGGAACGGACCGCCTCTTCACCCGTGTGACCTGGGCTTTTCGGCTGAGACTGAATACCTCACCGAATTGTCCCAACTCAGGCATCATCAGTGGCGGAGTGCCGCCCGGGAAGCGGGTGACACGGGCCAGGCACTGGAGGAACTATGCGGTTCTTACACAGCAGAACAGCGTCGACGGCGTTGGCGTTCGCGCTGACCGTCGGTTTGGCCGCCGTGGCCTCCGGCTCCGCCTCCGCCGATCCGAACGGCTCAGTGACCCCGGGCCGTTCACAAGCCGAGCGCACTGCCGGCAACATCCCGCGCCCCTTGGCCTTGCCCGGGATCAGAAACGCCAACAGCGGCAAATGCCTGCTCGTCCGAGGGACCGCCGACAACGCACCTGTAGTGCAGATCAGCTGCGATTCGCAGTACCGCGACCAGTTGTGGCAGATCGAACCCATCGACGGCGAGGGCCGGGTCCGCATCCGCAACCTGAACAGCAACAAATGCCTCCTGGTCAGAGGAATCGCCGAAGGCGCCCAAGCGGTTCAGACCACGTGCGCGAACTACATCGACCAGTACTGGATCCTCACTGCCGACAGCCTCCCCGGCACCACACAGATAGCGAACGCCAACAGCTACAAGTGCCTGGTTGCACGAGGAACGGCAGACAACGCCCCTGTGGTGCAGACCGCATGTGGGCAATACCGTGACCAATTCTGGTTCGTAGCAGGCTAGGCACTCCGACTAACTATCGAGACGCATGGAGCAGTTGACCTCGTCGGCGACCCGGGGTGGGAAGAGCGAGCGTTCAGCGCTTCGCGCTCTGCTCGACATGTCGGTCGCTCCGCTTAGCGGCCAACAAGCCACCCCTATCGGTCCGGGCAGCGGTGGCCCGGGGCGGGGTGGGCCATCCATACCGCAACGTCGGCGACCCGTAGCGCGCTGACCGTCTCGGGCAGGCCCGCCCTCTGACGCACGCCAAGGAGCCGATGGTGCAGGTCCGCATCATCCTCCCGCAGGGCGGTGCGCAGGTCATTCCAGAACGACGGCGGGTGGCCGAGCGCGCAGCGCACGACCCGGTCATAGACCGGCAGCAACCGCGGCCGCTTACGGGCCAAGAGCTTCCCGGCGATCACCCACCCAACTTTGTACTGGTCCTCCAACAGGCACCAGGCCCGGTATGCCGGCGAGTCATCTGCGACGACCGAGGCATCGGCGTCTGCCAGATCGATGTCGGAAGGGATGTCTCGCAGCAGTTCGGACAGTTGAGCGCCCAGCGGGCCTTCCAGCAGGTCGAGGGCGACGGGCGCGGGGACGGTCACCGACAGGGTCTGCACCGCCACCAGGTCCTCTGCGGTGAACCGGTCCGCGACCTGCCGACGGTCACCCCCGCCCGCCAAGTGCTCGAACCGGCCGCCCGTGAACGCGCCGGCACCCGGGGGCAGGCCGATCCCGAAGTATCGGCGCAGGTCGTCCACCACCCGCTCCGCATCCAGAACGATGCGCAGGCGCCGCCCCACCGCGGACGGCTGCCCCCCAGAGGAACCGAGCGCCGCTGCTTGCTCGTTCATCTCAGATACCTGTGCCCTCTCATCTGTGGCAGTCGTAGCAGGAGGCGTCAGCTGGGCGGCTCATACCTCGCTGCCCAAGGTCAAGAATGACGCTGGTCCCCCACCTGCTCCAAGGCAGCCTCGTAGGCGTGCAGGGCAGTGATGGCTGTGGTGCGTTCCGCAGGGTCGAGACCCCGCATGACGCGTTCCCCAGGCAGAGGCGCTGCCAGAAGGCCATTCGCCGATCGGTGCGACGTAGGCGGGGGCGATGGCAATGATGCGGCGGCTGTCGCCGGGAATGGCGGTGCGCTGCAGTACGCCCAGCCGTGACAGGCGCCAGGAAGCGGCCGCGAGGACAAGGAAGCCGCTCTTCTTTGCTGCCTAAGACCGTGTCCTACATGGTGAGGTTGCGGAAGCGTTTATAGCAGCAGACGGCTGCTGCGAGCCCGAGAAAGGCCAGGTAGTTGCGGGGGTGGCGTTCGTATCGGTGGTTGAGTCTGCGGTAACCGGTGAGCCAGGACATGGTGCGTTCGATGACCCACCTTCGGCGGCCTAATCGTTCGCTTGACTCGATGCCTTTGCGGGCGATGCGGACGCCGATGCGTTTGCCCCACAACCATTTTCGCAGGTGAGGTACGTCGTACGCCTTGTCCGCGTGCAGACGTTATGGCTTGGAATCGCTCGCGCGGGATTCGTGTCCCATGTGGAAATGGGACACCATCGGCTTCAGCGCGAGGCTGTCGTGGGTGTTGGCCGCGGAGAGGCCGACGCGTAGAGGCAGTCCGTTCGCGTCGGACAGGACATGCATCTTGGAACCTGGCTTACCCCGGTCCACGGGGCTCGGACCTGTAAGTTCGCCCCCTTTTTGGCGCGAACGTGGGCGGAGTCCAGAACCGCCCGGGACAGATCGACCAGGTCCCGCTCGTCCAGGAGTTGGAGAATATGGCGGTGCAACCGGCCCCAGACTCCCGCCCGGGACCAGATGACGAACCGACGATGCACCGTCGACTTCGACGCCCCGAAACACGGCGGCAGCGCCCGCCAGGCACACCCGCTGACCAACACGTAGACGATCGCAGCGAAGACCGCCTCGTCATCGATGTTCGCGACCCCGCCGCCCTGCGGACGCACCCGCGCAGCCGGCAACAACGGCCTGGCTATCTCCCACAACCCGTCCGGAACAATCCATCCCCACCGTCCACCCCCCATACCCAACCCAACGACCGAACAGCCATGCAGGACACGGTCTAAAGCCCCACCACTCACCAACCGGTGGGGCTTCATATTTTCCGTCGCGATCAAATAGAGCGGGTGCAGTTACCGTGGCTTCGAGTCCGCCCACACATCACCGATGCAGGATTCCTCATAATCCCACCAATCGGCCTCAGAGCCTCGAATTAGAAGCCCTTTAACACCGGGAATATCGGCCGACGGCGGCACACTTAGAGCAATCATTCCGAATTGCTCAATCCCCTCAGCGCGAACACCCAGCGGCAAGAAGATATCGATAACCCCCTGCGGACCCCCGGAAAACCTACCCGACTCGTAGGGAATGATTCGCACCGTACAGTTACCCGCCCAGGAAACCTTCCCCACCGCCTCCAAATCCCCCCCGTCGACCCTCGTGTGCGTCCTCACGATGTCGTTTAGCGAGAGGTCGCGCACGAACCACGGCACGTTATCAATTCGAACTAGGTCGACGCCCACCGGCACGGCCCACAGCCTCTCACTAGCTACAGGGGGCCACCCATCGTTCTGTTCGAGCTGGAAAACAACTTGGACCCGATCATTCGCTTCACCCTCAGACATTGTCACTTGGCCAGTATGCACCAAGTACAAGCCCCAGGTGGTGCGGGTGACGGCGGGTCAAGCAACCGCCACCCACACTCCAACCCCCACAGTCAGCATCAGCCACCAGCTCACGCAGCTCACGAAGCTCAACGGGACAGGAAGACGGACGCGCCATGACTTGATCCCCTAAAAGGATCTAGCCTATACAGAACGAGAACCAGGGACACTACCGATTAATCATTCTTCCCCAGTCAACCTAGTGGGCCCTTTGGTGTGTCGAGCCAAAATTCGTTACATGAGTAACATGTAACGCGGCCATTCCACGGAGCTCCCGGGCCACCCAAACTCTGCGGCCAGATATGGTCAACCCGAGTTTCCTGGCGATTCACAGGAACACCACTACGTGATTGAGTCGCCGGAACAGTCTCTGCCTGACAGTCATCACAGAGCGTCCTCCCACCATTGACGTCCCTATTTTGCGCAATCACCTCCCTCTTACCCTTGGGAGTGAACGGCTTGCCAGCGCGTGACATGTCGGCTTCGAGATCAGTTGCCACGCCATTGGAATTAACCTCAAATCGAGCACCGTTGCAGTTATGAACGAGGACTGGCGTCTCGCCCGCCAGCACATAGTACGTGTGGGTGGTGCTGACGGTGAGGTCGTGGGTGAGGTGGTGGTGATGCCAGATACTGACGGCCTGGATGGTGACGGTGGTGCCGGCTGCTGTGCGCAGGCTTGTATGGGGCTTGAGGTTGCCTGCGTCTGTCCAGGTGTGGGTGGTGGTCACCCAGAAGGGGTGGGTGACCGTTGCTGTGATTTTCTCGGTCTTCTTGCCGTCGCGAATCGTGACGGTGGCGAAGTCTTCGTCGTCCCTGGTCGTGATCAGCTTTTCGACGGTGCGGGTCTGGCTTTTGCCGGTCTGCGGATCGGTTGCCTTGACCTTGTCGCCTGCCTTGACGTTTTTGATTGCTTTGGTGTCGCCGTCCGCCATGAGGACCTTGGTGGAGGGCAGGAAGCTGTGGCAGGGGGACGCGCCGCTCTTGGGTGCTGATTTGGCTGCTCGGGTGGCTGCCGTTGCCGAGCCCGCAGCTGCTTCTTCTGCGGCGGCGCTTTGCGCTGCGGGTGCGCTTGCCGATGCCGCGACCTCGGCTTTCTCGACTGTTATGGCGCCTTCCGCGATGGTGGCAGCGCCGGTTGCGGCAATAGCTGCGGAGGCTCCTGCTTCAGTCAGGGCGGCTACTCCGCCACTGGCTAGCGCCATTCCCAGGCCCGACACTCCGGCGGCTTCAGTGAATCCCGTTGCGAACGCGGAGCCCATGGCGGCGATTCCGACGGCACCCGCTCCGCCGGTACCTACGACTACGGCGACGACGACGGTGGTGGCAACAACGGCTGCGATTATGGGGTGTTGCTTGATGACGTGGTACGTCTTGTGCGTGAAGCTGGAGAAGTGGCAGGACCAGCCGCAGCTGTGGTGTGTGGTGGTGTGGGTAACGACGCGGGGCGCGACGTCGTAGCGGTTGCCGGTTGAAGCGCCGCTGACGAAGCGGGTGGGGTCGCCCTTGACCTGGCCCGTGCCGCCGATGGGGTAGCCGTTGCCGCAGAGGTCTGCGGGGCACAGGCCGGTGGGGTCACTTTCGGTGATGGGGTTGTCGGCTGCGTAGGTGTAGCCGTTGATCTGCTGAGGGTCGGTGAGTTCGAGGACGGGGTCGAGAGAGATGAACCGGCCCGTGGTCGGGTCGTATTCGCGCGCGCCGAGATGGGTGAGGCCCGAGACCGGATCCTGGGTGCCTCCGACGAACCCGGTGTCCCCGACCCAGTCCGGGTTATCTGATGCGGCGTCGGGTCCGCGGGCGTTACCGAAGGGGTCGAGGTAGCGGCGGGTGACGGCCTGGGTGGTGGCGTCGACCTCACTCATGGCGGTGTCGTGGCCGTCGGAGAGTTGCCAGGTGAGTTTCCCGCTCGCACCGCTGGTGCGGACCGCGACAGTCTGTCCGCCGTAGCTGTAGTAACGGGTCCCGGTGGTGGTGCCGGTGCCCTTGGCGAGGCGGATCTCGTCGCTGCCGAGATAGAGCGTGGTACCGCTGTCGTCGCGGTTCAGCAGGCGGTTGCCGTCGGCGTCGTACAGGTACGACGCCGAGGTGCCGTCCGCGTTGGTGACCTTGCTGAGATGGTTCTCGTCGTCCCAGTCAAGTGTCTGCGTCTTGCCGCCCAGGGTGCGGGTGGTGGTGTTCCCGTTGGCGTCGTAGATGTACGAGGAGTCGGTGGCGGTGCCGTCGGGAGCCGTCTTCGTGGTGGCTGCGAGCGCGTGTGGCTGGTGTCCGTCGGCACCGGGGTAGGTGTACGCGGTGGTGGTGTCGCCCGCGCCGCTGGTGGTGCCGTGGTCGGTGAGTCCCGTCCGGTTGCCGATGGCGTCGTAGGTGTAGGTCTGCCAGTACGGGGCGGGGCCGCCCAGGACCGCGCTGGAGGCGTCGGCCGCGCAGCCGTTGGTCGGTGTCCAGGCCTGGGTGAGGCGGTCGTGGCCGTCGTAGCGGTAGCACTGGACGTCGTCGGTTCCGGTGGCGGCGCCGACATCGGTGGTGTGGGTGGCGACCTCGGTCGGATTGCCAGAGGCGTCGTAGTTGTAGTGCGTGTCCTGGACCGGCCCGGACTGGGTGTCGTCGGTGAGGAGTTGGCGGCTGAGGCGGCGGGTTCCGTCTTCGTAGCTGTTGTTGATCTGCAGCCACTTGGCGGAGCTGGAGGTGCCGAGGGTGACCTGCTGGAGGTCGCCCTGTTTGGTGTAGTCGGTGTTCTGTACGTAACCGGTGGCGCCCGTGAGCGTGGTGGGCATGCCGAGGTTGTTGTAGCCGTTTTCCAGGGTTTCGGACGGCAGTCCGCCTGCGGCGGGGACGGCGGTGAACTGGACGGTTCCGTCGAGGTTGTAGCCGGTGCGGGCGGTGTAGGACCCGGCGAGTGCTTCTTCCCCAGGAATCGAGGGGATGGTGACGCGGGTCAGGGTCGGGCGGTAGAGGCTGTCGTAGGTGCCGACCTGGCTGATGTACGCCTTGCCCGTCGTGCCGGAGCCGCCGACGTAGCGGATCGAGGACGTCGGCTTGCCCTTGGCGATCGAGTCGTAGGTCCACGCAGCCAGTTGGTGGTCCTGGTCCTGCGTGGTGCCGTCGTACTCGCCGATTTTGCGGCCGAGCACGTCGTAGGTGGTGCTGATGGCCTTGCCGCGGGCGTCCTTGACGGAGACCGGCTGGTCGAGGTCGTTGTACGTGGTCGTCGACATGCCCGCGTCGGGGTCGGTCTGGGTGGTCTGACGCCCCATCAAGTCGTAGCCGTAGGTCCAGGTGTCGCCGGCGTCGTCGGTGACTTTCTGCAGGCGGCTCTTGGCGTCGTAGCCGTACTTGATCGTGGAGTGCGGCCCTGCGGGTTGGTTGGCGGAGTCGTACTGCCAGGTTTCGGTGGTGCGTCCGAGGGTGTCGGTGAGTGTGGTGGTGGCGGTGCCGCCGTCCGGCGGGGTGACCGTGGTGCGGTCACCGCCGTACGCGGTGGTGGTGGTCCACTTCTTCACCCCGGCGGCGTAGAAGTCGGACGCTGTCGCCCGCCCGACGCCGTCGTAGGTGGTGAGGGTCTGCGAAGGTACTTCCGAGGTGATGTTCGCCAGCGTTCCCGAGGGGGCGGTGGCGTCGGTATATCCCTCGTTGGTCACGGTGGCCAGGCCGCGGCTGTCGTACTTCGTCTCGGAAATGATGCGGCCGCCGCCGGGCGCCGCAAGCTGTGACTGGCGGGAGCGCAGCAGCGCGTCGTAGAGGGCGTAGGTGCTGTTGTACGTCTTGCCGTCGCTGTTGAGCTTCCCGGTGGTGACGGAAGATGCCACTGTGGCCGAGATGTTGTAGGTGTAGATCAGACTCGCGGTCTGGTTCACGGTCTTACTGCGGTTGGGCAGCCAGAGGGCGGTGACCCGGCCGAGGGCGTCGTAGGTGTAGTCGGTCCGCTTGGTGTTCGGGTCGACGACGGTCGTGGCCTGGCCGCGTGCGGGATCGAACGTGGTGGTGGTCTTGAACTGCTTCGCGTCGGTGGTGACGGTGCCGGTGAGCGGGCCGCCGGTGGGGGGCACGTAGGCGGTGCTGGTGACGTTGCCGGCTGCGTCGGTGACCGAGGTGATACGTCCCTGCGTGTCGTACTTGGACGTGGACACCGTCTGATAGGCCGGGGTGGTGCCGCTGTACCCGGACAGCCGCTCGCTGGTGACGGTTTCCTGCGTGGTGGGGGCAACGCCGAAGGCTTTGCCGTCGTAGAGGGTCCGTACGTCGGAGACCACGTCGTCGGGCCGGTCGGGGGCGGCGGAGCAGGCCACGTCGACGGTTTCCACGCGTGTTGCCACACCCATCAGCCACGCGCTGGAGTTGTTGACGAGAGTGGTGCGGGTGCACTGTTCGTCGCCGGTGACGTGGTCGTCGCCGGCGTCGTCGACCTGGGTGGCCTCGCCGGTGTCCGGGTCGTAGGTGGTCCTGGAGGTGGTCGTGCGAACGCCACTGGGAACCAGGTCGGTGCGGTTGTGCACGGCCTCGGGGCGGGTGAACGCAGCATGGCGGGAACCGTCGTCGGCGGTCGTGTGGATCCACTGGTCGGTGATGACTCCGCCGACCTCGGTGCTGCCGTTATAGGTGATCGATTCGCGCACTGTGCCGGCGAGCGGATCGGCATCGGTGACAGTGGTGCCCGTGGAGTCGGTGACCTTGTGGCTGCGGGGCGTGCCGTCGCTCTGCTTGTCACCGTCCATGCCCTGGAAGTAGGTGTCGACCTGCTTGGTGCGCGTGCTCTGGTCGTTGCCTGTGGTGGTGGTCACCGTCGGGTATCCGCGCCAGATCGACCAGGTCTTGCGTTTCGCGGGGCTGGTGACGTTGTCGCTGTCGTAGTGCCAGGCCGGCTTGCCGCTGTAGGTGTAGTCCGTTTCCATCGTCGTGGCGCCGCCGGTCGGGTCCGACTGGCTGACCTGGGTGACGACGTACTTGTGGAACCAGTCCAGTTTCGGTTCAGGCGTGAAGGGTGGCTGCCAGTACGTGGGGAAGCAGGCAAGTGTGTCCGCGTCGGGTGAGCTGGGCATCTTGCTGCCGGCGACGCACTCGTTGTCGGAGTAGTTGACTGTCAGGACCGACCCGGTCTCGGACGTGATGGTGCGTACGCGCCACTTCACCAGTGCGGCGACGTCGTCGTGGGTGGAGTCGACGCGGTTGAACAGCTGAATGCCCTGGAAGGTGACCGGTGGCATGGCGAGGCTGCCGCCGTCCTTGCCGGTGCGGGTGATCGACTTCAGCCACAGACCGGGCGAGGTGCCGTCTCCTGGGTCGGGGAAGGACTGGTCGAGTGTCCAGGAGTCCACCGGCCGGTAGGCGGGGGTGGACAGTGTGGTGTCCCAGATCTGGGTGGAGACGCCGGTCAGGCGCTTGCGGGAGAAGAAGGTGGGTGAGGTGTCGCCCGTGCAGGTCGCTGCGGAGGCGCAGATCTGGTCGAACGGCACGTCCGGCCAGTCTTTCGCCTTGGCCGACGTCAGCGAGGAGCAGTCTTCCGTGCTGTTGGTCAGGCACCTCTCGGCGGTGGTGAACGAGACCTGTGCGGGTGCCTTGCCGAAGACGCTGGTATCGGTGATGCCGTAGTCGATGCGCTTGAGGTTGCCGCCGCGGTCGTAGACCGTGCCTGGCGAGACGACGCCGTTCTTGGCGTAGTAGTTGGTTTCCTTGTCGTACCAGTACGACATGGCATTGCCGTGGACGTCGACGACGTAGTCGAGATTCCAGCGCCATGCCTGGACGCAGGAGCTCGTGGCGAAGGTGGAGCCGTGGCACTCTTCGCCGGTGTCGTCGCCGAAGACGGGAACGGTCCAGGTGGAGTTGGTCTCGGCGGCTCCCGAAGTCCATCCGGGGAGCCGGTTCTTGCCGAAGATGTACTGGGTGCCGTCGGTGGTGGTGACGGTCCAGTACTCACCGTCGTTGTCGCCGTTGCTCGCGCCGGTCGAGTGGACGACCCGCTCACCGTCGTCGTCCTTCGGGTGCCAGGCGCCTGTCGTCTTGTCTTTGATGAGCGGGGTGGCTTTCCCGGCGAGGTTCAAGGTGGCGTTGTCGCCCGCCCAGCACTCGTCGTTCTTGCCATCCTGCCCGTCGTCGTCGCACGAGCCGTAGGAGCGTTCGATGTAGGAGGAGGTGAGGTCGAATCCTTCACCGACCCAGGAGGGCTGGTTGTTGGTCGAGGGCAGGCGTCCGTCGACGGCCTGGGCGTCGTAGCTGATGGCGAGGTCCGGCTGGGGACCACCGCTTGCCGGAGGCGTGGTGAGCGGGTAGGACCAGCTGAAGTCGCCGCTGGAGCCGCCTGCGGTCCAGGAAGCCGAGGGGCTGAGCGGGGACGCACCGTACGAGCCGGCCCCCGACTTGGCATCGGTTGTCGCGGCCAGGACCGTGAAGCGGCCGGCGGAAGTTCCCGCCGTACCGGACGTGCCGGCGGCGGATGTGGAGCTCAGCGGCACCGTCGCCGAGAGGGTGTGCGCCTTGATGTTGTTGTCCGCTGCCAGTGGCGTCTTTTCCTGACACCGGGCCAGCTCCGGTGTGCTCAGGGCACACGCGGGCATTTCGACCAATGTCATCCGCGAGGCGTAGTCGCCTCCGTAGGCCTGGGCGAAGTTCGAGTAGTCGATGCTGAGTTCAGCACGCCCCGAGTCGTGGCTGCCGTCCGCGCGAGCCACGGAGAGCAGAGCGCCGTGGACACCGGCCGCGCTGGTCTGTTTCTGTGTTGCCGTGCGGACGCTGATCCTGGTTGGTGCGGAACCCGTGCCGCCTTGGGCCGTGTTGGCTTTCTCGGCAGGTTTGGCCGCGCGCACGGCCACGGGAAGATGGCCAACGCTCGTGCGGTGGACTGCCGCGTCTCGTGAGGCCACCGTCAGCGTCGCCGATGCGGCCGTCGGCCAACTGACATGTCGGGCCAGGGTGGCAGCGGTCTTCTTCGCCGCCCCGGTGGTCGGGTCCTTTCGATGCTGGGACGCGGCCTTGAAGGCCACGGCAGTCCCGTTCTTGGCCTGGGGAAGGCTGACGGTGTGATGACCGCCCGACACCGTCTCCCAGAAGGACGGCGCGATACTCAACCCCGTCGCGATCAGTGCGCAGGAGACCAGAGCAATGACCCACAGCAGACCTCGCCGGCCACCCGGTCTTCCGGCCGGGCCCGTCACCATGCCGCCCATGACTGCACTCCGCATCTGTCGTATCGCGCCGATTCAAGGACCGCGCTGCGCCGCGCGGGGTGTCACTGCTGGGCTGAAAGGACCCGCCGCTACAGCGGAATGGGCACTTCGGCGCCGTAGAGCTGCTCGATGTCCGCGTCCGACATCACGCCGGTCCACACCCGCACGTTGTCGATGAGGACCTTCCCGGCGTTCCCGTAGGCGCCGCTCGCCAGGCGCCCCCGCCCCATGGAGAATGCTCCCGACGGCTGCCACGGCTGGTCGAACGCGACCCCGTCACCGGTGCCCTCATCGCTTTCGGAATCGCCGATCGACCCCTGGCGTACCCCGTTGACGTACAGGAGCAACTGCTGGTGCGCTCCGTCGTAGACCCCGGTCAGCATGGACCAGTCGCCCGGGTCGACGAGCTGCGCCGCGGTGATGTCGGCCGGTACGGTCACCACTGTCGCGGCGGTGGTGTCCGCCGTGCTGCGGCCGAAGACCCACCATCCCTGAGTGGACCCCGCGGGCTGGCTGTACCACAGGCCCCACGAATCACGTTTCGTGCCGGACTGGCCGGCGACTGCCACGGTGTGCGCCACCGTCGTGTCGGCCAAAGACGTCGCGTCCAGCCTTGCCCATGCGGAGAGTGTGAAGTCGCCCTGCGAGTCGACGATCGGCCCCGGCGAGGATGCGTAACCGTTCGCGGTTCCGTCTGCCGACAGGACCGTTCCCTCGCCCGCGTCGTCGGTGACGAACGTCGATCCGGATCCCAAGGTGAGGGGGTGCCCGTACCCGGACGAGTCGGCCGCGCTGAGGCCGCTGGTCTCGTTCAGCGACCACTCGGCTGCCAGTGCGGGGCGCGCCGAACCGGTGACGGGATCCGTTTCCGCTTCGAGGTCGGCTGTCTCCTGCGGGGACAGGACACGGTTCCACATCTGGATCTCGTCGACCTGGCCGGTGAAGTAGTCCGAGTACGCCGCCCCGTACTGACCGCGGGCGAACTGCAATGCCCCGGTCGCCTTCCACGGGGTGGTGAACGGCACTGGTTCGCCCTGGGCGACACCGTTGACGTACAACTGGATGGTCTGTGCCTGGGCGTCATAGACGCCTGTCAGATGGGTCCATACATTCAACAGCGGGCTCGCCGTCGAAATGGACCGCACGATGGTGGGTGTCGCGGAATCAGTCGTGTACCTGTTGAAAATCCACGCCTTGTAGGAAGTGGAGTAGTACAGCGCGAACGACGACCCCTTGGTACCGGCCTGCGCGGCGGCGACCGAGTTGTGCGAGTTGTCGGTCAGACGCACCCAGCCGGACACGGTGAACGACTTGGTGGTGTCGAGCCCGGTGCCTGTCGCAGCCGCGTAGCTCGTGGTGCCGTTGGCCGTGAGAGCCGACCCGACCCGCGCCTGGTTCGACCAGCCAGCACCGCCGCTGAGCGTGGCCGTGTGCGCGCCAGCGCTGTCGGCAGCTGTGGCGCCGCTGCCCTCGTCGAAGGACCACTCTCCCGTCGGGGGCGTGCCTGCGGCGACCTTGAAGTAGAACGTGACGCTGCCCGACGAGTTCCCCGCCGTGTCCCAAGCGGTGACGGTGAGCTGGTTGAGACCGCGTTCGTCGGGAGCCAGCGCCAGCGCCGTGCTGGTGGATCCAGCCGTGACAGTCTTTGTCATCTGCTTGTCGTCGTTGAGGACGTAGGTGTACTTGGTGACGTCCGTGCTGGTCGTCTTGATCGTGAACGAACCGGGCGCACCGACACCGCCGTGGTCGGCACACGAGTCCGGATCATCCGGAGCCGCACACGAGGGATAGTCCGTGGAGGACACCGTCGGCGCGACCGGTTTACTGGTGTCGATGTGAAAGGCGCACTTACCGATGGTCGTCCAACCCGAATACAGCGACGCGGACGTTCCGTTGAACGAGTAGTGGTACTCCGTACGCGCCTTGAACCAATACGTCTGCCCGTTCTTCAGCGCCGGGGTCTTCCAGGTGCCGCTCTTGCCGTCCGTCGTGTAGGTCGACGGGCTTCCGGAAGCAACCTTCGGATCCGGGATATCCGGATCGTACTGATAGAGCTCGAAGTTGGGCCGCAGGGTGGACTGCGAACCATCACCCGACTGCACGATTGCCGACAGAGTCGGTGTCAGCGTCCGGATGTTCACCGCCACGCTTGAGCTCGCACCGCAAGCCAGCAACGGATCCGCAAGCTTCAGCCCGGTAGGCATGCTCGGCTTGGACACGAACGACACCGACAGGGTGGGCTTGTGATCGCTGGGGGACGAGAACTGCTTCCACGCGATCTCATCGGACTCATCAGCCCTGAGCCCGAGCGTCGTAGTCGACGCGGACTTGCCCGCCGTGTAACTCACGGCCGAGGTGGCGTTGAAGGAAACATTCCCACCGGGGCAGTCGGAGGAATAGCCCTTAGCCGCAGACACCGTGTCGACCTGGGCGGACCAAGCAGGCTGGTGCGCCCAGGTCGTCGACGACGAGATGCTCCCGGTCCGCCACAACTCGACGTCCTTCTTGGAGCAGTTCGCCGACCACTCCTCGAGCGCCGTGAAGGTCGCCGAGAGAATCTTCTTGCCGCCCAGCGAGTGCGTGTCGAACTGGTAGAGCGAGCGGGACTTCTTGTTGTCGACGAACGCGTCGTAGCCCACACCGAGTGAGTGCGACGTCTTCCAGAACGACGTGGACGTCGAGTTCGACCACACCGCTGTCCAGCCGGAGAGCGAGGAGCTCGTTGTCTGCGGATCCAGCACCACCGGGAAGGTGGTGTCCGGGTCGTCGAGGAAGCTTTGGTCAGGCGTGACGGTCAATGAGTCCGCAGTGACATCGACATCCATCACCGACGTCCTCGCCCCCGGCTCCGGCCCGTCGACCACACCGCCCGAACCTGTCTGAGACGTGGCAGAGGCAGCCTTCCTTCTCGACGCCGCGGCGGCACCCGCCACACCGGCGGACGACGAGTCGTACATGACGGCCGTGCCGGTCGTGAACACCGGGCGCCCCTGGTCATCGACCAGAGCCGCGCCGCCCGTCCCGGAGTCGTGGACCGACACCCCGGCGAGCGTGACGGGGAAGCGGACGGTGGACAACTCGGGATTTTCGGCCGCTTCCCGCGTCTTGACGACCAAGTTCTCACTGAACCCGTCGGCGGTAGCTCGCACCACCAAGTCGACACCCGGCATCACCTCGGCGTACGTGGCCGTGGGGCCGACGAGTGTGGGGCGGGGCAGCGGCCAAGGGGACTGCACCGTGTAGCGTCTGGAACCGTCCTCAATGCTGGCAAGGGCGCCGGAACCTCCGCCCGAGAACGCGAGGCCGGCGGCCGCGGCGGCCGGCACGACCATGCCCGACGGGTCCGTCTTCAGGTCGGTGTCCACATCCACCCACGCCGACCCCTGCTTCACCCGGACGGGCTCCGCACTGACCTGCATAGTGAACGTACCGTCAGGCTGCGCCGTGACCAACTGCGTCGGAGTTGTCTCCGACGCCACGTCAACCGGCTGCCCGGACGCAGCAGCGCGCGCCGATGCGGCAGCCTGGGCCGACAACCCGGCCGCCCCCGCGCCCACGGAGGAACCGGACGAGCTCCCACTCTGAGCCGCATGCGCCGACTGTGGACCGAACCCCCCGAAAACCTGCGCGACCAACGCCGCGGACACCAACCAGACACAGCGCGCAGACATGCGTCTGCCGCACTCCTTGGACGATCTGGACGTCAACACCGAGCCCCACCCCACTGCTTGAACAGCGCAAGCGCCGTTCCCCACCCCTTGAGCCCGTTACGTGGGCCCTGCAGCTATCAAGCTGCGATCTTGGCAGGCCCAGACCGATAAACGGGTCAACCGCTCACCATGAAAACGTCAGGCACCGGTTGAGATTCAGCAAAATAGTCAAACTTCCTCCACGAAACTTCACGAATGGTTCACCTGCTTCCGGATGCGCTTTGCCCCCAAAGGTTCCATCGCGAGGGGCGGTTGAGATCTAGTGCTGTGACCGGGTTGGTTCGCCGGGTTGGTCAGGCCGCGGTGGTGAGGGGGCGTCCGCCCCAGCGGATGCCTTTCTCGCTTCGGATGCGGGCGCGTTCCTTGCGTTCGGCGGCCAAGTCGTCGCGGTGGCGGGCGTTGGCGTTGCGCCAGCGCAGGTAGGAGTGCAGGGCCCGGGTCTGCACCGTGTGATTGGGGTAGTTCGAGTTGGCGATGGTGAACTGCCGCAGCGGCCCCAAGTGCGCCTCGATCGGGTTCGCCCACGAGGCGTAGGTCGGCGTGAAACACAGCTCGACCTTGTTCTTCCGCGCCCAGCGGCGGATGTCGGCGCCCTTGTGGGCCGAGAGATTGTCCATGATCACGTAGATCGGGGCACCGTCCGGGCGGGCGGCGCGGATCGACTTCAGCGCGGCCAGTGGTTCCCGGCGCCTTGCCTGCCGCGGTTCACGCCCCACAAGCTGTCGTCACCGACCGAGTAGCAGCCGTGGAAATACCGGACTCCATGGGTGCGGTGGTAAGTGGCCGGCAGCCGGTCGGGATGTCCTTGCTCGGCCCAGCCCGAGCCCGCCGTGGGCCGGATCCCGAGCGGCCCGAACTCGTCGAAGGCGAACACCCGGTCCGGGAAGCGGTCCAGAACCTCCTCGATGCGGTCGAGCTTGGTGTCACGCTCGGGGTCCGGGGACTCCTTCCACGTCTTGGTGCACTGGAAGGTGATGCCGCGGCGCGCGAGCAGGCACCGTAACGCCTCGCGTCCGATACGGATCACCCGGCCGTGCACTTTGCGCAGGTAGGCGACCAGCTTCCGCAGCGACCAGCGGGTGAAGGGCCGGCCCAGCTTGACCGGGCGGGTGGTGGCCGTCGCGATGACGAAATCCTCGTCGTCAGGACTGAGTTGGCGGGGACGGCCTCCCGCCCACTGAGGGTCCAGGCAGGCCAGGCCGATCTCGTTGAACCGGTGGATCACGTCCCGGACGCTGTCCTCGTCGGCCTGCACCAGCTGGGCGATCACCGGCACGCGGTTCCCGCCGGCCGAGGCCAGCAGCATCATCGCCCGCCGGTAACGCACCGTGCTGGTGCTGCCCCGGCGCACGATCTGCTGCAGCTTCTGCCCCTCCTGGTCGGTCAGTCTGCGCACACGGACAGGCTCGGCCACCGCACCTCCAGCGGTCGGATCGGACGTCACCCCAACATCCAACCGCCACGACCACCAACCCGGCGAACCAACCCGGTCACAGCACTAGATAAAAGGTCTTCGGGCTCATGATGGAGAGGCAGTGGAATTGCTGGCCATTCCACAGGAGCCGCAGAAAGGCGTCGTGCCGTCGCGCTCATGGCTCTCCTCGGATTCGCTCCAACACGCACCGAAGCTCGCGAAGTCGGCTGTCCAGGTCCTGAAGGCTCAATACGACGCGAGCCTCGACCCCTCGTCCGGCTTCTCCGTCCACCCGCTCCTCGTACCGCTCGTCAACGAACTGGGAGACGAGGGCGAATCATGGCCCCGGATCAATTATTTCACGACGCGTGAGAGGCAGACGAACCGGTGTTGCTACTCTCCGCGCCATGCCTCATGAAGCAGCACGCAAGATGCGCTCTCCGATCCTGTCCATCCACCCGTACATACCGGCCGTTGAGCAACAGGGCGATGTGATCTGTTCCATGGCCTCGCGCGGCGACTGCGATCACAGGCTCGTCGCGGAGGTGCGCCCCGATTTCAGCGACGGCACCACACCCCGCTGGCGGGTGTGCGGCCAGTGGCTGACCAGCCACCCGTCAGCCGTCGCCCACATCACCACGAACGGTTTCCAGGAACCCACCGTCCCTTGACGGATCGGTCACCTGACCCACCGAGCGTCGCCCTACCTCGCCAACGGGCCGCCGTAGCGAACGCCCCCGCTTGGCCGCACATCCGACATCAAACCCTCGCCACGAGCACGTGTCGCGCCGGCTCACCGGTGCGGCGTCACCTGCCGTGTCGGTCAGTCGTGCTGGAGTGGTTTCAGGCTCGCCAGCGACCATTCTTCAGCGCGCGCGGTCCCCTTCGACGGCCACGCCTAAATGTGCCGGTCGGGCCTGACATCCGTCCGCGTCCCGGCCGAGGTGTCCTCCCCGTCCGGGGCAATGGGCTGGGTGACGTACGGGCGAGTTTCCGGTCGGGCCGCCCCTGCCGTAGCCAAGGCCTGATCCGCGCTCCTGCTCCTGCTCCTGCTCCTGCTCCTGCTCCTGCGGCAGGAACGACAGCAGGTCGTCGGCGGTGCGAATCCAGAACAGGCCAGACCGGTCGATGAATCTGATTCTCGCCGAATACGACCGCATGGCCGCCGTCGGCGTGGCTCTGGACGTGCCGCTGACCGAGGGCGAACCCGATAGCTACCGCTCCACCCTCACCCCGCCTCCTGGCCACGGCCCCAGGCACAGCGCCTGACAGTCAGAACCTGGCCCCTGCGAGGGATCAGCGGGCCCAGCACCGTGCCTGGGCCCGCACTTCAGGAGTTAGGCGTCACATGAACCCGTACAACTCTCCAACCCCAGTCCCCGCCCCGTCCCACCCCTGGTGGAAGACGACACCAGCCTTGCTCGGCCTGCTCGCGCTGGTCGCCCTGCTCAGTGCGTTCAGTCTCGCCCTGGGTTTCCTGGTGATGATCGCCGCCGTGGTGGCCGTGTGGGTGCTGTCACCGTGGCGCTGGTTCGCGCGGATCTGCGCGACGTTCGGTGCCCTACTGCTCCTGACGGTCGGCGCCGGCCTGGGTGGACAGCTCGACGACAGCGGGACAGGCAAGGCCGATGCCAAGACGGGCGACGAGGTCCGCGCGAGCGGCAAAGCCGTCTCCGTGTCACCGAGCGCGTCCAGGCCCGCCAAGGCCGCTGACTACACCGGTCGGCCGCTGAACGAGGCGGAGAAGGAAGCGCGCTCCGCCGGTTACGCGGCCATCAACCATGATGCGGCTGACGAGGATCGCGTGATCATCCTGCGGTCAGGATGGACCGTGTGCTTCCAGAGTTCCGACGCTGCCGCGAAGACCATCGACTTCGCGGCCGTCAGGAGCTCGGAGCCGTGCCCCGAGAGGGACGGCGGCCCGCTCCCCTGGCCGAAGATGCCGAATGTCGTCGGCGCCACCTACAACAAGGCCGTCGAGGATCTGAAGCAAGCCGGTGTCGACCTCGACCGCGTCACGCTCGACGACGTCTACCTCGACATCGACACTCCGACCGCCGAAGAAGCCGCGGAGGACGGCGACGACTGGCGGGTGTGTTTCCAGTCCCCGGACAAGGGAACCATGGCCGACTCCGCCACCACGGTCCGCCTCGATCTGGGCCAGTGGACCGACGCCGACCTCGTGCGGCATTGCCCGTCGGAGAAGGACACGACCTACAAGATCCCGGCCAACGACCCCGACTACGACGACGACAGCGACAGCGACAGCAGCACGGACCGCGACAGCACTGCCCCGCACAGCGACTCCTCATCCTCCGGCAGCTCGACCGGCGGCGGCACGAGCGTGGGCACGGTCCACCCCGGCTCGTTCTGCTCCCCACCCGGAGCGACCGGCGTCAGCCGGGCAGGGACCCCCATGGTCTGCGGTCCCGGGTCCGACGGCCGCAACCGCTGGCATAGTGCCTGATCAACCGCTCAGAAGTCCCCGCTACCAGGAGCCCCAGTGCCGTACGCAGAGGACGAGGACACCCGCAATGTCCAGACCGCCGTCATCGGCCGCGCCGAGTCGGACTGGCCGGCGTTCCTGCCGTACGACCGTGACGACTTCGACCAGTTCATGCGGGGTCGGTCACGCGACGACGTCTACTGCGGAATCCTGCTCGGCGGGTGCGGCAAGAAGCTGACCCCGAGGCGGTACACGGACAAGAAGTGCCACTTCGCGCACCGGCCGCCCGTGCCCTGCCGCCGCACGGAGATCGGCGAGGACAGCGCCGATCACCTCTACATGGGGCGAGCCGTGGCCGACTGGCTGACGGAGCAGGGGCCAGCGGGCGGTCCAGCCCGTCTACAGACCCAAGGGGCACCAGGTACGCGACGCCGTTGACGTGTCCTACAAGGCTGGACGCGGGCTCATACGCGTCCAGCTCGCCCGGCACTCGAAGCGCGAGTGGGAACAGGCCGACGCAGAGCTTCGGGCCGGGCCGCCCGGAACTCGACTGGCTCTTCGGGCCCGACAGTCTCCTCGCCAACTGGCAGATCGAGCGACACGGGTACGCCCTTCGCGTGCAGTGCCGGTCTTTCAGGGCGACGCGAGCGGTGGAGATCGGGACTCAGTTCCCCGACATGTCCGTGGAGTGGACCTCGCTCTCGGAGTGCACGCTCACTCCCGAAGGCATCGTCACCCCGAGTCTCGTGCACACTCCGAACGGCATCGTTCCACGCCGTGACGTACCGGCGGAGCCGGCGCTTCCCCCGAGCCGTTGGCGTACGCCTCACGGCGTTGCGCCGTCCAGCCCGAAGCCCACGAGTCCCACGCCTCAGCAAGCGGGACCACTGGTCGATGTCCAGACCGCCCGGGGCGGTGGCAGTCTGCTGGTCGTAGTAGGAGAACCGGGTCCCCGAGACGACCTTGCATCCCGGCTCGCAAGCTCATCGCAGGCCGACACCGCACCGCGGTGTCGGCCTGTGCGCGCGTTCCTGGCGACGTGGCCTTCCCTCGCTGCCTCCTGGACACCGAGGGGAGCTTGTTCAGGTCAGGGACACGCCACGGCTACCGAAGAACTCGTCGAACTCCGCTGCGGGGAGGCTCGCAGTACGGGCCTGCCCGGTGTGTCCGGATGGGTTGCGGAAGTGGACCGTGTCGCCATGGCGCCCGGTGACGAGGACAAGGTGGCCGCCTTTGCCTGCGGCGGGGTTCTCGGGACGGCGGATCTCCTTGTGCACGGAGGCCATCACCAGCCGGCCGTCGTCAAGCAGAGCGAGCAGATCATCGGTGGTCAGAGTCGGGTGTACCTCCGCACGCACGGGATGGACATCCTCTACGTACTGGGCGAAGGGGGCGTAGATCAGGCCGCAGATCACTCCGGTGTCCGGGTCCTCGGTGTACGCGCCGTACTTCCGGGCGCCGTCAAGGAGTTCGAACAGGGTAGGTGCGTCGCCGGTTCGGGCGAGGAGGGCCATGCGCAGGCAGGCGATGCCGCACATGTGGCCGCACCACCGGCCGTAGGTGTCGAGGTCGGGGGCGCCGGACTCGGCCCAGCGCGGGTCGTCTCCATGGGCGCGGCCCTGGTAGGCGAAGGCGGCGATCAGATCCGGGCTGGCGTACTGCGTGATGGTGGGGAACGGGTGATCAGGCACGGGCGGGTTCCTTCCGGTGAGCACTCTGGCTGATCAGCCGGTGGAAAGTAGGCCAGTCCACCCCGCCGCCGGAGATCACTACCCCGATCATCCCCGATTCGTGGGGCACGAGGCCGCCAAGGACCGTGGCAGGGCGCAGACGCCGCTCGACTCGGCGACAACCTTCAGGTGCCGGAACGCGAATGCCATGGCGGTGGTGACGCGCCTGTCGGCGACGATCACCACCGCGTCGAGCAGCCGGAAGCTGACGGCCCAGGTCAGCGGTGAGAGGCTGCTGTGCCCGAAGCCGTCGCCGATGGTGGCGGGTGCTTCGGGGAGGGCGATGCGCTGGCCGCAGCGTAGGGAGAGCAGGGTGTCGGCTCCCTCCTGTGGCTCCACGCCGATGACTTTGATGCCGGGGTGGAGGTGCTTGGCGATGGTGGCGGTTCCGGCGGCAAGGCCGCCGCCGCCGACGGGGACGACAAGGGTCTCGATCTCGGGGTGGTCGGTGACCGCCGCCCAGCTCCGAGGGGTCGTTGAACGGCTCGTCTCCGCTGGCCAGTGGCAGGTCGAGGACCCGCCTATCGTGATTGTCAGCGATGCTGGCGGGTGCAACGATCCGGCGGGCGAAGGATTCAGTCGTGCCATTGGGCGAGCACCCAGCCGACCAATAGCGATCCGACATGCCGGAAAGCGCCGGAGAGAAGGCTCAGGGACATCAAACGTGGCCAGGACATACCCCGCTGGCAGGGATCGGACTGCGCGGGCGAGGTGCCGGGGCAGTTGTGGCCCGCGGGCTCTGCTGTGGTCATGGAAAAGTCCTCTCTGGGTGGATGGCAGGCATGCAGAATCCGGCCAGGAACAGGGAAAGACGGCGGACTGTCAACCGGGCGGGCTGCCAGGTGGCCTGTGCTTTCGATCGTGGCAGCGACCGTGCGGCTGACGCACGCTCAAGGCGGCTCTGTCTGGAGCGGAAACGCTGTATTTTCCAGATCGTGCAGTACTGGGAGAGCATCACCGGACCTGGCACCATCGACGAACTGGTGGCCGACGCGCACGCGGCGGGCCACGCGGACTTCAACGCGCGGCTGGCCCGTGCGTGGATTGCCAAGGGCATCCTGGGCAGCCCGCAGGTACGCACCCTGCACCGCGGCTCCGACAAAGCCCTGCACAGCGCCCATCAGCGCAAGCTGCTGCTCATCGTGCTCGACAAACGCCGCCGGTCGCCGGAGCTGAAGCTGAACTCCCTTGCCCAGATCCCGCTGGCCGTGTGGCTGTGGTGGGGCGAGGACTACGTGGCCGTGCAGCAGGCGCAGCGGGCGTTTTCCACCTGGCTCGGGCGCGGCCAGCGCAACAAGGACGTCGCCCGCGATGGGGCCGTGGGACTGCTGCGACAGATCGACCACCCGCTGGCCACGCCGACGGCGCGCACCCGCCTGGTACGGCTGGTCACCGACCTGGGCAACGGCCAGGCCCTGACCAAACGAGGGCGGGCCGAACTGGTCGACGCGGTGCGGGAGGTGATGGAGCCCGACAGCGTGTTCGCCGCCAGCGGGATGGTGCGCGCAGTGGGTCCCGTGGGGGCCCCGATGACGTGCGAGCACGTCGTCGCCCACGTCGAAATCATCAGTCTGGCTGTGCAGCACATCCTGAGCACGGGCGTGAGTGAGCAGCTCCTGGAAGAAGCGCGCGCCGCGGCCCGGGCCTGGACGGCCGACTATCTCGCCGAACGTCCCGGTCTCGAGGCGGCGGCCGGGTCCCTTGCCGACGCCTTCCGCTCCCCCACGCTGGACGAACAGGTCAACACCGCCGGTAAACAGCTGTTGCACACCCTGGGCCTCCTGCTGAGGCAGCGTCAGCAGTGATGGACGGCTCGCGCGGGCCACACCCGGGGCCTGCCAGCGGGCAACCGGACGTCGGAGGAGTCGCTGACGCGCTCCCCTCGCACATCGATCGCCGGAGACAGCACAGCCCCGACCGTCTTACTCGCCATGTCAGGACATACTCTGCCGAAATGATCCCTTGCTCACTTCGCAGACCGGGATCGGGGCCGCTGTCGACAGACCTGCTTGACCGGCTACAGCGCGCCGGCCGCCGCCGCGCGGTCGCGGATGGTCCGCAGGCTGACGCGTACTCCGTTCTCTTCTTCGATGTGCCATTCGTTCATTCCTTGGCAGGTCTTGGTGCCGCGGGCGACAGCCCCGGCCTCGTCGGCCCGGCCGTAGGGTGTGCCTCCGGTCGCGGCGAGGATGATGCCGCCGTTCGCGTCGATGGTGGCCCAGTGCTCGGTGGCGCGGTAGGTGAGCACGATCCGGGTGCCGGCTGTCAAAACTTGGGCGTCGATCATCCTGGCCACGTCGGTGCGTCGGCCAGAAGCCGCTCTGCGCCGCGGAGGGGCCTGGCGCGGACGGGCGACCGGCTGGCCGGCGTCAGGCCCCGGAGGTGCAACGGCAGCAGAGACGGGCAACCCCAGGCGTTCGGGTTTCCAGATGTGTTCGAACAGGCGCAGATACAGCTCCTGCCGGGTCTCGATGACCGTGGTCATAGTCTCTGTCGGCCCGAAGGCCCGCATGTGCTTGTCGAGTTGGTGTGCCTTGATGAAGTCGCGTAGTTCAGGGTTGCGGCGATCGTATTGAGGGGCCAGGACGCCCAGGAGGACGTTGTTGCGGGCGTAGAGGCGGCTCTTGTCGTGGAAGGGGAGGTCATTGATGCTGGAGTTCTCGCGGCCCCTCAGCAGGCCGAGGCCACCGAGTTGGTTGCGGCGGCTGCGGAAGACGACCGGGTCAGGGATATCACCGGCGACGCGATGGTGGTGGTTGGCCCACAGGTGTTCTATGTGGAACTGGTCGCGGTCGAGGTAGGCGAGGACGTCGAAGGGCTTTTTGCAGGCCTCGTCGGCGTAAGCGGTGGCGCGGGCGAGGAGATAGCGGATCTGATGGGCGTTGTTGCCTCTCAGGCCCAGGGTGATTGCTTCGCGCACCGGGTTCCCGTTGTGCTGGGCGAGGTCGCCTAGTGTGGAGGCGACGTCGGCGACGGTGCGGCAGCCGCGCAGGAGAGGGACGAGCTCGGTGTGGACCAGGGCGTCGGCGTCGGCGGACTGGACGGGCAGGTCCTGCAGGATCCGCAGGGCGTACCAGCGGTCGATGTAGGAGGCGACGAGGCGGGCCTTGTCCTTGGCGTCGCTGGGCCGGTCGTCGGGGGCGATGGCAGCGAGCACGGCCACGGACTGGACGCCGAGGCCGTTGCGCTCGTTGAACAGCACCGTCTCCAGGCGGTCGCCGTCCATCTTCAAGGTGCGGGTGGCGGCGAGGACGGGCCTGTACAGCCGCGCCGTCTTCAGCAGATTCTGTACGAAGTTGAGGAAGTGGTCGGGTCGTCCCGGGGTCAGGCCGAGGTACTCCGCGTTATGGCGTACCCACACGTTGAGGTTGGTAGTGATCTGGCGACGGTCCTCGTCGCAGTCCTCGCGCGCGCAGCGGGCAAGGAGGTAGGCCTTGATGAAGCGCGATGCCGCCTGGGGGTCATCTCGGTCGGTGGAGAGTTCCCGCAGCATCTCCTGCCACTGGGTGTTCAGCTGATCTTCAGCGGAGCCGACGTTGGACAGCAGATGGCTCTTGAGGAGGTCGACGGTGGTGAGGCGGGCGCCGCGGTCATTCATCGTCTCGAACATGCGGTAGCCGTGGTCGGGGCCTGCCGCGCGGATGCCTACCAGGACCACGCGTGTCAGGAGCCATTCGGTGAAGGGGTGGAGGTTCTCGGCGTCGAGTTCCTCGGCGAGCTGGGATTCAATCTGCTGGCCGCGTGCCCACAGATTGCGGCGGGAGAGGGAGTCCCCCGCGCCGGCCTCGTATTTGCGGCCCTCGCTGACGGCTTGCAGGACGGGGTCGTGGTCGGTGATGCCGACGCTGAAGTGCTTCCCGTCGGTCGTGATGACACGGTTGAGCTGGTCGACGGTGTGCGTGTCACCGGCCTCCCGGGCCGACAGTCTCAGCTGCAAAAAGAGCAGGTGCAAAGTGACGAAGCGCTGCTGACCATCGACGAGGAAACGGCGCTTTTTCGACGGCTCGTGGTAGACGAAGGGGCCGAGGAAGTACTGCGGCGCGGTGTGGGGGCGGCGCCGGTACGCGGAGTCGCCCAACCAGTGCTTGAACGAATCGCACAAATCCCGCAACAGGGTGTGGACTTCTTCGTCACCCCAGGTGTAGTCACGCTGGTAGTAGTCGATCTCATACGTCACGTCACGGAACAGTTCGTTCAGGTTGAATCCCTGAGACCTGATCTCGTCCGCGCCCACGCAACCACCCCTCACCTGCCAGGCATATCCCGTCATGCTCCCAATCCGGCGCCGCGGCGTACAGACGGCGCGCGAGTCTGGTCGGCGGCGTGCAGAAATATCGGCGCAGAACGACGGTGTCGTCCCCGGCTCTGCCGGGCCGGCGGCCTGGCAGAACCGGCGGTGCTGCTGCCCATGCGGCCGCCGGCGACCGCACGACGGCGGCTGCTCCCGGATTGCCTCTGGGTGGGCCGACCGCGTCATTGGGCCGGGGACGGCGGTGACTTGCAGTCTGCACCAGACGGGTGGTGGAAGATGTCGAGTGCCCTGGCCGGAACCAGCAGCTCCTGCGCGACGATGGGCGACGCGGCCAGGGTCACGATGCCCCCGATCCAGTCGGCGGATGTCGTGCAGGCCACGACCACGGTGGTCTCCCAGAGCGACAGGGGTTCCACCACAGTGAACGCGTCTGGGTCGCTTCCAAGGCAGGATCCAGGCGAACCGCATCCGCTCCTTGACGACTTGCAGAGGCTGCGGCCACAACTCCTTCAACCGCGAGGTGAAACCCTCGCTCGTCGCCGGCGAGACCGTCATCAGCGACCGCTATGTCGCCTCGACGCTGGTCCTGCAACGGCTCGACGGCGTACCGCTGGAATTCCTGCTCGCCCTGAACGCCGACGTCCTGACTCCCGATCTGGCCGTGATACTCACCGCCTCACCCGCTCTCATCGCGAAGCGAATAGCCGAGCGCGGCGTCCGGCACCGATTCCACCTCGACCCCACAGCGCCCGGCCGTGAACTCGCCCTCTACAGAGAAGCCGCTCAAACTCTCCGGCCAAAGGCGTCCAGGTGCTCATCCTCGACACCAGCGATGCCACCCCATCGGATGTCGCTTCCCGAATCGCCGACGCGCTCCCCGAACCCTCGCTACCGTCGACTCTCTCACCGACCTCAACACCCCCCCAGGACCCATGACTCCGCACCTCGCGCGCCCCGTCATCGACACCCACGTCATCGTCCGCGACGGCGACAAAATGCTCTTCTCCCAGCGCGGCGGCCCCTACGGCCACGGCCGCTGGCATATGCCGTCGGGCAAACTCGACCAAGGCGAGTCCCTCAGCGCCGGAGCCGCGCGCGAACTGCTGGAAGAGACCGGTCTCACCGTCGACCCCGACCACCTGAGCCTGGTCCACATCGTCCATCACCACCAGGACAACACCATCCAGCGGATCGGATTCTTCTTCCTCGCCACCGAGTGGAACGGGGAGCCCGTCAACCGCGAACCCGCAAAATGCCTCGCCCTGGAATGGTTCAGCGTCCACGAACTGCCCCACGACATCATCGAATACCCAAACGAAGGCCTCACCGGCTACCTGAACGGTGATGGCGGCCTGACAGAACACGGCTGAACGTAGCACCCCCGCACTACCGACGGCTCCGGCCCGTGAGAACAGGCCGGACCGGAGCCGAAACTTCACACACGCCCTTCCGCGAGAACCGCCGCCACCGCCTCGTACGTCCGTGAGACCGCGCCACACAACCGTACGAACAGCCGTACGACCGCAGGAGCTGATCTCTTCCCGCCCTACGAAGCAGCCCGCCTGTGCAAGGAACCGCGGCGCGCGAAGGGTTGTCCGGTAGGAGATTCACCCAGCCCGCAAGCGCAATGAAGCCTCCCCATCCGACCTCGTTCTGCGACCCGTGAAGATCGTCAATGCGCTCCGCACAGGCCAGCTCGCACTCTCCGCAATTCCCCAAGAGGGGGAATCACCCTGATCGAACGAGTTTGAGTCGAGGCTCTGCAGAGCGCGCATAGCTCAACCTCCTCATTAGAACTGGCGTTCACCAAATGCCCTCGGATCGGCCGTGACGGGAGCAGATCCATCGCGTTTTTAGAGCATCAAACAGCACCAGGGTTAACGCCAAGCTTAGACTCCGTCGCTTTGAACGGACGCCCCTTGCCTCAGGTACACACTCCTCTGGTGTGTGCTGCTGACGCGGGTCGACAACACCCGGACGCCAGCCGCCTGATCCAGGCTCTCCGCGCCGAACAGCTCGGCCTGTACGGCTTCGCCGACGACCCGGACACCACCCCCGAGGCGGACTTCGACCCGCCCGGGCTGTTCCTCATCGCCCACTTCGGCGAAGAGGCGGTCGGGTGCGGAGGCGTACGCGGCCACGGAATCAGCGGGTACCTCCTCGAACGACTCGAACGGCATGCCGCTAGCCGCGGGGCATCGCGGATGGTGCTGGAGACCGGGCGGCGCAACACCGCCGCCCTAGCCCTCTATCACCGCACCGGTTACGTGCCCTGCTCCTCCTACGTCGCCGCACGCGACCCCCGAGTCAACCGGGCGACGACACGATGCTCGCGTTCGGTCATGCCGGAACGCTACTCACTGATCCGTCGCGTGCATCCCTACGAGGTCCAGCCCGGACTACGTGCGGTTCGACCTGCGTGAGCTGCTGGGTGACCGCCCCGGCCCCCTTCCTCGTGCTGTCGTCTCCGTCACGTGCCGTCGGGAGGTGGCTCCAGCGCGGCGGCGTCGAAGAAGGACTCGGTGGCGAAGAGATGGACGAGCATCGGTTGCAGCGACTCGGCCCAGTCCGTCCAGTCGCCTCCCTCCATGCGCAGGTGCAGCGACTCCGTGTGGGACAGCTGGCTGACCAGGGTCTCTATGCCCGTGTCGTCGCCGACCGCGAGCCACACCCCGGTGTGGTGATCGGAGGCCAGGAGCAGACCGCGCCGGTTCCAGTCCGGGCCGCCGAGGTCGAGGTAGAGGCCGCTGAGCACAGTGCCGTCGGGCCACGACGGCAGGACGGACACGACCCCGACGTCCAACAGCACGACGAGCCTGCCGGTTTCCTCCAGCGCGGGCAGCCAGGCGGACTGCCAGCCACGGTCGAACAGACAACTGGCGGCGACACAGTGCAGCAGCGGGCCACGGTCCGCCCAGAGCTCCGCCAGCCGGTGGAGATCGGTCGGCTCCCGCAGCAGGGTGTGCCATACAGCGTCGCCTCCCGCTCCGTCGTCCGCCACCGCACGGACGGCAACGGCGGGTCCCTCAAGGCGGGCGAGCGTCTCCTCGGCCCGGGCGTCGAAGGCGTAGCCCTCCAAGAGTCGTGTGGGGAGGCGGATCGCGGTCACCAGGGACGGACGGCCAGCGATCCGCGCGCTCGCGTCGATTACCCTGACGACCTCTTCGGGGTCCACGTCGGGCCCCAAGGTGATGAGTTGGGCGGGCCTCGGCTCCGGCACGATCCAGTGGCGCGCCTGGCGGACGAGCGACGCCTCGAACGTGGCGTCGTCGACGTGCGGGGCATCCGGTGGCTGAACGCGCACGGGGGGACCGTCGGGGTCGTCCGCCTGGATTCGGTCCGCCAGTTCGACGGCCTCCGCACGCCCGCCGAGGAAGGGCAGCACGGTGGCACCCATGCCCCGCAACTCCTCCGCCACCCTGCGGTAGATGAGATCCTCCCACCGTTCCCAGGTGTCGTCGAAGGCGTCGGCCACGGCGGCGGACGAATCGGCTCCTGGTGTGTCGGCCGTCAGCGCCTCGTCTCCGAAGGCAGCGGCGACCTCTTGGTCGACGGCCTTCGCGGCCGCCCCCATGAGCGCGCCACGGTCGCCGCGCAGCAGCCGGTTCCAGCGCCCGTCCGGCCGGTCGACCTCGCGCAACAGGCTGAGCGTGAACCCGTCTGGCCATGTCTCCAACAGCCGTTGCAAGACCGGCGTCTGCATGCTGGCCCGGGCCAACGCCGAGACCGCCAGCGCCTGTCGATGCGGTCCGGTCACCTGCGCCACCGCGGCGGCCGTACGGACGTACAGGGGCTGGTAGTCCGGGTAATCCTCCAACACGCGTTCCGCCTGCGGGAATCGGCCGGAGACCGCACTGACGCTCATAAAGGTGGCGAAGGACTCGTGCACTGTCCGGCAGGCGTCACGCAGGGGCAGACCGAGCGCCTGCCACGGCCTGTGCCGTGCGGACAGATGCAGCGCGATCCCCCAGGTGGTGCTGTCGTTCAGCATCGCGTGATGCGCTTCGTGCGCGTGCAGCACCCGGTCGCGCACTCCGTCCTTGCCGTCGCCGCGCAACTCGAACCGGCGGGGGCGGTACGCACCCGTACTGCCCGTCAAGCCGTCGAGGAAGAAGGCGAGATGATCCTCGTCCCACGGGTCGTTCTCGTTGCCGTCGGGCCTGGCGTCACCGGTCATGATCCACTCGAACGGTCGTCGGGATGCGGGGTGTGCAGCATCGAGGTGAGCAGGGGGTACACGTCCCGCACCGCGGGCTGGTCGCAGCGGCGGGCCAACACACGGGCGAGGGCCACGAGATCGGTCCGTGTGCTCCGGGAAGCGGTGGCGGCGAAACCGGGGAGGAGCTCACGCAGCAGCGCACAGGCGTGGTCGATGTCCCCCGCGGCCGCCCGCGCGAGAGTCTGCCGGGTCTCCCAACGGGTCTTGAGCCGACGGGACTCGTCGGGTATGGCGCTCAGTTCCCGGTCGAACATCTCGGCCGCCTCGGCGGGCCTGCCGAGGTCGTACAGGCATCCGGCGGTTGCCAGCGACACCGGATCCCCGCCGCTCGACGTGCCCAGGACGCGGGTGGCTTCGTCGCCTGCAGAGTCGTCGAGCAGAGAGCGTGCCCGGTCCAGCGCATGCCGGCACTCCCCGTAGGCGCCGGCCAGTGCGTGTCCCTGTGCCTCGCGCAGGGCGGCCAGTCCCCGGACCCGGGGGCCTGCCGCAGGTGCCGTCTGGGCCCGCTGGGCCAGGGCGATCGTGGCCAGGGCGTCGCCGGCGTTCATCCTGATCAGGGCGTGGCGGACGAGTCCGTAGGCGGCGAGTTCGAGGTCGCCGCCCCGTTTGGCGAGGACCACGGCCCGGTCGGTCCACCACATCGCCATGTCGTCGCGTCCGGCCTCCTGCGCCATCCAGCCCGCGTACTCGGCATAGCGGGAGGCAAGCAGGTAGCTCTCCGACCGCCAACGGCCGTCGGCGTGTTCGGCGACCGTCTGGAGGGTGTGGGTCTGGGCGATGAGCGAGGGCAGGACGGCGGCGGGACTCGCCCGCTGGCCCAGGCGCCGCACGAGCGGGAAGAGTTCGGCGAACGTGGACACCATGGTCTCCGCGTCCAGCCCTTTCGGTGTCGACGCCCCGGGGGCCGCCAAGCCGAGCGACAGCAGGGAGGCCGCGCCGATGCCGACTGCCTGCCGCCGGTCGGCGGGTTGAAACCAGATCGAACCGCCTCGCCCCATGCCCATGATCCATATCTCGTCGTCGTTGCCTGCGTCGGCTTCGAGGCCCGCGTGGATGTCGAGGCCCACGATGCTCTGGATGCCCGGTGCTGGAGCCGTCGGTCCGGCGTCGGCGCGGTCCGGGGGGACGAGGGCGGCCAGTTCGCCCTCGGCGCCCAGGGCCGCATCGCAGCGGCGAGCCAGCGCTACCGTGGGCCGCCTGCCCCCGGTCTCCACGCGGCTCAAGTAGCCCTTGCTGTAGTGGGTTTGGCCGGCCAGCACGGTTAGTGAAACACCGGCCGCCATCCGGCGCTGCCGAAGCGCTGGTCCGAAGGAATCCCTGACGTCCACGACGGCTCCCGGCTCGCGACGAGGCGTGCCCGAGCCAACGGCGGGGAAGCGACCCTTGGGATTGCGCCGCCGTGAACACGGGGTGTCACTAAACGATGACACAAGAGATCTCTCCGGACAAGACGCGCTCGACGGCCGGTTCATCGGGAGTCGGACCGCGATCCGCCGCGCAGCAGGAGCCACAGGGCGATCCCGCCGAGGACCACCTCAATGCCGTGGCCCGAGCGTCCCGCGTAGGTGAACAGGGCGACCAACTGGTGCGCGTTGACCAGCCACGCCACTGTGGCGATCAGGCCTTTGTTTCCGCTCGGGATCCGTTCCACGGAGCTGCCACCTCCCCTGGTGAGTGCCTTCAGCGTCCGCTCTCTCCGCACGCGGCTGAAGGGGTTGCCAATCGTCAGGCCGGACTGGCAACAGGCAACACCGGGCAACGGCTTCCAAACCGCCGGCAATAGCGGATCATTGGAGGTGATCTGCTACTACGAGCAGCGTTCGCCGAACTCGATCCGACTCGATGCGAGGTGCCGTCGGGGTGACCGGAGTCTTCATCAACTACCGCAACTCCGACGAGCCCTACGTGGCCGTACTCATCGACCGGCTCCTCATGGAGCGGCTCGGCCCCGACAACGTGTTCCGTGCCAGTCGCTCCAACACTCCGGGCAGGGACTTCCGGGACCAGATCCTGGGCCGCCTCAAGGAGTGCGCCGTACTGATCGTCGTCATCGGCAAGAGCTGGCTGGACACCCGCGACGCCCAGGGCGCACGTCGCTTGTGGCAGCCGGAGGACTGGGTACGCCGGGAGATCGAATTGGCCTTCACGGAGGGTTTGCGCGTCATCCCCGTGTACGTCACCGGAGCGCCCGCCCCACAGGCCGAGCACCTCCCGCCGGACATAG
Organism: Streptomyces sp. NBC_00370; assembly: GCF_036084755.1. NCBI lineage: Bacteria > Bacillati > Actinomycetota > Actinomycetes > Kitasatosporales > Streptomycetaceae > Streptomyces > Streptomyces sp. NBC_00370. The sequence continues at coordinate 90,416 of NZ_CP107968.1, forward strand.
AGCAGTTGGCTCACCAACACGGCGTACGGCTGCACCATCGCTCCGCCGACACGGACCTGGAGCGTCTGGCCGCCGTAGTGGAGCGGTGGGTTCCGGACCTCCGGCTGGACGTGCTGCTGGAACGCCCTCCCGCCGCGCCTCCCTGGGGTCTGCCAAGCGCGCTGCTCCGCCCCGAGCATCAAGTCGTCCCCTTCGAAGAACCGACAGGTCGGCAGGGGTTGGAGGTCCTGCTGGATTGGTGCGAGGGCGCCGCGTCGGCTTCTGTGCTGCTGCTCACCGGGGGCGCGGGGCAGGGCAAGAGCCGACTGGCTCGCGAGGTGTGCGAGCGACTGCGGAGCGAGAAGTGGACGGCGGGACTCGTCGCCTCGGGCGCCCCGCCGTCGGTCCTGGAGCGGATCCACGGTCTGGTCCGGCCCACCCTCCTCGTGTTCGACGCCGCCGAGTCGCGCCAGGAGGAATTGTCCGCCGCCTTCACCGCCCTTGCCCGGCGGCCCGGTTCGGCGCCGCCGGTACGGCTGCTGCTCCTCGCGCGCTCGGGCGGGGACTGGCTCGACCGGATCCAGATCGACGACGACCGGGCAGCGGATCTGCACGGCCGTGTCGAGACCGTGTCGCTGTCCGCGCCGGACTTGGAACAGGCAGCACGCGAGCGGGAGTTCGCTCGGGCCATGGACGTCTTCGCCACCCGGCTGAACATCGCCCTGCCCGCAGTGCCACCGCCGGCCCCCGCACCGCAGCCCTTCGAGAGCCCGCTGGATCTGCACGGCGCCGCGCTGGAGAGCGTGTTGGACCTGAACGGGGGCGGGGTGAACGGCTCGTCAGGGGCGCGGCCCGATGTCTTCGGCCGCCTGCTGGATCTCGAACGCGGCTACTGGCGGAGCACGGCAGAGGCGTTTCAGCTGGCGCCCGCGGATCCCGGCCGGTTCGACCAGACGGCCGCTGCCGCCACTCTCTTCGGCGCCGCCGACCACACCGAGGCGGTCAGGACGTTGTGCGCGCTGCCGGCGTTCCGTGGGGCCGAGGGGTGGACAGTGGAGAAGTACATCGGCTGGGCCCAGTCGATGTACCAAGGGGCGGCCGCACTCAACGCCCTGCGGCCGCGCCGGCTCGGCGAGGTCCAAGCCGCGCAGGTGGTGATCCGGTACCCGGACTTCCTGGAGTGTCTGCGGTCGGTGTCCGACACCCAGGCCGTCAGGGCCCTCACCGTCTTGGGGCGCGCGATTGCCCGTGATCGCCGCGTGGAGGGCCGTATCGCGGCTGCCCTGCGCACCGAGCCCGGCCGATTGGCACCGCTGGCGCTGGACGCCACGCTCGCCCTGGAGGAACCCGCCGCGTTCGTCGCGGAGATCACCGCCACGCTCCGGGACGCCGAACCGGCCGTGCTGGAGCGGGTGTTGGCGGCGCTGCCCCAGCGCAGCATGGTGCTGGCCGAACTCGCGGCGGACATCACCCGGTGGGCACGCACCGCGCACCGCGCCCGCGCCGATGGCGATCCACGCAAGGCCGCGCTGCTCGCCCGCCGGTTCGCCGGGCGCCACAGCTATCTGGGCGCACACCTGGAGGAGGCGCTGGCGGCGGCCGAGGAGGCGGTCAGCCTCTACTCCTCGCTGAGTACCACCGATCCGGCGCTCCTGCCCGAACTCGCCGAGGCACAGGCCGTTCTGGCCCTGCTGCTGAGCGACACCGGCCGGCACCCGGAAGCCCTCGCCGCGGGCGCCGCCGCCGTGGAGCGGTACCGCGCTCTCCCGCCGAGCACCGATCGACGGCATACGGCGGGACTGGCCACCGCCCTCAACAACCAGGCCATCCGGGCGGGCCGGCAGGGCGACCCGGTGACCGCGCTCGCACACGCGCGGCACGCGGTGCGGCTCACCGGCACGCTGGTCGAGGCCAACCGACCGGCCCATCTGTCGCTACGCGCCGACGCGTTGGACACCCTCGCCACTCTGACGGCCGACCGGCAGGAGGCCCTGGAGGTCGGCGCGCAGGCCCTTTCCCTGCGCGAGGAACTGGCCACCGCACGCCCCGACGCCTACGAGCCGCAGCTCGCGGCGACGTCGTACAACCTCGCCCTGCTGTCGGCGCGGGCAGGGCGTCCCACAGACGCCCGGGAGCTGGCGGCAGCGGCGCTCGTCCACTATGAGCGGGTCGCCGAACGCCATCCCGGGCGCTTCGAGGGGGAGTTGGCCCGCGTACGCAGGTGGCTGGACCGGCCGAACCCGACGAAAGGTAGCGCAGAACAGTGACCGACGACTCGATCGACGCCCTCAAGAAGGCCGCCCAGGTGGACGGTGACCGCCTGCACCGCACGGAACTCGAGCGCATCGCCGCCACGGTGACGACCGTGGACGACGCTGAGTTCATCCACGCGGTCACCCGCGTGTGCGGACTGTCGTGGGAGAGCGGACGCGAACACACGAAGGAACGACTAGAGCTGACCGACGACCAGAGCTGGGTCGACCTCGGCACACCAGGCAACCGGGAACGGCTACTGCAAGCGGTGTTGGCCGCGGCGATCGTCGGCTCCGGCGCCGTGTCTGACACCACCTCGGTCACGCTGGCGGCCCGTTGCCTGCCTGCGGTCGCGTATCTGCCGGCCAGTCCCGTCACGGCGGGAGAGGCGGGACTCCGGCTCGAACTGCGGCTTCGCCCAGGGCCGTTCGTCCTCCCCGACGATCTCGTGACGCAGATCAACGCCGAGGACTTCAGGGAGTTCGGCGAGGAACTCGCGGCATCCGTGCTCCACTCCCCCTTCGCCGCGCGCAGCGGCACCACGCTGAGCGTGCAACCGCCGTCGGCCGCCCGAGACCGGAATTGAGGCGTCGGGCCGGTTCGTCGACGATCGTCTCGTGCAGAAAGGAGTCCCAGTGGACGGCCACCTCTCGCATGTCCTGGGCCTGACCAGTCCGGACGCCCATGTCATGACCGGCTCGTACACCTACAGCGGCTGGAACGTGGTCCACATAGCCGGAGCCGGCCTCCTGCACGCCATGATGCCCACCCAACACGAGGCGGAGCATGCCGCGCTCAATGCCTCCAGTGCCTGGGGCACGGCGCTACTCGCCTTCCATGTCGCCCACCTCAAGACCGGCGATCCGACATACCTGGACACGCTAAGAGAGCTGGTCGAGCGCTGCCGTACCACCCATGAGGCATACGCCACCCACGCCTCGGTCTTCGGGATCTGCTCACGTTCCGAACTGACGCCGGACGAGCTGCTCGCCGGCTATCCGGAGTACGTCCGCTTCCATGAACTCGCCCAGCGGACCGGCCCGGATCCGGAGTCGCGCCCCTACTGGCACGGCGTAGCGGTCGACAGCGCACTGATGGCGTGCATGCAGACGCCGATCCTGGACCGGCTGGCCGAGTACGGCTTCGAGGGATTCTCCCCGCCCGCGAGGGTCCTGCGCGACTCGGACAGTCCCGACGCCCGCTTCCGCGCCCTGCGCGGGCAGAACACCGTCCTGTGGACGGAGTTGGAACGGATGCTGGCCGACGCCCTCGGCTCCGAAGTGTGGGAGCGGTTGCGGCACACGGCCACCGCCGACATCGAGGGCATCGGCGCCTTCGGCACCGAGGTCTGGGACCAGCTCCAGGCGGTCACATTCACCACGGCGTCCAGCGCGCTGCGCGAAATGGGCTTCGCCACACCGACGATCGAGGACATGATGGCGGCCAGTGAAGAGACGTTGAAGGCACTGCGCGGGGTCGTCCCGGAGGCGGAGCGGATTTTCGTGCCGCCCGGCAGTTTCCGCACGGACGCGTTGAGCCTGTTCGAGCTGGAGAATCTCACGCTGCGCACACCCCGCCCGGCCAGGGTCCGGCGCTGGGCCGACCGCGGGGCCACCGCCCTGACATCGGGCGCGTCCCCTCGTACCCATGTGTACGTCTGTGTCCGCTCCCTGGAGCGCCTACGAGTGCAGTTCGACCTCGACATCGGCCATCTTGCAGACCTCGCCCCCCTCACTCCCGTGGTGGCCGTCTTGGTGCCGGCGGACGAGCGCACCGGGCGCCCGGTGGAACTCTTCGTCGTCGACGACCCGGGGCAGCTCGCCGAGATCCCGGCGGCGGGCACCGACCTAGGCGTCGTGGTGAACTACTCGCTCGCGTGCAGCCTTCGGGGAACCTGGGCCGCCGCGTGGCTGCCGAGGCTGCGCACGCTGGGCGAGACGACGGCGCTGTTCGACACCCTCCCCCGGCGTACCGTGCCGGTCCTGCTGGAGTCCGGTCATCCGCTGCGGTACGCGCTGATCGCCGTACGTGACAAGGAGCAGGAGTCCTTCGTCCTATGTGTGCGGCTGGGCGACGATCCGCTTCTGCTGCTGCCATGCGGCTTCGCCGCGGGCCAGGCGATGGCAAGCTGGATCCACTACGCCTCGGGCGAGCGGCTGCGGTCGGATCTCGCCGTGCTCGGCCGCGACGAGGAGCATCTAGTCCCCGTCGTGGTCAGTCATCTCGTCGGCGAGGAAGCCGTCATCGGCTTCTGGGCGGCCTGACATGGGTACCTCCTCGGGCGCCTTCGACCACGACGGCTGGTGGATTTCCCAGCCCGGCGACGATCCCAGGAGCACACAGTTCGCGTCGGCGCACGAGTCCCACCACAAGCAGCTGCAGGATTCGACGAGTTACGGCGCTGTCGCACGTGTCTACCACGAGCTGGGCAAGGCCACCGGGCAGGTGCGGTACGGGGAGTCGGCCGGGCTGCTGACCCGGGCGAGCACGAACGTGCAGGAGGCCTTCGCATCCTGGCTACCCGCCGCCGCGCTCGCGTGGACGCGCGCCGACCTGGTGCGCGGATATCCCGAATACGGGCCACACTACGACGCGTTGGAGAGCCTGGTCGGCGGGATCAAGAGCCCCTATCTCCGTTTTCACGCCGCGCACGCGCTGTGCCGCGCCTGCATGCAGACGACGGCCATCGCCACCGTGCTCCGCACCGGTCTGCACAACTTCTCGCTCGCGAACATCCGTGACCGTGATCTGCCCGACTCCCGGTTCGCGTTCCTCCGCAGAAGCCCGACCAACTGGGAGCAGGCCGTGACCCTGCTGACCAGCGAGGCGGAACGGGACGAGCGGCTGCACGGACTGATCACCGCCGAACCTCTCTCCGCCGCGCTGTTCGATCCCGCGCTGGAGGACGTGTGGCAGCGGGTCAATCAGGTCATGTACGACACCACCGCAGACGCGCTGCGCACAGCCGGGCTCCTGACGCTGACGCTCGACGAGCACCTCGAACTGACCCCCGCGCTTCTCACCGCGGCCCACCGCATCGGCGGTCGGCTGGACCTCCGACCGGGCCACCGCAGACGGCAGTCGGAGGTCGCAAGTGTCGTGTTGGGGAACGCGGAGAGCGAGGCGTTCACCGTGGCACCGCCGCTCCTGGCGCGGCTGTTGCCGCGCGGCACGGATCCGGGACTGATGGTGGCCGACCTGACCGACCCCCATCTGTTCGTCACCCACCGCCGAACCGCCGCGCTCGCGGCCAACTACACGATGACGCCGGACTCTTCGCCCTGGGCAGCCGGCATCACCACGGTGGCTCGGCGCACGGTGGTCGAGCCGACGGGACACGTCGTCGAACTGCTGGAACTCCCCGGCCCTGAAGCGCTCACGGACCCGGCGCTCCCCATGTTCGCCGTCGCTCCCCTGTCCCTGTTCGCCGAACCCCACTTGGCACCCTGGCTGCAGGGTTCCTGGCCACGCACCACCGCGCTCCTGCTCGACGTGCCGCTCGCCCCGCACCTGGATCTGTGGCTCAGCCGGCCCGACGCCTGCTTCCACCACGTGTTCCTGCGGATCGAGTCGTTCGGCCGCGTGGTCCCCTTCCTGGTGGGCACGGTCAAGACTCCCGACGAGAGCCTCCCGGCCTTTCTGATCCGACCGCTGTCCCACGCGGGTGTACGGGTACACAAGGCCGCGTTCGCCGAGATGTACCTCGACAGCCCGGCACTCGTGGAGGACGCCGGCTTCCTCGCCGAACGCCAGAAACTGCTGAATCTCAGCCTCGCTCATCTCGCCGGAGAGGAAATCCGTTTCGGCCCGTCGACGACACGGGTACACGACCACCCGTAGGACAGGCGCGGGATCTGTGCGTGCCGAGAATCACCTCCGCGCAGCTCAAGCGGCGTGTTGGTAATCGTGGATTACTCCGCCGAGGCGGTCGTGTCGACGTATGTCGAGGCGCGCGATCTCCTCGGGGTCGGGGCTCACTCAGACCCTACGAGCACTGGAGCGCGATGGGATGATCACCCGCACCGTCTACGCCGAGGTCCCCGCGCGAGTGGAGTACGAACTGACCACACTGGGGCATACCTTGCTCGAACTCATCGCGGCGGGCCGGCGCTGGGCGGAGGACCACATGGGACAGAAACTGACCTATATCGGCGTTAGCGTCTTCACCAGGTTGTGGTTCGCGCTCCAGGAGGCAGCCAGATGTCCGTCGAGCCGGTTCCCCAGGGCTACACCACCGTGACGCCGTGGCTCATCTCTCGCGACACGGTGCAGCTCATCACCTACATGAAGAGGGCCTTCGACGCGGTGGAGCTCACTTGTCTCACCGGTGAGGACGGAAGCGTCGAGCATGCGGAGGTACGAATCGGCGACTCGGTGGTGATGTTGTTCGACGCGCGGCCGGAGTGGCCGCCAACCCCAGGCTTCCTCCGCCTCTACGTTGAGGATGCCGACGCCGTGCACCGTCAGGCCGTCGCGGCTGGCGGCACCTCGGTCACCGAGGTCACCCATCTGATCTTTGGTGACCGGGTCGGGCGGGTGCGTGATCCGCTGGGCAACCTGTACTGGATCCAGACCCGCGTGGAGGATCTGAGCCCGCAGGAGATGGAACACCGCCTCAACGAATTGGAGTTCACCAAGGCGATGGAGTACGTCCAAAGCGCCGACTTCTTCCCCGGCCGGGCCTCTGACCTCGGCTGACAACATCCCTATGCGTTGGCCACGACGTCGGCCTGGAGCACGGTCCCCCCAGCCGTCGCGCCGCCCGCCGGCGGGCGGTACCGGAATGTCCAGGAGCGTGAAGAGGGCGACCAAGATCGTTGTGTGACGAACAACCTGGACACCCTACTGACCGCACTGTACGTGAAGATCGACGACGAACTGGCGACAGACCGATGGATGGGCAGGCCACCGCAGTTGACCGATGCGGAGCTGGTCACGCGCGCGGTCGCTCAGGCTCTGCTCGGCTTCGGTCCCGAGACCCGTCGGCTGCGAGGATGATCGGCTCGACCAGTTCCCCCTGTCGATCGCCCAGCGATCCGGTCGCCAAATTCAGCTGCCGAGCTGATCCGATACCCGCCGCGGCCAGGCCGGACCGCAATATTTTGGCAACTCCGCCCCCTCACTCACATGAAAACGGGTGGATATGCCTGACCTGCAGTGATGTGGCGCTATCCGCGGTGTCGTGGACTAACCCTGCAGGCGACAGTCGACTCAGCGGACTGTCGGAGCTGGCGGTGTGACCGCCTCGCGCAGTTCGGCGGCGGCCTGGGCCATGAGCTCGTATCGGGCGCGGCCGCCGGCGCCGAACTGCCCGAGCTCGGTCATCAGCGCGACGCCGGTCGGGATCTCGTCCGCTGTCCAGCCGGTGATGTCGAGCAGCAGGCCGTCGAGCGGACCGCCGACAAATTCGGCGTACGTGCGGCCAGGCTTGGGGCCGGGACGCGGGTGGTCGTGGTCCTCGCCGTAGATCCGGCCTCGCAGCAACTCCTCATCCATGTCCATGCGTCTGAGCCTCCCCGCCACCACCGACAGCCGGGGCGTAGTCGTCGGGCCCTCCCGGCCAGTACTACGACGGGCCTTCCCCTCCCGCCGCGTCCCAGCCGTCCAGGAAGGCGGCGAGGGCGCCGGTCAGCACCTCCACTCAGCGCCCGAAGGGCAGCACCAGGGTGTCGACGACTTCCGTCCCGACCCCGGCCACCGGCCGACGCGGGGGTGGTGCGGCGGGCCCCGGCCGCCGCGCAACCATCTGGGCGCGCCCCGATCCCCGGCCGCGGCCGTACCGCCCATCCCACCCGTCCCTTTACTCCTTCACTCCAGCCAGGGGACACGGGAAGCTGCTGCAACGGGGATGTCCGCACCCCGACCACGGCCAAGAAACCGGCAACCGCCACCGCGAAGCCGTGGCCTGGAACAACCTTGGCACTGCCTTGCGGGCTGCCGAACGTCACGGCCAAGCCGTCCTCGCCGGCATCCGGGCAACGGAACTCCTGACCCAGACGAATGATCTCCTCCGGGCGGGCGAGGCATACGGAGAACTCGCGGACTCGCTCTCCGCCGCAGGCTCGGAGCCTACGAAGGTGAGTGAGGCGTAGGCACGGTCAGCTGACGCGTACGCACAGGCCGGTGCGACCGAAGAAACTGAACAGTCCCGTGCCAACGCGCACAACCCGCCATCGTGGCAGCCCGGCACCGCCAGTGCATGCGAAGGCACCCTGGGGGCCGTAGAGCCGTAGTCAGTCCAGCGGTCTGCGTCCGGGGGGGGACGGCCACCTCGCCGCCTACGCCGGTCTCGCCCCGGCAACCCGCAGTTCCGGGTCCTCGATCCGTGGGGAACAGCCGTCGCGACGCGGGAACAAGCAACTGAAACGGACCTTCTTCCTCTCCGCGTTCGCCGCCCTGGGCGATCCGGCATCCCGGGCCTACTACGACAAGAAGGTGCGCCACGAAGCGTCACGCAATCGAGTGAAGGTGAGAGACCTCCACCGCCAGGTCGTCGCAGCGGCCCGGTAGAAGCCGAGGGCAGTCCGATCCGGGGAACGCCGGGGAGGGCGGAAAGCAGCCCTGACGAAGTCGGGACGACTGGGAACTACCAGACCAGCCGGGTCCGGTGAGCAAGGCCGGAAGGTGCAACGAGAGTGAACCAGTGGACGACGCCCCGTAAGCGTAGTACCGGCTCAAATCTGGTGGATATGGGCTGGGTTGCGGTGCACGGTCCTGTCCCTTCGGGGACTGGACCGACTCCGAAGCCAGATCTTTTTGCTGGTGGGGAGGCCACACCGAATGCCTGCGGCGTAGGGGTGGCGATGCCGTCGGGGTATAGCTGGGTGCCTCCCCGGCCGATCGATTGCGTGGTGAACGTGGGAACTGTCCCCGGTCGCCCCGACTGCCGGGCTACCAGCCCGGATGGGGGCAGGCCCGTTGCCGGCCGATGGCCGCGGGGCAGGGCGGAGGTCCCGTAGTAGTCCGAGCCGGGGAAAGCCCGGCACATGGCGAAGGGGACCAGCAAGTCAGCAAGGAGGAGATTGGAATGCCAGGAGGTCGTTGGTGAACACTGACGCTCTGGAGTGGGCCTTGATGAAGGCCGAACGCCGGGTACTGGAGATCCAGACCAAGTTGCACCGTTGGGCAACCGACGATCCTGATCGCCGGTTTGATGATCTGTTCAACCTCGTTGCCGATCCCGCGTTTCTTCTGGTGGCGTGGGACCGGGTGCGAGGGAACAAGGGAGCTCGCACGGCCGGAGTGGACGGCAAGACCGCCCGCTACATCGAGGCCGCGCAGGGGGTCGAGGTCTTCCTCGACAAGCTGCGGTCGCAAGTGAAGGACCGGAGCTTCACTCCCGTCCCGGTACGGGAACGGATGATCCCGAAGGCGAACGGCAAGTTGCGTCGCCTGGGCATCCCAACCGTGGCGGACCGGCTGGTCCAGGCATCCTTGAAGCTGTTGTTGGAGCCGATCTTCGAGGCGGACTTCCTCCCGTGTTCCTACGGGTTCCGTCCGAAGCGCCGGGCTCATGACGCCATCGCCGAGTCTCGCTTCCTGGCCAGCTACTCCTACGAGTGGGTGGTGGAGGGCGACATTGAGGCGTGCTTCGACACGATCGACCATGCGGCCCTGATGGACCGGGTGCGTCGACGCGTTGGGGACAAGCGTGTCCTGGTCCTGGTGAAGGCATTCCTGAAGGCAGGCATCCTCACCGAAGGCGGCCTGCTCAAGGACTCCAGCACCGGCACTCCGCAAGGGGGCATCCTCTCCCCGCTGCTGGCCAATGCCGCCCTGACCGTGTTGGACGAATACGTCGCCAACCGGCCGGGCGGACCTGGCACCTCTCCGGACCGACGCAGGACGCGGCTCCGCCGTGGCGAACCCAACCTCCGGTTGGTCCGCTACGCGGACGACTTCCTCGTGCTTGTAGCCGGGACTCGCGAGCACTGTGACGTGCTTCGCGAGGAGGTGGCAGCGGTCCTCGCACCGATGGGCATGCGCCTGTCGATGGAGAAGACGAGGATCACCCACATCGACGAGGGCCTCGACTTCCTCGGATGGCGCATCCAGCGTCACCGCAAGCGAGGTACCGATCGGCACTACGTCTACACCTACCCGGCGAAGAAGTCTGTAAGGACCGTCGCCAGGAAGATCAAGACCATCTGCCGGACAGACGTCAACCAGCCGCTACCAGTCCTGCTGCGTCAGCTCAACTCGATGCTGCGAGGCTGGTGCGCCTACTTCCGGCCCGGCGTTTCAAGCGCCACGTTCCAGTTCCTGCGCCAGCTCGTCTGGGGTCAGGCCATTCGCTGGATCAGGCGCAAGCACCGCCGGATCACCTGGAAGGATCTCCGCCGACGCTACTGCAACGGTGGATGGTGGCCAACCACGGAGGAGATCACCCTGTTCGACCCGGCCAAGGTGCGCACGACGCGCTACCGATACCGGGGAGCGGTGATTCCTTCGCCCTGGCCCACCAAGGGATAGGGACCCCGAGGCTGTCAGAAGGGGACTTGTGGAGAGCCCGGTGCTCGGAAACGGGCACGCCGGGTTCGGGAGGCGGTTCGGGGAAACCCACCAGCAGCAATGCTGGCAGGGCGCCCCGAACCGACCTCACATCGCCCAGGGCAAGCACCACACCCAGGCCCTGCTCTGCCTCGCGAGACGGCGGGCCGACGTGCTCCTCGCAATGCTCCGCGACGGAACCTTCTACGAACCGCAGCCTGCCAGGGCGGTCGCTCCGCAGACCTAGACCATGGTCAGGAGGTGATCCGCGGGGCCGTAGTCGATCTTCCAGTCGGCATAGACCCCCACGGCGCCGTCCTTCTGGCACCGCAGCCCAACGGTCACCCAGCGGACCAATCCGTCGCCGGTGAGGGAGAACGCGACCGCGGTCTCGAACTCCTCGCTCCCGCACGGGCAGCAGGCCTCGCCAGGGTCCGCGTCCTCCCAGAACTCCTCGCTATCCGCGATGAACGCGCGGCCGCCGCAACCAGCGCACACCCGCTCGGCTCCGCCCTCGACATCGTCAACGAGCACGAAGAACACGCGCCCGCCACACCCGCCGCAGACCGAAGGAACGATCTTCACCGGACGGCCCTCATCAGCGTTCCGCAGAAACACCGCGAGCTCCGCAGAGACACCCTCGCCAACCTGATCATCAGCATGCACAGGGACATCGTTCCAGACGCCCGAACGAGCACCCATCCACCTTGGCCAAAGAGATAGGGGCACCCCCCCCGCCTTTCGCGACGCGTTTCATGTGAGAAGGCCAGCAACGGTGCTGACGAGGAGAACGAGCAGGGTGAGAGTGGCGGCGAAGGCCACGCCACCGCGATTGACGGCTGTTGCCCAGCTGGCATTGTCGGCGCGAGCGAGCAGACCGGCCGCAAGTGCGACAAGCAGCGAGATGATCACGGCGACGGTGCTTGCCAGGATGGTGAGAACGGCAGTGTAGGTCGACGACGGCACGGCCTGCTCCTTCGGCTGCATGAACGGAAGAGATGCAGCGACCTTCCCGATTCGGGTGTGCGACAGGGTGCAACCGTACGAAGATGAACAATCCTGAACTGCACCTTCGTAGGGGGACTGGCATGACAGACGCCGAAGCTGCGCAGGCCCTGACGCGTCTGCGGCGGACGCTCCGGGAGCGCCTCGGGATTGAAGGTCTGACCACGGGTAACCTGAAGCAGCGGACGGGGCTGTCCAGAACGACGCTCAGCAACGCACTGAACGACCGTCACGACCGTCCCTCCTGGAACACAGTCGCTGCCATCGCCAAGGCACTGCGTTTCAGCCCGGAGAAGATCTCGGCGTTACACGAGTTGTGGGAGCAGTCGGACCCGAGTGGATCCGTAGCCACTGCGCCGGTGCCGCTCGCCGTGCCGGAGCCCACGATGCCGTTGCCGTTTTGGCGGCGTCGGCCCCGTTTACTTCTCGGGGCGACAGCGACCGCAGTGATCCTTACAGCCGGTGCAGGCGTACCTCTGTGGTTAAACGGTTCCGACTCGTCTGACCACAAGTCGCCGTCCGGCAAGCACCCAAAGCTTCCTGCTCCCGCCGCCTCGGGGCCGCTGCTCGTCACGTCCAAGTGGCCGACGTTCAAGAGCTGTGATGGCGGAACGGCTGTGGCGATGCCCGCCGGTGGTAAGCCACTCACAGACTTCACTCCCCAGACACAAGACTTCCGTACTGTCGTGACCACGCCGAAGAACCAAGGTGGCACATGGGGATCCGGACATCTCTACGTGGACCTCAGCACGAAAGATGACACCACGGTCACCATCGACGAGATCCACCTGTCGACCCGCGTTCCCGAGCGCATCAACGCACCAGCGTGGGTGGCGCTGACACAAGGCGGTTGCGGTGACGTCCAGGACAGAGTCTTCGAACTCGATCTGGACAAACCCCGGCTAATCGACCAAGGCGTCCAGGGCCAGTCGACGCCCGGCGACAAACCAGCCCCCACCAACCCGCTTGGGTCCGGCTTCACGGTGAACGCCAAGGACCCAGCCATCGTGCGCGTCGACGCAACGGCCTGCCACGGGAATTACCGGTGGAGCCTGGTCATCGACTACAGCTACAACGGCAAAACGCTCCAGAAGAAACTGGGCCCCTTCACAACATTCAGCGTCCCCAATGCAGACACGCGTACATACGTGCCAAACCTGTCGACCGGCGACATCGGCGCACCCCTACCGGAGCCAAGCGCCCCTACCGGATGCCCTGAGACCAGCCGATGATCTCCTCCGCACCGCGCTCTGCAGGGCGCATCCTCGAAGCGGTGACCGTGGTGGCCGTGCTGGCAGCCCTTCTCGGGTGCGAAAGCGATCAAGATCGGCCGCCCCAGCACCACCGGGCAACGCAGTCCACGGCACCGAGGGCACCGTTGAACCTGCACACCGTCGACTGGCCCAACGCCACCATCCCCGGTGCCCTCTGCCGTTCCCCCGGCCCCATCCGACTCCGCAACGGCGTAGCGCTGAACGTCCCGTCGGACTTCGATCGTCCGGAACCCAACTTTCCCCAGGACGTCAGCGCCCAGACCGACCAGCTCGCATTCGGCGACCTTACCGGCGACGGCCAAGACGAAGCAGCGCTCCCCATCCTCTGCGCAAACCACGATTCGACCGCAGCCGGCCAGAGAGCCATGGGCATCATGATCTTCGATGGCAGCAACGGGAAGCCCAACCTCGTGGCCACGCTCAGCGGGCAGCAGGAACGACAGGGGGAACCGCCGAACTTCCTGCAAATCCGGCAAGTCCAACCGGGCCGAATCCTGGCTGACGAATCCTTCTACAGTCCGACAGACGCCAACTGCTGTCCCTCAGGGCGCGCCAAAGACGTCTGGCGCTACTCGAACGGAGCAGTGAAACCAATCAGCAGCACGGTGACAACCACCGCCGGCCATGGCTAGTCAGCGTCGACCGTTCGACTCCCCTGGCCGACGGGCAGGTTACGGCGAGCAGACCATCGCTCTACAGCGAGTACGGATCAGATAGATACCGGCCAACGCTCTGTCGACATCACCGGTGGGGTCGCGTCTTCCTGGAAGAGCATCTGCTCCACGCACCCGCAGGGATGGTCCCACGGCGGTCATCTGCTCGTCGGCCAGCAGCTACTCCTCCCCGCAGGCGCGGGGGGCGCCCTCATCTGGATGTGGCGCCACACCGACCTCGCCAACATCCGTGCCTGGCTACACGCCCGCGTCAGCCACGGATGGAAACTCCTGCCACTCCAGGCCACTGCCACGGCCTGGAATACCACCCGCCTGCTCGGCCACCGCAACCGACCACGACCGTCCGAGACGAACGAACAGCCGTAGCACGGCTCTGCACGCTCGGGTGGTCGATCTGCCCGGAGCCCACACGGCAACGCGAGGCCCTCCTCGCCGGCTTCGGTCAGAACGCAGGCGAGGCGTCGACAGGCGCCGCTCGCGGCGCGAGACAGCCGACTGCCGTCAGCGCCGACCGCGCCGCGCCTCCTGGATGTCCCGCATGTGCTGAGCGTCCCGCTCCTCAGCACGCCGCCCCGAGCGGGCCAGCAGAGGCCCCATCAGTACGTACACCCCCGAAACGAGCAAGCACCGGGCTACAAAATCCCACCCCCACGACGTGTCGCCCACCCACGTCATAGCCACGCTCGACACGACGCCCGTCGCCACCGCCGCGCCGATCCACCTCCACCATCGCCCCATACCCGGCCTCTACCCCGGGCACCTCTGATCACTGACAGACCGTCATCAGACGTTGCAGACCCGGATGGTGTCCGCGCCGGACACGGACGGCCCCCTGGCGCCCGGGCGCGGTCACTATCTTGCGGAACTGGCGCGGATTCACGCCCGTGAACGGGATTAACCAGGACGGCGCACACGCCGTGATCACACCAGCCATACAGGATCGTCTCTCCGTGGTGGTGCGGCCGTACCGGGACTTGATCACGAAAAAGGCAACGTGAAGAGTGTGCGGCATGACGGACTCAGCGGACCTGGCGCTGGCGCGTTACCTGGCCGAGCAGGCCGAGGGGATTGCCCGGCGCTACTTCCGTGCACCCGGCCCGGGCGCCGAGACCAAGGGCGACGGAAGTCCGGTTACCGAGGCCGATCGGGAGATCGAGCGTGCTCTGCGTGCGTCGATCCGTGCCGAGCATCCCGGTGACGCGTTCATCGGAAAGGAGTTCGGCGCCCATGGTCGCGGCAGCAGCCGCCATTGGGTCATCGACGCCATTGACGGAACAGCGAGCTTCATCGCGGGCGATCCCGAATGGAGCACCCTCATCGCCCTGGAAGAACACGGCACCGTGACCGTGGGCATGGTCTCCGCCCCCGCACTGCGACGCCGCTGGTGTGGAGCGGCAGAGTGTGCCCTGGGAAGCGGTTCTCGTCCCCGACCGTGCTGACCCCGCCCGGGTGCCCGTCCCCCTCGCCGCCGATGCCCAGGCGCGCGTTCTCGAGCTACCCCGTCCGGTCGGTGCCAGCGCCGCTCGCAATCTCGACCTGCGTACCGTCACCACCCTCAATGTCTGCTACAGCGACGACAGCCTGGCCGTCCGCCAGCGGCGGATCACCGAAACCAGACTCGGCCGGGTCGCGGGGCTGGATCGTCGGCGCGACCACAACCAGGCGCTGCCCCACACCCCCGGGCACACATCCGCCAAGCGCCGTGTCGACGTACTGGACCGGCCCCGAAGGCCGAAATCCCGCTGGGCCAGACCCTGCTCCTGACCCGCACCGACCTGGTCATCACCGCAGGCAGGCACGGCGCACTGCCCCAGGGCGAAGACTTCATGATGGTCAACGGCGTCACCTCGCCGGCCGCAGGCGAACTCCTGCCACACGCCATCTCCTACGACTGCCGGCACCCTGCCCAGATGACCGCCGCCGAGGGGGTTCCAGGACCTCGAAGGCGCTTCCCGAGAGTCGTCTCCCGGCACGGCCGCGAACTACACACAGCGTTGGCCCTGCTGGGCACTTGCTGGTTCCGCAATTCCGTGGACATTTCCGCGATCATGGACATCGGTAACGATCAGCAGGTGTCAGTTGTCGGCTGTGAACGAGCTTCCGGTTTGGGCGGCGTGTTCTTTCCGCACCGTTCAACTATGGCTGTACGACATCCCAGGAAGAGCCGTAGCGACCGAACCCTTGTGACTCTCACCCGGCGCCTGCGCACCCAGCAGTTCGAGCGCTGTCACCAACAGCCCGCTTTATTGATGCGGCTGTGGACGTCCCTGAGTCTGTGCCACATCCTTGGAGGAGAGCAATCGCAGGACATGCGAGCAGCCACGGCAGCACACAGGGGGGACCAAATGGCCAACGCCACAGATAAGGAGGGGACCGCACGGGAGGAAAATACAGAAGTGCTCGTACCGGTTCTCATCGAAGGCCAGAAAGTCTACCTCTCCGTACGCGACCTGCGAACACCGCAACATGCGCCGGGCGCGGAATCAGAAATCGCCGCGCATCGCCCGACACTCGATGAGGCACTCGACGGACTGATGGGGCTCGTGCGAGTGATGGGTGCACGCCTACGGCAGAGCGACGCCTCTAAGGTGACCATGGAGTTCAGCTGCGAATTCGCTCTGGAGTCCGGTACGTTCGTCGCGGTTATCGGAAAGGCTTCGACCAAGTCCGCCTTCGGTGTAGCACTGGAGTGGGAGAACCATCCGTCATGACACAGTCCGGACGGGGGCCAACGCCCACGGAGCTGCTCAGCGCGGCAACCGTGATGCTCACCGTCCAGGACCGCACCGGAGAGACCTCTCAGGGCACTGGTTTTCTCATCACGCCGACCATTCTGGCCACGTGTGCCCATGTTGTGGAGCACGCACTTGATGAGCCAACCGCTGAAGTCTCCGGCCGGATCACCGCCTCGGGCCGTGAACTGCAGCTAAGACACATGCCGCACCGAAATTTTCGGGACAAAGACACTGGGATGGACCTGGCATTGCTGGACGTCATACCACGCCAGCCCGGACTGCCCCTGGAGCCAGCGCTGTTGTGCACCGCAGCAGAGGTCAAGGACGCGATGTGGACGTTCGGACATCCAGCAGGGCGTTTCAGAGAAGGCGAGCCGGCAACATTCGCCTTTGAAGGTTACGCTTTCCTCAGCCACGATCCTGATCGGCGTGTTGGATTGCCCCGGCTTAGGGGCACACCGGTCACTGGCGGCTTCAGCGGCAGCGCAGTGGTCAGTGCCCGCACGGGTGCGGTGTTCGGGATGCTCGTCACCTCGGATAGCAGAGGGAGTGCCCACATGATCGCCGCTGCCGACATCCTTGATCGTTGCCCGGAGGCAGCGCTGTACAGCGGGAGCCGCCCGAAGCGCTCGGCGTGGATCGAAAGTCTCACGGACGATCAGATCCGAAACGGAGGGTGGGAATATCCCGGGCCTCTGTTGAGAGCCTACCTGGCGGCGGTGCGGAAAGCTGCAGATGCCGTACGCCCGTTGGCCATGCCACGAGCAACGCCTGCGCCAGCACTTTCCTCGGTCTATGTCCGGCAACGCGCCGAGACGAAACCCGAAAGCGCCGGAGCCGTTGACGCCGCGGCAGGGACCGGCAACGTATTTCCCGCAGAAACACTGTTCCGGTCCAACCGCGACGGTGTGCTCCTGGGTGGGGCAGGGGCCGGCAAGTCGAGCCTGCTACGGATGGGCTCCAGACTTCTCGCGGAAGGGTGGCAGCGGGATGAGGAACGCACCGCGGTTCCCGTACTGATCGAGGCCGCCGAACTGATACCCCACAGGCCAATCCCCGAGGCCCTGGCCGCTGGTGTCCAGGCGGACGGACCGGTGGCCGACCTACGGCGCGACTGGCCGGCAGAGCTCTTCCGTCACGCCCCTGCACCCAACGCGCGTTGGCTTGTGCTCGTTGACGGCCTGGACGAGATCGTGGATGCCTACCAGCGGCAGCTGGTTCTGGAGAAACTTCTCCGTTGGCGTACGCGGGAAGACACAAAGGTCACGCACCAGTTCTTGGTCGCGACACGCCCACTGCCCGACGCCGAGTGGCAACGGACCGGAATCCGGAACTGGACGCAGCACACGTTGCTACCGCTGGACCCTGCACAGTTGCCTGCATTCGCTGAGGGCTGGTTTACAGCCCTAGCCATGGGCAACCCCGCCGCTGCCTCCGCGCGTTTCATGTGGCAAGTTCGCATGGCAGGGCTGGAACCGATGGCTACCGTGCCGTTGATGGCAGAGATGCTGTGCCAGCTGTTTGCCGACCATCCGAATCAACCGCTACCCGCAGACCGCATCGCCCTGTACGAGGCGTACTTGGCGCTGCGCTACCGAAGCTGGAAGGCCACAGGCCACGGAACTCCCCTCGCCGAGATCCATGCCACCTTCTTGACGCAGCGCGGCCCAGACGCCGCGAAATCCGCCGTGCAGCTCTATGGCGAGATACCTGATCACATCGGCCGACTCGCACTGACCCGTCACCACGGCGACCCGAGCAACGCAGTCGGCCTTCTCGTCGACTGGACGGTTGCTCACAGCCATTCCCTACCGCCGGAGGAGCGATCGACCGTCATCGCTGAAGGTCTGCGCCGCAGCGGCTTGTTCACCAAGCGCGGTGACGACTTCGATTTCCTTCACCAAACACTGCTCGATTTCATCGCCGCACAACACATTGCAGCAGATCCCGCACTCACCCGCCGAACCCTGAAGGACCTATTTGGCCCTTGGTGGTACCGGTCCCGCCGTTCCCCTCCCAGGACCAATGACTCCTTCACCCGCTTCCTGCTTCACGCGCTTCACCGGCAGGGCAGTCCTGTCATCATCCGACTTCTTTACCAGTGGGCGAGTGATCCGGAAGGCGCTCGGCTCATTGCGGCGCTAGCCATGGATGGCGCCCAGCTGACGCCAGCGCTCAGGGATACAGCGAGCGACACCATCATCGAGCATCTCCCCTGGACTTATGACGGAAACGGCCGACTGGAGGCTGCGCACGCGTTGGCAGGGCTCAATGATCATCGAGCCGCCGACGAGTACGCCGACCTCGCCGCAACGCGCGTTGACCTGCATTGGACTCGCATCCGAGCCGCAGAGGCGCTGGAAGCCCTCGGAGACCCACGTGCAGCGGACACGTTCGCCGACCTCGCGACCGACACGTACATCATGGCCATGTGGCGCAGTGTCGCCGCAAAGGCCCTCGCACGACGAGGCGATAATCGGACACCGACGATCCTGCGCGACCTCGCTACGTCATCCTTCCTACGCGAGGAAGAAATCACAGAGATGATCAACGCACTGGCCGCGCTGAACGACGAGGCAGTCCCGGACTTGTTGGAAAGCCTCGTTACCGACACGAAAATCGCCGGTGGCCTGCGCCTGGACGCAGCCGAGGCACTGGCCCGGAAAAGAATCCCCCACGCTGCCGGCCTGCTTGCCCATCTGGCCACGGGATATCAACTCAGTGATTCCGGGCGCTCACGAGTACTGCAGATTCTTACCCAACCCGAAACAGTAGGCGGGACCGACGCGCTCGGTGACCTGGCCACCGAGATAGCCCAGCACCCCGCCCGCCATAACGACGGTCTCTGGGAACCTATTCTCGCAGTGTTGGGGAAGTCAGCTGACCCTCATGCCACGGATCTGCTCATCGGCATCGTCGGCAACACTGACGCCCCGCAGTACATGCGAGCCGACGCCGCGGAGCAGCTGGGCGAACGAGGTGACCGCCGCGGCTCCGAGATACTCGCGTCACTCTGTGCCGACACAGACGCCCGCGCCGAATACCGTGTCCGTATCGCAGCCGCACTGGCTCGACTCGCCGACCCCCGCGGAGCAGACACCTTAGCAACAATGCTCGACGACCCTTGGGTTGAGCAGGACACTCGTACCGACGCGGCGCTGGCGCTGGCAGATATTGGGGACCCACGCGCCTCTGATGCTCTTGCCCACGTCTGCGCCGAAGGATCTCCATCGCTTCAAGCGGCGGTACGCCTGGCTGAGTTGGGAGATCCGCGGGCAGTGCAGCCGCTCGCGGTCCTTATTGAACGGACGGACGGTGAATGGCGGAAGGGTCCCCGTAGGCGCGGCTACTTCCCACCTGACCCGTTCAGATTGCGTTGGTGGTGGGATCGGATCGACGGAGCAATGCATGCCCTCAGCGCTCTCGCTACAGAGGAGGCAACTCAGGCGCTGACCAATCTCGCCTTGAGCAGTGCACTCACCCACGGCGTACGGGTTCGGGCCGCAGAAGAGCTCGTACGGCGAGGTGACCCCCAAGGCGGGCCCGTTCTTGCAGCCCTAGAAGGATAGCTCCGACAGCGGAATTACGAATCCGGCTGGCGGGCAGGCTCGAGATCGTTGGCACAGGCACTGCAACAGGACAAGCGGACCGTACCGCTCACTATCCACACGGGCGCGCTGAGATTCGCCGCGTCCCGTGAGACATGTCGAGAGCTCGCTGGTCAGAAGCGCCAGTACGGCATTTCAGGTGATCACTTTGTCGCATCGCGCGAAACGGATCGAGGACTTCAGTTTCTGCAGGTCACCGAGGACTGGGGAGACCTCCCGCTTTCACCTGTTGCTGGGGACCGCTGGCGTCTCCGGGCGCTGCACACACCGCAGCAATACCCGGTCAGTGGGCGCGCTGGAATCGCTCACTGACGGCGGCGGAAGCGACGGGCGCGGGGTGCGGGGCGGGTGAGTGTCGTGGTTAGTTCGCTGTCGGCAAGGTCGGGGAAGGGCATGGCGGCGGCGTGGTGATGAATTCGGGACTGCTGGAGGGCGTGCAGTACGTCGTTGCGCAAGCCAGCGGCGCCGTAGAGGCGGGCCAGGCGGAAGCTGGCCTGAGCGGCTCCGACGTGGTCGAGAGGGCCGGCGAGGGCTTGCTCTGCCAGCGTGATGGCGTCGCTGAGGCGGTTTGCCTCGGCGTGCATCAGGGCTTGCACGGTCAGTGCCCTGCTGCGCCCCCGATGGTCGCCGCAGGCTTCGGTCTCCTGAAGCCCGCGGCGGATCAGTTCGGCGGCAGAGTGATCACCCTCGTAGAGCGCCATGTCCGCCAGCCCCAGGGTCGCCCAAGTGTGCCCGCGGTGGTCCCGGACAGCCTGCAGGAGCTGAGCGGCGTGCTCGTAGTGGATGCGAGCTGCGGACCACCGCGAATCCTGTGCGCGACGGCTTATGAGGTCGCGCCCCGGCCAGGGGCCTGCGTACCACCGGCGAGGGAGCGGGCAACCGCCCACCGTGCTCTCCTTCTCGGTGTCGCCGCGGGTGCGCAAAATCCAGCCGACACCGCGGCTTTCCTCGTTGCCAGCGAACAGGGCCTCCGCCTCATCGAGTTGGGCGAGGGCTTCGGTGTAGTGAGCATGGTGCCGGCTGATGACCGCCTTTTCCCTCAGGGTCCAGGCCAGCCCGCGCTCAAGCGGCAAGGCCCTGAAGAGCCTCTCGGCCGCGTCGAGCGTTCGCTCCGCATCCCGCAGCGCGCCCTGCTGTCGTTGCAGGATTCCCAGGTTGCCCAGGGCGTCGCTCTCGCCATGTACGTCCCCCGAACTCTGGAAGAGAGCGATCGCTTCGCTGAAGCACTCCGCGGCCCTTCCCACGTCACTGCCGCCGGCACGCAAGGCTTCGCCGAGGTTGCGCAGCAGCGCGGCACGGGCCCCGCCGTCCCCCAGACGGTCGGCCGCGTCCAGAGCGAGCTCATGGACCTGGTTGCTGATGTCCCAGCGCCACTGATGCTCAAGAGCGATACTCATCGCGTCGGTGATTTCCCAGCACAGCTGCCACCACCCGCGAGCGTGAGCGTGGGCGACAGCTGCCACTAGCACGACCCGCTCGGCTTCGAACCACTCGACGGCCTCCCACACGTCACCCACCACAGCCTCCTCCGGTGGCGGACGATGGACCGCCCCGTCACGGCTGCTGTGCCGGGCACCGGAAGGCCGCAACTGTGCGTCGGCTACGTCGGCCGCGCTGAGGAGAGCACCCAGAAGACGCTGCACCGCGCTGTCGACCTCGTCGACCGGCTGCTGGGCCGCCCTCTCCTTGGAGAACCCGCGCGTGAGATCGTGCAGCACGATGCGTTGGCCACCTGTCTCGCCGCGGCGAGCCTGTACGAGATGCACCAGCAGCAGTCCCTCCAGACACGCGTCGGCCGCATCAGCGTCCACGTCCAGCAAAGGCGACAGCGCCCAGGCAGGCAGGTCGGGAGTGTCCAGGGCCGGCAACAGTCTGAACGCACGCTGCTGCAAAGAAGGGAGCGCCTGATAGCAGGCGAGGAAGACCGCGCGCACGCTGCGCTCGCCCAGGCTCAGCACATCCAGCCGCCGATGATCGTTGGCGAGATCGCGGGCGAACGAGCCCACTGTACGCGCGGGAAACGTGGCCAACCGCGCTCCCGCGATGCGCAGGGCCAGCGGGAGCCCGCCGCACAGACGGACCACGTCGCGACCTGCTTCGGGGTCCTCATCCACCCGGTCCCTGCCGCCGACCCGTCTCAACAGATCCCAAGCGGTGCCTTCGTCCAGCCCCGCCAATGCGATGCGCTCACTCACGGCAAGCGTGGCAAGTACCTGGCGGCTGGTGATCAGGACCGCGCACGAAGACCCACCCGGCATCAGCGCACCCACCTGCTCTTCACTGGCTGCGTTGTCCAGGACGATCAGGACACGTCGGTCGGCCAACTCCGTGCGGAACTGCCGTGTTCGTCCGGCCTCGTCATCGGGGATTCGTCCGCGCGGTACTCCCAGAGCAACCAGAAAGTCACCCAGGACATCACCCACGGCAGCCGGACGTTCCTCCGTCCCGTTCAAGTCGACGAAGAGCTGCCCGTCCGGGAAAGACGGCATCAGCTCATGAGCAGCGTGCACCACGACGGATGTCTTGCCGATCCCTCCCGGACCGTGCACCAGGCACACCCTGCCCCCGCCCGGACGCTCAGTAGCCTCCACCAGCCGCGCCAACTCCCGGCCACGACCGGTGAAGTCCGCCAGCGCCGGTGGCAGCTGACGCGGGATGCTGAACGGTTCCAGAGGAAGGAGAGCGCTGTGGGCGAGGACCGGCGCGTGCGGCGACAGCAGCACCCGCAGCTCCTCAACCCCTTCAGGATCCTGCCCCAAAGCGAGTACCAGGCGGCGCCGCAGCAGAGCCTGTGCAGCCGAAGAGCGGCCCGCCTCCTCGATGAGAGCCGCACCCTCCTCACCGGGCAGCCGCCCGGCGATCCACCGGTACAGCCATCCCAGCCGATCGGCCACCGACTGCTCCACATCCTCCATCGCGCGATCCGCCAGACCGACACCCAGCCTCTTCGCAGACGCAATCGCCAAGGCGACCACTGCCGCCACGAGCTCCTCGACCGACATCGATTGCCCCCCGGTCTACCGCGGTCGCAGCCGCGCCATCCCCCAACGCGCTACCGCCGCCCGACGTCAGTCATACCCAGGACTCCGTCTAACAGCACCTGGGCACTCTTCCAATGGCCACCGGTGACATTTCACGCGGCCCCCTGCCCGAAATTCGCCGTAACTGCGACTCGCGCAAGTTCAGCCGTCCGCGCATCGATTCGAAGGTCAAACCGGGGTGCTGCCCCACATGCCAAGCGCGTCCACGATCGCCATTGCTCCCTCGATCGCCCGTAGGTCGCCGTACGGACCATGCCCCGCCCCGAAGCAGCCCTGCGCACTCAGGATCTGCCGCGGATCCCCCAGGAGGCCGCCCAGGTGCGGCCACGCGCTGCATGGTGACTTAACGACCCAGTTGGACAAAACCTCCGTCGCGGTGCGCAACGGCATGGCAGGATCCTCGCCCACGGGCGGGCATGGAGGGGTAGGCGCGTGAGTGGAGCAGGGGACGCGGTTGGGGCGTCCGATGTCGATCCAGACGGCGGGGGCGTAGTAGCAGCGCGCGGCGAGGGGCAGGTGGAAGCACAGCGGTTGATCGCGGACTGTCTGCGCGAAAAGGACGACGTCCTGGACCTGGGCCGGCTCGGCCTCACCTCTGTACCCGAGTCGATCGGCGAGCTTACCCATCTCTCCCGACTCCACCTCAATGACAACCGCCTCACCGCACTGCCCCCGGAAATCGGCCTCCTCAAACACCTCAGCACGCTGCATGCGGAAGGCAACGTACTCACCGAACTCCCTCCGGAGTTAGCCCGGTTGACCCGGATCAGGTACCTCTACCTGGGGAGCAACCGCCTTACCGACCTCCCGGCGTTCCTGGGCGGCCTCCGGCGCCTGGATGTCATCGAGGTGGACGACAACCCCTTGGTCAGCCCGCCACCCGAGATCCTCGCGGGGGGCCCGGGTTCCATCATCGCCTTCCTCCGGTCGCAGGGGCGCGGCACCGCACACCACTGGGCATCCAAGGTGCTCCTGGTCGGCCAGGGCAGGTCGGGCAAGACCTCGCTGCTCAAAGCGCTGCGCGGGGAGCCCTTCAGTCTGGCCGAGGACAGCACTCACGGTCTTGAGGTGTCCCACCTCCGCCTGCCTCACCCCGATCCTCCCGGGTCTACCGACCGCATCATCATGGACCTGACCACCTGGGGTTTCGGTGGCCAGGACATCTATCATGCAACCCTGCAGTGTTTCCTGACAGACCGTTCGCTTTTCTTACCCCTGTGGGACGCCCAGGTGGGCTGGCAGGAGAGCAAGCTCCATTACTGGCTGGACCTGATCAAGGCCCGCGCACACCAGGCTCCGGTGATCCTCGTCGCGACCCAGCTGGACCCCCGGCCGGCGGACGCGCTCGCCAGTCGTGCTCCTCGGCCAGGGTGCGCCGCCGACTCCACCGCCAGGGGAAACGTCGCCTGGGCGGTGGAGCGGGGCCCCGAAGGGGAGTTGCTTGCGGCGGGTGACGGCGAGGGGCGCCATGGCCACGGCGGTCATGGCTGTTCGCTGCTGGTCGGCGAGGAGGAAGGAGAAGCCGGTGCTGTCGCGCACGGTCAGAGGTGGTGGCGTGCGAGGCTCTCGGCGGCGCGGCAGAGGTCACGTTGGTCTGCGATGAAGTACCGCATGGGCGTGGGTGAGGGGTCGTTGTCGCCTCTGGCGCTTTGCCACGGGTTGCGGCCGGCCGCCAGTAGTCGCTCTGCGGCGTTTTCTGCGGCGCTGGCCAGGCTGGGTTCCAGCCAGCCGGTGCCCTCCAGGGGGGTACGGATGTCCGTGTACAGGATTTTCCACTGGGACCTAACGCGGTCGCGCCATTCCCGCATCTCTGTGTTGGCTTGCGGCCGCGAGCGCAGTCTGGGCCAACTGTCTGCCCGGCGGGCCGGGCAGAGATCGTTCCAGACGTCGAAGAAGGCTGCGGTGGCCGCTTCCCTTTCTGCGCTGTCGCCGGTGGTGCGCTTCATTTCCTCGAGGATCTGACTCATGACATCGAGTGAGGTGCGCAGCTGTGTGAGGTCGTTCACCGCGTACGGGCGGAGCAGCAGCTCTTGGAGGCGGGCTGTTTCTGTCTTCGCTCGGCCTCGGACGCGGGACAGTTGCCGGGCCTCGACCTCGGCGTTGCCGAGAGAGTTGAAGAAGAGGAGCGCGGCCGGGGCTCCGAAGCAGAGGCTGGTCATGCTCGAAATGATGTTGAGACCGAAGTCGTGGCCGTCCCAGCCGCCGTGTCCATCGATCCAGAAGCCCCAGGCGGCCAACGCTATCCCGACGGGGACCAGCACCTTGGCGAAGGTTCGGGTCTGCTGGGGCTTGGTATCCCACCAGTCCCCCACCCGGGAAAACACTCTCAGCACTACGTCCCCCACTTTCCTCTACCGGAATTGGGACGCTAGCGCACGCTCCACCGGACGCACATGCAGTCACGGGAATCACGCCTTGCACACGCGGAGCGGCTGGTCGCCGGGTGGGGTGGCCCTGGTTTCGGGACGTACATTCGGCGGGGTGCCCAGCTCTCCGGGGGCGCATCGACCCGCCACCGATGTCAGCAGCGTGGCCGCGCTCCTTGGATCCGCTCCGTCCCAGATCGGCCTCCGACCTCGCTGCCCAGGGCTGACCTGCCGATACGGGCACAAGGCGCAGGTCGTCTGCTGCGCCTGCCGGGCAGCCGAGCCGAGCCAGGCGGCGTCAGACGCTCCGCTGTCTGATCACTAACGATGAGCGCTGTCCCATGCGGATCTTCGCTGTTGGCGACGTCTGCCGCGGCTCGGTCAAGCAGGTGGCCTCGGCGGCGAGGGCGCCGCGGACCAGCAGATGGACCGCAGACGTCTCGCGCGCTAGGAACAGGGCTGCCTGGCTGACGCTTCCCGCCGCCGATGCGTGGGCTCCACGCCGAACGCCCGGAGGAAGTCGCCGCCCTCGTCATCCGCTTCCTCGCGAGCCGCTTCCGTGACTGACCACGCCGACGACACCATCAAGCCGTTCCGGTCCAGGCGATCAGTTCAGTGGCGAAGCGATTCCGGACTGCGGACCTCGTCCGGCCAATGCATCGAGTACAGCACGAGCGCGTCGGAGCGGATGCTCAGCAGTCCCAGCCGCTCGCGCCCACGGAGAGCGAACCGCCGTGGTGCCACGAGCTGCACACTGATCCAAGGACCGTCAGCGCGGGCGGACGGCCTCAGTCCGGCGCCTGTGTTGGCGTGGGGAACGGTCTGGGATGCTGGGCGGGTGGATCCTTACGCAGGATGCCGGTGATTTCTAAGCCGGTGTCCCGGGTCAGTATGGGCCAGTCGCCGGTCAGGCCCAGTGCCTGGGCGAGAAGAGTGCCGTGAAGGTCGACGGTGGCCTCGACGAGGTCGGCGAGCACCGCAGCCGCCTCACGGCCCCGGATCCACGCAGTGGTGGCAATGACGGCGGCGGCGGGCAGCGCCGGCCACCACCACGCGCACAGGAGCCGGACGCATGGTCCACTCCCTGCTCACCGCCGCACCGGTAAGCAATGTGGCACACAGTCGGACCGGGACCGGCCCGCTGCTCCACATCGGCGGAGCCGCCGGTCTAGCCACACTCGCCCTCACACCCGAACTGGCCGAGCTCTGACCTCTACCGGACATCACAGCTGGGCTTCGACCCGGACAAGTAACTCTGACCGCAACTAAGACTTGTCCCTTAAATGATCTTCAGCGGGTGCAGCTCGGTCCAGCACGCGGCCTTGCTGGGGCTTCTGTTCGTGGGCTGCGCCGCTTCAGGCCCGTGCGGGGTAGTCAGGATGGTCGGTGTAGGGCGAGGCAAGGTCACGCAGGTCGTGACACGGCCAGGGGTCGCGGGCGTGACGGGCCAGAATGCGCCGCTTGGCCTCGATCTCGCGTAGGACGCGGGCCGGGTCGTGTAGAGCCACGTGCAGAGCAATCGTGGGGTGGAAACCGGAAAGGTCAACCTGGCAGAAGTCGACCGTGAGGCTCGGGGATCGATCTGTCCAACTCGACCCTGCGCTACCTGTCCGACCTGCTGAGAGCCCGCCGTCGTGATCGCGGCACGCGCTGGCGCCGCCGGACCGCAGACCGACAGGCTATGGTGTGCACAAGGCGCTCGCTGATCCCCTGCGGATCCGGCTGCTGGAGGCGTTGTGGGAGACACCGCGGTCCGCACGGGAACTCGCCGATCAAGCCGACATCCCGGTTGATCGCCTCTACTACCATCTGGGTCAGCTGGAGCGGGCCGGGCTGATCGAGATCGCCGAATACCGGCCGCTGGCCCGTGGCAAGGTCGAGCGAGTCTACGCCCCTGCGGTCACCGAACCTCCCGGGGATACCGCGAGCCCGGAAGAGATGGTTGGGTTTCTCGGCTCGATGCTCGATGCCGCTCGGGCCGATATCAGTGCCGCTTGGCGGTCCAAGCAGGCAGGCGGCCTCCGGGAAGTCGATGTGCACCGCGGTGCACTGCGGCTGACCGATGACGCGCTCGCCGAGCTGCGCGGCCACATCGAACGACTCGCCACCCGCTTCGGGGACCGCGATGCCCCGGGGGCCTGGACGCGGGTGGTTATCGCACTTGTCGACCTGCAAGACCGTCCACCCCCTAATGCCGCTCCGCCCACGCCTGAGAGGTCGTCATGAATGACAACGAGGAGCACACGGCCAACGCAGTAATCCGAGCCTCGGACGCCGAGCGTGATCGGATCGAGGTGCAGTTGAAACAACACTACACAGTTGGCCGACTGACACTGTCCGAGCTCGAAGAACGCGTGGCCGCGGCCTACGAAGCACGCACCCGCGAGCAACTCGATGCCCTCATGAAAGATCTGCCAGGCGAAGCAGAATCACCTGTGTCACACACCCAGGTGATCGACTCCCGCCTGCTGATCATCCTGTTATGCATCGCACCCCCCGCGGCGCTCGTCTACTGGCTCATGTCCCAACGCACAGCACATCGAAGGCGTCCACGGGCACAGGACCTGGCTCCGATACCTGATCCGAAAGACGAGACTGCGGACTAGCCCGTGTTCAGGGCGCCATAGTGAGCTTTCAGGTGGAGGCGAAGTGCGGCGTGCTTGGTAGGTGGGCCGCACCTCGCGTGGTTTTCAGGACTGTCTGATCTGAGGGAGCCCCAGCTCAGTGATGCGGGCTGCGCTGCGGGCATGGGCCTGATCCATGGCCGTCAGCTTCTTGCTGGCCGCCCGCTGAGAACCTGACCCGGCACGAACACGAGGTGTTCATCACCATCCCGACCGCCGCCCACACCGTGCGGCTGTGGGTCGTCGACTCCGGCAGCCTGGATGAGACGATCGGGCCAACGCAGCCTGAGCCGGCCCTTTTGACCTTCGCCGGTCACTGACAAAGGTAACTACCGCCGGGACTTCAGAGCATCCCGAACGCTCTCATCCCAGTGGCTGCAAGGAAGACGACACCGAGTACCCCAAAGACGCCTCGCATGATGTCGGGCGAGAACCATGGATCAACCCCGCCACCAGGTGACCGCTGGGCTATCAGGTCATACACGCGCAGCCCAACGTTCCGATAGTCGAGCGCAATAGCTGTCGCGCCAGTACCCACGACGCCTCCCCAGACCAAGCTCACCCAGTCACCCACGGATCGCTCCTCCCCCAGCGGATTGCCCCATATGGGGCATCGTGACGCCTGCTCATACATCCAGCATCAAGGGCCCATGAGGCGAGGACTGGTGCACTTATCTCTGCACTGCGTGGAGCACTGAGAGAAGTACGCCGACACATCTCGGCTGGGCTGTCCGACCCGGGGGTGCAGGAGGCGCGGGAGCGGGTGGAGGCTGCGGAAACGAAGCTGGGCATGGAGCTGTGCGCCCGCCTCCAGCCGTTCCAGGACCCCTACGACCAGGCCGTAGCGGAAGGCGACGCGGACGGGCTCGCCGGCTCTGTGGGGGCAAGCACGGCCGCTGGGGGCGGATCTGCGTCCTACCCGACGGGCACGAGACCTCGATGGAGGAACCGCACTGGGGCCGCAACAGCGAGGGCCGGCCGATCGCGTGGGTGGGCAGCGCACCTGACGACTGGTGACCGGCGGCGGTCAGACGGCGGAAGGACCTCGGGGCGCACGAGCGGCCCCGGGGTCCTTCGCTGTCCGGGACCAACGGCACCGCTTCCAGGCCCTACACGCACTGGGGTGCGATGCCCGGGGGTTCTGAGCTGCGGCATCGCACTGGTGTGCGCGTAGGCCTGGGATCTTCGGGCCCTTCCTCGGCGAACTACGTGGCGGCCGAGGCGGGTTCGGTGAGGCGGTCTAGCCGCGTGTAGAGGGTCCGCACGAGTCAGGCGCGGTTCTACGACACCGGCGAGTACTTCGGTCCTGCTGTCCTTGGGCGGCTGGTCGCCACGAAAGGAACTCCGCAGGTCGCGTCACTCCTTGTCGATCAACGCCTCGGTGAACACTTCTTGGGAGTCCAGGGAGCGCAGCAGCGGACCGAGCAGGCGCCTGGTGACCGCCCCTTGTGCTTCACGGAGTTCAGCCAGTGTGACGCCAGTGGTCTCCTCGTACGTGTCCTCGCTGTATCTCTGGCTGCTGGGGAAGACCGTCTGCCCGGAGTACCTGCGCCGGCCGCGGAGCCGGTTGGCTCCGACCGCCATCGCCCAGTTGCCGTGGTATCCGACGTCTTCGGAGATCAGGCGCAGAAGTTCCAGTACCTGCCGGGTGAGGACAACGGCCGCAGAGTCGAAGATAACCTGCTCCGTGTCATCTGATGGGGTGTGCGGGTTGGACAGCTTGTCGGAGAGACGGGTCATGAGCAGTTTCAGACCGCCGTCCTCGAAGAGTTGGAGTTCGATGACGTCTTCATCACCCCAGCGTCCTTCAGGGGTGTACGTGCGGTCGGGTCCGAGACCTGAGGAGCTGCGAGCCACTCCCCTAGCGCGCCGGTGCCCCTGGTGGGCGTCGCCCAGGTCGGGACTGAATCCCCGCCCGGCGAGTGCCGATCGCAGGTCCTGAGATTCTTGGACACGCTTGATCAGCGTGCTCATGCGCAGGTTCCAGTCCTGGGCACCGGTGATCGGCAGGCACATATCCCGGCGGCCGGCCGTGGGCTGCACGACGAGGAACAAGTGGGACTGGTCGCCGACGTCGCGCAGCGGGTCTTCTTCCATCTGCTTCTGCAGAAGGAAGAGGGTGTCCGCTTCGGCGCTCCGCCGCTTTGCGTGCAGTGCGACGACCTGGGCGTCGCCCATCTGATATTTCGTCTTGTCACCGCGGCCGAAATACCGGTTGTCCACCATGTGCGGCGCGACGGGGCTGGCCGGGATGTGCACGATGAGGTAGCCGGTCTCGTCGTTGGCCGCAACGCTGATCTCCTCGGTGACGATGGTCAGCGGTGGGTCGGGAATCGTCCGTGCCACCTGCTCGATCTTCTCCGGCAACCCGTTCAGAGGCTGGGGGGCGAGTTCGAAGGTGCGGCTCTCCTTGTTCTCCTGCACGCCGATGATCAGCGTTCCGCCATCGACGGCGAACGAGGACAGATCTCGCGCCAGTTCCTTGTTGTCGCCCTTGCTGTTCGGGGCCCTTTTCAGGTCCAGGTGATGGTTTTCCTCGAGCAGGCCGCCGGTGACGGCGGCCTCAAGGTCGGCCTCGGTCTTCGGTGTCCACCGGGGATTGTTGGAGGAGAGGTAGATCGATGTCACTGTGCGGTCCCGCTTCCTGTGATCCGAGGTTCGGCGGGGCCGTGCGGCCCAGCGGCTGAGCGTCAAGGGTACGGAGGGGGACCGACAGCGCAGCGTTCGTCTACTCCGAATCGCACGCAGATTCGTGGAGACGTTCCCCCTGCTCCAATCCGGCGGAGGCGGCGACCGGACAGGGAGACACGAAGCCGTTGAGGGATGCGGGGACGGGACGACCAATGGCAGAAAACAGAGGCTCCTTGGTATGGGCGTGCCTGATGATGGTCACCACGTGCAAGGAAGGACATCAGGATGAACAACAGCTTCGGGCCGGACCTGTCGAGGGCATTGGCTGCGGCCACCAAAGGTATCCAGGAAGCCGTCGCGGCGACGGTCGTGCCGCCGCTGGAGATTCGTATACCCGCTCTGGATCACCTGGCCGAGGTAATCGCTCCGCTTCAGCCGGCGCTGGAACGCCTGGACGCGATGATGCCCGCCAACTGGCGGGGCGCCCGTCTCGACTACTCGGACATGATCGTGCTGATGAAGGAAGGCATTCCTCTGGTCTGGGTTCCCCCGGCCGACGTCATCCGCCAGCTCCTCGCTGCCGACGACACAACGGCCCGTGCACAGGTCATTGACGACTGCCGTCCGGCCATTCTGTCCTCCTGCATGGCAACCCTCGCAGCAGTGATTGACACCCAGTTCAGCGCGCAGACAACCCTCCTCGAGGAGTGCGTGCACATGGCTGACCGCAGCATGTTCAGTGGTGCCCAGGCACTGGCCGCCAACGTGTTAGACACCCTGATCCGTGGCCTGACCTACGCCAGTCCCGGCTGGCTCAAGCCCAATGGTCAGTGGCCGGGCTACGCCAAGGTCCTGAAGAATATTCCGGCCGTAGAGGACAACGACGCCACAATCCGCCAGCTCCGCGAAGCTGCGGCCTTCCTGCCGTTCTCGAAGGCACTGGAGCCATTCTGGGCGTCGGACCCGGTCCCTGAGACGTTCAACCGGCACGCCACCGCTCACGCAGCCGCGGCCACGCAATACACCCCGGTCAACGCCGTAACCGGAATCATGCTTGCCGTCAGCGTGCTCCGCGACATCGACGACATGGGGTATCCCGTACAGCTCCACGCCTAGCTGGTCGACGACGCGGTCGGCTCACCCACTGACGCCGACGCGACACATCGCCCGCTGCTGCCAGCTCTGGCCAGGCGCCTGTCGGGCAGTGCCGTCACAGCAAACTCCCACCATCGCGGCCTGCCCGGCAACGAGCTCCTGAACCAGCCCGGCGACGTCCTCCAGGGCGAGGCCGGCCGCATCGGCGAGCGCGGCCAAGTCCACGGTCCGGCGGTCAACCAGTGGGCGCAGCACCGCCTCCGGTCTCCCTTGAGCAGGTGGCCAAACACTCGCAGCCTACGCACTGCGGACGAAGCGTCCTCAAGGGCGTCCCACCCAGGCCCGATGGTGAGCCGCGACGTACAGCCCCTCGCGCTGTCGGCCGCACAGGACGCCGACGCGCGTTCTTCCCTCCATCACCTGCAGCCCACTGTCCGACAGACCCAAAAAGCGTCGGTCGATCAGGAGCGGCGGGCGCAGCCACGTCCCGTGGTCTTCCCAGTGCCTGCCGACTTCGGGGACTTTCACTGAGGCCCAGTGCACAGGGTTCTGTGCAAAATGCTCGATCAGTCCGGCTTCACTCTCGCCGGTCGGCATGGTGTGGAAGTCTGTGGCTGGGATCGTCTCCAGCGCCCAGGTGATCGCGCTCAGGTCGAGGTAGCCGTAGTCGACCACGAAGGGGCCGTAGTCGCCGTGTTCGAAGAGGAAGTCCTGCAGCACGTCGTCCGGCCACTGCAGGGCGGCCAGGGCCGGGTCGGCGCGGAAGCGGTCGAGGCTGAGACCGCCGTCCTGGCGGCGGACCATCAGCGGGCCAAGGTCGTTGAGGTTCATTCCACCAGATCTACCGGAGATTGCTGACGGTGTTCCCCCTGTTATCGGTCTGGTGCCGTCTGTCGGCTACCTGGCGGCGGTCACGGCTTCTGTGAGGCGCTCCAGCCGGGTGTAGAGGGCCCGTACGAGGTGGGCGCGGTTCTGGACGCCGCACGCGGTGCCCTTGAATGGGGCGGACAGGCAGCCGTCGGCTTCGCGGAGGATAACTTTGGCAAGGGCGCCGGGCGGGGTTCGGCGGGTTCTTCTACCTCGGGAGGGGGAGCACGCCGTTGATGACGGGGCGGATGCCGTCCGGTGTGGGCCAGTTGATGACGGCGACGTCGCGGTGCAGTGGGAGCCACATCTGTACGACGCACCCTAGAAGCGCCGGCCTGTGGATAGCCTGGAGACTGGGTCGTCACCGCTCCTACGAGCTTCCTTCGGTCAGCTGACTGGCGGTGTTCTCGATCCACCGCAGCACCCACTCGCCTCCGTCCTACCACCCGGCTCCGCATGAGCGTACTGGCCTTCGGCGTCCGCCAGTGACAGCCCTACGGCGAGCCCTGGATGACGGGGGCACGGACCGCCACCGCATCTGTTCCTCAGTCACCCTGGTGACCGAACTCCCGCGCCCGACAGGCGCCGTGCTCATCCTGCGGTTGTCGGGTTGGCAGATCCGGTGGCGCGACGGTATTCGGCGTTGATGCGCTGGGCCTCTTCGAGCTGGTCCTCAAGGATGACGATGCGGCACGCGGCCTCGATCGGGGTGCCCTGGTCGACGAGTTCCCGGGCGCGGGCCGCGATGCGCAGCTGACCGCACCGACCTTGCCTGCCACCAGGGGGCTCTTTGCCGCATCAGGACCGGATGCCGTCCCGTGTCGTCGTTTCCTGGAAGAAGGCGCGCAGAGGCTCCTGAATGGCCTGTGCACAGCTGCCGCAGTCGGCTGCGGCGTCGAGACGTGGGGCGAGGTCCTCGGTGTCATGGGGAGTGAGGACGAGCCAGCGCAGAACGACCTGCCGCACGATCAGTCTCAGCTCACGTAGCTCAGTCTGCCTTTCACCCTCATTCTGCTCTTTGAGCAGGTCTCCGTGTACGTACCGGGATCGTGCGTTGTACGCGTCCCGTACTGCTCTCGTGACGGGCTCGCGCAGGACGGAGGGGAACAGAGTGGCCGTGCGAGTCTGCATCTTCTTGCTGATGCCGTCGTGGTTGTCGTTGGGGCTGGCTATCAGGGCTTCCAGAGCGATGACGTAGTCCAGGTGCAGCTCGTCCATCTCCTGCTCCCGTACTTCGTTGTCGCTGGTGGTGCGCTGGTAGGCCTGCAGCAGGTGTCGGGCGGCCCGTTCAAGCCTTCGGGCACGTTTCCTGGGCAGATTGCGGCTGCTGGTCGCGCCGGCCATGACGGCATCGATCCTGGCGGTTACGGCGGAGCAGAAAGCCTGCATCCGCGGCAGATCGGCCGGGGCGAGGTAGAAGCTCCCCGTCGTGCGGGCTTCGAATTCGACCGGAGTCCCGTGGCGGCTTGCAACGGTGTCGATGGTGGTCGGTACGTCGTTTCGGTCCAGGTCGAAGTGCCGGCCGCGCTCGACTCTGAACACAGCATCGACGTGCAACAGGTCCTCGCTCCACAAGATGAGGGGGAGCAGAGCTCTCCAGTGGCGGGTTTCCGGCCGAGGACCGGCGGTCTCGAACCAGTGGGTCCCTCTGCGGTCCGGCATACGGTCAGGGTTCGGGGCATGGAGGAAAGGCGCACCGCTCAGAAGACCGAGGTCGAGCCCGCCCGGCTGCAAGCCGTGAAGCGCGGGCATGGGGCCCAGCTGCTTCAGTTCGTCGGTGGTGAAGGTCTGCAGGGTGTAGTGGCCCACCGGAACTCGTGCGCCTTCAGGGAGATCACCGGTCAGCAGCAGCCAGTCCTCGGCGCTCGGTGCCGACGCCGTACAGAAGGCAACGAAACTATCCGCGACCTCTTCCACCGGTACCGCCGCCCCTTGCGCGATCAGACGGGTCGCGTCGCCCAGCCCGGATGCACCCAGAACTACGGGCCATCGGGGCAGCCAGTCACCAGTGAGCTTCCCGTACAGGTCACGGTGCTCCGATATCGGCGCCACCATGACCACCGCGTTGCTCAGGTCATCCCACTCCGGCCGCGCTGCAAGCGCTGCGTCGGTGACAGCCTGGGGAATGGAGGGGAGATGACGTGCCTGCTCAAGCCAGGCAAGTGCGGCTTGACGGAGCTGGGAGTTGTCTTCCATGCGGCACGAAAGTAGCGCACCCCACCGCCTGCCCCGCTCCTCGACACATCGCAGCACGCCGACCAGCTCCATCCAACCCGGAAACCCTGCGACGCCATGCATTCCTGGTGTGGCGCCTCCCGATCGGCAATCGAACGGACGTACTGTCCGGGGCGGCGAACGACTTCCCCCAAGACCTACTGGACGCACAGCGCGAGCTGCACCAGACCGTGGCCGCGTACCGCGCCGAGTAGCGGGTGCCGTCCTCGATGAGCAGTTCGACTCCCATCGTGGGCTGGTGCCACGCGCCGAAATCCCACTCCTCAGCCTCAGTGGACCGGTGTCCGCACGACTGTGCGTATAGGTATCAAATGCCCGTCCAGGCAGGGCAAGTTCACCGAGGACCAGCGCGCCGCGCTGGCCGGCATCGGGCTGGAGTGGGCGGCAGAGGAAGGAGCGGCGTAATGGTCCTCGCGCGACGAAGATCAGCGGGGGCAGGAAGCCGTGCGTGGCCACGCCCGCACCAGTGCCTTCGCGGAGGCGGAGCGGGTCATCTCGTTGGTGCTGGTCGATCCGCAGGTACAGCAGGCCGAGGCTCGCTGCGGGGCGGGCAGCCAGAGGGCTACTGCCACCGGCAGATGGTCGACGCAGTCCGCTACCTGATCGCGGGCGGTATCTCCTGGGCGGGCGATGCCCGCGGACTTCTGCCGCCGTCGATGGCCTGACCGGTAGCGGGGACGTTGGTGGAGGTCTTGATGCTCTGGGAGTCGATGACGCAGGCGGTTGGTTCTTCCTCGCGGCCTTCCTGCCTGCGGACTTGGCGGCGGAGGAGGCTGTTGAGCTGGTCGAAGACACCTTCTTCCTGCCAGCGGGCGAAGTAGGCGTAGACGGTGTTCCAGTGCGGGTAGTCGTGCGGCAGGTACCGCCACGGGATCCCGGTGCGGTTCACGTAGAGGACCGCGTCCAGCAGGGCGCGCAGGTCGTGGTCCGGTGGTCTGCCGATGTCCAGCCCGCGGCCGCGTCGTTCGGCCCGCCAGGCCGTCAGGACCGGCTCGACCAACTCCCACCGGGCATCGGACAGATCGCTGGGATAACGCCGACGTTCAGACACGCCAGATATCAGCCGAAACAACCACCAGAAGGCACTAAACACCCTCTAAATGAATGTTTCAGAATGAAGTTCACTGTAGGGCTTGGCAGTTGGATGTTGTGTCTGCAGGATTCGTTGGGTTTCTGCCGATCTTGTGCCTGATGACTTGTGGGAACGCGTGGTGCCGCCGTTGCCTCCACGGCCGTCCGGGCGGCGCCGGCTGCCCGCGGATGACCTGGCTGCGCAGCGGGGCATCGTATATGTGGCCGTGCAAAAGCGTGAGCTGACGGGACGTCCCCACGGAACAGATCGGCTGCAGTGGGGTGACGGCCCGCCGTACCGCGCCCCCGTCCGCTGACGCAGCCGTCAACTACCGCCGTCAGGACACACTGACAGCAGCCCCTTCAGCGAACTCTCAACAATTCTCACAGCGACCTCGCCATTGACGCAATCGGTAACTCCTGCCACCTCGCGGTCGATCACACCACCAACCCGTTTGAGCTCGCTCAAACCAACGAGGGGAAACGCCCACCGCATCCATTCAATGATCTGCCGGACTCTAGCAGAACGACGTACGGCGGCGCGCGGAGAAGCATCCGCCACCCACTCGTGGATCACCAGGTCCATTGCATTGACTAGTCGGGCTTTCGGGGCATCAAAATCCGCAAGGATTAGATTCAAGATATCGGGAGGCGCGAGAGGAGCGGAAACCCCCGCAACGGCTGGCAGGGGGTAGGAGTCAATCCTGGAAAGTTCCATCCGTTTCTCTCCGCCATCTAGCACCAGATCAACTCTAGATGCCTCACCCATTTCATCGACGCGGACAGTGAGGCGATGACTACCGGGAGCACCGCACTTGCGAGAAAACGTCGTCAGGCGTTCAACATCGAGAACGAAAAGTGAACCCCCAGGAAGGTAGGCGGATCCGTCGAAGACGACTGTTCCGAGATCCGGATGGGGACCACGCCAAACCTGAATAAGCACGGGTGCTACCTGGGCACGCGTCCGAGTGGCGAGGTGGCCACCTTTAACGAGACTCGCTTCAGGCGACGGGACTTCGATAAAATATTCCACCACATCTGTCGAGCCAAAAATCACATGCGGGTTGTTGACCAGCATGTGAATAGCTGCGATGCGCATTTCCCTCTCCCTTGAGTGCACGGAGCGGGGCCGCCTCACTGAGGTGCCCCCGACGACTCTTTTGAACTACCCGCTGGTATGGCTGTCCAGAATCGACATTAGTCTCGAATTGTAGCCAGGCGCCCTAGGGTCCGGCATGTTGAAGTGGTCGCGCATCATTTTTTGTGCTCTCATGACCGCCTTCGACTGGTCTGCACTGCACCCTGGACACTGCGGAGGAGGTCTCGCCCCCGAGCGGCGCGGCCATCGGACGCCTGCGGTCGCGCCCGGCCGCGAGGGATGTCATGTGTGCGGCGCCGCTGGGTCTGAGCTGTGGAGCAGCGTGCGAGCGCGCCGCGATGCCACGCTCGCTTTCGCCGAAGCTACGACTACGGGTGGTCGTGGTCATGCCTGTCCCTGCCGGGCACAGGGGTGGCGAGCGTTGCTGGGCAGGCGGGTGGCGATGTGCTGGTGGTGCAGCAGTGCGTCGAATATCTCCCATTCCGCGCGGAGCAGGTCCGCGGCCGCCGGAGCGGCAGTGTGCTGCGGGCAGCGCTGGGTGTACAAGCGCTCCTGCTCCCCTTCGGGCAGGTCTCTGAGGTCGTAGACGGCCATGAGGAGGTCGGGCAGGGGGCGTTGGCCGGTGAGCGGTCCCGTGGGCATCAGGGTCCAGTTGCCGGGCGTGTCGGGGTTGAGGACGGGGCGGGTGCAGCGGCGGCGATGGCGTGTCTGGGCCACGCAGCAGATGTCCTCGACGGGACGGCCGGCGAGGTAGCGGGCGTGGAAGAGTTGCACGACGGGGCGTGCCGGCCGACACACGGCGGATGCCGCTGTGGGGTCCAAGCAGTACGTCGCGAGCGCGGCGCGCACGATGTCCTCGTCCAGGCCAGGGTCGCTGCGGCCACGCAGGACGAGAGCGAGATAGCGGCGGGCTTCGGCGAGCAGGTGTCGGCGGTGGAACGTCAGATGGTGCGGGTCATCCTTTTAGATGTACTGCATTGGCCGACCTTGTGGTGGCGCCACAGCTGCACCACAGTCCAGGCCAGCAGGACGGCAAATACGGCCAGGAAGGCACCTGCGATCCCGGCCTGGCGGCCTGCCGACCGGTCCTGCTGGAAGACCAGGGCCAGCGCAGACAGGAGTATCCCCACCGCGTATACCGAACGGACACGCCTCAGCTGACGCACCACGCGAGGAGGAAGGGCAACACGCTTCACGACAGTCATACCGCCCTGCTACCCGAACCCTGCAGGGGTAAGCCCGCACCCCCGATCATCAGATCCCGCCTCGCACTCGGCACGGTACATGCGTCGAAAATCGAGCCCCTCCTCCCGGCCCCCTCTGGACCGTCCCGGCCCTCGCGGCACTCCCCCTCCGGGCCAGCCCCGACCGAGCACGCCGACGAAACGGGCGTCGCTACCGTCCGCGAGGCGCTGCGCCGCCGGCGCGGCCGCTCCAAGGGCACCGTCAACGGCCTGTTCCCGCTGATCAATCAGATCCTTGAAAACCGGCACGGCCCCGGTACGGTGCCCGCACCGCCCCAGGCCACCCTGTATCGGCTCGCCACCTCTCCTGCCCGCCCCCGACAGCTGCCCGGCGAAGTCCGTCCACCAGATTCCCGCGAACCTCGAGAGGCATGCCTTCACCCCCGCCACGGCAGTGCAGCCCGGCCAACTGTGCCCGCAACACATCGCAACGGTCGCGGCCTGTACCGCCGAGCAGCAGCTCGCGCCGCCCGAGGAACGCACAGTACGTCTAGAAAGCGGTCCATCCCCCCGCTGTCGGCGCACTCGCGTATGTCCGGAGGTATACGGATGAACGTGCAGAGCAAGTAGCCGCCGATTGGTGCTCATTGCCGTGCGAGATGATGGGATGGTGGATCTTCGTTACTTCAATCAGACCGGCTGGACCGCCATCTTCAGCGGGACGGAATCCGAGACCGGCCGCATGGTGCGGGTGGAGGCATGGGACCCGGCAACGAGAACAGCGCTTGTCGTCGACCCAAAGAGGGGCGCCACGCGTCCCGTCACGGACTACGAGGACTTCTCCCACCTTGAGAAGGCCGACCATGTCGTAGCCGCAGTTCCTGGTGGCGGGTGGCGGGCCCACTGGAAAGACGAGGGCCCGGGGAAAACTCCGCTCACGGAACAGGTGCTTGCGTGGTTGATCACCTCGCAGGGCCGGGCAACGGCCATCACGATGGACGCTCACGGGCATGTTGACGATGCCGACAGCGCCGACGCCTTCATCCCGCCGGGCGAGGAACCGGGCCCGGCTTGAGCCCCCGGATCAGGCGACTTCCGCCTCGCGCTCGATGGCCTTGAGGCGGTTCTTCACCCAGTAGCTGGGACCGTTGATGGCGACGACTTCCCAATGGTGCAGAAGGCGGTCGAGGATCGCGGTGGCGAGGACCTCGTCGCCGAAGACCTGGCCCCACTCACGGAAGGTCTTGTAGGTCAGGATGATCGAGCCCTTCTCGTAGCATTTGGAAATGCCCCGGAAGACCGGTTCCTGATGCGCTCATACTCGCCCCCCCCTACAACCACTTACCGAGACTCCCGCCTCTGCGCGGCCATCGTCGACCGCCTCGCCAGCCCACGAGCCCACATTGACGAGGACACCGTCACCGACCGGGTCATCCCCGTTGTCCGGCTCACCCGCCGCGTCGGTACTCGTTGAGCAGCCCCGGGCTCTCAGCGTGCACCGCCGGGATGCGTACGCAATCGTTCACATATCCGCCCTGACCGGTCCGCGCCCCCGCTCGCCCGCGGGGACGGACAGCACCTGACTGATCGTTTTTGCC
Organism: Streptomyces sp. NBC_00370; assembly: GCF_036084755.1. Lineage (NCBI taxonomy): Bacteria > Bacillati > Actinomycetota > Actinomycetes > Kitasatosporales > Streptomycetaceae > Streptomyces > Streptomyces sp. NBC_00370. The sequence goes on from NZ_CP107968.1 coordinate 130,245, forward strand.
GAGCATCCGCTCGCAGTCGCGGTCGTCAACCCGCTCAGCTGGCTTCTGTGGTGGCAACCGTGCGGTGTCATTGCTCGTCATGACGGGCATGACGACTTCGCCCACCTCCTCGCCCCCCGCCCCGACATGGACATGCTGCGGCGAGGGGGCGACCGCCGCCGATCCTGTCGGCTGCCGAGGCGTCGTGATTCCCGGGGGCTCGCTGTGCCTTGCACACCTCGCGCCCGCGGACCGGGCAACCTACCTCGCGACACTGTCGCCAGGCGATCCCATGGACTGCCGCGGTACCCAGTTCACTCACCTGGTTCTGTCCCAGCTCCTTGACGCTGTCCGCGAGCCAACCACCTCTCTGCCACATCTCGGCAGGACCTCCTTCGCGCAAGCGGCTTTTGCCGAGGACGCCGACTTCGAACACGTGACGTTTTCCGATTCCGTCAAGTTCGATGAGGCGACGTTCTCCTGCGACGCCCTATTCCGTCACGCCAAATTCCTCGGTAGTGCCCACTTCAACCACGTAACGTTCTCCGGTGATGCCCGATTCCGGGAGGCGACCTTCTCTCAGATTTCTTGGTTCGCCAACACGGACTTCTCCGCGCATGCCGAGTTCGAATCTGTGGCGTTTTCCGGCACCGCATACTTCGAAGACACATCCTTCGCCGCCGGTGTCAGATTCGACCATGTCACGTTCTCCGCCCTCGTCGGCTTCGACCGCGCAGCGTTCTCGACCCACGCCACGTTCGCCGAAGCCACGTTCTGCGGCAGCGCAGATTTCGAAGACGTAACGTTCTCCGCCGGATCCGACTTCGACCGTGCAACCTTCCTCGAACGCGCCAGATTCGATGCTGTGAAATTCTCCGCCGCCGCAATATTCAATCGCGTGACCTTCCACAGAGACGTCAGCTTCCAAAGCTCCACATTCTCCAACCAGGCATGGTTCGCTGACGCGAAATTCAACAACAGCGCATGCTTCGCAGAGGTAAGCTTCTCCGCTCCGGCCGTGTTCAACGGCACGGAGTTCAACGGCGTAGCAGATTTCTCGGACACGATCTTCTCTGACAACGCGGATTTCAACGACACAGTGTTCTCCCAAACCGCTAATTTCCAGCACGTGACATTCTCGGCCGACACCCGATTTATGGATGCACGGTTCTCCGGCACCGCAAGGTTCGCAAACTCAACCTTCACCACGGCAGGCGAGCTCGGACCGATCGTGTGCCAAGAGACTCTTGATCTGTCAGGCGCCCTCTTCGTGGCTCCGGTTACCATCCAGGCCGCAGCAACCTCGGTGGCCTGCGTGCGGACACGATGGGATTCGACGGCGACGCTACGTCTGCGGCATGCGGCCGTGGATCTCACCGACGCCGTCGTCACCCAGCCCATCGCCGTTGCTGCCCATCCCGCCCCCTTCAACGGCAGCCGCTACGCTCTCGCCGAGCCGGATCTCACCGGCGACGGCAGCGTACGGATCATGTCGGTACGAGGGGTGGACGCCGCCCACCTGGTCCTGACCAACACGGACCTCACCGACTGCCGGTTCTTCGGCGCGTTTCACCTCGACCAGATCCGCCTGGACGGAGAGACCCTCTTCGCCCGCACCCCACCGGGCTTCGACATCCGCCGAGGTGTCCCGCTGCGCTGGACCGACCGGCAGGCGCTGGCGGAAGAGCACCACTGGCGCGCCCTTCCCCAGCACCGGGCACCACTGCGCTCCGGCTGGACATCAGCTCCCTTGCTGGCGCCGGCGGCCGGTACACCGGGGCCTCGTGCGCTCGCCGCGCTGTACCGGCAGTTACGCAAGGCGTTCGAGGACGGCAAAGACGAACCCGGTGCTGCCGACTTCTACTACGCGGAGATGGAGATGCGGCGCCTGGACCGCCGGCGCCCGCGTAACCGCGCAGAACGCGCGCTGCTCACGGGCTACTGGGCCCTGTCCGGGTACGGCCTGCGGGCGCTGCCGGCGCTGTGCTGGCTCGGCCTGGCAATGACCGCCACCGTCCTGGCACTGGTGATGTGGGGCCTGCCCACCAACGACCTGCACCCCCGCACCACCGGCACCCTGCCCGCCGCAGGACACACGCTGACCCTCGCCACCGACACTCCCCACCCGGCCGTCACCGGGTCCGCCGACAGTCGCTTCACCCGCCACCGGGTCTCAAAAGCGACACGTGTCGCCGTCAACTCCGTAGTCTTCCGATCCTCCGGCCAGGACCTGACCGCCACCGGGGAGGACATCGAGATGGCGTCCCGCTTCTTCGAACCTCTCCTCCTCGCCTTCGCCGCCCTCGCCATCCGCAACCGCGTCAAACGCTGAAGGAAGCTATCCGACGGGCTATTTCGGCCCGGTTCCTGGCGAACTGGGACCGCAGCGCCGCTCTTTTCACGCCCTCCCCGCGCAGTCGGGCGGCCTCCTAGCCGATCACCCGTCGCGCACCCTCAGCCCACATCGCCTGCTTCAACTCGCGGCACACCCTCGTGTTCGGTCGGGAAAGCGGCCAGCCGACTGCCATCCTGGGAGTGTCCGTCGAGCGGAGTTCACCGGCGGCACCGTCAATTCCGCACAGCGAGATTCGTTGGCGGCCCCACCCACTTCCACAGCGCCGTGTTCGGCGGAGGAACCGTGAGCTTCGAGGGCCTCTTCTTCAGCGGAGGGACGATCAACTTCACCGATGCCACACAAGCTGGCTGCACGATAATCTTCACCAGATCTGTCAATGCTGGCAGTACCGTGATCTGGGGATCTCTTCCCCCACAAGCAGCGTGACCGTGAACAAGGTAGGCCCGTGGTGTCGGCGTACAGGTGAATGTGGCTCTGTCAAGATTTTCGTAGGCGGAGATCATCTCGGTGGCACGGTCGGCCGGTCCGCACGGCGTCGGCGGAGGTGAGCGATCAGAACGACGCGGTGGCGGAGGAGACGGACGCCGGCTCGTCCGACGATGATGCGTTTCTGCAGTCTGACGTCCGTGATGCGGCCCTCGTTGACTCCGGAGTTGTATGAGGTCGTGATGCCCTGAGCGACTGCATGGCGGTCTTCGTGCTTGGCCCCGGCAAGGCCCGACGAGTGGTGCCAGTCCGCTTTTTCGAGATCGCCCAGCCATGTCGGCAGGGGTGCCGCGTCGCTACAACGGGACAATCGGCTGCCCTGATCGGCGATGTCCATGACGACGCCAGGTCCTTGCGCGACACAGTGGTGACGCTGACGACGAGAGGCTGCAACTCGTTGGTGCAGCTGGGCGACTTCGGGATCATCTGGCGCGGGCACGTGCAACAGCGCTGAGGTCCTCTGGATGGGATCACGCCTGGCGCGCTTTCCCGCTCCGATACTCGCGGCCCCTGCCAGCGCCCCGTCGGCTGTCTGGCGGGGCAATGAACATCGACCGGTGCGTGCGGACGGCCGCGAGGGCCGCGACAAGGACATCGCCGGCCTCTCCCCGTTGGTGCGGCACCACATCACCTGCTCCGGCCGGGACTCCTGCCAGCTCCCCGACCTGCCCGGCGGGCTGCGGCCCCTGCGGGCCAAGTCCATGTCCGATGAAGCGGGCTGAGACCTGTTTCCTGTTCCCGGATCGGATTGGCAACGTTCCCCACCGTTTCGATGTCTCATGAGACATCGGTAGGGGTCCCCGTGGTACTCGCCGAAAAACGGGCGAATATGCCTGAACTGCAGTGATGTGGCACTATCCGCGGTGTCGTGGACTAACCCTGCAGGCAGGCGACAGTCGACTCAGCGGACTGTCGGAGCTGGCGGTGTGACCGCCTCGTGCAGTTCGGCAGCGGCTTGGGCCATGAGCTGAGCGAGGGTGGTGTCCGGCTCGGCTAGCCAGCGGGGTATGGCACGCCGGTGGATCGCCAGCACCACGTCGATGATGAAGCGTGCTTTGCCGGGCTCGACGCCGCGGCGCTCGAGCGCCGGTGCCAGCGCGTCGGCGATGTCGGCGAGCTTGATCAGATCGCGCTCGGCCAGTGCCGGGTTGGCGGCGATCACTCTTCCCCGGCGCAGTAGGAACTCGCGTGGGCGGAGGATCTCCTCGGCGTTTCCCAGCGCGGTCAGCAGCGCCTCGATCGGGGTGAGGGCCGTGTCGGCGGCCTCGACCTGGGCGACGAGGTGGGCCTCGAGTTCGTTGCCGGCGAAGAGGACTTCCCGCTTGTCGGGGAAGTACCGATAGAAGGAGCGCTCCTTCAGACCGGCGGCGCCTGCGATCTGAGCGACCGAGGTGCGCTCGAACCCCTGCGCCTCGAACAGCTCGAGCGCCGCGCGTTCGAGCCGACCCTGTGCGTCTGATTCCCATCGCGGCATAGCCACCACTGTACGACAACAGGAGCTGTTATCAGCTGGTACGGTCGATGACAACAGATGCTGTTATCAGTCAGGAGATCGTCATGAAGGCTCTGCAATTCGATCGGTTCGGTTCCCCGGACGTGATCGTGCTCCGCGACGTCCCACAGCCGGAGCCGGGACCCGGCCAGATACGGATCGCCGTGCGGGCGTGCGGTCTGACACCGGCCGACTGGCACGTCGTCGACGGTCTCCTCGCCGACCGTCTGCCGCCGCTGCCGCGCGGGCTCGGCCTCGAGGTCGCGGGCACCGTCGACGCGCTCGGCGAGGGAGTCACCGGCGTCCAGATCGGCGACCACGTGTTCGGCCCGGCCACCTTCGACGGCCCCACGGCCGGCGCCGCCGAGTACGCGCTGATGCCGGCCTGGGCACACATTCCCGAGGGCGTAACCGCCGAGCAGGCCGCCGCACTGCCGATGGCGGCCGAGACGGCGTGGCGCGCGCTCGACGACCTCGGCGTCCAACCGGGTGAGCTGCTGCTCGTTCACGGCGCGGGCACCACCGTGGGTGAGGCAGCGGTGCGCTTCGCGCTGCACCGGGGTATTCGGGTGATCGCCACAGCCGGGCCGACTCGGGCCGCCACCCTGGAAGAGATCGGCGCCCAGGTGACCACCTACGGCGAGGGCATGGCCGAACGCGTCAGCGCACTGACCCCAGGCCCCGTGGACCGCGCCCTGGATACCGCGCCGACCGGGGGCCGGATCGACCGCGCCGACCAGCCCAGCCCGGCCGGGGGCTCGCTACCGACCTTGATCGAGCTGACCGGGGATCCCGACCGTGTCCTCACCGTCTCGGACTTCGCCGCCGCAGCCGAACTGGGCGTCCGGATCACCACCGAGATCCGCTACGACCAGATGAATGAGTTCGCCAGGCTCGCCGGCGGAGGCATCCTGGTCGTACCGGTCGCCCGCACTTACACCCTCGCCCAGATCCAGGAAGCGGCCAAGCTCAGCCAATCCCGCCGCCCCGGCGGCAAACTCATGCTCGCCCTGTGATCGCCCTGCCAGCCTGACAAAGCGATACCACCTCGACGAGGAACGGGGCCAGGCCTGGGAACACGACGGTCCCTGCCCGCACCGCCATCTGTCGCATCGGTTCGGCTCTCACCTGCCCTGCTGGGCAGTGCCCTTCCTCGGCGCGTCCGGGTCGAGCACGGCATCGCCCACCTGAAGCACCGGCGGGCACTGGCCCGCCACCTCGGCCGCCGCGAGCACATGGACGTCACCGTCCAACCCATCGCCGGCCTGCCGGCCCAGCAACAGACCGCAGACCGCAGACCGGATCCTTGCTCGTTAGACGTGAGCACCGAGCACCGCGCACCTTCGACAGCTCACCATTAACCGCCCACGAGCTTGTTATGGGCGGAAGCCGTCGATCGCGAGGTCCAGGAGGCGGTCGACCTGCGCGGCACCCTCGGGACTGTCCGGGGTACGCCACAGGCAGCTGAGCAGCATGATGACGTCGACGGGGTCGATGCCGGGGCGTGCCTCACCGGCCTCGACGCAGGCGTCGAGGAGGCGTTGGACGGCGACGGTGACGGGAGGCCAGGAGGCGCTGATGACGTCCTGGGCTGCCGCGGAGTGCAGCGCCTCACCGAGGCCGTGCTTGATGCGCACGTAGCCGGTCAAGGTCGTGAACCAGCTGCGCAGCGCCTCCGGCGGAGGGTGAGCGGCGAGGGCTTCGGTCACGGAGTCGGTGAGCCGGACTGACGGCTCGCCGCGCCCGCGGGGATGGTCCCTCGCCGTGCGTGCTTGGCGACTTTCTGCCGGGTCGCCGGTCAAGCCAGTAGCTGGCCCCCGCCGAATCCGACACAAGAGTCCAAGTCCGCCCAGGCGTCGGGCGGGAGGTCGGTCGAGGCCCATTCGGCCGCCGACCTCGTTTCCGCCGCCGTGCGGGTGCCCGCTACGACGGAGGCGACCGCCGGGTGCCGCAGGGGGAAACGGATCGCGGCGTGCGGCAGCACCGTATCGTGCCGTCGGCACGCCTCGGCGAGCGTCCGGGCGCGTCGCAACACCGCGTCGGGAGCGGGGCCGTAGTCGTACCACGCGTCGTCGGGCGGCCATGACCTGCTCAGCAGACCGGAGTTGAAGGGCGCGGCGGCCACCACCGAGATGTCATGCCGTAGGCACAGGTCGAGCAGCGGCCTGGCCGACCGGTCGGCAAGGGTCCAACGCCCAGCCACCATGAGCACGTTGACGTCGGCCTCCGCCGCGATGCGGGACAGCGGTGCCACCGTGTTCATGCCGGCGCCGATCGCGCCGACGACGCCCTGGTCCCGCAGGTCGGCGAGGGCGGGCAGCGCCTGGTCGAGGGCTTCGTCCAGATGGTCGTCCGGGTCGTGTACGTACACGATGTCCACGCGGTCCAAGCCCAGCCGTCGCAGGCTCTCCTCCAAGCTGCGCAGTACTCCGTCGCGCGAGTAGTCGGGCCGCCTGGTCAGTGTGTCGGGGACGGCGAACCCGCCCGCAGCCAGGTCGGAGCCGGTGGGCGTCGGATGGGGCGTCAGCAAACGGCCCACCTTCGTGGAGACGGCGTACTCGTGCCGGGGGCGGCCGGCGAGGGCGGCGCCCAACCGGCGCTCCGACAGGCCGAGTCCGTAGTGCGGGGCGGTGTCGAAGTAGCGGACGCCGCTGTCCCAAGCAGCATTGACGGCGGCGAGTGCGTCGTGTTCCGCGAGGGGGCGGTAGAGGTTGCCGAGGGGTGCGGCCCCGAATCCCAGCGTGGTAACGGTGACTCCGGTGCGGCCGAGCCGGTTGTTTTTCACTGCGCGGCACCGGGTGGGACTCTCATAGGTCTCCTTCATCGTCCTCAGCGCCGCGGGGCAGCCGCGGATGAGTCTGCTTCATTTCTCGATGAGGAGAGTAGGCAGGGTGGTTAAGCGGCGCAATGGGCAGGTCTGACGCCGCCCCATGTGCCGTCCAGCCTGTCTCGATCAGCGATCCCATGTGAACCGGAAGAAAAATTGACCTGACTCTTCCCTCCGTGACATGTGGATGCCATAGTGACGGCGCAAATGAATCCAACTCATCGAGTCGAGAGGGAGTTGTCGTTGTGACTGGCGAAGACGCTGCCCCGTCCGAGGGAGCAGAGCAGGCAGCCGCCCCCTACCGTCCGGGGTACGAGCTGGTCGCCGAGCAACTGCTCACCTACATCGCGGAACAGAACCTGATGCCGGGCGACCGCCTGCCCACCGAGCAGGGGCTCGCGCACATCCTGGGCGCCACCCGCAACGTCACGCGAGAGGCGATCAAGGTGCTCGCCGCGATCGGCCGACTGAGCGTACGCAGGGGGGCCGGCATCTTCGTGGCGGCCACTCCCGGCGCGCTGAACGACGACCGGCTCGCACACTTCCAGCCGACGCGCATGGAACACGTGATGATGCTGATCGACTACCGGCAACTCATCGAGTCCGACACCGCGAACAAGGCCGCCGGCCTCGCCGCACCCCTTGAGGTACGGGCCATCGGCAAGAGCGCGCAAGCCTCCCTCGACGCAGCGCTCGCCGACGACGTCTCGGCGTTCGCCGCCGCCGACGAGCAGTTCCACGACGCGGTCGGCGTCGCCGCGCACAACGTGTTCCTCAGATCGAGCATCACGACGATACGGCGACTGATGTCCCAGACCGACATCCTGCTCCTCCACGGGGACGTACCCGGTTCCATGGAGGTGGCAGGTCGGCAGCATCTCGCGATCGCGGAGGCCATCGCCTCCGGCAGCGCGGAGAAGGCCGCCGAGCTGATGCGGGCGCACATCGACACGACCCGCCATCAGGTCGAAAGCAAGATCCGCGACCGGTTGTTCAATGTGACCGAGTCGGTCGACGGCCCGGCCCGCAAACCGCGCCGTGCGTCGGGCGGCAGGCAGGAGGACTCGCCGGAGACGCCAGCCCCGTAAGTAACTACCGCGCCCGCCGACGCCTTCCCGGAAGTGGCCGGTGCGGACGCCCTCGCCGGTCCGTCCTGCGGGAGCCCCGGCCCCGCCGCCCGGAACACGTTCGTACTGCCCACCGCGGCCACCTCGCCGTTCCCCGCCGACGGCCTGCCCTGTGACGAATCGTTCCTGCTTTCATGCGCCCGCACATCCTCGCTCCCGCCCCGCTGCCCCTTCCCCACCGCGGCCCCGGCCGGCCCGTTCACAGAAACAGAAAGCACGGATGAAGATCACTCATGTCGAAGTCCACCCGATCGACGTCCCCCCGGCAGACCCCCCGTTCTCCTGGCGGCGGGGACTGAGCGGCAGCGCACCGACGGGTGACGGCGCGGTCCTGCGCATCGGCACCGACGAGGGAGCCGAAGGTGTAGCCGTGTTCGCCAGACCGGGAGCCGCCGTCACACTGCGGGACCTCGTGGACCGGGTATTCCGCGACGAACTCGTCGGAGCCGACCCGTACCAGCGGGAGTGGCTGTGGCACCGGGTGTGGGAGCTGGACCGCATCCACGAACTCCCCCTCCCCACCCTCGGCTTGATCGACATCGCCCTGTGGGACCTGGCAGCCCGGGTTCAGGGCCAGCCGGTCTGGCAGCTGCTCGGCGGCTTCCGCGACGCGATACCCGCCTACGCCTCCACCACCACCTTCGCCACGACCGAGGAGTTCCTCGACGTGGCCGACCAGTGCCTGGCCCTCGGCTACCGGGGCATCAAGCTCCACGCCTGGGGCGACGCGCGACGCGACGCTGCCCTCTGTCAGGCGCTGCGCGACCACGTAGGCCCGGACGTGCCGCTGATGTACGACGGGTCGGCGGGCTTCGACCTCCCTGACGCGATCTTCCTCGGCAAGGCGCTCGCCGAAGCCGACTACCTCTGGTACGAGGAGCCGATGCGTGAGTTCAGCATCAGCGCCTACCAGCGCCTCGCCGAATCGGTGACCGTACCGCTGCTGGTCGGGGAGACCTCCGACGGCGCCCATATGAACTCCGCCGACTTCATCAGGTCCGGGGCCGCCACCTTCGGTGTGCGCGCGGGCACCACACTGCGCGGCGGGATCACCGGCGCCATGCGCACCGCCCACCTCGCCGACGCCTTCCGGCTGCGCGCCGAGGTGCACGGCTCCGACATCCCCAACCACCACCTGTGCATGGCCATTTCGAACACCACTTACTACGAGTCCCTGGTCACCTCGACCACCGTCGTCCGCGAACGGCATGTGGACGACCAGGGACTCGTGCACGCCCCCACCGGTCCGGGCATCGCCCTGCCGCTCGACTACGGCTACGGACCCGAACTCCGCGCCTTCGTCGAGCAGCCCCGCTGAAACAAGCGCGGATCAGAGCGGACAAGAACCGCGCACGAGCCGCACATGAGCCGAAAGAACAGAGAGGCAAGACGATGAGGTCTTCCGGATCTCCGAGAACAGCCCTGCGCCGCCGGGCGGAACGGGCCGGCGCCGCGCTGGCCGCCCTGGCAGCTGCCGCGGTGCTGGCCGGCTGCGCCAGCGCGGACCCCGTCAAGGACACCGGCGCCCAGCCGGGCCACGCGGACTTCAAACCGGTCGCGCAGAAGGACGGTTCCCCGATCACCGTCTGGGCCGACTCCACCCGGCTGCCCTCCGTGCAGGCGTACCAGAAGGCGCACCCGGACGTGAAGATGAAGATCGTCACGTACGACGGGGGCGCCGACGGCTCGACGTACCTGCAGACGAAGGTGCAGCTCTTCGACCGCACCGGCAACGGCTGGCCGGACGTGGTGTTCGGCACCCCGACCGATGTGACCTGGGCCTCGGCGCCGACCAAGCCGGGCGCAAAACCGTTCGCCGCGCCGCTGGACCAGAAGCTGGTGCCGCAGTCGACACTGGACGGCTTCGCCAAGGGATCCCTGACGCCCTGTCAGTTCAACGGTCACACCTACTGCCTGCGCAACGACATCGCGCAGGTCGTGCTCTGGTACAACAAGTCGCTGATGGACCGGTGGGGGTACCAGGTCCCCACCACCTGGGCACAGTACGAGGCGCTGGGCCTGAAAGTCGCCAAGGAGCACCCCGGCTATCTGGTCGGCTCCGCCGGGGACACCAACTCCCAGGAGTCCTACCTCTGGTCGAGCCAGTGCCCGGCATTCGACCTGGTCAAGCCGGACACCCTTCGGGTGGACCTGCAGGACCCGAAGTGCACCCGCATGACCACCTTGCTGGACAAGCTGATCTCGGCCAAGGCCGTCAGCACCGAGGGCTTCTTCAGCCAGGGCTTCGCCAAGAGCAGCGGATCCAAGGTCCTGATGGCCTACGGGCCCTCCTGGTACGGCCAGTACCTGTTCAAGACGGCCTTCCACACCCCGGCCAAGCAGATGGCCGCTGCAGCCCCGCTGACCTGGCCCGGGGAGACCACCGCGAGCACCGGCAACGTCGGCGGCGGCGTGTGGATGGTCTCCTCGCACAGCGCCAACCTCAAGGCGTCCGCCGCTCTGGCGACCTGGCTGACCACATCGAACGACAACCAGGCGGCGGCGCCGACGTACCCCGCCTACACCCCGGCGGCCACCGCCTGGCTGGCCAACCCCGCCAACCGCGACTACTTCGCCGCCGATGTCAGCGCCCCGTTCCAGCAGGCCGCCAACTCCGTATGGACCGGCTGGTCCAACACCAAGTTCTCGGATGCGACCGCCTGGTCCAGCGTGGTGCTGCCCGCACTGACCGACGGCAAGACCCTGACGGCCACTCTGCCCGCCTGGCAGAAGGCGATCAGCGACGAGGCGAAGAGCAACGGATACCAGGTGACGAACCAATGACGCTGGCCACCCAGCGCATCGCCGTCCCCCGCCGCCGGGCCGCCACGCCGCGGCGGCGGGCCGGCGGCGCCGCGGGCTATCTCTTCGTCGCCGGATACACGGTCCTGCTGCTCGCCTTCGGTGTGTTCCCCACCTGCTACGCCTTCTACCTGGCGTACACCAACGAGGCAGGCAGCTTCACCGGGCTCAACCAGTTCACCAAGGTGGCCGCCGACCCCCGGTTCGGACCCGCCTTCAGTCACGTCCTGCTCTACCTGGTGCTGTGGCTGGTGGCCCTGGTCGTGCTGACCGTGCTGGTTGCGGTGGTGCTGCGCAGCCGGGTGCGGGCGAGCGTCTCGGCGCTGTTCCGGTTCCTGTACTACCTGCCGGGCGCGCTCGCCGGGGTGGCCAGTGTGCTGGTCTGGCTGTTCATGCTCGACCCGGACGTCAGCCCGGTGTCCTGGCTCCTCAAGGCCATGGGCCTGGACACCTTCGCTGCGGTGCTGGCCCCCGGCGACCTGCCGGTGATCTTCATGCTGATCGCGTTCTGGACCGGCGCCGGCGGCTGGATGGTCGTGATGTACGGAGCGCTGAACAACATCCCCGACGAGGTGCTGGAAGCCGCCCGGATGGACGGCGCGGGACCCTGGCGGACCGCGTGGCACATCCAGATCCCGATGATCCGGCAGTGGATCGCCTACATGACGATCCTTGCCTTCGCAGGCGGCACCCAACTCTTCGTCGAGCCACAGCTGTTGCAGACCGCCAGCCTCGGCCGGGTCAGTCCGGCCTGGTCGCCCAACCAACTGGCGTACGTGTACGCCTTCCAGCAGGGCGACTTCAACGGAGCCGCCGCCATCTCCGTCTTCCTGCTCGCCCTCGGGCTGCTGTGCGCGGGCCTGCTGGTCTGGCGCTCGAACATGTTCACGTTGGATGAGAAATGACGCAAAACACCTCCGCCCCCCATGTGTCCGCCGTACGAGCCCCCGGCCCGCCCGCGGCCTCCGGCCGGCCGGACACCTCCACACCGCGCACGTCCGGCCCGCGCACCACCCCCTCCCGAGCGGTGTCGGCCGCGATCGTGGTCCTGCTGCTCGGCGTGCTGCTGGTGTTCTTCGTCCTGCCGGTGATCTGGCTGCTGCTGGCACCGTCGAAGACCGCGAACCAGATCGTGCACGACAACCCGTTGTCGTTCGGCTCCTTCCAGCAGATCGGCGCGGCCTGGCGGCATCTGTTCGCCTTCCAGGACGGCGCGGTGCTGGTGTGGCTGCGCAACTCGGCGATCTACTCGGTGGGTTCACTGGTCCTGACACTGCTGACGAGTCTGCCCGCCGGTTACGCGCTGGCCCTGACCCGCTTCCGAGGGCGAAAGACACTGCTGATCTGCACCCTGGTGACGATGATCATGCCATCGGCGACACTGGTACTGCCGATCTTTCTCGAACTCAACCGGTTCCATCTGATCGGCACCGTCTGGTCGGTGATACTGCCCTTCGCGTTCTACCCGTTCGGGGTGTACCTGGTGTACATCTACTTCGCCACCAGTCTGCCCCGTGACCTGCTGTCGGCGGCGCGCATCGACGGGTGCTCGGAGTGGCAGCTCTTCACCAAGATCGCCCTCCCGCTGGCCAAGCCCGTCGTCGGCCTGGTGGCCTTCTTCAGCTTCGTCGGCAACTGGAACAACTTCTTCCTGCCGTACCTCGTGCTGCCCAACAGCGACCAGTTCCCGATCCAGGTCGGACTCAACCAACTGCTCACCTCCACACCGTCGTTCAACCCGGTGGCGGGTGCAGGACTGAACATCACCATCCCCGAGCTGTCGCTGGCGATCATCGTCGCCATCCTGCCGGTGCTCGTGCTGTTCCTGTTCTCACAGCGCACCCTCGTCTCCGGCATGCTCGCCGGCTCCACCAAGGAATGACCAGCGGGGCCGAGCCGACGCCAATTGGCGCCCCGCACTCCGGAACACCCCTCACCACCCCGGAACACCTCGAATCAACGAAGCCTCGGGAGTGACACGCATGAAGAGAACCGGACTGCGCCGCCGTAGTCTCACCGTAACCGCGGGCGCCGCCGTCACCCTGCTCGCCGGTCTCCTGTCCAGCGGCTGGGCGTCCGCGTCCGCACCGTCCCACCACCCGGCCGCGCAAGCCCTCACCTTGTCCGTCGCCCCCGACGGCCGCGGCTCGGCCTGTTCACCCCACGACCCCTGCGCACTGACCACCGCGCAGACGAAGGTGCGTGCCGCGAGCCGCGGCGCACACGGAGACATCGATGTCGTGCTGGCCGGCGGCACATACCGCCTCGACCGGACCTTCGCCCTCGACGCGGCGAAGGGCGACGGCGCGCAGCCGGGACACCGCGTCAACTACGAGGCGGCCCCCGGAGCGCACCCCGTCCTCAGCGGCGCTGAACAGGTCGAGAGCTGGAAGGAGGGCACGGACGGCGTCTGGGCCGCGAAGGTGCCGACAGGCACCGACACGCGCCAGCTCTACGTCGACGGAGTGCGCGGCATACGTGCTCGCGGCGCCGCCCCGACCGGCTTCACCCGTACCGCCACCGGCTACACCACCTCCGACACGACCCTGGACGGCTGGAAGAACATCAGCGACGTCCAGTTCGGCTTCACCGTCGGCTGGACCGAGATGTCCTGCGGGGTGGCCTCGGTGTCCGGGACCACCGTCACCATGGACCAGCCCTGCTTCGACAACTCCACCAAGAAGCCGTACGGCGTCAACGCCAACCTCCCCGACTACGTCGTGAACGCACGGGAATTGCTCGACGACCCGGGCGAGTGGTACCTCGACAAGCGCGCACACACCCTCTACTACCGACCCCGTCCCGGCCAGAACCTCAAGGCCGCCGACGTCGAAATACCGCGGCTGCAGACCCTGGTGTCCGGAACCGGCACCACGTCCCGCCCTTTGAGCGGCCTTTCTTTCAACGGCATCTCCTTCGCGTACGGCGGCTGGACCGAGCCGAACGGCCCGGACGGCTTCTCCGAGGTGCAGGCCAACATGCGGCTGACGGGTGACGACGCCTGGGAGAAGCAGGGCTCCTGCGACCGGTACTCGTCCACCGACCCCGGCACCTGCCCCTACGGCAACTGGACGATGACGCCCGGCAACGTCGTCTTCGACCACACCCAGGGGCTGACCGTCACCGGCAGCACCTTCCAGCACCTCGGCGGGGCCGGTCTGCAACTCGGCCGCAACGTCGACGACTCCACGGTCAAGGGCAACGAGTTCACCGACATCTCCGGCAACGGCATAGAGATCGGCAACGGCGCCGACGCCGCACCCGAAGATGTCTCACTGCTGCCGGCGCGCAACACCGTCGCCGACAACTGGGTGCACAACGTCGCGGTCGAGTACACCGGCGGCGTCGGGATCTTCCAGAGCTACACACGCGACGACGTGATCGAGCACAACCAGGTCAACGACGTCCCGTACAGCGGCATCAGCTCCAACTGGGGCTGGGGCCACACCCCCACCAAGACCTCCGGCAACAAGATCCTGAACAACCTGGTCTTCGACGCCATGCAGCAGCGCTCCGACGGCGGCGGCATCTACGTCCTCGGCCAGGAGGGCGACACACTGGCCGACGGCCTGCTGATCAGCGGAAACGTCGTCCGCAACGACGACAGTGCGGGCGGCGGCCACGCCATCTACACCGACGGCGGCAGCGAGAACATCACCATGACCGGCAACGCCATGTTCGCCAACGGCGTCTTCTCCATGGGCGGTTGCAAGGAGGACGCGCTCCCGTACGGGAACTTCTCCTTCACCGGCAACTACGTGGAGAACACCACCCCGGACTGGCCGTGCGGCAACCCGGACAACCTGACGCTGGACAACACCCAGGTCACCGCCGACGGCACCGGTGTGCCGGCCTCCCTCATCGCGAACGCCGGTCTTGAGCCCCGGTACACGCACCTGACCACGGCACCCGCAGGTAGCGCTCCGAAGAACCTCGCACTGGGCAAGCCGGTGAAGGCGCAGTTCGTGGACGGCAGCACCGCCGACCTCCAGCCCGGCACGCGGCTGTCCAGCGCGACCGACGGCGACCCGGACACCTTTGTGCAGGCGAGTGGCCAGTTCCGCTGGCAGTTGGTGGTCGACCTGAAGAGTGCGACCACACTCGGCTCGGTGACCGTCGGGATGCCCGCGCCGCACTTCGCCACAGACTTTCATGTGGACGCCTCCACCGACGGCACCAACTGGAAGACAGTCGGTACCGTGCACGGCGCCAACTGGGGCACGATTCCTGTGCAGTTCGCCTCCCCACTCGCCGCGCGATACCTCCGCGTCGTCGCCGACAAGCCTGACGACGGGGGGCAACGGGGCGACCAGATGGCCGTCAGCGAGGTCGGCGCGTACGCCCCCGTGCACGGCAACGCCAACCTGGCGCAGGGCGCACCCGCCCAGGCGCTGTTCACCGACCACACTCAGGCGGCCCTGCAGCCGGACTCCCTGCCGTCATACGCTACCGACGGCGACCCCGCCACCTGGACGCAGGCCACCGGCCGGTACCGCTGGACGGCCCAAATCGACCTGGGTAAGCCGCAGTCGATCGATCTGGTCACGCTCCTGCAGCCGGACGGCAAGTTCGCCACCGACTTCCACATCGACGTCTCCAGCGACAACTCGACCTGGTACACAGTGGCCCGCCACTCCGGCAGTGCGGACGGTCTCACCGGCGTACAACTCGACTCACCGGTGACGGCACGCCACCTGCGTCTCGTCGCCGACCGCCCCAACCAAGGCGGCCAGACCGGCGGCCAGATGGCGGTCGCCGAACTCGGCGTCTACGGTCTCGTCGCCAAGTAGCAAGGGGGCCGGGGGGGGGACGGGCGAGCACCGAGTCCCTGCCCCCATGCTTCTGTGCGGCTCTCGTCGGCGCTGGGTAGCCCGGCGAGAGCCGCACTTCAAGCACGACTGGATTTCCCCAACGCTGGATTCCAGCCGACTGGCGGAGCGACCAACGGCTAATCCGAATCGGCTGGCCGACATGTTCCCTGCTGCGAGACGATCCCGGCAAGTGTCTGGACTAGGGGCCTCCCCGACTCCCGTCCACGCGACGACCGGGGACCATTTCGGCCTGCGCGGGGAGCCGCGGACCACGCCCTTGACCTTGGTCTTCGGCCAGGAAATCCCCCAGCGCAGGGAAAGACGGCCTAGGCCTGCGGTGCCAGGGTGCGCAGAACATCGAACTCGTTACCCTCGGGATCGGCCATGACCACCCAGTTCCGGTCTGCGCCCTGGCCCACGTCCGTCTTGGTGGCGCCGAGGCCGAGCAACCTGGTCACCTCGCCCTCGGTGCTGCCGTCGATCGGACTGACGTCGAGATGCAGCCGGTTCTTGACGATCTTGCCCTCGGGCACACGGATGAACACCAGGGTGGGCGCCATCTGGCGGGCCCGGACATCCTCTACGGTCGGCACCCAGGAGCCGATCTCGACCTTGCCCTCGCTCCGGTCAATCACCTCGAAGTCCAGCACCTCGCACCAGAAGACCGCGAGCCTCTCCGGATCGTGGCAGTCAACGGTCAACTCGGTGAACCTGCTTGTCACACTTCCCCCAGATAGTACGAACGAGGGCTCAGCGTAGGCGGTCCGTCCGACAGATCCGACATCTTTTTGACCAGGGACATCAGACGGGCCTCGTCCGAAGGAAACGGCATTGACGGCAATGACGGCACTGGTTTCGCAACCGAGCAGGCCGTTGCCCCTGGCAGCCGGCGACTTCGTCGTCCGCTCCGCCGACCAGCTGTAGCCTCGGCCCTTATGAGCTGGCTACCTGACGAATTCGTCCACCCCATCCATGTGCCCGTACCCGGCACCGCGCTTCACTTGCGGCCGATTCGGGAGGCGGACACCGCGATCGACTATCCCGCCGTGATGGGTTCCCGTGAACGACTGTGGGAGATCTTCGGGCCCGCCTGGGGCTGGCCGAGCGAGACGATGACCTACGAGGGGGATCGCATCGATCTGCTGCGACACGAGAAGGAGGGTGCCGCCCACCAGTCGTTCAACTACGCACTGCTGAATGGGGAGGAGACAGCGCTCCTCGGTTGTGTCTACATCGACCCGCCCGAGCGCGCCGGTTCCGACGGAGAGGTCGCCTGGTGGGTGGTGAACGACCTCGCCGGCGGAGAGCTGGAGCGGGCGCTCGACGCGTTCGTCCCGCGTTGGATCGCCGCCGACTGGCCCTTCCGGCAACCCCGTTACCTGGGGCGAGACATCAGCTGGCAGGACTGGCTCGCGCTGCCCAGAGCCTCGTGAACGGTTGCATCTCCACCTTCACCCAGCAGGCCAGCGTGCGCCGTTGTGGAATCCGAACGCCGGTAGGCCGTGCACCATCATCATCGCAGCAAGACGTCCTCGGCTTCTGAGTGACGGGCCGCCACGAGATCTCACCACCGGCGGCACGACGGGCTGGTGGACCCCGATCCGCTTCTTTCGCGAAGTCGAGCCTGCCTCCGGGCAGGTGATCGACGCGCCTCGCCCGGCTGATCAGAGCGGGCCTGCCTCGTCCTTCCGGCCGGGCCGGGCGCGAGCTGACCGCCGCCCCTCCGCCTCTCCCCCCATCGTCGACCGGCCCGGGCGGGGGCAGCAGATGCAACGCCGGCCCCGTAGCGAGCTGCCGGAGCTGCGCGGACCAGGCTCAGCAGCAGGTCTCGGGATCAGGCGGACGCCGAGCGTTGGCGCAGCGCGGGTCGGCCGGTCGCCGTCCGTAGTCACGTGCCCCACCTGGGTGGACCGGCCGCGCCGGACACTGAGCAGCACTGATCCTCCACCGGTTGGACACGTCCTGAGCGAAGCGCCCACAGACAGGCCCTTCGCCATGCCCGCTCGGGCAGATGCCGGCCTTCCGGCCCGGCGACTTCGATGATGTGACTCACGTCTCACTGCAGGCGTGCAGCAAGTACGCGTGCTTCCACGTCGAGGAGGGGTGACAGGAAGGGAGGAGCGTATGGATCTGAATCTGGCGACCGAGCTGTATCCGCGCACCGAACTGAGCGTGCCCACGCCGGCGGAGGACGGAGACGGCTTCCACGGATTCGTCCTCGCCCGGTCAGCCGTACTGTTCCGCGGCGCCCTCGTCCTCACGGGAAACCGCGAGGCAGCGGAGGACCTGGTCCAGGAAACCCTGGAGCGGGCCTGCCGCAAGTGGCGCACCATAGCCGCCAAGGATGCCCCAGATGCCTACGTGCGGCGCATCATGGTGAATCTGGCGAACGACCGGTGGAGAAGGTTCCACCGCTCGGTCCCCCACCAGGACGGCGGCGACAGGGCGGCTCCGGGCGACGACTACGGACGGGTGGACAGCCGGGACCAGTTGGTCCGGGCCCTCCAGGGTCTGCCGATGCGCATGCGGACGGTCGTGGTGCTGCGGTACTTCCACGACCTCTCGGATGAAGAGATCGCGGCCGACCTCAGGATCTCGCCGAGCACCGTACGGTCCCAGCTCGCACGCGGGATCGACAAGCTCAGGGGCCAGTTCCCCGCACTCTCCGGCCCTTCATCAAAACAGCCCCCGGAAGGAACACAATGACGCTTCACGTTTCACCGCCTTCCGGCGGCATGGGGTACTCCCCCTTCGAGCAGGAACTGGTGAACGCCATGAACGAGTACGCAAGCAGCTCCGACGCGCCGCAGTTCGACGCGGCCGTCATCGCGCGCGTCGCACGCCGCAAGCGGGCCACAGCCATCGCGGGCATCTCCGCCGCCCTCATCCTGGCGGGCGGCGGCACCGCGCTGGCCGCCGCAGCCGCCGGCGGCTCGCACACGGCAGCGCCGGCCGCCACGTCCCACACCACTACCGCCGACAAGAACGCCACCACCGTGCTGTACGGCTTCAAGAACGGCGGGACCGTCCCGCTCGAACTGGGCGGACTGGACCCGGTCGGGGCCAGGGCACTGCTCTCCAAGGCTCAGATCACACCCCAGTTCGGCAAGGCGTCCTCGCCCGGCTGCAAGCCGACCTCGGTCATCGCGGTCTCGCCCCACGCCCCGGCAGTCGTCCACAAAGGCGAAACGGTCAAAGTGACCCTCTGCGCCGGCTGAGTTGACGGAGAAGGCCTGACCACGTCGTCCTGAACGAAAGGAGGGTGGTGGCCCCGTCGGAACCGGGGCCACCACCCTTGCCCATTCCATCACCGCCGGCGGATCCGGTCGGCGGCCGCAGCCCGGCCGCGGCTGTGCGACCTCGATGGCATCACCCCCATCACGGTAACGCCCGGCCAACGCGGCCTCGCCCGCCGCCTGCTCGATCTCCTAACGGACACGGACGGCCTCACATACCGCTCCGACCCGTCCCCACCGAGCCCGAGGGGCCGACCGTAAGCCGGCGGCAGTCAGACGTCTTCACTTCCCCCGGGGAGGCCGAGTTTCTCGGCGAAGTCGGGCGTGAAGGCGGCCATCACGTCATCCGTTCCGAGGTGGAACCGCCCGCTGGGTGGGTGCTGCGCCGGCGCCCCCACGACGAGCCACACCGTGGCAGCGGGTGCTCGAAGCCTGACGGCCACCGGCAGACGGGCTCCGCAGTCGCCTTCGGACCAGAGGATGTCGGCACTCACGAGGGGAAGGCCGATAAACCCTGACCAGCAAGGATGCCCGGTCACCACTACTTCCGGTGATCCTCCGGGCTGACCGATCATGGTCAGATGGTCGGACATGGGCTCCCGGAAGATCTCCAAGCCGAAGTCGTCGAAATTACTGCCCCACACTGCCGAGTAGCAGGTACCTTCCCGGTGAACTCCCTACGCGGCTCCGCACTTCGGCCGGTAGCGTCGTGCTGGAGCCAGGTGCCGACGAGCCCGATCGCGGCGAGGACGACCCCGGCGATGATCCACGCACCGACCGTGAGACCCGGTCTGCGGCTTCGTATCGGATGTGCGTCACTCATCGAAATCCCCGCACTCCCGCCCCTGGACGCCCGCCCCGTGCCCGCATGCCCGTACCCGTGATCACCCGAGCGTCGAATGGGTGCAGGGTACAAGCCGCCCCCGACACCCTCCGGCGCACGGTCTCAATCCTGATCGAATGGGCTGGAGGAACGCAGAAACGGGCGGTCGCGGGATGTGACCGAGGCGGCAGGCCGGGCAGCTAGGAGGACGACGTCCAAGGCGCGTTGCGGGTCAGCCGTGTACATGCCGCTTGCCCAGGCGGCATTGGCTTCGATCACCGACCACTGGCCGCCGGCCGTTCCCACATCCACGACGATGGCGGACGAGCACTGTCAGACCCCTGCTCTACGGTGACGTGTCATGAGCCCAGGCAACGATCCCCGACTGGCCGTCCTGCGCGAGCTGCTGGCTACGGGTAAGCCGGCCAAGGTGGGTAAGGCCGTCGAGGAACTCGTTCTTATCCCGGACGACGGAACAGCGCTCGCGCTGGCCGCCCAGGCGGGGAGCGCGGCTGAGCTCTCCTCGGAGTCGCTGGTACGGCTGTGGTCCCGAGCAGCCGATCCGGACGGCTTTTGCGCGGTCCTGCTCGCCCCGGCCCTCGTACGCGAGAGGCGGACGTCGATACGCCTGCGCCGGATGACATCGCTGACCGGTCTGCGTCACCTCAGCACACTCCGCAGCCTGCACGTCTACCGCTGCAAGGAGATCACGGACCTCACCGAGGCGGGCATGCTCACCAGCCTCACAGATCTCGACCTCAACAGCTGCGCGGGTATTGCGGACCTGACCCCGATCAGCCGCCTCACCGGGCTGACCCGCCTTGGTTTGCACCGCTGCCGGGCGGTTCAGAGTGCCGCGCCCCTGCTGGCGCTGAAGAAGTTGCGCGAGCTGGACCTCAGCATGACCGGGGTGCGGTCCGCCGACGGATTCACCACGGGTTACCCGCGCTGGAGAAACTCTCCCTGCGCGGGTGCCGCTCCTTCAAGGATGCCTCTCACCTGTCCGGGCTGACTCGGCTCGTCGAGCTGGACCTCGGCTGGACCGGGATCCGTGACCTGAAAAGCCTGCGTGCCGTTCCCGCTGTGACCCGCCTGGACCTGCGCAGTTGTGGCCACCTGCACGACCTGGGGGGCATCGACGCGATGCCCGGCCTGACCGAGCTGATCCTGCACGACTGCCCCCGCCTGGAGACGCTCCGAGGGCTCGGCCCGCACCCCCGCCTGAACCAGCTCGACATCAAGAACTGCCCCCGGCTGACCGACCTGAATGCGATGTCCGCGCTGACCCGGCTGAAGAGACTGACCGTCGAAGGATGCGAACAGCTCACCTCCCTGCGGGGTATCGGCACACTCCACTCCCTGGAGTCGGTCGAACTCACCGGCTGCCCCGCCTGCGGGACTTCTCCGCGCTCACACAACTGCCGGCACTGCACGAGCTGAGCCTGCGAGGGCTCGGGCAGCTCCGCGACCTCACACCGTTCGCAGCCGTACCGGCACTGGTGTCCCTGCACGTGAACCAATGCGACGGCCTGGTAACACTGGAGGGGACTCGAAAGCCAGGACCATCTGGCCGAACTCGACGTCTCCAACTGTCAGAATCTGCGCCTGCCCGGCGGACTCGGTGACCTGCCCGCCCTGAGCAGGGCGGCGCTCCAGCACTGCCCCTCACTGACCGGTCTCGACGGCTTCGGAGACCTGCCGGCACTGCGCCGGCTCTACGTCGCGTACTGCCCGGTGCTGATGGACCCCGGCGGCCTGGCCGGCGCCCCGCTGGACGACCTGAACCTCACGCGGCTACCTCACCTGCGAAAATGGTTGTGGGGCAAACGCATCGGCGTCCGCATCGCCCGCAAAGGCATCGAGTCAAACGAACGATTAGGCCGCCGAAGGTGGGTCATCGAACGCACCATGTCCTGGCTCACCGGTTACCGCAGACTCAACCACCGCTACGAACGCCACCCCCGCAACTACCTGGCCTTTCTCGGGCTCGCAGCAGCCATCTGCTGCTACAAACGCTTCCGCAACCTCACCATGTAGGACACGGTCTTAGCCAAACCGAGGGTCGTCGGCTACATTGCGCGCGATTTTGCAGGGGCAGACTCTGCCTGCGGGTGGATCCTTCGGCGGCTGCTGGTCAGAGAGAGGCCGGGGTCGCGGAAGCTGTGGCGTTCCCGCTTGGGGATCGGAAGGGCAGGGGGCGCAGCCCGCCGGGCATCGTGATGCAGCAGACGCATCCCTGGCGGCCTTGGTCCCCATGGGGGTTCTTGTGAAACGCGCGCTCTGGGCGGCGCGCAGGATCGAGTTGAGGCCGTTCCCACGTCCCGAACCCTCTCCTGAGCGATCAGGTTCGGCACACGATTCGAGGCCGGAAGGAAAGCTGACGGGCTTTCCCGGCCGGGGTGAGGTAGGGCCACTTTCGGGTGACAGCAGCGCGAAGCGGCGTGTCAGAACTCAGCGGAGTCAGAGAATGATCACCTGTCCCGTCAACCCCGTTGATGAGAGTGAGTGTCCCCGTGAAGGTCTACAAGGATGTCCTCGGCTACTACCAGGACGAACTGTTCAGTGATGCTTTCCCCATCGAGGAGTTGGCCGCCCTGTACGCGGTGACCGCTAAGTCGGTGACCAAGGACCTCTCGGTCAAGGTCGACATCGGGGCCAGCGAGAGCGCAGAGGACGGCGGAGCCGGTGCCGGCACGATCCAGGTGATCGACCTGGTCGACACCCATCGGTTGCAGGTGGCCAGCCTTGACAAGAGGAGCTACATGACCCACCTGAAGAAGTACCTGACGGGAATTCAGAGCCACCTGGGGCCGGGCACGGTGGAGGAGTTCAAGAAGACCTCGCAGGAAACGGCCAAGGCCATGCTCGCCGACTTCGACAGCTACACCTTCTACCAGGGCGAGAACCTGGACGCCGAAGGAATGGTGGCTTTCGCCCGCCCCGCCGGGAACGACACGTGGACCTTCAACTTCTGGAAGCCCGGAGTGCGTGCCGAACAGAACTGAGATGCGGCACTGAGCCGCACCCACCACGACTCCCGCACGGCGATGGCTTCCCGTGAGGAGGGGACATGATTCTTCGCCTTGCCCTTCACCGTTGGCGGCGCCCGCCCGATGGCGCGTGGCCGACGCCGTTCCCGAGATCTGTAGCTGTTGCCCAGGCCAGGCGTGTCCGTCACGCGCCCGCCCCCGGCCGGTCGGGTGACGGAGTCCGAACTGTTCACTCCGGGAGGTGGTTTGCCGGCCGTTGGGCTGGGCAACCCCCTTGGCCCGGGTGTGATGATCACCGCCACCAGAGTCGGAGGACTACCTGCCTGCCGACGTCGACGACCCGCGAAGGAGCGAACCACGATGGCAGTCACCACCCAGACCCGCGCCCCCTGGGGCCTCGCCCGGATCTCCCACCGCCCGAAGCTGAATGTCTCCACCATGAACAAGTACGAGCACCACGAGACGGCCGGCGAAGGCGTCGACGTGTACATCCTGTCCACGGGCGTGAACGTCAATCACGAGGACTTCGAGGGCCGGGCCAGTTGGGAATTCGGCCAGGTGATCGAGTACGACGACCAGGAGGACATCCACGGCCGGGGCACCCAGCTGGCCGGCATCGTCGCCGGACAAAAGCACGGTGTCGCAAAGCGGGCCAACATCATCGCCATGAAGGTGTCGCACGCCGAGGAAGCAGCGGACACCAAGACGCTGATCGAGGCCCTGAAGGTATCGGCGGAAAAAGCTCTGCAGCTGCGGCGGCCCTCTGTCATCCTGCTCGACGCCCACGGGGCGAACAGCAAGAACGCCGAGCTCGACGCCATGGTCAACACCTGCGTAAGCAAGGGGATCTTCGTCGTCGTCCCGGCCGGAGACGACAACCAGGACGTGTCCGACCACTCACCCGCCGGCGCATCCGGCGCGTTCACCGTGGGAAGCTCCACCCTCTCGGACGAGCGCAGCCCCTCCTCCAACTACGGCCCCGCCGTCGACATCTTCGCCCCCGGCGACAACATCGTCTCAACCGTCGCGGACAGCAACAACAACAACGCGACCGGCGTCATGGCCGGCTGCGGTACCCCGCAGGCCGCGGCACACGCCGCCGGACTGGCCGCGTACCTGCTCTCCACCTCCGCGGACGTGACGACCGCCAACGTGCGGGACGCCATCACCGCCCTGGCCACCAAGGACGCCCTGACCGGGGTGCCGGAAGGCACGAGCAACCTGCTGGCCTTCAATAACGCCAGCACCGCCTGAGACGGCAACCGCGCCCCGCCCGCCCCGACTGAGGCCATCTGCCGGCTACGGAAGGGGCGCCGCACGCTACCGCGCAGGCTTCCCGCGTGCGCGGGCACGATGGTGGCGGCGCACGGCGGCCGCCACGGCGATCCCGGTTGCACGGCCAGAGCGGTCCAGAGCGGCGGGTTCCGCCGGTCGGTGCCGTCGAGGCCGCAGCTCGACGCGGGCCCCCGCTTCCCCGGGGAACGACGACCTGAAAGCGGGCGGGGCGACGACGGCGCCGTCATCTTCGCGCGGGGCCCGCACCCGCTCCGATGGGCCGAGGTCCAGGCGGGCGAAGAAACCCAACGGCCCCTGCCGCCGACACTGCGGCAGGGGTCGTGGGCGCGGTCAGTGACCGATGTGGTTGAGCAGGTTGGCGTTCGACCCGTTGTTCTGGTGCTCACCGATCCAGTGGCCACCGACGGGGACGACTGCGCTCTGATGACCGCCGGTTTCAGCAACGGGGCCGCTGAAGCCATCGTGGCTGTGGTTGTTCGCGGCCTGGATGCCCCCCTCAGTGAATTGTTCGGTGCCGTTGTCAGCGTGAGCCATGGGGGCGGCGAGGGACAGGGCGAGCGCGGGAAGAACCGCGAGCATCTTCTTCATGGGCTGCATAACGATCATGAGATCGCTGCGGTGCGCCTCCATACGGATAGCGCGGGGCTGTTGCCGCCGGCCCGTCACTGCATGCTGAGGCCGTGCATCGTATGCGGGCCATCAGCGAGGTGGCTGACGTCAGGCCCTGCGCCGACGCGCCGGGGTCCCTGCTCTTGGTCGTCGGACAAGGATTGACTGGGGCCGGGGATGAAGCCGTCCAGAACGGATCGGGTTTCGGCTTCAACGGCTAAAGCCTGGACTCTGTGCAGGAGCCCATGGCAGTCACGGCACAAAACCTGCACGTTGCTGTCTACGTCCTCGCCCCCGAGCGCAAGCGGCTGTAGATGGTCCACGTCCACCCCACCGGCTAGGACGAGCAAGCCGCACCGTACACAGCGGGCACCACCACGGGCACCGACCAGGGCACGGAGACGAGCGGCCCCCGAAACCACCCGGACCAGCACCGCACGGCGAGCACGGACCGAAGCCCGCTTGCCGTGGTCCTAGTGGTGGCTCTCGCAGCGTCCGCGGTGTGTCGCCGGCTCGGTGCAGTCGATACAGCGCACGGTGCCGCACCCCCCATCTTTGTTCTGACATCTGAGTGACAGAGCGTGCCTCTCGCCCGAGTCCATCGTTCTGCTGATCATGAAGAAAATCGTTGCAACTGCCGCCCTTGCCCTCACGGGCCTCGCCCTCGCCGCCCCAGCCCACGCCGACGACGGAGACAACTTCGGGTCGGGCGTCAACGCTCCCAACAACTCGAATTTCAGTGCCCCGGATTCCTGCTTCCAGGAACTCG
This sequence comes from Streptomyces sp. NBC_00370, assembly GCF_036084755.1. Lineage (NCBI taxonomy): Bacteria > Bacillati > Actinomycetota > Actinomycetes > Kitasatosporales > Streptomycetaceae > Streptomyces > Streptomyces sp. NBC_00370. The sequence continues at coordinate 155,848 of NZ_CP107968.1, forward strand.
CCGTTGTGCCCGTCGGTGGGCCCTGGGTTGGCAACCACTTCAACCACTGCACCAACGGCAACGTTCTCAACCACTCGCGCTAGCCCCTGCCTAGGACCCCTCGGCGGCATGTTCGTTGGTCTCCCGCGTGCCCACCCCAGGAGTCGAACCGGGAACTCTGCGGATTGTTTGCGGGTCTCCCTTTCATGGCCGGTACCGCGCACCTCTGTCATTGGGTCATGTGGGGCTCGGGTCGTCCTCGCCGTACTCCTTGCGAGTGGCATTGCAAATGGTCGCCGCCGCGTTGGGTATGCACTCCGTTGTCAAGACAGTTGATAGCGAAGGACGAGAACTATGCGCGCAAACGTTGGCGACACGCTCACCGTTTTCGACCGGTCCGGTGGTGGAGGACGCTCCGGAACGATCAAGGAAGTGAAGGGAGACAGCGGCAACCCTCCTTACGTCGTGGAGTTCGAGGACGGACATAGCGGTCTCGTCCATCCCGGCCCGGACTCGGTGATCACCCCCAGCGGCACCAAGAGCGACTAGCTCGTCTCGTCCTCGCCGGCTCGGTTGGCCCGTCACGATGGGGAGACCACACGTGCTTGCAACCCCGTCCGACGCCCCCGGTCAACGGGGGGGGTTACTAGTGGGCGGTGTGGTCTCCCCGCGAGGGCCGGTGCCGTGCACCTTGCCACAAAGGCAAGTGGGCGCCGAGGAATCACCGCAAATGCAGTGAATGCGGTATCAACTGGCCGGAAGCTACTGAGCGTCACTGCTGCCCATGATCGCGCGGAAATGCCCTCGGAATGGCGAAACCTACAACGGTGAAGGTTCCGCAAGTTCGCGAGTATCCGCAGTTCACTCACCTGGGCGTTGGCTTCGATGAGCAAACTTGGCTCCGGGGACTCGTCGCTTGATCATGAGCAAAACCCTCTGCGAGCTCCGCTCGCGAGGTAGCGCTGGGTAGCGTGAGCTGTCGTGCGTACGAAGGCGCACAGGTGCGGATGCGAAGGAATGACATGGTTCCTCGGCGTGGTGGCCAGCAGGCCGCGCGCGAGTCAGACCGCTGGGATTCGCGGCTGAAGGGGAGCTTCAAGTGTCACGATGATCGCCGGTATGAGTAAGAAGCCGTATTCAGAGTCCTCCGTCTCGGCACGCCTGAGCTGAGGGACATCACTGCGCTACGCCGGCTGAACGACCTCATGGACCTCGACCTCTCAGGCTGCCACTCCCTCAAGGACGAGGACCTCCGTGCGCTCCTCGACCTGCCGTCCCTGGTGAAGATCGGCCTGCCCATCGAACTCCTGCGAGCTCTCTGGGACGGAGCCCCGAGTCCGGTGTACTACGAAATCGGGGAACGGGAAGTCGACGTCTGGCGCCCCTCCTCCGACCGCGCCCAGAAAATATCTGAGATCTGCGCTGAGCGCCTGCGCACGGGCCAGGCCGGCGTCACTCCCTGAGCGTCACCCCACAACAGGCCGGGTGAGGCCCGCAGCAGACTCGACGGATGACCGATGAGTTTTGACCGGACGGCGAGTCGGTACTACTGACAGGCACCCGACCACCCGGAGGAACCATGTCCGCCAGCAGCAATGCCTCAGCTCTGCCCCCTGTCGTCGACGCCGCCAGTTGGGAGAAGGAGTTGGCAGCGCTGCGGGTGCGGGAAAAGGCGGCCACGCGTGAGCTGGACGCGATCGCGGCGCAGCGGCGCCGACTGCCGATGGTCGAGATGCCGGACTACGTGCTGGAGGGCGAGGAGGGACCCGTCCGGCTCGCGGACATCTTCGGTGAGCACCCTCAGCTGATCGTCTACAGCCACATGTGGCACGAGGGTGCCGCGTGGCAGTGCGGGGGCTGCACCGGCTTCACTTCACAGTTCACCCGGCTTGCGGGCCTGGAGAAGTTCGACGCCCGGTTCGTGATCGTCACCCAGGGCCCGATCGACGAGGCACTCGCGTACAGGCGCAAGGTGGGCAACACGATGACCTGGTACTCGACGGCGAACAGTACGTTCGGCAGTGATGTCGGCGCCCCGCCGAACGGTGGGTTCGCGGTCAACGTCTTCCTGCGCGACGGCGACACGGTCTACCGCACCTGGCACACGGACGGCCGCGGCACCGAGCAGCTGAGCCATCTGTTCCCCCTGGTCGACGTCCTGCCCTACGGACGCCAAGAGGAGTGGCAGGACTCCCCGGAGGGCTGGCCCCAGTCGCCCACCTACAGCCGCTGGGCGTCCTCGCAGGAGATCGCGACCGCGTACGGAGAACCCACCAACTGAGAGGCCCGGTTCGAGACCAGGCGGAGGTGCGTCCGGGACAACGGCGGTTGCGCGCGATACTGTAAAAAGATGACATGAAGTCACTTACCGGGAATATCGGAAACCGGGAGAACGAGGCCGTTCCTGCGGTGCCGCTGCGGGCGGGACGCAGGGAGTGGGTCGCGTTCGTCGTTCTTCTGCTGCCGTTGTTGCTGGTGTCGATGGACATCTCTGTGCTGTATTTCGCCCTGCCGGCGATCTCCGAAGAGCTTGAGCCCAGCGCCGTGCAGCAGTTGTGGATCTTCGACGCCTATGGGTTCTCCCTGTCGGGCCTGTTGTTGACGATGGGGGTTCTGGGGGACCGGATCGGCCGACGCCGGCTGTTGCTCGTGGGGGCGGCGGCGTTCGGGCTCGCGTCGTTGTGGGCGGCGCACGCGGACAGTACGGCGAGCCTGATCGCGGCGCGGGTCGCTCTCGGCGCCGGCGGCGCGACGCTGATGCCGTCCACGCTCGCGCTGATGCGGGACCTGTTCCCGGACGCCGGGCAGCGCAGCCGCGCCATCGGGATCTGGTCCGGCGTCATGGCGGGCGGTGTGGCGGTGGGGTCGGTCGTCAGCGGGGTCATGCTCAGCCGCTTTTGGTGGGGGTCGGTCTTCCTGATCAACGTGCCCGCGATGATTCTCCTGCTCGTCCTGGTGCCGGTGCTGGTCCCCGAGTCCAAGGGGCGAGGCACAGGCCGCTTCGACGTGTGGAGCGTGCCGTTGTCCGTCGTCGCCGTCGTACCAGCGGTCTACGGCGTCAAGGAAGTCGCTGCAGGCGGCCCGGACCCCCTGCCGCTGGCCTGCCTCACGGTGGGCGCGGGCGCCGGCTGGGCCTTTGTACGTCGTCAGCGCAGCCGCGACGATGCCATGATCAGCCGGGCACTGCTACGCGCGAGGGGGTTCGGTGCCGGGGTGGCGCTCAACACGGTCGCCGCCTTCGCGATGATGGGCTCCGCGTACTTCATCACGCAGTACCTGCAATCGGTCCTGGGCTATTCGCCGCTGCGCGCCGCGCTGTGGAGTCTGGCGCCGGCGCTCGCCGTCGGCGTAGCCGCACCCGTGAGCGCATGGGCCGGGCGGCGGCTGGGCCACCCCGGCGTCGTCGCAGCCGGGTTCCTCGTCATGGCCTGCGGCTTCGCGCTGATCGCCCTGACCGGTACCGGGGCCCGGGGGCAACTCCTCTCGGGTGCGGCCGTCATGGGCTGCGGCATGGTGGCGGTCGTCTCGCAGGTTTGCGACCTCGCGCTGGCTGCGGTACCGCAGCGCAGGACCGGCGCGGCCGCCTCCCTGCTGGAGGCCGGCCAGGAGTTGGGAGGCGCGCTGGGCATGGCCCTGCTCGGCAGCGTGGGCACCGCCGTGTACCGCCACGACCTGGCAGGCGTCGTGCCCGCCTGGCTCCCGCCCGACGGGGTGGAAGCAGCGCAAGGAACACTGGGCGGCGCCGACGCCGTCGCGTCCCGGCTCCCGGGCGGCTCCGGCAACGCGCTGCTGGCCTCGGCCCAAGAGGCGTTCGTCCACGGCATGCAGGCTGCCGCGTGGTGCGGCGTGATCCTGCTTGTCGCCTCCGCAGCGCTCACCGCGAAGCTCCTGTCGGTACGTCACCCCCACCGCGGCGCCCTTTCGCATCAGGCGGACAGCGGGGGCCGCGTTCCGGGTGGTGGACCAGTTGCCGCCACCCTGCCCGGACCCTCGCGAGCGCCGCGGCACCCGTGCCCCACAGCGCGTACGGCCGAGACGGCTGTAGGCGCAGCCGAGCCGCAGGCGTAGCCGACCCGCATCCGTATGCGCATCCGCGCGAAGCGCGCCCGGTGGGCGGGCCCCACCCTCTCCAGGGCTTGCCGGGCATGGGCGCGGCGGGTTGAGCTCCCGGTCCCCGTCCGCCTGACGGGCATCCCTACGGCCGGAACGTCACAGCGCAAAGCCGCTACCCGACCGTGGAGTGGAGGGGTCTGCGCGGCTCTCGCCGCCGAGCGCTGTAATGCCCGAGTAACGGCGGCTGTCTAGCGTCCGGGCTCCCCCGTACCGTTTCTGGAGGAGCACCCCGATGCACCTGCCCCGACCGCCCCGGCGTAGACGCGCCTTCTGGGCGGCTGCCGCTTTCACCGCGGCCGCCCTGCTCACCGCACCACTACCCGCGGCCGCCGCCGAGACCGCCCCGTCGGCCAAGGTCGATTCCGCGCTGTCGGCCGCCGTGGCCGACGGCGGCGACGCTTCCTTCTTCGTCGTCCTGAAGGACCAGGCGGATCTGTCCGGTGCCCGGACCCGCACGTCGCACGCGGCGAAGGCCAAGTCCGTCTACAGCGAGCTGCGCGCGCACGCCAGGACCAGCCAGAAGTCGATCAGCTCCTTCCTCGACGGCGAAAAGGTCGGCCACACCGACTACTGGATCGCCAACGCCCTCGAAGTGACCGGCGGCCAGGACCTGATCGACAAGCTGGCCGAGCGCCCGGACGTCGCGTCCGTCGTCCGGGCGCAGACCTACAAGCTCGACGACATCCAGACCGCCGACGCGAAGATCACCGCGTCGCGCACGGACTCCTCCGCAGACACGGCCGACTCCCCCGAGTGGGGCGTCGCCGACATCAAGGCCGACCAGGTCTGGGACAAGTACGGGGCCCGCGGTGAGGGCATCGTGATCGCCAGCGTCGACTCGGGTGTCCAGTACGACCACCCCGATCTGGTGGCCCAGTACCGGGGCAACAACGGCGACGGCACGTTCACCCATGACTACAACTTCTACGACCCCTCCGGCACTTGCCCCTCCGACGGAACACCGTGCGACAACAACGGCCACGGCACCCACACCATGGGCACGATGGTCGGCAAGAACGGCATCGGTGTCGCGCCGGACGCCACCTGGATCGCTGCCAAGGGCTGCCAGGCCGACCGGTGCTCGGACGACAACCTGCTCGCGGCCGGTCAGTGGATCCTCGCGCCGACCGACCACAACGGCCAGAACCCGCGCCCCAACCTGGCGCCGAACATCGTCAACAACTCCTGGGGCGGCGACGACACGACGTTCTACCAGGACATTGTCGAAGCCTGGAACGCGGCGGGCATCTTCGAGGCGTTCGCGGCCGGCAACGACGGTGACGGCACGACCTGTTCCACCTCGCACGCCCCCGGCTCGCAGAAGACCTCGTACGGCGTCGGCGCCTACGACTCCGCCGGCAAGATCGCCTCGTTCTCCGGCTTCGGACCGTCACTGGTCGACGGCTCGATGAAGCCGAACATCTCGGCGCCCGGGGTCGCCGTCGAGTCGACCTGGCCCGGCTCCTCGTACAACACCGAGTCCGGAACGTCGATGGCCACACCCCATGTCGCCGGCGCCGTGGCCCTGTTGTGGTCGGCGGCCCCTTCGCTGATCGGTGACATCGACGCGACACGTGCGCTGCTCGACGAGGGCGCGATCAACGTTGACGACACCCACTGCGGCGGCACCGCCGATGTGAACAACGTGTGGGGTGAGGGCAAACTCGACATCCTCGCCTCCGTCGACAAGGCCCCGCACACGGCGGGCACCGTGTCCGGCAAGGTCACCGACAAGGCGACCGGCAAGGTCCTGTCCGGCATCAGCGTGAAGGCCACGGACGCCACCACCGGCGCCCGCACGGTCACCACCGACACCGACGGCACGTACGCGCTGGCCCTGAATCCGGGTACGTACGACTTCGCGCTCAGCGGGTACGGCTACGCCGATGCCAAGGTCACCGACGTCGAGATCGCCGAGAACCAGAGCCTGACGCAGGACGTCGCGCTCTCCCCGGTCCCCTCGCACAAGGTCACCGGAACCGTCCTCGACGTCACCGGCAAAGCGCTTCTCGGCGCGACCGTCGCGGTGACCGGCTCTCCCGTCGCCCAGGTCGTCACCAACGCCAAGGGCCGGTACACCTTCCCGGAGGTCGCCGAAGGCGCGTACACGCTGACCGTGCAACCGACCGCGCCGGTCCTGTGCAACGGCGCGTACGCCGGTCCGCTCGCCGTCGCCGCCGACGCCACCAAGAACGTCCAGGTCCCGGCCCGCTCCGACAGCGCAGACAACAGCTGCGCCCCTGCCGCGTACTCCTGGATCGCCGGTGCGAAGAAGGTCGCCCTGAGCGGTGACGAAGACTCCGCGACGATCGCGCTGCCCTTCCCGGTCAAGCACTACGGCGTCTCGTACTCCACCGCCTCGGTCACCACCGACGGTCTGGTGAACTTCCTGTCCTCACGGGTCGGGGACTACAGCAACACCGCGCTGCCCACCGTCGGTGCGAACAGCGTGAAGGGCTTCGTCGCCCCGCTCTGGGACGACCTGACGCTCGACAAGAAATCGTCCGTGCAGACGGCCACCACCGGCACCAAGGGCAGTCGCGAGTTCGCCGTCGTCTGGAACAACGCCGCCTATGCGAACGGCACTTCGGGCCGGGCGACCTTCGAGGCCGTCTTCGACGAGGCCACCGGCACCGTGACCCTCCAGTACAAGTCGGTCGCCGACCGGGGTGCGGGCGCCACCGTCGGCATCCAGAACCAGGCCGGTTCCGACGCCCTCCAGTACTCATACAACCAGCCGGTCGTCACCGACGGTTCGGCCATCCGTTTCACTCAGGGAGCCTAGCGATGAGACCCCACTCCCGGCGGGCTCCCCAGCTCGCCTCCGCCCTGGCCGCCGCCGGGCTCTGCCTGAGCGCCGCTCCGCACGCCCTGGCCGCTGACGACAGCGGCTCGGCGATGAAGCTGAGCAGCGCCGAGGCCCGGGCGCTGGCCGCCCATGTCAGCCTCGACCCGTACGGCGACGCCGCCGGCGCCACGGGTGACTCGCAGGACGACGCAAAGACGGCCGGCGCCCTGACCGGCGCCGCCTCCACCGACGACGCCGCCACCCCGGTCACCTTCACCGCCAAGTCCGCACTGGAAGGCGTCCGCGGCATGGGCGCCACGGTGCCTGTCGGGAAGAACGGCGACTACTTCACCGTCCACAGCCTGGGCAACGTACAGCGGCACGCCGCCGACGGCAGCGCGGTGTGGGAGCGCACCAACAACTCCCTGTACACGGACTGGGCCGTCAAGCCGCAACGCGTGTGGCAGACCGAGCCGTACCCGGCGCGGATCCTGATGGGCTACAACGCCGTCTCCCCGTTCTCGCCCAACTCCGACTCGGGCTACTCCACCGGAGACCTGACCGGCGACGGTACCGACGACATCGTCTTCACGGCGAGCGTCGGCGCGGTCCCCTACCGCCCGTTCACCTCGCCCGGCTCGTCACTGCCCACCGGCACCTTCGTGACCATGCTCGACGGTGCGACCGGCAAGACGCTCTGGTCGAAGCTGTACGACTACGCCTCGATGGTGAAAATCGTCGACGGCACACTGCTGGTCGCCGACGCCCCGAGGATGAGCCTCAACTCCCCGGCCACCGACACCGCCAGACTGTCCGGCATCCACTTCACTTACGCGGGCGGCGCGTTGACCCCGTCGGCCACATGGACGTACGACACCAAGGCCGCCGGCGAGGCCAACTGGGGTGACATCCAGGATCTCGGCAAGGGCAAAGCCGCCGTCTCCTGGGACCTGGCCGCAACCGCGACCTCCGACGGCCGGGGCCGCACCCTCGTCCTCAACACGGCTGACGGCTCGGTCAGCTGGCAGACCGACAGCATGCTCTACAGCCGTCAGCTACGTCTCGACACGGGCCGCAAGCGGCTCGTCGCCGTCGAGGAGGCCGACCCGACGGACGGTGTCCGCTACGAGGTCGCCGCGTACGACCTCAAGACCGGCCGGCGCTCGACACTGGACAGCCGTACCAACGTGATCCCCACCGCGCTGACCATCGGAGACCTCACGGCCAAGGAGGGCGCCGAGTACGCCGTCGCCGAGTCCTCCCTGGACGGCGACCTGTACGTCAACGCCAGCACCGTCCGCGCCCTGAACGGCGACAACCCGAGCACGGTCCTCTGGTCGAACACCGTCAAGCGCGACGCCGACAACGCCGACGACGGCGCCAGCATCTGGGGCCTGAAGGTGGCCGGCGGCACACTCGTCACCACCGCCCAGGACGACGAGAGGATCGGCACGTCACAGAACTCGGGCGGCGGCCGGCTCGCCTCACTCACCGTCTTCAGCGGCAAGGGCGCCGTGAAGTGGCAGCAGAAGGGCGTCGCCGCCGCGCCGATGTACCAGGACGTCGTCAGCGACGCCGACGGCAGCCACGTGCGGGTCGTCGACCAGAGCCAGAACATCCGCACGTTCAAACTGTCCAACGGCAAGCAGGAGAAGCTCACGCCGCTCCAGGCGGACGTCTCCTACGCGCAGGCCACCGACCTGGACAAGGACGGCACGTCCGACGTGGTCATGGCCGGCTCCTCCAACGGCGTCTGGGCCTACTCGGGCCCGTCGCTCGCTGACGGCAAGCCGGTGAAGCTGTGGCAGGCCACGGTTCCGGGGGCGGTGCACGACATCGAGACCGGTGACGTGAACGGCGACGGCAAGCCCGAGATCGTCGTCGCGGCCGACACAGCCGTGGTCGTCCTCAACGGCAAGACCGGCAAGACCCTCGCCACCATCGACGGCGCCGGCCAGTTCGTCCACACGGCGAAACTCAACGACCTTGACGGCGACGGCCAGCTGGACATCCTCGTCCCGACGAACACCCTGAACGCCTACTACGGCGACGGCCACAAGATCTGGTCGTACACCGCGCCGAAAGCCGTGGGCGCGGACGCCGTCTTCTCCGACCCGTCGGTCCTCGACGGCAAGGTCTACGCCTCGTACTCCAAGGGGAACTCGCTCGGCCTGGCCGACCCAGCGGCGGACGCGGTCGCGCTGAACGCCAAGACCGGGAAGGCCACGTGGGACGTCGCGCCGAAGGCCCCGGCCGCGTCCACCGACGGTGTGATCCACGGCGCCGTCACCTCGCACGGGACCTTCGCCTCGAAGGAGATCCCGTACGCGGAGGGCCACGCGGTCGCCTATCTGTGGGTCATCCAGTCGCAGGCCGGCGCGGGATCCACCGACGCCACCAGCTTCAGCCAGTACCTGGAGATCCGTGACGGCCGAACCGGTGCGGTCGTGCACTCGGCCATCGTCGGCGGTCTGTGGACGCACGGCAACTTCTTCACCGACGGCGGGATTCTCTACCAGGTGGGGACCTCCTCCTTCCGCGCCTTCAAGGGCCAGGGCACGGACGACTTCACCATCTTCGCGATCCCCGAGTCCCACAGCGCCGCCTTCGCGACAGGACCTGGCGGGCGCAAACTTCTGATCGGCGGGGTCGAGGGAGGGCTCTACGCCTGGGACCCGAGCGTCTTCAGCTCCACCAACTCCTACGCTGCCAGCGTCGGCAGCGCCATCGCGACCGGCGGCCGCAACTACCTGGCCGCCGACCTCGACGGTGACGGTGTCAGCGAGGTGCTGTCGCTCAACTCCGACGACTACGGGATGGACCGGATCGCCGAGAACCTGGGCGGCCGCTATCTGAGCACCGACAACGGCATCCACCAGATCGGCACATACAAGCTCTCGTGAGCGCGCAAGGAAGCGTAACCACGTGACACCCGTTTCCCGCGTGACGCCCGTGGCCCGCGTGACCCGCGTGACGCTCGGCTGATCAGGACCCCCTGGGCCTCGCCCAAGGGGGTCCTCGGCGTGTTCGATTACAGTGCCTTTTGATGAACGCGCGACGACCGGACAGCGACAACTCCGCCGTCCCGTTGTTGCGTCTGCACCTCCTCGGCGGATTCCGCGCGACGCGCGACGGCGGTCCCGCGCTCGCCGAACGGTGGCCGAGGCCCGGCGCGCGTGCCCTGGTGAAGCTCCTCGCCGTCGTCCCCGGACACCGGCTCCACCGCGAACAGGCCATGGACATCTGCTGGCCGGACGCCGACGTGCACGCCGCCGCCGGCAGCCTGCGCGTCGCCCTGCACGCCGCCCGCCGCGCCCTGGAGCCGGAACTGGCCCCGCGCGCCCATTCTTCGTACCTGGTCTCCGACGGGGCATTCGTGCGCCTCGACCCCACGACGGTGTGGATCGACGCCGACGACGCCGAGACATCGGCCAGGTCGGCGCTCGTCCATGGTGGGGTGGACGAACTGACCAGCGCGCTGGGCCTGTTCAGCGGCGAGCTGCTGCCGGAGGACCGTTACGCGAGCTGGGCCGACGGCCGGCGCGGGCAAATCGGGCTGCTGCGCGAGCAGTTGCTCCTACGGATCGCCGGGGAGTATCTGGAGCGCGGCGCCGCCCCGGAAGCGGCGGCCGCCGCCGAGCAGGTACTCGCCGCCAGCCCTGCCGAGGAGCTGGCCCACCGCGTCCTCATCGAAGCCTGGCTGCGCCAGGGACTGCGACGGCGCGCCGTGCGCCAGTACCACGTGTGCCGCGAAGTGCTCGAAGCGGAACTGGGGGTACGGCCCGGCCCGGAGACGGAGCTGCTGCACAGGACCGCGCTGGCGGCGGCCCCCGCGGTCGTCCCGGCGAGCCCGCTCCTCCCCGCCCCGTTGCGGGCAGCGCGCGCCGCACCGCCCTTGCACGGCCGCGTGGCGGCGCTCGCCCGCCTTCTCACACCGGCCGGGCCACCGGTCACACTGCTCACCGGCGAGGCGGGCGTGGGCAAGACCCGTCTGGTGGGCGAGGTGGCGCGGCAGGCCGTCGCGGCCGGGACCGCCGTGTTGTGGGGCGGCAGCCAGGAGGCGGAGGGGCACACACCGTACGGGGCGTTCGCCGAGGCCCTTGAGGGCTGGCTCGCCGGGCACAGCGCGGCCGAGCGCGCCCGGGTCGGCGCCGAATATCCCGAACTGGCTTCGTTCCTGCCGTCGCTGGGGCTGGTCGCCACCTCCGGCGAGCGCAGCCCCGAAGAGGAGCGGGACCGGCTCTTCCGAGGGAGCACGGCGCTGCTCGGCGACCTGGCAGTCGCGCGTCCGGTACTGGTGGTCCTCGACGACCTGCACGCCGCCGACACGGGTTCCTACCAACTGCTCAGCCATCTGGCCCGCCGGGCAGTCGAGCGCCGAACGGCCCTGCGATTCCTCGTGACATACCGCGAGGAGGAACTCCCCGACGGTGACGCGCGCCGCTCGGTCATGACGTCGCTGCTGCGCCAACGCCTCGCCGTGCGGGAAAAGTTGGGGCGGCTCGACAGGGAGGCGTGCCTGGCGGTGGTGCGCGACGCTTCCGTGGCGGTGGCCCACGACGACCGGGCCCACCGGGTGTGGGAACTCTCCCTCGGCAACCCGCTGTTCGCTCTCGAACTCGCGCGCGGCCTCGCCGAAGGCAGCACGGGTGACGTCGCCCCCGAAGGCGTGCGGGAACTGGTCGCCGACCGGCTCGTACGCCTCGACGCGGACGCGCGGCGCCTCGTCGAGGCACTGTCCGTGGCCGGGGGCGACACCGCGCTGTCCGAACTGCTCGATGTCGCCGAACACGGGCTGCACCCACCCGTGTCCGGCGCTGCCGCCGCCGACGCGTTGGAGCAGGCGATCACCGCCTCGCTGGTCGAAGAGCGCGACGTCGTGGTGGCCGGACGGCCCGAGGCGGGGGTGGCCTTCCGGCATCCGCTGGTCCGCCTCACCTGCTACGAGCAGCTGGCCGTCGTCCGTCGCAGACAGCTCCACGCAGCGTTCGCGCGCACGGTGCGGCGCCGCCGCCCCGATGCCGTCGACACACTGGCCTCACACTTCGCCCGTGCCGACGACCCGCGTGCGGCGGAGTACCTGCGCCGGGCGGCCGAGCGGGCCGCTGCCCTGTACGCCAACGACACCGCCGACCGCTATTACCGCGACCTGGTGTCCCGGCTGGACGTCGACGCCGCACGCGCCCGGCTCGCGCACGCCCATGTGCTGCGGAGGATGGGCCACTTCGAGCAGGCGGCCGATGTCCTTCGCCTCGCCCTGGCCGAGTTCGAGCGGCGCGGTGACCATGACGACACGGTCCTCGCGGCGGCGCTGCTCGCCGAGACGCTCGTCAAGACCAGCGCCCCCGGGTCCGGGCGCCGCACGCTGCGGGACCACCCGGTGACCGAGGACACCGCGCCGGAACCGGCCGCGAGTCACTTCCTCGCCCTGTCCCTGATCCGCTGTGTCCAGGGACGGTACGGGGCGGGTGCGGAGGCGGCGGGGCACGCGCTGGCCGCTGCCCGGGCGATACCCGGGGTGCGGGGGCAGGGCCTGATCGCGCGTGCGTTCGCGCTGCGCGCCGCCAACTTCGGGCTGGCCGGCCGTTTCGACCAGGCACGTGAGGCGGGCGACGAGGCGCTGGCGCGGCCGAGGCGTACGGGGATCCGACACTCCTCGGCTCGGTCCTGTCGACGCTGCGCGAGAACACGCGGCGGGCCGGCCGGCTGCGTGAGGCCGTGGAGATCGGGACCCGCGCCCTAGGCCTGGCCGAGCAGACCGGTGATCCGACGGCCGCCGCGTTCGAGCGGGCGAACATCGCCGAACTGCGGCTGCTGCTCGAAGAACCCGACTCGGCCCGCGCCCTCGCCGAACAAGCGGCGGCGGGGGCCGAGGCGTACGACGCCTGGTGTCTGCCGTACGCCCTCACGACGCTGGCTCGGGTACGGGTGTTCCAGGGCGAACCTGCACGGGCGACCCCCCTCCTGGACCGCGCCGAAGCCGTCGCCACCGCGCTCGGGGACCGTCAGGCCGGGCATGAGGTGCGCACGGCCCGTGCCGAGTTCGCGCTGCGGGCGCGCCGTCCGCACCAGGCCTTGGGCGTCCTGGCCGGACACACCGACGAGGCCCCGGTACTGGTGGCGTGGGCCGAGCTCCTGTCGGGGCGGCCCGAAGCCGCGCTGCCGCTCGCGCGCGCCGAGGTGACGAGGGCGCGACACACCGGGGAGCGGCTGGCCGAGGTGGAGGCGCGGATCGCCCTGGGAGCGTCCCTGTCCCGGCTCGCCCGGAAGCCGGACGGCACGAAGGAGCTGGTACGGGCGGAGAAGCTGGCCGAGGCGCTGCCGTACCCGGCCGGGACGCGCCGGGCGGCGCGGGCCCGGGACCTGCTGCGCGAGCCGTGGCCTCCTCGGGTCACCACGACTCCGACTCCTCGGCGGACCCCGACATGACGGGCCCAGGGCCGCCACCGCGCCGCCGCACCCGCCCGGCAAGCAAGGGGAGTACGAGCACCGACACCATCGCCGCGCACACCAGGGACTCCGCCACGTCACCACCGATGATCTTCTGGTCGACTCCGATGGTAGTGATCGCGACGACGACTGGCAGGCACGTCGCGGCGAGCAGGCCGAGCCCGGAGCGGTCCCGGCGGTCGAGGTCCCCGGGGGCCAGCAGATAGACCGGGCCCCCGCAGGACAAGAAAGAGCAGCAAGAAGACCGGTACCAGCAGCAGTGACCTGACGTCCTACAGCAGGGCGTGGAGGTCGAAGCCGATGCCGGTGCTCACGTAGAACAGCGGGACCAGGAAACCGAAGCCCAGTCCCTCCATCTTGCCCAGGACCTCCGCTCTGCTCTTCGGCGCGGCCCCGTTCAGCACCAGGCGGGTCAGGACCCCGGCGGCGAACGCCGCCCAGCAGTAGTCGAATCCGAAGGCCGAGGCGAGCGCGAGCATGCGGGCGAGCAGCAGCATCACGAAACGTACGGCGAACTGCCCGCTGCTGTGCAGGGTCTGGTCGACCAGCCGGGAGAACCACGGCCGTCGGAGGCGCAGCGCCCACCAGACGGCGGCGGTGACCACGCCGAAGGCGGCCAGCATCGCGGCGGACTCACCGGGCTTACGGCCGCTCAGCAGCAGCGCCACGGCGACCACGGGGCCGAACTCGCCGACCGCTCCGAACGCCGAAACCACCGCGCCGAACCGGCCCTTCAGCTCTCCGCCGTCCTTGAGATCGGCAGGACCGTCCCCAGCGCGGTGCTGGTCAGCGCCGTACCGATGACGAACGCCTTGAAGGGTTCGCCCCCGCTGATGGCGAACCCCACCCCGATCGCGGCGGCCAGCGAGACCAGCCAGGCGACGGCTGCGCGGCGCAGGGTGGGCCCGCGTACGGCCGCGAAGTCGATCTCGTAACCGGCCAGGAAGATCAGCATCGACAGCCCCAGGTCCGACAGCGTGTCGATCACGTGGTCCGGACGGGCCCAGCCGAGGACGTCCGGGCCGACGAGGATGCCCAGGCCGATCTCGAACACGACCAGCGGGATCCGTACCCGGTGCACCACCGCGTCGGCCAGCAGGGGCGCGAGCACGGCGGCGGCCATGACGAGTACCAGGGTGCCGGAGTGTGACACGGGTCCGCCCGGGCTCAGGTCCGGCCCGGCGAAAGGCGCCGCGCCGGGCCGTACGGTGTGACGTCGGCCGGCCGCTGACGCCTCACGGCGTCACGACGGCGAAGTCCGGGTCGGGCTCGCCGAGGTGTCCGAGGAGTTCGGTGAGCTTGCCCGCGTCCCCGGCGATCTCCACACCGTCCCGTGCGGCGAGGTCCGCCGGGGGCAGGGCACCGACGAGCAACGCGCGCAGGTCGGGCTCGGCAAGGGTGAACTCGACCTGCGGCTCCGCGGTGGCCGACCCGGTGCCGGTGGCGTGGATGAGGACGCCGTTGTGCAGCCGCAGAGTGACGGGATCCTGTCCCTGGACGACGAATCGCACGGTGATGTCCGCGTCCCAGGCCCGGGGGCCGTCCACCCGGATCGCGAGGGCGTCGTAGGGCTGCTCGAGCGTCAGGGCGGCGAGCAGGTCGGCGGAGGTGGTGTTGGTGGGGGTGCCGATCGATCCGTCGCGCAGTTCGAGGGCCCCGGTGAGGTAGAAGTTGCGCCAGGGGCCGTTCTCGCTGCCGGGTGTCTTTTGAAGGCGGTCAACTTTCGGAGCAGGACGTACGGCTTTGCGGCGACCTGCACGCCGCTTCGAGGTACTACGTCTGTCCGAGGCGGATCGAGTCGACGCTGCTCCGGTCGACGAACGCCACGGTGTCGACCGTCTTCGCGGTCGGCAGAGGCAACTCAGCCAGCTCCTCATCCGTGACCGGGATGACCTGGTCATAGCCCTTGCCGACCTCGTCGTCGCGAAGCTCGGCACCGTCGCGTTCAGCGCGCGGCCTGTTCGTCTCATGTGCTCGCCGACCGATCAGGGGGTGCGCAGGGCGAGAACGGCGACGTCGTCGTCGTTCTTGTCGTCCGTGAGGCGGGTGCGGTCAATCAGCAGGTCGATGAATGCCGCCAGCGGGCGGTGGGCCAGCGACGCTGCGTGTCTGCGCAGCCGCTCAAGGCCCTCGTCGATGGGACGGCGGCGGCTCTCCACCAAACCGTCGGTATAGAGGACCAGTGTCGACCGGGGCGGCAGAGTCACACATGCGTCGGAGCGCACCGGGGTGAGGTTGGTGCTCAGCAGAAGGCCGTGGCCGTCGGTGAGGTAGCGGGCCTGTCCGTCGTGGGTGATCAACAGGGGCGGAGGATGGCCAGCGTTTGTCCAGGTCAGCCGCCAGCCGCCGTCGGCGGCCTGGTCCATCACTCCGAAGATCAGTGTCACCATCGAGACTCCCGTGAGGGAAGTCGATCCGTCCAGTCGCGTCACGATGGCGCTGGGCGGCTCGTGGTGGCTCCAGGCGTACGCGCGGAGCATGCTGCGGATCTGTGCCATGCCGGCGGCGGCGTCCAGGTCGTGTCCGACCACGTCGCCGATGGCCAGGGCCGTCGTCCCGTCGGCCAGGGTGAAAGCGTCGTACCAGTCGCCGCCGACTTGCGAGTCGTCCGGTGCGGGGAGATAGCGTGCGGCCATCTGCAGCCCGGGTACCGAGGGGAGTTGCGGCAGCAGGTGGCGCTGCATCGTCTCGGCGACTTTGCGCTGGCGCTGGTAGAGCCGGGCGTTGTCCAGAGCCAGCCCGGTACGGCGCGTGAGATCGTCCAGAAGTGACAGGTCGGCCGGTGTCAACGAACCCCGCGCAGTGGACCGCCCCAGCGTCAGCGCACCAAGTACGTCCCGCAGGCCCCGTATCGGGGCGATGGCGGCCGAGTGCATACCCGTCGCCTCGAACAACCTGGCCTGTTCGATGGCGATGCCGGAGTCCGGCGGTCCCTGGTAGGTCTGGGGCGTCACCAGGCTGGAGGCCGCACCCCGCAGTGCGCGGGAGAGCGGCATCGGCGAATCGGCCGGTACCGGCGGCATCGGTCCCTGCAAGTCCTCCCGAGCGGCATACGTGCCGTCCTCGTAGTGCACCACGATGGCCCGCTCGACCTCGTCGCCCTCGGTGATCAGGTCGACCACCGCCCAGTCGGCGATACGGGGAACGACCAGGTGAACCAGCCGGTCCAGCGCCTCGTCGCTGTCGAGGGTGGAAGTCAACTGAGTGGTCGTCTCGGCCAGCAGCGTCAGTCGCTCCAGTTCCGGCAGCACCGACCCGGCCTCGCCGGGTAGATCAATGTCAGCCAGGTCAATATCGGCAGGATCGCGGTCGGTGAAGACCACCACCGCGTCCGCGTCGGCGCTCGCCTCCGCGAACGGTGCCATCAGCCACGACAGCTCGACCAGCGACCCGTCGCCGCGCTCGAACCATCCGGCACCGACCAGCGCACGCCGGGCCGAGAACGCCTGGACGATCGAGCATTGGGCCCTGGCCAGCGGCCGGCCGTGCCGGTCTCGGTGCAGCAGATCGTGCGCGTCCCGGCCCACCATGTCAGCAGCGTCCCTGCCCAGCAGCCGCTGCGCATGACTGTTCACCCGCGCCACCGCGCCGCGCTCATCCACCACGCACACCGCCGCCCCGAGCAGATCGGCCACCTCCGCCGAAGACGCCGCCCCGGACGCGGTCACGCCGCCGGCCCTGCGCTCGCCAACACTCCCCGCACCTCCTGTGGCCAATCCTGCACCTCACCGTCGTCGTCAGCGTCTCACGAACCGTGCCCCCCGACCGAAGCAGAGACAGACCTGACACAACCCCTGGGAAGGGCCACCTCGACCAGCCCTGCTTCCCGGAGGGACCGAATCGCGAGAACCGCCAGAACCGCACCCTGTCCCACATCGCATCCGGCATGCGCCTCGAGGGCGACGACCTCGGCCAGTAGCCCGCCCGGCAGGAAAAGCCGGGCGCCTGGGCCCAGCTGTCGACGGAGCAGCAGGAGCGGCTGACCCGCCTGGGCGTAACTCCCGCCCAGGCGCCATCTCCAGCCCCGGCAGCCAAGGAGCCAGGCAAGGGCCAGAGCAAGGCAGAGCCGGCGTTCCAGCGAGGCTTGGCGGCCCTCTCCACATGGATCGGACGGGAAGGCGCAGGCTGGCATGTAGCCCGCAACCACACCGAGCCGACGGTGCCCGGCGACGCGCCCGAACCGACGCCGGTACGACTGGGCGTATGGGTGTCGAAGATTCGTTCCAGACGGGACAAGCTCACCCAGGACCGCGCGCCGCCCTCGCAGGGATGGGAGTGGATGGACTGGGTCCGACGCCGACCGTTGGGGGACGTTGAGCAAGCCGTCAAAAGAGGAGGGCGTAACGATGACTATGGGAGCCATTTCGGAGGAATTGCTTGATCGGTGCAGTTGGCCCAGGTTTTGGGGCGTAACACCGGTGCGCAGGTGGGCAACTCTCCTTCTCTGAGGTTGTATGCCCTTCATGATGGGAGGGGCCCGAGGAAGGGGTGGGATGGCGGATGCGAGTGGTGACCTGGAACGTGTGGTGGCGCTTCGGGCCATGGGAGCAGCGCAGGGAGGCGATTCTCGGGGTTCTTCGCGATCTGCAGGCCGACGTGGTGGGTCTGCAGGAGGTGTGGTCGCGCGGTGAGGAGAACCTCGCGGCTTGGCTGGGCGAGCAGCTCGGTATGCGGTGGACGTGGGCCGCTTCCGACGCGCCGGGACGGTGGCAGAACCGGATCGGGGACGAGACCGTCGGCATCGGGAACGCGGTGCTGAGCCGGTGGCCCATCGTGGACCGTGAGGTAATGCGCCTTCCGACCACCGGTGGCCAGGACGACGGACGCCTCGCGCTGCACGCATTGCTGGACGCGCCCGAACACCGGGTGCCGTTCTTCACCACACACCTCAACCACAGCCTCCACGAATCAGCGGTGCGGTGCCGACAGGTTGCGGCGCTGGCGAAGTTCATCGCCGCCCACCGCGGGACGGGTGCCTTTCCGCCAGTCGTCACCGGGGACTACAACGCCTGGCCGGACTCGGACGAGATGCGACTGCTCGGCGGCTACAAGACCGCACCAGCGGTGCCGGGACAAGTACTCATGGACGCCTGGGAGTACGCCGATCCGGCCGCACCGTCGGCCACCTGGGACACCGCCAATCCTTACGCCGGCAGCGGCTCCGAGCCCAACGTGCGGTGCGACTACATCCACGTGGGGCCGGCCGGCGCGGATGGCGTCGGGCGGGTCCGCGCGGTACGGCGTGCCGGCGACCAACCGGTGGACAGCGTCTGGCCGTCCGACCACGCGGCAGTCGTGGCGGACTTGGCACTGGAACCTGTTTCCCGGAGTGACACCCATGTCAGCTGCTAGACAGCACATCGCCATAGACGCGGGAGTCGAGATACCCGTGCCCGCCGACGGAGAGATATGGACCGTCGGCGCGGTGATCCTGAATGAGCACGGTGCGGCCTTCGCCCAAAAACGCAGCCCTGACCGACGGCTGTTTCCTGACCTCTGGGACATCGTCGGCGGGCACGTCGAACCGGGTGAATCGCTGATCGGCGCCCTCGCCCGCGAGGTCGAGGAAGAGACCGGGTGGCGGCTGCGCCGCGTGCGCCGGCTCCTGGGCATCTCGTCGTGGACCGGCGACGACGGAGGCGGACTACGGCACGAAGCCGACTACCTCGTCGACGTCGACGGCGACCTCGACCACCCGGCACTGGAATGGGCCAAGCACTCCGCGTACGACTGGTTCGGCCCCCATGACCTCCGCCGGCTCAAGGAGAGTTGCCCGCCCGGGAATTACCTGCTCCACGATCTGATCGCCAGGGTCATGGAGCAGGAGCAGAACCGAACTTGACGCCGACAGTCGACCAGCGGGTCCATGGTGGCCGGGGCGACGCCGAGATTGGCATCGAAGTTGCCGCAGCGAGTGGGGGCGACTTCGGAGGCAACAAGGTGATGTGCCCCGTCGCATGCGGGACTGCCACGTACGCGTTCACGCCCTACGCCTCGACAGCAGTGTCGTGGCCAGCCAACTGCTTGGGTGGCTGGCTGCCGATGCTCATGCGCGCCAACGCGAGTTCACCGGGCAGGCCGTGAACGGACCGGTCACGCCTGAATGTGCGGCAGGCCGGGGACCGTGGTCAAGGTGGCAGTCGCGGTTAAGCCGTGTCCTATGTGGTGAGGTTGCGGAAGCGTTTGTAGCAGCAGATGGCCGCTGCGAGCCCGAGAAAGGCCAGGTAGTTGCGGGGGTGGCGTTCGTAGCGGTGGTTGAGTCTGCGGTAACCGGTGAGCCAGGACATGGTGCGTTCGATGACCCACCGCCGGCGTCCTAATCGTTCGATTGACTCGATGCCCTTGCGGGCGATGCGGACGCCGATGCGTTTGCCCCACAACCACTTTCGCAGGTGAGGTACGTCGTAGGCTTTGTCCGCGTGGAGGCGCTGGGGTTTGAAGTAGTGGCCTCGGTGGGGGTCGTGTCTCGTTTGGTGACCCGTGATCATGGGCTTCAGCGCGAGGCTGTCGTGGGTGTTTGCCGCGGAGAGGCCGACGAGTAGGGGCAGTCCGTTCGCGTCCGACAGGACGTGCATCTTGGAACCCGGTTTGCCGCGGTCCACGGGGCTCGGACCGGTGAGTTCGCCCCTTTTTAGCCCTCACGTGCGCGGAGTCCAGAACCGCGCGGGAGAGGTCCAGCAGGCCGGCGTCGTCCAATCGGTGCAGGATCTTCTCGTGCAGCTGGCCCCACACACCTGCACGCGACCAGATCAGGAACCTGCGGTGGGCCGTCGACTTCGATATCCCGAAGCACGGCGGCAACGCCCGCCAGGCACAACCGCTGACCAACACGTAAATGATCGCGGCGAACAGCGTCTCATCAGGCGTGTCTTGCGTCCCACCGCCCTGCGGCCGCACCTTCGACGGCGGGATCAGCGACTCCGCGATCTCCCACAGCCCGTCCGGAGCAATCCAACTCCACGTACCTCGCCCCATACCCAAGCCCAACGACCCAACCCCACATAGGACACGGTCTAAATCAGTCCCGGGCGGTCGCAACCCGCTACGACAAACGCGGCTACATCTGCCTCGGCACCACAACTGCGGCAGCCCTGGTCGTCTGGCTCCGGACCTGACGATCGGATATCGCTCAGACAGCGTCCTCGGAAGGCCGCTGATGGCCGCACGGCACCGTGGCACCGCTCTTGTCGAAGACCTCGGCGTCATGCCCAGCGTTCACCCACACCGTGACGCCTTAGTCATGCACGACCACATTGAACGGCGACTGCTCCGGCGCTGCCACTGACACCACGGTGAACTCATCGCCAGGGTTCATCCAGTGATCGGTTCCCCACGGCTCGATCCACAGGCAGACCATGTTGCTGGTCGCGTTACTCACGCTCGTCTTGGACACGGTCGTAGCCTTACCAGCAACATGATCAGCCGGACAAGGCCCCTCAGGCGGGCAGTTGGCGAGAATCGAGCAGGGCCTCAGGCCGCTGCGTAGCACGCGCCTTTACTCCGACGGCTCGACAGCGGAGCACGTCTCCGCAATGGTCGATGCGCTCCTCTGCGTCCTGGCAGGAGTTGCCGTCATCCTGATCTGCACCGCCACATTCCTTCACCAGCGAACCCGGCGCCCCCCGGCCGCAGTCGGCCAGCTACGCAACTGGCTGGGGTCCCACGCCGGCACCAGCCAACGCGGCGAGACCTCCCCGCGCCGCAGGGATTCGAGCATCGTCAACCCAAGTACGAGCCGCCAACGGGCCAGCGCTATCCTCCTGCGACTGATCACTTACAGAAGGGGATCCCGATGCTCCGAAGACGTCTTGCCCTCGCGGCTGCCATATCAGCCATCACACTGACCGTCGGCTGCGACTCCGGCAGTACCACCGCAGCGCAGGCACCGGTGGCCACGACAACTTCCCCTTCAAGCAGCGTGCCCAAGGCTGCAACGTCCCCCAGCAGCCCGACCGCCCCGGCGCCACCGGCAGCCGCTCACGGTCTGCCGGAGGGATACGACGCCAGCCGAAACGCAAAGGCCGACATTCAGGCTGCCCTCGCGACAGCGGCGAAGAAGCACCGGGAAGTGCTGATCGATTTCGGTGCCAACTGGTGTCCCGACTGCGGGTCACTGGACGCATTGTTCCGTTCGGCCCGGGTCGAACCGCTGTTGCAGAAGGATTACGTCGTGGTCGCTGTGGACGTGGGCGAGTTCGACCACAACATCGACCTCGCCGAACAGTACATCGACCTGCAGACCAGTGGCATCCCAGCCCTGGTCGTCCTGAAGTCGGACGGGGCCCCGCGGACCGCCACGAACGACGGGGCGTTCTCCAACGCCCGCGCCATGGGCCCTGACCAGGTCAGCGCATTCCTGACCCGCTGGGCACCCGACGGACGCACGTGACGACAGTACGGGCGTGGGGCGTAGCCCTGAGCGCGGCCACGGCTGCCACCCTTGTCCTCAGCGGATGCGGAACCACACGGGTCCCTCAACCCACAGCTCACGCCACGGCTCACGGCGTCACGCTCACCGTCACACTGCTGCCTGCGTCCAACGGCCGGCGCGAGCTCCAGGCAACCTTCAGGCCGCAACAGCCCGGCTTCCACATCTACAGCATCGACCTCCCCGCACATGGCATCGACGGACTGGGCATCCCCACCAGGCTGTCGGTGCAAGGCAGTCTCACCGCGGTCGCCAAACCGACAGCGAACCTCGCGACCCGCCTCCTGCGACCGGCAGGTCTCCAGTCCGAGATCCCCGTCTATCCGAACGGTTCCGTGACGTTCAGCCTGCCCGTCCGACAAACCAGTGGCCGGCAGGCAGACGTGATCGTCAGTTACGGAGCCTGCAGCGAGAACACCTGCCTCATCCCCGTCAAACACAAAGTGATCCACCTGAACCTCAACTACTGACTCCGGCCGTCAGGGTGACTTCAGGGTGTCGAAAGTGAGGCCGGCTCCAACGATCAAGCCATCGAGGAGTTTGAGACGGCTTGACGCCTCACATCGGCCTTGACCGGCACCTTCTCCAGGGGGAAGATCCTCGCGAGGTGATGTGGTGTCGGCAAACGTCGTGCGCCGGCCGTTGTTCACATGGTTGTCGACGGCAGCGGGAACAGGGTTCTACGTGTGTGCGGTCGGGGTCGCAGGCTTTCTCCCTGATGCTGGCTATGGTCCGCCGTTGGTGATTGCCGCGTTCACTCTCTTCATCTGGACGCTCGGATGGCACTCGGCAATCCGGTTCAGCGTCACCCATGTGTCCATCACCAACATCCTTGTGACCTCCACTGTTGCTTGGCAAGACGTTGCACGGGTGACAGTGAGCGATGGCTTGTGCATCCAATTGCGCGACGGGCGAGAGATAGGTTCGGTCGCCTTCGGCGGGTCTATGATCGGCTCGTTCAGCGGTTATCCGACGTATCAGAAGGCGAACGAGACTCTCCGAGATGCGCGTAACAAGGCTCGCCCGCGCAACAAGCGGGACGGCCCCGTTCACCTGCGATGGTCTGTGGACTGGCGGCGACAGCTGGTCGCCGCTGCGATGATCTACGCTCCAATATTTTTCGTTTTGGCCGTCCGCGGGTGACGGAATTGGGCTTGAGCGTGCCAACGTCTGGAGCACCGCTGGGGCGACGCCAGCACCTTCGCCACCGCAGGACACCTCGCCTCCTACGCCGGCCTGGCACCCGCCTCCCGCATCTCCGGCTCTTTCATCCGCGGCGAACAACCCTCACGACGGGGGAACAAGCAGCTCAAACGCGCCTTCTTCCTCGCCGCGTTCGCCTCCCTCGCCGACCCGGCTTCCCGCACCTACTACGACCGCAGACGCGCCCAGGGCAAAACCCACACCCAAGCACTCCTCTGCCTCGCCCGACGCCGCATCGAGGTCCTGTTCGCCATGCTCCGCGACGGCACCTTCTACGAATCACGAGCCGCAGCACAGCCTGACCTGGGGCGTGAGGCAAGCCGGCCCCCTACAAGGACGAACCCTCCACGTCCGTCAGATGGACCGCGATGTCATAGTTGGCGATCTTGCCGGCCAGACCGCGCGGGCTCACCCCGTGCGCGTTCTCCCGCTCCGGATCGGCACCGGCCCCCAGCAGCACCCGCAGGGTCGCACCCTCACCTCGGAAGTTGAACACCGCCGTCCACAAGGCGGTATTGCCCTGCCGATCAGGCACATCCACCGCTGCCCCACCAGCCAGAAGAGCCTCGACGGCCTGCGCGTTCTGGGCCTGCGCGGCGAAATGCAACGGTGTCCAGCCGGCCCTGTCCGCAGCCTCCGGATCTGCCCCACTCCTCACGAGCCCACGCAAACCATCAACATCACCGTTCAAAGCCGCATAGTGCACCGCCGTCCGGCCCATCCGATCCCGCCCCTGAACCCCTCGCGTCATGACCCACATCCTCCCCGGGGCTTGACGAAAGACACAGGTCCCCCGCGAGGGTGGGACAGCCCGCCCGCTGGCGAAGCTCGCGAAGCGCAGCGGCGAATTCGAGGAGCCGCGGGGTTTCCTTGCCTAATAGGTAACTGGTTGGTACGACGTCCCACGTCTTCTCCAGAGGACGTTGAGCGGTCCGCGGGCCAGCCTCAGCGTTGACCCCGGTGGAGAAACTCAGGTGAGTTCCTGGCGAACCTTCCTTGCGATGAGGCTTCCGCAGGTCTGCCGCGACGGCGGCCGGCGGAGCGCATCCGGCCACCACGCGCACGATGACAGCAAGAAGAATCACGATCACCAGCCATACCAGCACGGCAGTGATCTCTCGGCCCGCCCGGGAGCGGCGAAAGGGCGCACCGGGTATGGCCATGAATTTGCAACGCGGCCGAAAGGCATAGCAGCGCCGCGTCCCCCGAAGGCCCTGTGCGGGCGGCCGCCTTGACAGCGGATGGATCCGCCGTCTGTAATCACGACCGTGGTGACGCTTGACGCGACCGCGGCAGTGCTGCCGCGATGCCCGGTTCCCGGACATGAATCCAGCAAGGTTGTTCTGGGCGGCCGGTACGGCAAGCCGGGCCGGCAGAGACAGCTGTACGTATGCGGCATGGCCAAACCCGGCTCCGCCGCTCCGTCACACCGATTCACGGCGCCGATGGCGACCGCGCGTGCGGGCGCCCCGGGTGAGGACGGCGGCCCGGCGACCGAGGAGCGGCGCACGGCGCGCAACTACCAGTTCACCGCCTACGACATCGCCTCCGGTCTGGTCGCTGTGGCTCGCGGGGCGAGTTACGCGCGGGCCGGCCAGGAGGTGCGCGAGCACGCGGCCAGGCGCTGGGGCACTGAGAACGACACCGGTGCGCGCCGGCACGGCACCCTCGTCTCCGACTGGGTCGAGGTCTATGCGGAGGCGCTGTGGCACACCCAGGCCCCGCACCGCGCGGACTGGCCGGAGACGGTGCTCGTCGGAGTGCTGCCGCTCACGGTCGGTGAGGCGTCGGCCCCCAGGCTGGTCTTCTCGGTCTTCGTGGCCATGGCGTACCGGAGCGACGGCACCGCAGCGGTCTTCGCCGTCCACACCTCCACCGGTACAGGGACCGACCACTGGGCCGCGTTCCTCGCGGAGTTGGACCAGGCGCGGCGCGGGCGGCCCCGGTACGTCGTCGGGGACGGCTCGGCCGCTCTGGCACGCGCGGTCGCCCACGTATGGCCAGCCGGCGAGGGTACTGACGGGGCGTCGGACGGCACGCCCGCCCTGTGGATCGACGAGCAACTGATGCGCGACCAGGCACGCCGCATCTGCAGGGACCGCGGCCTCAACCGCCGTGACGGACGGCTGTGGCTGCTTCTCCAGCGTGCCTGGCGCGGCCAGGAGGACTGGGACCGGTTCACAGCCGAGGCGCGCCGGTACCGGCTGCCCGAGCTTGACCGGTGGCTGGCGTCGGCCGAGCCGACGATGTCCCAGCAGTTCGCGGGCCGCGCGCCCGGCGTGCACCACTCCCGCCAGGTGGTACGGGTCGCCTTGAGGGAGCTGGACGACCGGCTCGGCAGGCGGCGTACGACCTTCGGCAACCAGGCGCGTACCGACCGGCTGCTGCGGCTGATGGCGCTGGACATCTCCGGGGTCGCGCGCGTCCATGCCTGGACGGACCTGATCTGCGTATGGCTGGAGCGCAGCGACGGCCGACCCGCCACGTCGCAGCGCCGCATAGCTGACCAGGGCGGCCGTAAGTCGCTACGGGCCGCATCGTCACGCTGACCTCGGACTGCGCCTGACGGACGGTCCGTTCACCGCCATCCATGTCAATGAAATGCGACGCCGTTGACACCGCTGGAGGACGGTGCGCATACTCATGGCATGACTCCGGCCGCTGACATTCTGGTACGGCGACGGTACCTCGACTTCAGTCTCTACAGCGGGGCCGTCTGTCGTTGAACCGCCTGGCCCGCGCGCTGCACGCGACGCGGCCAGTTCCGTCCGATCGCCTCTGAGCCGGACGCGCCGCGATTGTGGCGATCTCTCCATTTTCGTACGCCTTTCGCGTACCCCCAAACTTCCCTTCCGAGCACCGGAGGACTCCCGTGCCCGCTTCTGCCGTGACCAGAAGCATGTCCAGGGGCAGACGCATCCGCACGCTGGTGGTGCCACTGCTCTCCATCGTCGGCGGACTCGCACTGTGGCAGCTCGTCATCAGTGTGTTCCGTCCCAACGAACTCGCCGTGGTCGGTCCCGCGCAGATCGCCCGCGACGCGGGTGACCTCTTCGGTGCCGGCACCCTGGGCACCGACATCGGGGTCAGCCTGGTCCAGTTGCTCGCGGGCCTCGCCATCGCTGTCGTCGCCGGTGTGCTGACCGGGCTGGCGCTCGGCACCAAACGCTGGCTGGCGAGCGCGGTCGGTCCATGGGTGACCGCCCTCTACACCATCCCGGTCATCGCGGTCGCACCGCTGATCATTGTGGGGCTCGGCCTCGGAACCACGGCGAAAATCGTCATCGTCGCGGCCTCGGGATTCTTCCCGATCGCCATCAACACCCAGGCGGGCGCGGCCACCGTTGTGGACGGCGGGCTGCGCGACGTGACCCGCGCCTTCAGGGCCAACTCCCTTGAGACGCTGTGGTTCCTGACGGTTCCCGGCACCGTCCCGTACATCCTGACAGGAATCAGACTCGCCGTCGGACGCGCGCTGATCGCGCTCGTGGCCGCCGACCTGTTCGGCTCCACATCAGGCCTCGGCTACCTGATCATCTCCGGCCAGCAGAACCTCAAGACGGACGACGTGTACGTCGGTGTGGTGACGCTGAGCCTGATCGGGATAGTCCTCACGGCGTTCGTCGCGTTCTTCGAGCGACGGATGACCGTGGCACGCAGCGGACGGACGGACCACGCATGAGCTTTCTGACCAGGTCACGGCAGGACCCCGTACGCCAGCCCGTCCCGACCGCGTCCGACGCCGTCATCGAAGTGCGCGAAGCCCACGCCCACTACCCGACCGCCTCCGGGCCACTGCCCGTGCTGAACGGGGTGGATCTGACGGTGCGTAAGGGAGAGGTCCTCGCCGTCGTTGGCCCGAGCGGCTGTGGCAAGACCACACTGCTGCGCGTACTGCAGGGCCTCACCACACTCGACTCAGGCACGGCGACGATCCAGGGCCACGGACCGGACAGCGCGACGCCCGACAGTGGTTATGTGTTCCAGCAGCCTTCGCTCTTCCCCTGGTGGAGCGTCGCGAAGAACGTCGAGTTCGGGCTGCGGCTGCGCTCGCACACCCGGCGGCTGACCGCCGCCGCGCGCCGCGAACAGGCGGAGCGGCTGCTGGACATGGTCGGGCTCACCGGATTCCACCACTTCCGACCGGCCGCACTCTCGGGCGGGATGCAGCAACGGGTGAACCTCGCCCGCGCGCTCGCCATCGATCCCGTGGTGCTGCTGCTCGACGAACCGTTCAGCGCGGTCGACACCCTCACCCGCGAACGGCTGCAACGGGTCCTGTCGCAGACACTCGACGCACTCGGCACCGCCGCCGTGATCGTCACCCACGACATCCACGAGGCAGTCTTCCTCGGCGACCGGGTCGCCGTCATGAGCGAGCGGCCCGGCCGGATCGTGGAGACCTTCGAGGTCGACCAGGACCGGCCGCGCACCGAGGAGTTCCAGCACAGCGAGTATCTCGCGGCGGTCAGCGCCCGGATCTACCAGCGACTCAAGACAAGTGATGAACGGGCCAGCGAATCCGAGTTCGCCCGTACCCGCCGACCTCCGGGAAGAGAAAAGCCAGATGCGTGAACCACACAGCGGACATCCGCGCGGGCGCCCGGGGCGCCGTACGGCCGTCCCCGCCCTGCTCGGCGCCGCCGCACTCCTGCTCACCGCGGTACTCAGCGGCTGCGGCTCGGACTCGGCAGCGGGATCCTCAGGTGACGGCGGTGGTTCGGCCACGGAGCTGAGTGTGCCGGCCGGATCGGTCTCTGCGTCCCAGGGCGCCTTCCAGTACTCCGTCACCAAGGGCTTCTTCAAGAAGAACGGCCTCAAGGTCACCACCCCGCTCTCCGCCGAGGGGCAGCTCAAAGCGTCCTTCGTGGCGGGTTCGGTTCACTTCGACCAGCTGGCCGGCGGCGATGTGCTCGACCTGTACGCCAAGCACGTCGGCATCAAGGTCATCGGCTGTGTCGCCAAGAACACCGGCTACTACCTGTACGCGAGGAAGGGCACCTCATCCGTGGAGGCCCTCCAGGGCAAGACCGTCGGCGTGCCGTCGCTGGGGGGCGCACCGCAGATCGCGATGCAGTCGTACCTGGAGAGCAAGGGACTGAAGCCCGACTCCGTCAAGTTCGTCTCACTCGGCTCGATTCCCAACGTCCTGACCGCGCTCACCAGCGGCAAGATCGACAGCGGTCTGCTGTCGACTCCGTTCAACTTCCGCGCGGACAAGGAGGGTCTGCCGAACCTCGGCTACGCCACAGGACCGCCCACCCCCTACCTGGTGAACGCGTCCTGGGCGAAGAAGAACCCCACGTCGGTCACGAAGATCCTCAAAAGCGTGGCCGAGGGCGCCTGGTCCTACCAGACGAACAAGCCCGACGGCGTCGCCTCCCTGGGTAAGTTCCTCAGCCTCGACCCGGCGAAACCGGCCGACAAGGCCACGCTCGACAAGAGCTTCGACGCGTATCTGCCCCCCGTACAAGCACCGGTCGGCCGCTGCTCGGCCGCCGACTTCAGCCCCTACGTCCGCTTTCAGCCGGCCGCCCAGCAAGGCGCGTTGAAGGATCTCGGACCGCTCTTCGACAACTCCTACATCGACGCCCTCGACAAGCAGGGCTTCTACACAGGTCTGCAGAAGACCTACGGCCCGCTGCCCAAGGGCACGACCCTCGCACAGGTCCTGCGCTGAAGCCCCGCGCAGCGACCCCGCGACACCACGACCACAGGACACACCACCGGAACCACCACGGAGCCCGGTGCGACAACGCCGAGAAAGGCCGCCGAACATGGCACTCAAGAAGATCGTCAGCGAGACGTCAAGCCCCGTCTTCTCACTGCCCTACTTCGTCGCACGCGACGAGGGCTACTTCACCGAGGAGGGCCTCGAACTGGAACTGGTCCGCAAGGGCGAGCGGGAAGCGGTCATCAAGCCGGTCGAAGACCACCACCTGATCTCGTCTTTCACCAGCAGGTCGAACTTCGAGGCCGGCGACGCCTCGCTGTACCGGGCCTGCGAGTGGGGCCAGATCCGCCGCTCCTACGACAGCGAGGCGGGCGGCCAGGTCGTCAGCAAGCGCGCGGCCGTCGGCAGCCAGGCGATCTACGTCCGGCCCGACGACCCGGCCAACCACCCGCAGGACCTGGCCAACCGCGCCGTCGCCGTCAACTTCCACCACGGCTCGCACTACATCGGAATCCAGACCCTCGAGGGCTTCCTCAACAAGGACGAGATCAACGTCGTACACGTCGGCGGGCCCAAGGAGCGCTTCGAGGCCCTGCGCGACGGCAAGGTCGACGCCGCAGCCGTGATGGAGCCGTGGATCACCGTCGCCGAGAAGCTCGGCTACAAGCTGATCGCCGAGGCATTCTACGTCGGAGCCGAGATCGCCAACCCGGAGCTTGACCCCGACACCTTCACCGCCATCCAGCGCGCCGTCATCAAGGCCGTCCACAAGATCAACGAAGACCCCAAGCCGTACCTGCACTACCTGATCGCCGACGTGCCCGAGGAGATCGTCCACCTCGACCCCACCGACTTCCGCCGCGACCGACTGCGCTACACCGAGCCGGTGCCTTATCCGGCGGGAGAGTTCCAGCGCACCTACGACTGGATGGTCGCCTGGGACCTGATCCCGGAGGACGCCGACTTCACCCAGATCGTGGACAACCGCCTGCAGATAGCGATCTGAGCGGTCAAAGCCACGTAACCCGCTCAACCCACACGCCGAGCCGCCCGAAACACACACCACACTCCGGGCGGCTCGGCGCGCGGGTTCACCGCGCGCCGCAACCGCGCAGAGCCGACGAAAGACAACGCCCTCCTGCTGCCCGGCGAGCGCGAGTTGATGAACAACCGGCAAGGCCAGCACCTCGGCCAGTGGAACGACCGCCTCCAGGTCGACGGCCTGCCCGCCCTGCACAGCTTCGTCAACGGTCTCAGCCAGGACTTCGACGCCGTCGAAGCCCACAACAACAAGATCAAGATGCTGAAACGCCAGGTGTTCGGCCGCGCCAATTTCGATCCCCTGCGCAAACGGGTCCGCCTCGCGGCATGAGGCCGTTCATGATCGCGGGTTCGGTGCCCCTCCGTGGTTCCGGCACTGAAAGTGAGAACCACTTTCCAGCCGTCGCCGACACACCTGTGCCGGGACGGTCCCTCCCGCCTGCCGCTCATGGTCGCCAACGGCTGACGCCTGCTCCCCGCACCCGCGGGGATACTCGTCACGTCGGAGTCACTGACAATCGATCATCTTCGCTATTCATGCTCAGCAGCAAAGCTTGTCTGCCGGTTTGGGAATCAGTTGATGATCACTGGGCCTCGGAATGTTCACGAAAGACCGCGTCAGCGCATGAACCAGCGCCGGCTCGGCCGCCGGCTCCGGTGTCAGGGGACACGTTGGCGCCCCGGAAAGACGCTCGCCGCCTGCCGTCTAACCTCTCCTCTTGAGGGGTGGGATTATGGAAAAGTCGATCTTGGCTCAGTCCATCAGGTACTCCGCTATGTGCCAGGGGTGCGGTGCCGAGGCGGAGTGGTGCGGTGTTCAGGCGCTGGTGGGCGAGGCACTGCGGTGGGATGTTGAGTTGACGTGTCCGGACTGCGGGTTTGCCCTGGCTGTTTGTGGTGGTGATCTGCCGGAGGAACTGCGTGGCCGACTGCTCTCCGAGCAAGGGCGGGCAAGGTTGCGGGTAGCCCCGCCGATGAGGAACGCCGCCATCATGCGGGTGCTGCGGGCGGAACTCGGGATCGGCCTGGACGGCGTCCGGGCCGTGCTGGAGCAGATCCTGGCCGGACAGTACTCAGGGACTATGCCCGAGATGGAGCTCCTGGCGCGGAAGCTGCGGGCCTCAGGCATCGAAGCGGCCGCTTCACGCGCGGTGGATTGAGTGAACCTGCCGGGCGAAGCGACTGGGGTCCGCGAGGACGGGCGGCCCACGCGGCAGGCCGTGGCAGGGATCAGCCGGCCTCGGCTGCCTCCTCGCCGCGGGCTCGGGTGCTGGCCAGATCTCCAACGTCCGGCCGGCCAGCGCCTTTCGTTCCCGCCGCAGAATGCGAAAACCGGGCGTTCGACCGGCTCCACGGCCGCTCACTCGAACCGGCTGAGAGGCTGAAGGCCCTCCACGAATGCCCGGAAGTCGGCCGCGAGCGGCAGTTCTGCGCCGGAGTCGGTGTCGAACCAGGTCACCGACGGTTCCCCCAACGCGCTGTAGGCCCGGTAGTCGAGACCGATCCAGTAATGACCGTCACCGGACAGCAGCACGACTGGAGACGGCAGACCCCACTCCTCCACCAGGTACGGCGTGTCCAACAGCGACAAGCCGTGCCCGCCGGTGCCGATCCCCATCAACTCGGTGAACGGGATGTGGTCCTCGCTCCACGAGGTTGGCTGATGGGTCGGAAAGGCATCCCGGTCGGCCGTGACACCGCCGCCGTTTTGCACACGCAAAAGGTCGAGCAGCGATTCGGGGAGTCGCAGCCCGAGGACGCGCTCCGCGTCGGCGACGGTCGCCTGGGTCAAGGCGGGCTGAACACCGTAGGTGTGTCCGCTCCAGAAGGACGCCTTGATCTCATCAAACTTCATCGGCTCCTCCACTCGGACCGTCGCGGCGAACCAACTGATCAAGCTCTTCAGCGGAGTCGGCGGCGAGGCGGTAGATGCCCTGGAGGCTCACCGAGCGAGTCAGCCGCCCGTCCTCGACGTACTTGAGCAGGCGCTCGCCACGACGAGATGTGAACGTCAGCCGCTCCAGAGGGTCCCCGGGGACGGCCGTGACGAAGGTGAGCGGGGCACCTGGCGGTCCGACAAGCACTTCAGTGACACATCCAGCCTTGAGCGGGCGCCAGTCCAGCAACTTCACGTAGTCATCATCGGGAAGCACCGATCCGACGTTCTCGTAGGGAACGATGTGAGCTACCTCCAACATCCCCAGCACATGGAGGCGGGTGCGGTGCACACGCACCGGGTAGATGCGGTCGCCAGGCTGCACCCCCGCGCGCTGGAAGCTCGGCAACGACTGGTGCGGCCCGCCGAACAGCATCGTCAGTCGCTGACCGGCATAGCCAGACCGCTCAAGCTCTCGGCACAAGTCGTTGGTCCACAACGTCGTATATGCGTTCGACACGCCGGCACGGTAGCCGTGCCCTCTGACAGGCACCGTGCCGGGAGCCGATGTCAGTACGTGGTGGCATGCTCGCGGCCATGAACAAGGAGCATTTCTGGATGTTGATCGAGAAAGCCCGTGAACACGTACCTGACACCAGGGGCGGTTCCAATATCGCCGACTGTGCCTCCGCGTTGCTTGCTCGCCGCTCAGTCCAAGAGATCACCGCGACACAGCAGACCCTGTGGGATCTCATGGCCGACTCCTACCAGAACCGGCTGTGGGCTGCCGCCTATGTCGTCAACGGCGGCTGCTCGGACGACGGCTTCGAGTACTTCCGAGGCTGGCTGATCGCACAAGGACGTACGACATTCGAGCGCGTCCTTGCAGCCCCCGACACACTTGCCGAAATCTCCCACGTCCGCACTGCCGCGGCTGAGGGCACCGACCTCGACTGCGAAGACATGCTGAGCATCGTCTGGAACGCACACCAGAAGGCCACCGGCCAGGAACTCCCCGCCGATGCCTTCACCATCCGGTACCCGGACCTGGACCCTGCCTGGGACTTCGATTTTGACGACCGTGAAGAGATGGCTCGTAGGCTTCCCGCCTTGACCGCGCTGTATTCGTACTGACAGCAGTCGGCAACATCCCGTGATGCCGATAGAGCCCAGCCTGAACTGCCCCACCGCAACTGCTACTCGAGTCCTATCCGGAAGGCCATCATGAGCTGGGACGTGATCCTCCTTCGGCTGCCCGACGACGTCACCTCGGTGCAGGAGATTCCCGCCAACTACACCCCGGACCCGCTGGGCCGGCGACACGACGTACTCGCGGCTGTCACCCAGGCCGTTCCCGATGTTGATCTCTCGGACCCCGCGTGGGGCGAACTTTCCGGCCCCACGTGGTCCATCGAGCTCAACATCGGCTCAGAAGACCCGGTGGACTCCGTCATGCTCCACATCCGAGGCTCCGGCGACGACGTGCTGACGCCCGTCCTCCATCTCGCCCAGGCTCTGCGGTGCAAGGCACTCGACTGCGCCGAAGGGGACCTGATCACGCCGGGGCAGACGTCGGGCTGGCACGCTTTCCAGCAGTTCCGCGATCGAGTGGTGGGACCCTCCCCGTGATACCTCCAGGTCACAGCGCCAGCATCAGCCCCATGCATCCGGAAACCCGATTGGGCCTTGAAACGATGCTTCCGCCCGGTCGGATGGTCACGTCCGATGAGGGCGACGGAGATGTACAACCCCTATGGCTCAGTGACGGGCCGGCCACGGCCGAGCTGTGGACGCGGATGCACGCCGAACACGTGCGCTCCGGCCTGTGGCCGCTGCTGCTCGACTCGTTGGATCCGAGCGACAGCGGATTCCGCCCATGGGGATCCGGGGAGGTCTTCCCCGAGCAGATGTCCTCCCCGGCAAGCCACGACCCTGCCGACCTCCTCGCCCAGTGGTGGACGACCTACACAGCCGTCGACGAAGACGACGACATGCTCGACACCGACAGGCGCCTGGCCGTCACGGCCCCCTTCGGGCAGACCTGGCCCGGTCTCGCGTCCAGTCGGGAAACGACAACGAACCCCGATCAACTGGCCGCCGAATTCGCGCAGGCGTTCCTCGCTGACCTCCCCCAGACGCGCCTGGGGCTTGTCGCCGCCGTATCCGGTGCCGAGGCGCTGACGGCCGCGGGCTGGACCGGCCCCTGCAACTACGACAATGACACCGCGAAGTTCTCAGCGGTCGTCCGAGATTGGGAGCACCGGTTCGGTGCTCGTGTCGTAGCGGTCGGCTTCTCCACGCTGCACCTCAGCGTCGCCTCGCCTCCCGTGGACGAGCACGAAGCTCTCCTGGTCGCGGCCGAGCACTTCGCCTTCTGCCCGGACAACATCTGGCAGGGCAGCAGGCCGTACACACTGGCCGCATACGCCGAGCGGATCACCGGTGCCCACCACTGGGACTTCTGGTGGGACTGACCCGCTACCCGGAAGACGATCGACCGGGAAGTGACCTTCAGAGTGCCGTGCTGGTTTGTCAGGCGACAGACAGTCTGTGCCACCAGTGACTGCAGCCGCCGGAGCAGAAGCGCTCGCGGCGCCGTCCGTCGGCGACCGCGAGCACCGCGATCAGCAGCCGGAACGCCTTACGACGTTCGTCGAGAGGCGCGAGACCGGCGATCTTTCCCAATTGCTCGTCTGTCCGGCCTCGTGAGATCAGCACTGCGGGTGTGTGCGTCGGGCGCAGCCCGGCCCGGCGGATGCTCTCTGGTGCGTCCTCGATGACTGCGCGCGCCTGGACGCAGTGATGGCGCAGAAACAGCAGCACCTCGGACTGCTCTTCCCGACCGAGGCCGTCGAACCATCCGATGCCCTCTGCCATCGGACGCAGCCCCTGCGCGAGCTGGTTGATCAGGACACAACGTTCGTTCACGACTGCCTTCCGTGGGATAGACGCCGCTCGCAGCGGTGATCAGGATTCCAAGCAGCACCGCCAGATCGGCCGCGCCTTCTGCGTCGTCGGCCCTCGGCGTCCGTGTCTACTTCATCCATGTCCGCGTCCTGCCACCCGACACCACCGCCAGCAAAGCTGGCTAAGCCACCCGCGTCACCCTCACCCGAAACGACCTCATCAACCCCGACACCACCTGCCCCGCCCCAACCAAGGAGCAGCTCAATGGAATTCCGGGCCGCGCGACAAGCCACCTACCCTCGCCCGACGACGAGCCGCCGTCCCCTTCGCCATGCTCCAAGACGGCACCTTCTACGAGCCCCACCCGCCCCATCACCTTGACCAACACCATTGGGGGCACATTACCTACTGGGTAGCGCCGCAATGGGGCGCGCGGCCTTCGGAGTTGGCTTGGCTTTCTTCCCCTGTCGCTTCCATGTCTTGGGGCATGGCGGGACCCCTGCTGCGTGCGTACGGCGCCACGAACCGCATCCCGGGCTGGCACATACGGGCCTGTCCTGCGGTGCGGATCACTCGATGCCTCGGTCAACTTCGCCCCGCCCGGCTCCGACCGGAGCGTCGTACAGCCGAAGCCCTTGCCCCGGCCTCAACCGTTTCCGTTCGGGGAACGGTCACCGTGACCGTTCCCCGAACGGTCACGCGACGCTCGCATGCGTAGCGTCGGCAGACGGCGGGCGTGCGCCGTCTGCCGGGGGGGGTGCGGGCGGTGGGTGGTTTCAGCGGGCGGGTTGCAGGGTGGGGTTGAGGGCGAGGCGGTTGTCGGAGGGGTGGTGGCCTTCGGGGCTGAAGGGCGGGACGGCGGCGGGGAGACAGTCCGCGATGAGCAGGCAGTCATGGTGGCGGTCCTCGGCGGTGGCGGCGATCAGAGGTTCGCCGTCGGGGGCCCAGATCCCGGAGTTGCCCTGGTACTGCCAGGCCCCGGCGGGGACCTGTTCCCAGCCGCGGCGGTTGGCGTAGGCGATGAACAGACGCCAGATGGCGGCCATGGCGGGGATGATGTGGCGGGTAGCGTCCTGGTAGGGGACCTGGCTCATGGTGCCGTCGGCCAGACGGAAGTGCCCGTCGGCGGCGGTGGGCCCGAGCACGACCTGGGCGCCGCGTGCGGCCAGGTGCTGATACAGCGGCGGGAACTCGCACTCGTAGCAGTTGAGCACGCCCACCCCGATGCCGTTCAGACTGACCACGGGCGGCAGGTCCTGTCCGAAGGAGTAGTTGCGCCGCTCGGCGGCCCCGTACAGATGGGTCTTGCGGTAGTTCGCCACCACCAGCCCGTCCGCGGCGATGATGCTGATCGAGTCGTAGAACGCATTCCCCTCGCGTTCGGGGTAGGGCAGGACCACGGCCAGGGCGTTCTCCTTGGCCGCCAGCCGCGCTCGCTCGACCGAAGGGCCCTCACGGTGCTCGGCCAGCTCGCTGCACTGCTCGGGGCCGATCGCGTAGCCGGTGGTGTACTTCTCCGGGAAGACCACCACCTGACAGCCGTATTCCGCCGCCAGCGCGGTCACCTCCACCAGACGCTCCAGGTTCTGCCCCACCGCCTGCCGGGTGCCGACCGGGCCCTGGCCCTGGTACAGCCCCACCCGCAGCCCTTCGCCGGCAGCGGGCGCATCGCGCGAGGCAGAGCGGAACACGACACGGACAGGCTGAGTCATCAACAGGACATCCCTCAATCAAGGACGGTCCGGACGACCGCCATCAGCAAGAACGACTCACCCCGCCGCCGGACACCAAGATCCCCAGCCGGCCCGAATTCTTGACCGAGACAGCCACCGACCCCCGCAGACGGTGCGTATGCGGGCGCGGTCCGGGCTGCGCGCGGTGCCGCCGAGGTCGGGGCCGGGTCCGGCCGCTCCGACCGTGCAGCTCGAAGGCCGGGCAGTGCAGCGACCTTCCCGCCGCACTGCGGCACTACCAAGCGCGAAAGAGCCCCGACCGGACGGGGCTTGCCTTCGAAGGGTCGTCGCGACACGTGATCACTGACGTGTGGTGGCGAGCAGTTTAGACAGACGCTCGGCTGGGGTTTCCCAGCCGAGCGTTTTGCGTGGGCGGCCGTTGAGTTCGGCGCCCCCACCTCCCCGCACGCACTCAGCTCAGCTTGGCCTGGCCTGGGCCTCCTTCGCGGACGCCTCCAGCCTGTTCCAGTACTCCCGGTACCAGGCCTCGTCGCCGCCATCCATGTTGCTGTTCGTCTCCCGCAGGCCGGCCCTGCCGTCGATCAGCTCGCGGACGATGTCGGCGTGGCCGGCGTGCCGGTTCGTCTCGGCCGTCATATGCAGCATGATCCGCTGAAGCGTCACGTCGCCGTTGTCACCCCACCACGGGACGTGGCCCATCGCATCGAGCGGCAGCTCCTCGATCGTCGCGTCCGCGTGCGCCCAGGCGCGGTGGTAAAGGCCGAGGATATCCTCGCGCGCCTCGTCGGCGGGTGCCCACATGTCCGAATTGGGCTCGGCCCCCTCCTCGTCCCAAGGGAGCGATTCGTTGTGCGGGCGGCCGAAGGTCGGGCCGAAGTACCCGAACTCGACGCTGGCGAGGTGCTTGACGAGACCGAGGATGTTGGTGCCGGTCGGCGTCAGAGGGCGGCGGCTGTCGTACTCGGACAATCCCTCCAGCTTCCAGATGATGGCCTCACGGGCCGCCTTGAGGTAGCCGTGCAGGTCC
Source organism: Streptomyces sp. NBC_00370 (assembly GCF_036084755.1). Classification (NCBI taxonomy): domain Bacteria; kingdom Bacillati; phylum Actinomycetota; class Actinomycetes; order Kitasatosporales; family Streptomycetaceae; genus Streptomyces; species Streptomyces sp. NBC_00370. Next base: position 193,028 of record NZ_CP107968.1, read on the forward strand.
TCTTTAGGATCATTGGGGTTCATAAGGCCGAGTCTCGCATCACCTGCCGACCGCTCGCGCGGCCTCCCCGGCTACGCAGAAGGCATCAGCTGGCGACGGGGCCGCCTACGCCGCGAGCCGGCCGGCCCAGGGTGAAGAACTCGCCGATGAGGCTCGGCTCGCACTGCTCGACTTGGATGGCGCGCAGCCGGAGTTGCGGGGACCCCTTCTCCGCCGGCACGAGGAGACGAGGGCGTGGCTCCCGGTCCCCGATCCCCCGAACGCTCATTGAGTTGTCCTGACTTGCCACGCCGCGACAGCGAAGCTCTCGTTCTCAAGGCCCGTTCGACGGCCCTCCCCTGGCGTCGCGTGGACGTGACGGGCAAGGCGGAGCACCGGCTCGACAATCGCCTGAAGGCGCTCGCCGCCGACGTCCACGGTCTGGGTGACCACCCTGCCCCGGCTTCAGCGCGGCGAGGCCTGGTACGAGATCGGTCCCTGCTGTAGGAGAGGGAGGGTGATGTCGTCGACGATCGCGCGGATGCGGGCTTGGCTGGGGGGTTCCAGGTGCATCAGCAGATCGTGGCGGATCAGGTCGAAGGGGAGGTCCTGGACGGCTGGGGGGATGTGAGTGAGGTCCAGTTCGCCGCGGTCGTTCGCGCGTTGGTAGATGGTGCGGACGCGGGTGAGCGCTTCGGGGTCCATGATCTTGGTACGGATCTGGGCGGGGGTGAGGCCGCTGTCGGCCAGGAAGCCGGAGAAGGTGGCGGCGGTGGCGATCGCGAGGAAGCCGGCCAGGGCTTGACTCGCGGCCGTCAGGTAGTCGAGTAGATCGGTGCGCAGGGCGCCGGTGTCGTCGACGGTGATCGGGTTGTCCTTGCGGTGGCGTTCGAAGACGGCGAGGACGAGTTCGTCCTTGTTGGACCAGCGGCGGTAGAGCACGGGTTCGCTCGTGCGGGCGCGGACGGCGACCGACTCCATCGTCAGGCGTGCGTACCCGGTCTCGCTCAACTCGTCCCAGGCGGCCGCGAGGAGAGCGGTTTCGAGCTCAGCGCCGTACCGGCGGCGGGGTGGGGTCACCCACTCACCATAGAAAGGTTTGCCTTTCTTGACAACCCGGAGTAGAAAGGAATTGCTTTCTAGAGAGGTGATCGTGGTGACCGAGGTTCTGATTGTCGGTGCTGGCCCGACCGGGCTCACGCTGGCCTGCGTGCTGGCCCGGGACGGGGTGCCGTTCCGGCTGATCGAGGCGGCGGCCGGGCCGCAGCCGGGTTCGCGGGGGAAGGGGATTCAGCCACGCACGCTGGAGGTGTTCGAGGATCTCGGGATCCTCGAACGGGTGCTGGCCGACGGGCGGGTCGGGACGCCGATCCGGTCGATCGGGTCTGATGGGCGGGTCGAGAAGAGCGGGGGTGAGCCGATCGAGGAACGGCCGGATGTTCCGTATCAGTCGGGGCTGATCACGCCGGAATGGCGGATCGAGGAGGCGCTCCGGCTGCGGCTGGCCGAGTTCGGGGGTGCGGTGGAGTTCGGTACGGCGCTCACCGGGTTCCAGCAGTCGGACGATGGGGTGAGCGCGAGCGTCGTACGGGGTGGCGTGGTGGAGACGGTCGAGGCGCGGTGGCTGGTCGGGTGCGATGGAGGGCATAGCGTCGTACGGAAGCAGGCCGGGATCGCCTTCGCGGGCGAGACGTTGGACGACGTACGGATGATCGTTGCCGACGTCGGGGTCGCTGGGTCGGACCGGGATGCGTGGCAGATGTGGCGACATGAGGAGGGGATGGTCGCGCTGTGTCCGCTCCCGTCGACGGATCTCTTTCAGTATCAGGCGAGTATTGGACCGGGGCAGGATCCCGGCCTTACGCTCGCGAATCTGCAGGAGATCTTGGTACGGCGGAGTGGCCGCAGCGATCTCAGGCTGGGTGAACCGGAGTGGGTGACGCTGTGGCGGGCGAACATCCGGCTCGTCGAGCGGTATCGCGAGGGGCGGGTGTTCCTGGCCGGGGATGCGGCGCACATTCACTCACCTGCTGGTGGGCAGGGAATGAATACGGGCATTCAGGATGCGTACAACCTTGGGTGGAAGCTCGCTGCGTCGCCTACGCTCTTGGACAGCTACGAGGACGAGCGTCGGCCGATCGCGGCCGGTGTGCTCGCGCTGTCGAATGCGCGGCTGGCGGAAACGCTTGCGGCGAAGGGGATCCCGATCCGCAGCGACGGGGACACTAGGCAGCTCAACCTCAACTATCGTGGGTCTGCCCTGGTGTGGGACGACCGTGATGAGACGGCCGAGCTCCGAGCTGGGGATCGCGCTCCGGATGCGACTGACCTGTTGACAACAGACGGCGTATGGCGGCATCTCTTCGAGCTGACCGGAGGTGGGCGATTCACGCTGCTGAACTTCGGGCCTCGGATCGATCCGCCGGCTGGTGTCAGGACCCTGCAGGTCGTGGGCGACCTCGTAGATACTGAAGGTCACCTTGCGAGTGCTTACGGCGCAGGCGATCACACGCTGGTGCTGATCCGCCCGGATGGCTACATCGCGTGCATCTCCGATGCCGGTGATCTTCCCGCCGTACTCAGGCATGGAGAAACTACAGGCGTTGGCAGATCGGCTGGTCGCCGACGGTGAGGTGCCGGGCGCGGTTGTCCGGTTGACGGACGGATGCGAGCACGGGGTGGGTCGGCGGGTGCTGTCGGCAACGATTCGGTGTTTCGGATCAGCTCGATGACCAAGCCGTTGGCTGTGGTGCCTGCGTTCTGGCAGCGCTACGGCTCCACCGGCGGTAGTCCGACAGCAGGCCGCGTGTGGACCTCGGCTCGCTGATCTCCAAAGCAGTACGTCGCGAGCCCGGCGCGGACCGTGTCCTCGTCGAGGCCAGGGTCGCGGCGGCGGCCGCGCAGGACGAGAGCGAGCTGGCGGCGGCTTCGGCGAGCTGGTGTCGGCGGTGGAGCGTCAGATGGTGCGGGTCATCCTTTTAGCTGTACTGCATTGGCCGACCTTGTGGTGGCGCCACAGTTGCACCACAGTCCAGGCCAGCAGGACGGCAAATACGGCCAGGAGGGCACCTGCGATCCCGGCCTGGCGGCCTGCCGACCTGTCCTGCTGCAAGACGAGGCCTAGCACAGACAGGAGTGTCCCCACCGCGTAGACAGAACGGACGCGCCTCAGCTGACGCACCGCGCGAGGAGGAAGCGCAACACGCTTCACGACAGTCATAGCGCCCTGCTACCCGAACCCTGCGGGGATAAGCGCGCACCGCCGATCATCAGATCCCGCTTCGCACGAGGCACGGTGCAAGCGTCGAAAATTGAGCCCCTCTCCCCGGCCTCCTCTGGACCGTCCTGGCCGTAGCGGCACTTCCCCGCCGGGCCAGCCCCAAAAGGGCGCGCCGTCGAACGGGTCGTGGCTACCGTCCGCGAGGTGCTGCGCCGCCGGCGCGGCGCTTCAAGGGCATCGTCAACGGTCTGTTGCCGCTGATCAATCAGGTCCTTGAGGACCGGCACGGCCCCGGTACGGTGCCCGCACCGCCCCAGGCCACCCTGTACCGGCTCGGCACCTCTCGTCCGCCCCCGGAGAGCTGTCCGGCGGGGCCGTTTACCAGATGCCCGCGAGCCTCGACAGGCAGGCTTTCGCACCCCCGCCACGGCAGTGCGACCCGGCGCGCTGTGCGGCCAGCACATCGCGGCGGTCTGAGCGCCGAGCAGCAGCTCGCGGCGCCCGAGGGGATCAACCACGGCCAGCTTTCTGGTGCGTTGCCACCGTGAACCTGACCGGCCTGAGGGAGCGCGGGCTGTTCGTCACCAAGCTCGGGGGCGGCAACGCCTATCCGGACAGCCTCGACATGCTGCGCCAACTCATCGTGACGGCACTGGAAATGCACGCACGCAAGCCCTTGGTTCTCGCGGAGAGCGGCAGCACGTTCCCGTTGAGCCGTACGGTCGAGGCGTACGAGGCCCTGTCAGCGCCCGCACTCCGGCCAGATCATAGTCATCTCCGAACACCAGTAGGCCAGTAGGATCATTCCACGTCCGCTCACACGCCCGATGCGGCGTCCCGTGCGGTGTGTACAGCGGTGGCGAACTCCCACTCTCACGGCGCCGGGCGGACGTGAGGGCCGAGTCGGCGACCCGTCCTTCCGCGCCGCTTCCGTGCCGCTTCCGTGCCGGTTACATCCATTGACTTGTGATCAACCGAGTGGAAAGGTCGCCTCCGCGCCCTAGACAACGTTGTCAGACACGAGCCCTCGGACGGTGGCGCGCGGACTGGCAGGGCGTGGAGATGGAGAGCGGCATGGGACAGGACGCACCTCTGGGCGGGCCCCACCTGACGCGCAAGACGTTCCTGCGGGGTCTTGCCGTGACCGGCGCGGGCGTGGCGCTCGCGCAGTCACCGCTGCTGGGTGGCGTGGCCGGCGCGGTGTCCGACCCGGCGAAGGGCGCGGGCGCCGGGGGCGGCTCCAGGGACCTGGCCGGGCACGTGAACCCGTTCGTGGGCACGGCGATCCAGAAGGACAGCCCCTCCGTCTTCGGCGCTCAGCAAGCCGGGAACACCCACCCCGGAGCCGTCGCGCCGTTCGGGATGCTCACCTGGGGGCCGGACACGGTCGAGAAGCAGCCGGGCGGCTACTCCTGGGCTGCCCCGACCGTCCGCGGTTTCAGCCTGACGCACATCTCGGGCGGCGGCTGCGACTCGCTCGGCGACTTCCCGTTCATGCCGTTTCCCGGCGAGGTGACCTCCTCGCCCGCCACGACACCCGAGCGCTACGCCTCGGCCTTCTCCCACGACGCGGAGTCCGCCTCACCGGGCTACTACGGAGTGCACCTGGACAACGGCGCGAAGGCGGAGTTCACCGCGACACAGCGCGCGGGGACGGGCCGCTTCACCTATCCGCGCGGCAAGACGGCGAGCCTGCTCGTGGACGTCTCGGGCTCGGCGGCCGGAACGAGCGCCGCCGAGGTGCGAGTAGGGCGCAACACGCTCAGCGGCTCGGCCACGAGCGGCATGTTCTGCGGCGCGGCCGACTCCTACCAGGTCTACTTCTGGGCCGAGTTCGACCAGCCGTTCAAGACCTGGGGCACCTGGAGCGGAGACTCCGTGCAGCCCGGCGGTTCGAAGGCGTCGTGCGAGGCGCAGCAGAGCGACACGGACGACACGAGCGAGGGCGTGTGTCTCGCCACCGGCACGAGCGCCGCCGGTACCGGCACGGCCGGCTGCGGCGCGTACGTCACCTTCCACGGGCCGGTGGCCGAGGCCCGGGTGGGTATCTCCTTCACCAGCGTGGCCGCCGCGCGCGCCAACCTGCGCGCGGAGAACCACGGCAGCTTCAAGGCCCAGCGCGCACGGGCCCGAGCCACGTGGAACGAACAGCTCGGAGCGATCCGCGTCGACGGCGGCGAGCCCGCGGACCTCGCGACCTTCTACACCGCGCTCTACCACTGCTTCCTGCACCCCAACGTCTTCTCCGACGCGAACGGCGAGTACACGGGCTTCGACGGCAAGACGCACCGCACGCGACGCGGGCACGCGCAGTACGCGAACTTCTCGGGCTGGGACGTCTACCGCTCCCAGATCCAACTGCTCGCCATGCTCGCGCCGCGCGAGACGAGCGACATGATGCAGTCGATGGTGAACGACTACGCACAGGGCGGCCAACTGCCCAAGTGGTCGCTCGCCAACGACGAGTCGTACATCATGGTCGGCGACCCGGCCGCGCCGATCTTCGCCGAGGCCTACGCCTTCGGGGCCAGGGACTTCGACACGCGGGCAGCGCTCGACGCGCTCGTCGCGCAGGCCACGAAGGCGAACAGGATCAGGCCCGGCATCGAGGACTTCCAGAAGTTCGGCTACCTGCCGGCCGACCGGACGTACGAGCAGTACCACTACGGTTCGGTCTCCACCTCGCTGGAGTACAACACCGCCGACTTCGCCATCGCAGAACTCGCCCGGCAGACCGGGGACATGCGCACCGCGCGGACCTTCGACCAGCGCGCACAGTACTGGCGCAAGCTGTTCAACCCGAAGACCGGCTACGTACAGGGGCGCAACGCCGACGGCTCCTGGGTCGCGGACTTCGACCCGGCGAGCCCCGCGAACTTCGTGGAGGGCAACGCCGCGCAGTACACCTGGATGGTGCCCTTCGACGTGCGCGGCCTCTTCGACGCACTCGGCGGCGACAATGCCGTCCGCGCCCGCCTCGACACTTTCTTCACCCAGCTCAACGCCGGGATGGACAAGCCGTACGCCTGGATGGGCAACGAACCGAACATCCCGGCCCCTTACCTGTACGCGTACGCGGGCGCGCCGTACCGCACGCAGGAGGTCGTACGCCGCGCGATGACGGAGTTGTATACCCCGGAGGCAGGCGGGCTGCCGGGCAACGACGACCTCGGCACGATGAGCGCCTGGTACGTGTGGTCGGCACTCGGCATGTTCCCGCAGGTGCCGGGACGGGCCGAACTGGTCCTCGCCAGCCCGCTGTTCCGCGCCGCCACCGTACGACTCGGCTCGGGCCGCACCATCGAGGTGCACGCACCCCACGCCGCACGGAACGCGCCGTACGTGCGGGGGCTACGCGTCGACGGCCGCCGCTCCACGAAGCCGTGGCTGCCGGCCACCTTCGCGCACACCGGCGGCCGCCTCGACTTCTCCCTCGCGGCGACACCGGACCGGCACTGGGGCAGCGACCCGACCGACGCCCCGCCCTCCTTCGGCAAGAACAGCCACCGAGCCTGACCCTCCCGAGCCCCTTCCGGCCGTGCGCGCCGGAAGGGGCCGCGGCACGCGGCGACCACGAACAGACCTGCACCGGCAAACGGGAAGACCAACAGGCCGCTCCCTGACCCTCGCAGGCCACAACCGCAGCGGAACGCGCTGCCAGAGGCCGGCCGAGCGCCCGGACATCCTCTGCGAGTGTCAGGGACTGACGGCAGCCTTGAGAAGCAACTCGCTCAGCTCGCCGGGCATGGTGACCATACAGTCGTGACCGGTCGGCAGTTCCCACACGCGCGCCGGAGAACCGTTGGGCTGTAGCGCGGGGACGGGCGGCAGCGTGAAGCCTTCCGCGTTCCCGCCGTTGCAGCGGATGTGGGTGTGCGGGATCGCGTTCGCAGCCGGGTTGTCCAACCGGACCGGTTGCTGGATGCAGCGCACCGGGTGATCCGAGATCACCGTGCGCAGCCACGCGACGTCGGCCGGGTCGGTCACTCCGAACAGGCCGAGCGGGGGCGGCTGTTCCGGGGGCGGCGGAATGAGCCACGGGCGACCGGATTCCGCGGCCAGGTCGATCAGGCCCTGCAGTTCGGGCAGGGTGTCGAGCGGGGTCTCGCCGTCCTGAGGGACCATCGAGTCGACGTACACCAGGTGCGCGATCCGGTCCGGCACCTGGTTGGCTGCGGACGAGATGACCGCCCCCGCGTAGCTGTGGCCCACGAGCACTACGTCGCTGAGGTCCGCTTCGTCGATCAGCCGGACGACATCGTCGACGTGCGTGTCGAGTCCTACTTCAGGGCTGAGCAGATGCGCCTTGTCGCCGTAGCCGGTCAGCGACGGAGCGAGCACACGATGTCCGGCCGACTCCAGCGGCGGAACCACGCGCTCCCAGGACTGTCCACTGTGCCAAGCACCGTGAACCAGTAGAAATATTGACATGACAGGAACGATCTTCTTTCTCAAGGCGTCGAGGCATCGAGGCATCGAGATGCACCGACAAAACAGCGGTTACGATTCACGTCTCGGTTCCCTTTGGGAACCACAATCATCATGGTGTGCCCGACCCTGACCGGGCAATAGGGCACATTCCCGTGCCATGGTTCCTTGGAGGTAACGATGACCGTGACGGACAGTGAGCCGGTTCCGGAGCAGCAGGACGCGAGTCGGCTCCGCGTCGTCCTCGGCATGGTCGGGGACAAGTGGTCACTTATGGTCGTGTGCAACCTCAGAGAAGGGCCGCAGCGCTTCTCCGAACTCAAGCGCACCGTCGACGGAATCAGCCAGCGCATGCTCACCGTCACCGTGCGCAATCTGGAACGGGACGGCATCCTCACCCGCACCGTCCACAACGCCATGCCGCCCCACGTCAGCTACGCGCTCACCCCGATGGGCAGCACGCTTTGTGAGGCCACGTTGCCCCTCCTGGAGTGGAGTGCCGAACACCTGGCGCTCATCGACTCCGCGCGCGCCGAGTACGACACCCGCGCCGACGCCGCAACGCACGACTGATCGCTGCCCTGACCACGCTGATCGGCGCCTGCGTCGAAGCAGCGTCGCTGTCCGCTGCGAGCTGGCCGGCGACGGTCCGGGGTCGACGACGAGGATGACGGCTGCCGCTTCGGCGGCATCGGCGCGGTCGGTCCAGGAGACGGGTTCCGTCGGCCGGGGCGATGATATTGCCGGTCTGCTGCCACGGGCCCAGCAGACAGCCGAAGGCCGGGTGTGGAACGGGCTGTCCGCTCCGGCCCCCTGGTGGCTGGTGTAGATGATGCGGCGGGCTCACGCAGCGACGGCAGCGTCGATGCCGACGCGGTGCAGGGCGACGGCGTCGGCGTGCGGGTCGTTGAAGGAGACGAGCAGGACCTGCTCGTCGCCCTCGTAGGAGCCCTGGCCCGGACCCGGCACGGCGAGAGCGGCAGGCGGCGGCCGGAAACGTCCAGTTCGGGCGGTGCTGCAGGGCACAGCAGAGCGCCCGCCCAGTAGTTTCGGGCGGGCCTTCCAATTCCCTCAGACAGCTATCCGGTGCGGAGCGTCCTACTGGATACAGCCGCCCATGCAGAGGGTGGTGAACTGGGTGATGCCGGTGGGCTCTGCGGCGGAGGCGCCGGGCATGAAGCCCACCGTGAGCGCGGCGGCAGCCAGCAGGCCGGCGGACAAGCGAGCCATAGTACGCATAGGCAATTTCCCCCGGGTGATGGAATCGAACAACTCGGTCAGCACAGCTCCCAATGACTCTAGATGCAGACCACCGCGGGAGAACCAGGGTTGAGGAACACGGCGTGTGCTCCCCCGCATCCCGTTCCATGGCGCCGCCCTTCCAGAAGCTCCGCGCCGTGCGCAGCCAGTGTGCACCGATTGCGCATCTCAGGTCAGGAACCGAAGTCCCGAATGCACACGGGCTATCCGAGCCATGCCTGAACAGATAGCGTGCCGCAGAGTTGTAACAGGTTGACGGACCGTACCCACGGCTCATCTGTGAAGAGCTACACACCTGTGCATGACGACAACCTCACCGCCCGGCTGGCCTCATTGCGGATATGACTCGTCCACGGGGGATCCGGTGGGGTGCCGTGGCATCACCATCCCCGGATCGGCGAACTGTCTCGCACACGCCGCTCCGGCCGAACGCACCGCGTATCTGGGATCCCTCGCGCCAGGCGGGGAGTTGAACCTGTGCGGCGTCACCATCAGCTCGAGCCTCCTGGACGACGTACTCGCACAGTTCACCGAGCCCGGTACCGGCCACTTGAGGATCGGTGCCGCCCGGTTCGACTCGGCCACTTTCACCGGCGACGTTTTCTTCGACTCGGCGACCTTCACAGGCGACGCATGGTTCAACTCGGCCACTTTCACGGGCCAAGCCATTTTCGACTCGGCCACCTTCAACGGCGAGGCATCGTTCGACTCGGCCACCTTCAACGGCGATGCAGTGTTCAACTCCGCCACGTTCTCCGGCGACGCCTTGTTCGAATCGGCCACCTTCGCTCGTGACGCCTGGTTCACCCCGGTCACCTTCACCGGCAAGGCTTGGTTCACCCACGGGAATTTCATGGCGAATGCCGACTTCAGCTCTGCCAACTTCACCGGCGCCGCCTGGTTCCTCACTACGGCCTTCAGCCAGGACGCGCACTTCGGGTCCGCCACCTTCACCGGCAACGTCGTGTTCGAATGGGCTGCCTTCGCCGGTGAGGCCGAGTTCCGCTCGGCGTCTTTCGAGAGAGCTGCGTTCCTGGGACCGCTGCGTGGCGACCGGGTGGATTTGTCGGAGGCCACCTTCGGGTCTCCGATCAGGGTCGAGATCGACGCGAAGTCGCTCGTATGCCGTCGGACTCACTGGCTGGATACCGCCAGGGTCTGGGTTCGCTACGCCGAAGTGGACCTGAGTGACGCGGTCTTCGACCATCCCTTGACGATCGCCGCCCGCCGTCGGCCGCCTGCCACGGGGGCTGGCGCGTTCGCCGATGCCGACCCGCAGGCCCAGGTGACCTCCCTGCAGGGCGTGGACGCCGCGCACCTGGTGCTCACCGACATGGACCTGTCCCGTTGTCTGTTCTCGGGCACGGTTCATCTCGACCAGGTGCGGTTGGAAGGGCAGTACCGTCTGGCCACCGCCCCCGCCGGTCTCCGACGGCGCGGCGTGTGGCCGGTGCGGTGGACACCACGGCGGACACTGGCAGAAGAACACCACTGGCGGGCCTCACGACAGGTGGGCGCAGACGGCTGGGAGCCAGCTCCCCAGGGGCGAGAGGTGTTGACGCCGGCGGCCCTTGCCCCGGTGTACCGGCAGTTGCGCAAGTCGTTCGAAGACGGCAAACACGAGCCCGGTGCGGCCGACTTCTACTACGGCGAGATGGAGATGCGCCGTCACGCCGACGACATTCCTCGCGGCGAACGGAGGCTGTTGACCCTCTACTGGGCCCTGTCCGGCTACGGCCTGCGCGCATCCCGCGCTCTGGGCTGGCTCCTGGCCGCCATGACACTGACAGTGCTTCTCATGATGCTCTGGGGCCTGCCCCAAGGCGACACCCCCACGCGCAGCACCGGCGACCTCACCGGTCGACACGTCGTACTCACCACCACGAATGCCGACCCGGCCAATCCCACAGGCCCGCTTCATCGCCGACTGACCAGTGGACGATTTGAGAAAAGTCTGCGTGTCGTCGTCAACTCCGTGGTCTTCCGCTCCTCCGGCCAGGGCCTCACGACCACCGGCACCTACACCGAGATGGCGTCCCGCCTTACCGAGCCCGTCCTCCTTGGTCTCGCGGCCCTTGCTGTCCGCAGCCGCATCAAACGCTGACAGCCGGCAACGGTCCTGCCGTGCAGGGTTCCCCGCGTCGCCGGGCGGTGTGGCCGTGAGATGAGTGCATGACCGTGGCGGATGCAGGCGAACGGGAGCAGGCACCTGGAAATACGTTCCCGGGGGGCCTCGTGGGCGCGGCGGCCGTTGTCGCGGAAGTAGTGCTCGCCCAGGCCCTGCGCGGCGATGTTCAGCAACTGCCGCCCGCCGGGCTTGATGTCGATGTCAGCGCGCTACCTGCGTTCTCTCTGCCTTGTTCGGCCGTGGGCCGCACCGCCTGTTCCTCCATCGTGTCGACAACCAATTTAGTCAGTAATATTGACTACTTTACTGATATAGCGACGCCATGACAACCGCAACCCGCGTGCGGCGGCCGAGGGGGCGGGCGCGTGCGGAACATGGCGAGCGCGCAGTCGGGCGCGCCACCGAGCCCGAGGCTGAGGCCAGGATCGGCGGGCGATCCGGCCCGGCGGCGGTTGTCGTAGGGTGTGAACCTCGTGGGATCAGGTGGGCGACGGAGCCGAAAGTGGTTATGGACGACGAGCAGCGGGTCAATCTGGGGACGTCGCTGTTCATCCCGTACCGGTACACCGAGGATCGGATGTTCCGGGCCCTGCAGGACGCCGGGTTCGACGACTGGACCCTCGCCCAGTGCCGGGTGTTCCAACGCGTCGCCCCGGACGGCTCGCGCCTCACGGACCTCGCCGACCAGGCACAAATGAGCAAACAGAGCGCCGGCGTACTGGTGGACCAACTGGAACGCCTCGGCTACGTCCGCCGGGTCCCCGACCCCACGGACGGGCGCGCCCGATTGATCGTGATCGAGGAGCGCGGCCGGCGGGCAGTCGAAGTGGCCTCGGCGACACTCGACGAGATCCTCTCGGAGTGGAAGGCCTACCTGGGCACCCGCAACTTCACGTTGCTGCACCAGATCCTGGACCAGCTCCGCGAAATCACCGACCCCTACGCCCGGTAGCCCCGACCGCGCCGAGCCGCCCCACCCCCCGGCCCCCGGTTCGCCCCGGGCCGCCGGGGCGGTGGGCGCCGACAAGCTTCGACTCCACCGTGATGTAGTCAGCTTGATTGACTTATTCGTCAGTTATTCTGACGGTAGGGCGCGTGGCTGCCAACGCGGTCTTTCAAACAAGGAGTGAGTCATGAACGACAACATCGAGCAGAGCGATCCGGTGGCCCTACTGGAAGGTCAGGTGTGGGCGATGGCCGCGGTGGTCGCGACCTTACGGGAGACCGGGACGAGCTCACTGGAGGAGGCTCTGGCGGCGGACCCGGCGCGTACCGCAGTGCTGGAAGCGGCCGGCGTCGTGCGACGGGACGGGGGGAAGGCGACAGCCGCCCCCGTGTTGCAGCTCGGTCCCGCCTCCTCCAACATGGCGTCCGCCCGGCTCAGTTCGATGCGGCAGGCGGTCGCCGCCGCCGCCGGCGAGGCCGTCACGGGGTGGGACGGGCAGAGCGACAACGTACTGCTCGATCAGGGACGCGCCTCCGCGGGCACCGGGCACGCGCTCGCCACGCGTCTCGTGCCCTCCCTGCCGGGACTCGCCGACCGACTCGCCACCACGGGCAGCCGCATTCTGGACATCGGCACCGGGACCGGCGCGCTCGCCCTCGCGCTGGCCCAGGACCTGCCGCACGTCCATGTGACCGGGATCGACAGCCTGGAGCGAGCGATCCGGCTGGCCGGCCAGGAATTGGTCAAGGCTGGACCGGAGTCCGCCGACCGAGTCGAGGTGCGGCATCAGGATGCTGTCGATCTGCGCGAACGGGATCTCTACGACCTGATCTGGCTGCCCGCACCTTTCCTGTCCGACGACGCGCTGAACGCCTGCCTCCCTCACGTGACGGCTGCCCTCACGGACGGAGGATGGCTGGTGGCCGGCACCAACCCGGCACCGCCCGAGCCGCTGCTCGCAGCCGTCGCCGACTGGACTGCGGCGCGCAACGGCGGCAGCGCGACGACCTCACACCGGATGAAACAGGCGCTGAGCGACCTGGGGTTCCAGGACCTGCGCCAGATTGCCACGGCGCCAGGCGGCCCGGTACTCGTGGCCGGCCGCCGCCCGAAGCACGCCGCGTCCGTGTCGTAACCAAGCGGTCGAGCGGTGACCGACACCCCGCGGCGCTTCCGCCGAAGGAGGTGTCGCGTCCACGTTTCCGCCGCTTCAGGGCCGTTCCTCATTTTGGTGGTCGCGGAGTGGTCCTTACCCAGGGCTTCGGGAGGACCACTCCGCGATCCCGGTTCATCGGGATGCCCTGGCCGCTGACTCAACGAGGGCGTTCGGGGAGAAGCTGGTGCTCGTCCGCGTTTCGTCCGTGCCCCGCGACGGAGCGGTTCCACGACGAGCACCTGGTGCGCACCGACCGTTTTGCCCAGCTGACGGTATGACCAGAGCCTCCCGGCCTGAAGGCGCCAGATGCCACGCGTCCCGCGCCAGGTGGCGCAGACACCGCCAAGGTGCCCGGACCCGCACTCTTTCGGATCAACAGCACGTCGATCGGCGACTGGACCCGAGACGCCCCAGGGTGCGGCGGGTGGCGCTTCTGCGCGAATCGGGCAGAGCCGAACTGCACGTTCAGGCCGGCGGTACGGCGTGGTCGTGAATGTGGGTGATCACGGCGTCGAGGGCCGCTTCGAGGGCCTCGGTGGTGTGCTGTGCTTGCGCGAGGACAAGCCCGCCCTGCACTGCCGCCAACAAGGCGAGGGACAGCGTGCTCGCGTCGGTCTCCGGCCGCAGGGAGCCGTTGTCGACCATGGCGGCCAGGCCGGCGCGGATCGCTTCGGACCACATGGTGAAGCTGGCGGCCAGAGCGTCGCGCGCCCACGGATGGTCGTCGGACAGCTCGCTGGACAGGGTGCCCAGCGGGCAGCCCCCGGCCCCGTTCTGCCGGCGGGCGGCGTCGACCACCACCTGGCGCCATGACCGCAGCGCCTCGATGCTGTCGAGCCTGGCCAGCAGCGGTGCTTGGTGGGACAGGATCGCCTCGGACTGGAATGCGATGACCGCGCGGGTGAGGTCGTCCTTGTCGGCGAAGTAGTGATAGATCTGCGACGAGCTGACGCCGGCGGCATCGCGGACAGCGGGGGTGCTGGTGCCCGCCACGCCGCGGCGGTACATGAGGTCGGCTGCGGCCGCGACGATCCGCTCGCGCGTCTCACGCCCTTTCCGCGTGCTGGGCTCCTCCTGCGGCGCTGCTCGTGTCGGCATTGAACCCCCTCAAGACTGGACTTGCCTATCCAATCCTACCCGCCTTAGATTGGATAGGTCGATCCAATCTAAGGGGTGGCGAGTGAGTACTGAGTTGACAACGGTCCTGATCACGGGTGGAACCTCGGGCATCGGCCGGGCGACCGCGCAACTGTTCAGCCGGCGCGGTGCCTCGGTGATCATCACCGGCCGCGACGAGGACCGGGGCAAGGAGGTCGCCGCCGAGACCGGCGGGCGCTTCATTCGCGCCGATCTCGCCGCACCCGAGGAAGTGCGACGCCTGGCTGCCGAGGCCGGCGAGGTGGACGTACTGGTCAACAACGCCGGCTACTGGGAGTTGGGCCCGACCGCCGAGACCACCGACGCGGCCTTCGACACGATGAGCGCGGTGAACGTCCGGGCCCCGTTCTTCCTCACCGCGGCATTGGCTCCGCAGATGGCCGCACGTGGTCGCGGGGCGATTGTGAACGTCTCCACCATGGTCGCCACCCGTGGGGCCGAGGACATGGCCGCCTACGGGGCGAGCAAGGCGGCCCTGGAGGCGTTGACCCGCTCCTGGGCGGCCGAATTCGGCCCGGCCGGCGTGCGCGTCAACGCCGTCGCGCTCGGACCCAGCCGGACCGAGATCACCCAGAGCATGGGCGACTTGCTCGACACCCTCGCGGCCGCCAGCCCGCTGGGCCGGGCGAACGAACCCGACGAGGTCGCCCGCGTCATCGTCTACCTCGCGGGTGAGGACGCCCGGCCGATCACCGGAGCCGTCCTCGCCGTTGACGCGGGCCGCGTCGCCACGCTCTGACCGTTCGTCACTGTCCTTGCAGCAATCGACCAAACTTGAGGGAAACAACATGATTCTGGTTACCGGCGCGACCGGCACGGTCGGGTCAGAAGCCGTGCAGCTGCTGTCCGCAAGGCACCAGCCCGCCCGGGCATTGGTCCGCGACCCGGACCGTGTGACGAACCGCACCGGCCTCGCCGACGAGATCGAGATCGTCACCGGCGACTTCGACCTCCCGGACACACTGGACGCGGCCCTGCACGGCATCGACACCGTCGTGCTGGTCAGCCCGGCCGTGCCGGCCCAGGAGATCGCGGTCATCGACAGCGCGGTCCGGCAGGGTGTATCGCACATTGTCAAGATCACCAGCAAGGCGTCAGCCGATTCCCCGGTCGACCGGCGGCGTGGACAGGCGCGGATCGAGGCGCACCTCGCGGCCACCGGCGTGGCGCACACGCTGCTGCGCTCGAACGCGTACCTGCAGAACCTGCTCGCGCTGGCCCCGATGATCCGACAGACGCGGGGCTTTGTGATGTCGGCGGGCGACGGACAGGTCGGGATGATCGACGCCCGGGACGTCGCCGCCGCCGCGACGGCCATCGCCACCGCGCCGGCCGAGCACGCGGGCCGCACCTACCGGCTCACCGGCCCTGCCCTCATCACCTACATCGACATCGCCAAAGAACTCTCCGCGACACTGGGACACGAGATCGAGTACCGCCAGATCAGTCCGGACGAACACCGGGCGGCGATGATCAAGGCGAGCGTCCCAGAACCCGTCGCGATCTCCAACGCCCAAGCGTTCGGTCTGATCGCCGACGGCGACGCAGCCTGGCTGACCGGCGACGTGGCGACCCTCACCGGCACCGCCCCGCGCAGCCTGCACACCTTCATCACCGAACGCGCCGCGGCCTTCGCCTGAGCCGGGAAAACAACGAGATCCACGCCCCAAGGGCTGTACCGTAAATGATCTTCGACGTGGCCAGGGTGTCTCGGGCCGTCGCGGCTGCCGTCTGTCCGGCGAAGTTGAGGTTGTGCAGGCGGTCGATGCCGAGCATGCCGTGGTGGACGCCGTCGCCCTTGAGCCGACAATCGCGCAGGATCTTCCAGCACTTCATGCGGGCGAAGACGTGCTCCACGCGGGCCCGGACCTGCTTGTGAGAGGTGTTGTGTGTCTTCTGCCAGTCGGTCAGTTCTTCGCCCTTGCGGCGGCGGTCGGCATCACCAGGCCGGTGCCCGGATAGCCGCCGTCGGCGATGGTCGTCATCTTGCCGACGGCGCCCTTCGCGCCGGATTCCTCCCATACCTTGCAGTCGTCGCGGTTGCCGGGCAGCGGCTGGCCGACGACCACGTGAGGCGGGTATCGGCATCGATGACGACCTGATGGTTCGTGGAACAGCGGTAGTTCTTCGACTGCTCGGCCACCGTGTGGTCGCGCGTGGGCACCAGGGTGCCGTCCACGATCAGCACGGTGTCCTTCGCGAACCGCTGGCGCGGCCGGAGTGCGAGCTTCGGGCCGAGATGGTCGATGATCCGGTCAGCGGCGGACTTCGAGACGCCAAAAAGCGGGGTGAGCTGGCGCAGCGTCAAGTCCGTGCGCCAGTACGCCGCGACCAGCAGTACGCGGTCCTCCAGCGGCAGGCTCCACGGCCGTCCGCGCCGCGGCTGTCCGCGCCGCGGCTGTCGGACAGCCGCCGTGCCCGCGGGTGCGACAGCACCTGGAGCGTGCACCAATCCGATGCGTCGGTGGGGTCGGTCGACTGCGACGAGTTCACGATGGCTTCGACACACGAAACCGGCGGCTACCCGAAGAGCGTGAACCTGGTGACATCCGGCAGCAAGTGCGCCCAGGTGCTCACCGACAAGCTGGACGACGGATCCGCGACTTCGGGATCCTCGCGGACACCCGCACGGCAGCAAACGGGCCCACCGGCACGGAGCGGTGTGCACGCGCGGCGATCTCAAGTGTGCAGGATCAGCGGGCGTTCACATCGTTCCCCGCTCCGTCGTGGCGCATGCTGGACGCTGATGGGTTCTTACCGACCCTGCCCGGGTTTGAGCACTGCACGTCAACAGCGACAACCTGCAACTGGTCCAAAATCGGCTGACGCATAGCCTGAGCCGACAGATGAAACAGGAAGGGGCCGACCCAGTGGGCCGGCCCCCTTCTCCGTCTCCCTCAACTTGCTCGGGCTCAGGCTCAGGCGGCCGGGTTCAGGGGTCAGGCGCCCCCGAGGGTGGGGTAGTCGGTGTAGCCGGTGGCGTCGCCGCCGTATGCCTTGCTCATGTCGGCTTCGTTGAGGGGTGCTCCGGTGGCGAGGCGGTGCGGGAGGTCGGGGTTGGCCATGAAGAGCTGGCCGAAGGAGAGGATGTCGGCCGCACGATCCTGGATGAGGGGCAACTGCTCGGCGCCGGTGCGCGAGCCGAGGGTGACGGGGTTAAGCATGAAGACGCCGTTCCACTGCTCGCGCAGGACGGGAGTGAGGTCGGGGGCCACGGTCTCCATGACATGGAGGTAGGCCAGTCCCAGGGGGTTGATGGCTTCGAGGAGCAGGGGGTAGGTCTCGGTGTAGTCGTCCTCGATGATGTCGTTGAAGGGGTTCGCCGGGGAGATGCGCAGCCCGGTCCGGTGCGCTCCGATCGCGGCCGCGACAGCCTCGACGACCTCGGTGGTGAAGCGGATCCGGTTGCGGGGGCTGCCGCCCCACTCGTCGGTACGGGTGTTGGCGTTGGTGGACAGGAACTGCTGGAGCAGGTAGCCGTTCGCGCCGTGGATCTCCACGCCGTCGAATCCAGCGGCGATCGCGTTGCGCGCGGCGGTGGCGAAGTCTTCGACGGTCTGGCGGATGTCGTCGGCGGTCATCTGGGTGGGTACGACGAAGTCCTTCATGCCCTCAGGGGTGAAGGTCTGCCCGGCGGCCCGGACGGCGGAGGGGCCGGTAGGGGTGAGAGGGGTGTCGTAGTTGGCGGGGTGACCGATGCGGCCGGTGTGCATGAGCTGGGCGAAGATCACACCGCCCTTGGCGTGCACGGCGTCGGTGACCTGGCGCCATGCCTGTATCTGGGTGTCGTTGTGCAGGCCGGGGGTGAAGGGGTAGCCCTGGCCGATGACGTTGGGCTGGGTGCCCTCGGTGACGATCAGGCCGGCGGTGGCGCGCTGGGCGTAGTACTCGGCGGCCATCGGAGCGGGGCTGCGATCGGGGCCGTAGGCGCGGCTGCGGGTCATCGGAGCCATGGCGATGCGGTTCTTCAGCTCGTAGGGGCCGACCTTGATCGGGTCAAAAGCGGTAGTCATGGCGGTGCCTTCCAAGAAAAGTGAGATCGGTGAGCGCCGCCACACGAAGCAGCGGCCATTTCTGTACGCTGACGTACAGAACCTCGCTCGGTGGAACTGTACGACACCGTTCACTATTCCCGCGAGCCGCCGCCCCTCCGTCCACCACCAGCCGTAAGGTGATCCCGTGCCTCCCACCAGCCCCTCCCCCAAACCGCCCGCCGAGGGCTCCGCGCCCACAGGTTCGCCGAAGCGGGGCCGCGCCCGCGAGAACGCGATCCTGGCGGTCACGCTGGAGTTGGTGGCCGAGGCGGGCTTCGAGGCGCTGACGTTCGACGCCGTGGCAGCCCGCGCCCGCGCGTCGAAGGCGACGATCTACGGCAAGTGGAAGACCAAGGACGAGATGGTCGCCGAGGCACTTCGCCGGCAGTCGGAAGGGCGCACCGTGCTCGCCCCGGACACCGGCAGCCTGCGCCAGGACCTGCTCGCCACGACGGGCGAGGTGGCCGCCGCACTGCGCGGCAAGAACGGCGTCTCGCTGGTGAGCCTGGTCGAAGCCGTACGCGACCACCAAGGTCTGCGTGATGCGGCCCGCGCCCAGATGGAGCACACGAGCCGCGAGATCGGCTCGGCGATCGCCGAGCAGGCCGCCCGGCGCGGAGAACTGCGGCCGGGGGCCGACGTGCCCGCATGCCTCAAGCTCACCCTGGGACAGCTGCTCTTCGACGCCCTCCTGACCGGCCAGGTACCCGGTCGCGACGAACAGGAGCGCCTGGTGGACCGCGTCCTGCTGCCCCTGCTGGAGAACCAGCAGGGGGAAGACCGGGGCAGCTCAGGGCACACTTCACAGCGCCTCGGATGACATTCACGGCCTCGGCCGGACGCCGCAAGGGCGGGAATACTGTACGTTCGCGTACAGTTATGAGGGATGCGGGTCGGCACAGGGGAACCAACCTGCGGGCCGTGCTGCCGGTACGGCCGGTATCACCATCCCCAGGAGGTTCTCGTGGACCAGTACCGCGATCTCAACGACAGCATCATTACCGAGTTCCGGGCCGGCAACGGCCACGTGAGCTCCGCCGGATTCAGGTCGAATCTGATTCTGATGCACACCATCGGAGCAAGGACCGGCCAGGAACGCGTCAGGCCCGCCTTGTCGCTGTCCGACGGGGAAGCCTGGTTCGTTGCCGCGGCCGCCCGAGGCGCTCAGAAGGACCCGGCGTGGGTGCGCAATCTGCGCGCCCACCCCGACATCAACATCGAGGTGCCCGCTCCCGACGGCGTGCGCACGGTTCCGGTCACGGCCGAGGAACTCACCGGAACTGAACGCGACAGGGCCTACGCCCGTTTCGCTCGGCAGTCACCCGCCTTCAGCACGTACGCGGACACCGTCACCGACCGGGTCATCCCGGTCGTCCGGTTCACCCGCCGCGCCGGTACCCCTGAGCGGTGCACGCTCAGCGTGCACCGCCGGGAAACGTACGCAAGCGTTCCCACAAAGGCCCCTGATGGGGTCTCGCCCCCCGCTCCCGCCCACCTGCGGAGTAAACCCACCTCACAGGAGGACTCATGGTCAACGTTCTCGTCGCCGGGGCGACCGGAATGCTCGGCTCACGCATCGCCCATCATCTGCTTGACGAACCCGGCGTCGCACAGGGCGGAAAACTGGGTCTCCTGGTGCGGGACGGTTCCCTCGACGACCCCGCCAAGAAGGCCGGGATCGACGATCTGGTGGCACAAGGGGCCGTCGTGGTTCCCGGGGACCTCCAGGATGACGGCGCCCTCGCGGAGGCCACCTCCGGTGTGGCCGTGGTCGTCAGCGCGGTCCAGGGAGGCGACAGCGTCGTCACCGACGGGCAGGTGAGGCTGGCAAGGGCTGCCGAGCGCAGCAGGGTGCGGCGGTTCATCCCCTCGGACTTCGCGATCGACATCTTCGCGGCCGATCCGGGTGCTCCCATGTTCGCCGCGAGGCGCCGGGCCGACGAGATCATTGACACCCTGGACCTGGAGGTGCTGCATGTCCTGACCGGCGGCTTCCTCGACAAAATGGTCAGTCCCACAGGCGGCATCGTGGACCACGGCAATCAGACCGTCACCTGCTGGGGCGCCGGCAGCGAACCCTCGAACATGACCACTGTCGAGGACACCGCGCGACTGACCGCCCGCCTGGCCCTGGACGACACCGCACCCGCGGGCGTGCGCACCTTCGCCGCCACCGAGGCCACCCCTGAGCAGATCGCCGAAGAGATCAGCCGCGCCACCGGACGCACCTACACCGTCAAGAGCCGCGGCACCCTCGACGAACTGCGCGAAGCGATCAGCAACGAACACGACCCGACAGCGGCGATCGGCCTCTGGTACCAACTCGTCGTCGCCACCACCCCCACTTTCACCGCGCTGGAGAACGGCCGATACCCCGACATCAGGCTGACCACCCTGCAAGAGCAGGTGCGCCAGTCCTTCCAGTGACAACCGCAACGCCGAGCACCACATGCTTGAATCAGAGGCCTGATCTGAGATGCAGAGCCAGCTTCCGGGCCGACGGACGTGTGGGTTCAGTCCCGCACGAGCTCATCTCTCCTCGCCGCCGGCGTTGCGGGCGGCGAGGTAGCCGGCCAGCTCCCACTTGCCAGTTGGCCCCACCGATGGGCGGGTGGAGGCGGTGATGCCGAACGGGTCGCTCACGATACCGGTGGGGTTCCGTGACCGCCTCGATCATGGCGGTGTTGCGGGCGCTCAGGATGGGCAGCCCGTCGGCACGCATGAGGGTCAGCACCGATGCCCCGGTGCGGGGTCTGCTCGGAGGCCGACCGGGGAAGAGGTACGTGCGAGCACTCGTCGGCGCCAGGATGTCACTGAGCCGCGGCGCGCGAATCTGCTGCTCCAGCAGGGCCGCCAGGGTAGATGGAAGCAAGTCGAGGTGGTGGGCACAGCTGAAGTACGCGCGGCCGTCCTGGGTTCTGTAGCGGTCGGTAGTGAATCGACGACGCGGCTGACCTGCTGTCCGTACAGGCGGACGGCGCGGATGAGCGGACTTCCCGGGGGCAGCGCATGGTCGCTGAGGCAGCGGCGGAGGTGGTCGAGTTGTTCCTGCTCAGTCAGGCCAGCCAGGCTCTGGACCGTATCGCTCATCGGGACTTCAGATGGTGGACCTTGTCCAGGATGGCCGGTTGCACGCTCTGTCGCGTCATGACGCTTGCCCGTTGAGGACCGCGCGGACCGCGGTCAGGTCCTGGTCGCCGAGGCCGGCCCCTGCGGCGCGGGTATAGATCTGCTCGACCCTCGCCAACAGCAGGTCCGGTACTCCCGCCGACGCCGCGGCGGTGCGTATGTGGGCGAGATCCTTGACCGCGGCGCGGACCGGGCTGAGCACCGCGTCGCTCGCGCCGACCAGTTGGGCCGAGCGGTAGTGCAGGTACGCGCTGTCGGCGTTCGAGCCGCTTACGGCGCGCAGGAAGAGCCGGGAGTCCAGCCCGAAGGACTCGGCCAGGACGGCGGCCTGCGCAGCCACCGCGTTCATGCCGAAGAGCCACGTGTTGCAGGCCAGTTTCAACATGCTCGCGCCGCCCGGTCGCTCGGCGACGTCGAGAAGGTTGGTTGCGAGCGCCTCGAAGACCGGCCCGGCCAGCCGCTTGTGTTCGGTGGCACCGGCCACCATGATCGTCAGCTCACCCCGCCGGGCCGGCCCGGGATTGCCCAGGAAGGGCGCATCGAGAAGGGACACACCGAGGTCCCCCGCGCGGGCGACGACTGCTTCGATGTCACCGCCGACGGTCGCGCACTGCGCCACCACCGCACCGGGTTCGAGGGACGGGGCGATCTGCCCGAGCACGTCCAGCACCGCGGCCGCGTCGAACACCGTGACCAGGACGACCTCGGCGGTGCGCACCGCCTCCGCAGAGGTGGAGAACACCGCCACGCCGTCGCTTTCCAGCGGCCTCGCGCGGGCCTCGGTCCGGTTCCACGCGCGGACCGGGAAGCCGCGTTCCCGCAGTCGTCGCGCCATCGCCGAACCGGAGTCGCCAGTCCCGAGCACCGCTACCGTCCGCACCAGTCACACCTCATATTCATGTGACTTGACTCGTCAATTTGACATGTCAAGTTGTAGTGTTGACGGTACTCTTCGCCACTGCACACAGCAAGGGACACCATGGAAAACGACGCCCCGCCCGGGCTTCTCTCGCACCGGGAGCAGGAAATCTGGCGGGCCTTCCTCCAGTTCAGCGAGAACGTCGTCTCAGCGGTCGAACGAGACCTGTTCACCACAACCGGCCTGTCCGGAGCGGACTTCCAGATCCTGGCGCGCCTGCACGAGACCGAGCACGGCCAGATGCCCCAGAAACACCTCGGTGAACTCGTCCACTGGAGCCAGACCCGGCTCTCCCACCAACTCACCCGCATGCAACGCCGCGACCTCATCAACCGCGCATCCGCAGGCCACGGCAGACTCATGACCGTCTCCCTCACCCCCGCAGGCCGCGCCACCTACACCTCCGCACTCCCCCACCACACCCACTCGGTCCGCACCCACTTCTTCGCCCACGCCCAACAGGCCTCCCAGGAAACGGGCCTGCAGCTACTCGACGCCGCGGCACGCGGCGACCACCAACAGACCCACGCCGGCAAGCCGGAAGACCGACAGGACGCACCCTGACCCGCGCAGGCCGCAACCGCGCTGGAACGGACCGCCAGAGCCCGGCCAAGCGCCCGGACAACACCGTACGGAGCAACGCGCCGGACAGTGCCCACGCCGGTCTGGCCGCATCCGGACGCCTACGGCCCAGGCTGCCCTAACATGTCCGACCTGGCTGCCATATCCCAGCCGTCCCACGGTGCGCTCGCCCACCGAACACTGCGCATCCGGCCGCCCATACCGACCTGGGACGAGCCGCCGTTCTGACACCACCACCCCCAGCCTTGCCGTCGTGGAAGACGGGATCGCCCCGCTGGACTGGTCTCAGCGGGGCGATTGTCGGCGAGGTGTCGGGAGGACTCAGCTGAAGTCCATGCCGAAGTAAGGGTCGGGTTCACCTGTATAGGGGTCGACGCCGGACTCCCGGAGTCGCTGTTCTTCGCGCCAGTGGAGGAAACGCGGCGAGCGTTTCCCCCAAAGGGAGGCGTCGCTGAGCGGGCACTCGTCGAACCCCTTGATGAACAGGCGCCGGAGGAACTCCGTCATCCCACATTCGTAGATCTTCCAGTGAGGCGAACCCTGCCGCTCCCAGACAATCACCGGCCACTTGCTGGGGTCGTCGCCGACGGTTAGCCAGCCCAGGACGTCAGCTCCACAGCTGACACCCCACGCAAGAACGTGGTCAGGGCCGACATCAACCCCATCCGGCCCTCCTTCGGACTCCCACAGCTCACGCATGATGACCGTCTCGCCGGCCATACTCCCGAATCCCGGCCCGCCCTGTGGCTGCGTGCTCGCTTCGGGCGTGAGGACCTCCAGCGCGGCGGCGATGCCTCCAGATCCGTATGTGCTCATGAAGGCGATGTAGTCGCGGGGGAAATCGACTCCCCAAGCCCGGCGCATCGCCTCCCAGTCCACCTGCTCATCGGCGCCGTCTTCTGGCGACATCGCCGCCATGAGCGCGGCGAAAGCTGTTCCTTCGGACGGCATGTCCCCTCCAGCGCTGTGCATCGTCGGACGCACGGTATCCGACGCCCCCGACATCGACTTTCGAGGGGTGGAAGTGCCGACCCGGCTTCGTACATCGCGCCGGCTGACAGCCACCAATTGGCCGCCTGATCAACGATCCTCGGGTTCCCCCTACGGACAGCTGACACCAACCCACCCGGCCGGACTTCGGCCGGAATTCGGCCGGGGGCGAAGTCAACACGAGGCGACCGCAGCATCGGCAAGAGGGCGGCCGCCCCGCACACGATGACAATTCAGGGGCCCGCTTTCGTGGCCGGCGAAGCCCGTACCGTCCTACGGCTCCGGCGACAGGGACGACGCGGGAAGGCCCAGAACGCGGGCAAGGGCGGCTGTGACGGCAGCGCAATGGCCAGGCAGGTGCCTGGAAACCCAATCGGCAGCCGGCGCAAGGAGGTCGGCCAGGTCGCGCTCGGCACCGGCGAGCAGGGCGCGGAGCTCGGATACGCATAGCTCGATCACCGGACTGGGCCCGGCACGGCGATCACGGAGCTGGACCTTCTCTGCATCAACGGCACGAGTCGAAGGCGCGAACCGGCTCTCAACATTGCTCGGCGGCCTGGGCTACGGCCTCTCAACTGGCGGTAGCAGGTTGTGCCACACGTGTCCGCAGGAGCCTTTGCAGCAGGTCTGCCTGCGGCGGGTGTCGGCGACGGAGAACACGGAAAGAAGGACACCGAACGCTTTGATGTGCTCGTCAGCGGGGAGTGCCGCGAAGCCGTAGCGGGGTGGGTCCATGCAAATCATCACCGAGGGGTTAGCTGTGGGCTTCACTCCGGACCGAGCGACTCCCCCGTGGCCGTCCGCCGTTGTGATGTGCGCCTGCATCGCATAACCGACGACCTCCTGCAGTACCACCTGCCGTCCTGCCGGGGAGAGGGCGGCAAACCAGGTTGTCCCGTCCTCCAACGTGCGGAGCCCTTGCGCGACCTCGTTGACGACTCGCTCGCCCTCACGCCGAATGGCTCGCCCGTTCTCGGTGCTGGTCCCCGACATTTCTCGATCACTCCACATCGCCTCGGGCCGAAAGCGAGCTGGCGGCATGCAGCACAACTCCTCCCCTGACCAACGCCCCGGTACGTTGGCTTCTGGAGCACGTCGGCTCCAAGGGCTTCGCGGAGCTGAAGTCGGCCGAGATGAACGGCATGTACTTCACCGACCAGGCCCTGCGCCAAACCGCCCTGCTGGTATCCGCGCACGGAGTTGACCAGGTCGGTGGCGAAGATCCTGCGGAAGTCGTCGACTCGGACGCCTTGTCTGTCAAGTCCACGTGTTGAGCCGGAGCTGACCACCTCTGAACCGAACCAGGGAGCCGCCTACGGCCCTCGACGCTCAGGGACGCATTCGCGTGGGGCACTCGTCGGCCTCTCGAAGTCGGACGACAGCAGGCGCGAAACCTGTCGTGCGCGCCTGCCGCCTTGCGGCGTGTCAGTCCCTCGGTGCGACGCGGATACGGTTCCCGTCAGGGTCGGCTGCAAGGAAGGTCAGCCCGAACCCCGCATCATGCGGCTCCTGCAGGATCGTGACGCCCTTGGACTGCCACTGCTTGAAAATGGCGTTGACCTCGTCGGGCCCACTGTCGATGGCCAGACACACCTCACTGGTACGCGGGACGTCCGCTGACAGATCCTCGAACTGGCCGGACCACACAGCGAGGTCAGCGCCAGGCCCGAGGTCGAAGGTGATGTATCCCGGAGTCTCGAACGAGGGGTTCATGCCGAGGAGGTCTCCGTAGAAACGCGCTGCGGCGGGGGCGTCGTTGACGTAGACGATGGACACGACGGATGTGGTCATGGTTCTTCCTTCTCGCAGGTCGTGGGTACGCATCCGCCAGCCTGACCGGGATATGCGCCGCATCATGTCGCAATTCCTGAAAAGCTTGGCGTGTGACCCCAGACCGCTTCTTCTCCCTGATGCTGCTCCTGGCATCGAGGAATGCCGTGACCACACAGGAACTTGCCTCGGCGCTGGGGGTGTCCCTTCGCACCGTCAACCGGGACCTGAACTGGCTCCGAGACGCCGGTCTGCCGGTGACCGCGCAACGGGGCCGCCTCGGAGGCGTGACCATGCTGCCCGGGTCCGGGCTCGACCTCACGCGACTCACACCCGGCGAGCGTGATCATCTGTCGCTCACCGGGCTGGACGAGAAGCAACGCGCGGAGCTCGACGCATCGGTCGAAAGCCGGCGCGCGCTCTCCAAGATCGCCGCCGCACAGCCACGTCGAGTTGATGAGCTCCTGCCGCTCACCGACGTAGTGCACGTGGAAAGCCGCCCCTGGCTCCAGGCCCGTATGTCCGGCACGACCCCGGCTTCGCTGATCGGCCCGGTGCGGCGCGGTCGCCGGCTACGGATCGAGTACGACAGCCCACGCGAGCCATGCCCCCGCGACCTGGTCGTGGATCCCTACGGGCTGCTCGCCAAGGCCGGCAGCTGGTACCTCGTCGCCGACTGCGCCCGAGTGCCACGGATGTACCGACTCGAACGGATCACGACGTGGAAAGAAGCCGACCAGCCACGACGGATCCGCGAGAACCAGACCCTGGCCACCGTCGCTGCAGCGCTCATTGCTCAGTGGGAACACAACCACGCGATAGAGGTCAGCGCCACCATCGACCAGACCCAGATCGAGCGAGCGCAACGGATCTTCGGCCTACGACTCATCCGGGACAACCATGAAGAATCCGCCACCGGCCACAAGGTAACGATCCGCTTCCTGCATCTGGAGGACGTACGAGCACTCCTGCCGTTCGGAAGCGCCATCACTGTGCACAGCCCCACCGAAGCCAGGGCTCACCTCCGCGACCTCGCCACCGATCTTGCCCACCACTATGCGCCGTCACCAACATCCTGACCCGCAACGACTACTCATCACACCGGCTCGGAGAGCAAGGGCAATGCCGGGTGGCGCCTTCGGGTTTCTCGCAGAGCCCCTGGCTGCAGCTCTCAGGCAGGGGCTGCTCTCTTTCTCCCTTGTCACGGCCTCAGTTGGCGGAGGCGCGTCGTGTTCGGGCGCTCGAGTTGTTCGCGGACGTCGTCTCGAATGCGGAGATCGCGAGGGCGGTCCGTTCTCGCGCGGCATGGGCTTTCACAGCGTTCAGCGGCACCTCAACCGCAAGGTCTGCCGCCGGTCTTCAAACCCCGCGAAGGAACGAAGCGATCGAACGAGGACGAGTTTCCTCGAGCAGCTTGACGCGGTGCCGCGGTCTCGGGGCGTCCGCAACTGCTGCAAGACCGCGCCTCGGGAAGAGATCCGCTGTTAAGGAACGATCGTTCTTGACTGATCGTTCCTTAACTGCCTATCGTAGTGGTCATGGGCAGGCCGAGAGCATTCGACGAGGACCAAGCGGTGCGTGCGGCCGTGGATCTGTTCGGCAGGCGCGCGTATGACGGTGTATCTGTTGACGACCTCGTCGCGCACCTAGGCGTGCACCGCAACAGTCTCTACAAGACGTTCGGCAGCAAGCGCGGCCTCTACCTGATCGCTCTGCGCCGCCACCTCGCCGACGATGTTCACTCGTTGCTCGACGCCCTCGCCGGCGCAACGGATGCAGGGGCCGTGCTGCGGCTCGTCACGTCGGCCGACCTCGGCATGCTTCTCCTCGCGGCGATCGAACGCGCACCGGTCGACGAGGAGGTCGCCTTCGAGGTGACGGCCGCGTTGACCGCCGTCGACCAGGCGATCGCCGACGCACTCGGCGTTCCCGCCGACCTGGCCGCCGCCCTCACAGCCGCCGCGCTTGGCCTCCTCCTGCGCGGCAACCCCGACAAAGTCGCCGCCGCGCTGACCCAGCGCCTCGGCCCCCTCACCTGAAAAGGGAACCTGACATGGCACTGATACGTATCGTCGGCGACGACCTCGTCGTCGTGCTGGAGGGTCTCGACAAACTCTGGGCCTTCAAGGGCCGCCTGACCATCCCGCTGGCCAACGTCCGTGGTGCGACCGCCGACCCCGGTATTGCCACCGACCCCAAGGGGATCCGCGCGCCAGGCTCCCACGTACCCGGTGTGATCACCGCAGGCACATTCCATCAGGATGGTGACAAGGTGTTCTGGGACGTCAAGGATCCGTCGAAGGCCGTCGTGGTCGAACTCGCCGACGAGAAGTACGCACGCCTGGTTGTCCAGGTCGACGACCCCCGCGCGACTGTTGCCCTGGTCGAGAACGCCCTTGTCTGACGGAGGTAGGCCAATGTTTCGCCACTTGGCAGCCGCCTTGATGGCTCTGGCCGTCGGCACCGCCACGCTGGCCGGGGCGACGCCCGGTCTCGTGCCTGCCGCCGACCGCGAGGTCGTCTTCACGTCCGACGGAACGACCGCGTACGGCACCCTGCACGTTCCCGAGCATCGTGCGGGGCAACGGCTGCGGGCGGCACTGCTGCTGCCCGGCAGCGGTCCCACCGACCGCGACGGCAACCAACCGCCTGGGTCCGCACCGCACACCCTGGCCCAGTTGGCCGACGCGCTCGACAGGGACGGAATCGCCACCCTGCGGTTCGACAAGTACGGCACCGGCCGCACCGGACTCGGCGCCTACCAGGACCACCCGGAAGAACTCGACTACCCGGCATTCATCCGCCAGGCACGGGCCGCCTACAACTCGCTGCGCGATCAGCCGGAAACCGACGCGCGCGCCCTGCTGGTCGTCGGACACAGCGAAGGCGCGATGACGGGACTACTGCTGGGCGGCACCGTTCACCCGCGTCCGACCGGCCTGGCGCTTCTACAACCGCAGGCAATCCGCATGCTGGACCTGGTCACGCTCCAACTCAAGGCCCAAGTCGCCGAAGCGACCCGGCAGGGCCAGTTCACACGGGAGCAGCAACGCGCCGTCAACGCAGCCACCGATGCCGCCGTCGTTTCTCTTCGGGAACACCGACCGGTCGACACCACCGATCTGCCTCCTGCGATCGCCACACTCTTCGAGGCATTCCAAGGACCGAACGCCCGGTTCGTGGAGAGCGACGACGCCGTCTACCCACCGGACACCGTCGCCGCACTCCAGCCCGGAACCAGGGTGCTGCTGACATGCGGCACGCACGATGCCCAAGTCCCTTGCGTCACAACGAACGCCCTGGCGACCGCCCTACGCCACGCGCATACCGGTGGACCGGGCCGAGTGACGCTGCCGGGAGTGGACCATCTGCTGCACGACACCGACCACCCGAACTCGCTCGCGCCGCCCGTACTCGACGCCCTTCGCCGGTTCGCTCAACACTGACGCCGGCCGACAACATCCCCGAGAACCCGGATCTGGCACAGACCTTGGGAAGCTGCCGCGGAGGGGGTGGTTCGGATCCGGCAAGGTAATCGGAACCCGCTCACGAGTATCAATGTCAGTGCCCGATGCGAGTATGCGGGCGACCATACGCAAGGAAGTCAGCATGGGTACCTGATATACCGGCCCGCTCGACAGCGACACAGCCGCCCGGCAGGCCGAACACCTCGCCGACGGCCCCGACCATGACCGACACGGTGCGTGTCACATGTGGACGATCCACTTGCCTCGGGTGTGGTCGTTTCGCAGGTCGGTGTAGGCCCGCGCCGCGTCGGCCAGCTTGTACCGGCGGCCGATGGAGACCGGCAGCGTACCGGTCACGGCTTTGGCGGCCAGGGTGTCCAGGTCGCCGGGTTCCGCGTGGGTGAACAGCGTCTCCACGGTGAGGTGTTCGAGGTCGAAGTCGGCGGGGTCGGGTGCCGGGTGGGCGATGTTCAGCAGCCGGCCGCCGGGCCGGATCGCGCGGGCGAAGGGCGGCAGCTCCGTTCCCGGCAGGGCCAGGTTGACCAGGGCGTCGATGCCGTCGGGATAGCGCCGTAGTGTCTCGTCCAGCAGGTCGGTCGCACGGTGGTCGATCACCTCGGCGGCGCCCAGCGCACGCATCGCCTCCTCGTCGGTAGGAGTCGAGGTGGCGATGAGATGCACGCCCGCCTCCGCGAGCACCGGGAGCACGGCGCTGCCCGTGCCGCCCGTCGCGCCGATGACAAGGACCTTTTCGCCCGGTGCGAACCGGCCCTGCCGCAGCAGCGGCAGAGCCGTCAGGCCCACAAGCGCGAGCGCTGCCGCGTGCTCGGCGGGCAGGGCCGGCGGGCGCAGCGCCACCGCCGGGGTGTCGGCATCGAAGACGGCGTACTCGGCCAGTGTGCCGGTGGTCAGGGACGGTGGCGAGGACACGATCGCCGCCAGGGCCGCCGAGCCGCGCGGCAGCGCCATGCCGAACACCTCGTCACCCACGGCGAATCGGCCGGCTCCGGGGCCGGCCCCCGGGCCCGTCTTGGTCACTGTGCCCGCGAAGTCACTGCCGGGCACATGCGGGAAGTCCAGCTCAGCCACCGCGCGCATAGTGCCGCTCAACGCCACGACATCGGCCGGGTTCAGCGCGGCAGCCCGCAGCCGCACCTGGATCTGGCCCGGTCCGGGCTCGGGTATCGGGATTGCGCGTGTCGCCAGTGTCTCGGGCGGACCGTAGTCGTCAGCGACCACCGCCGTCATCGTGGCTTCCATCCGAAGGCGCCTCTTCTCTTCTCGTCGACGACCGCACAAACGGACCGTACGGTCAGGTTGCGACCGTAGCACGCAAGCGGACCGCTCGGTCCGCTTGCTACGATGAGCCGATACCGGGTGGAGCGACAGAGGCGAGGTGAAGACGTGCCGGACACACCGAGCACGTCCGCGCCCGAGCAGCCGCAGCCGCGCCCGCTGCGCGCCGACGCCGTCCGGAACCGGCGGCTCCTGCTGGATGCCGCAGCGGGCGCGTTCGCCGAGCACGGCGTGGAGGCGTCGATCGCGCAGATCGCCGCGCGGGCCGGCGTCGGCAAGGGCACGGTGTTCCGGCATTTCGCCACCAAGGAACAGCTCGTCGCCGCGATCCTCGCCGACCACCTTGATACGTTCGCCGCTTCGAGCACGGCACTGCTGGACGCGGACGACCCCACGGCCGCCCTGCTGGAGTTCATGACGTCCGGTGTCGAACGGATGTCTGCCGACCGGTCCTTCTGTCAGGTCACGACGGAGATGGTGCGGGGTGAGCCGCAGGTGCGCGCCGCGAGTGAGCGGCTCGCGAGGGTCGCGGAGGCACTGACGGACCGGGCACGGCGGCAGGGCGCCGTACGTGACGATGTGACAGGACATGACGTCGTGGTGCTGATCAGCGCCGCGTACCAGGTCACGGCGCCCATGCAGAGTGTCGATCCGGGGCTCTGGCGACGATATCTGGCGCTGATCTTCGACGGCTTGCGCAGCGAGGCCGCACATCCGCTCCCCCACCCGGCGCCGGGCCGCGACCAGTTCAGCGCGGTAGCCGAGACCGATAAATAGACGGCGTTTCGCTCTGCTATGCCGTCCTGATTCGCCAGGAGTAAGGCTAATTCAGCGTCACGCCACCCTGGGGTTGTCTTGGCGGAGGCAAACGGGCTGATCGCCTGCCCAACGGACCGCGGCCGAGCTGCTCCACAGATCGGCAACCGATCGGAATCCCAAGTGCTGGACGAGCGACCTCACTTCAGCGCACGCTGCACACCCACCAGACCGCGGCAACACGAACCCACGCCGAGCAACCCAGTGATTCGGCTCGCATCGTCAACGGGCCAATCGACATGCGATCCAGCGTCCGCCGTCTCAGTCGACACCTCGGTGAAGACCGGAGCCTCTGGCTTCGCAGGTAGTTCCCTGACTAAAGTCAGAGAATGGACATGGTGCAGATCGACCAGGTGCGGCAGTTCAACCGCACTGTCACCGAACGCGTGGGTGTGCTCCACGACCACTACCTGGGCCGCGACCGGCCCATCGGTGAAGCCCGGCTGCTCTGGGAGATCGGTGAGGAGGGCCAGGACGTACGCCAACTGCGCGAGCGCCTCGCGCTCGACTCCGGGTACGTCAGCCGGCTGCTGCGCTCCCTGGAGGCCGACGGCCTGGTGACGGTGGAGCCGCAGGCCCGGGACGCACGGGTACGCACCGTCGGGCTCACTGATGCGGGCCGCGCTGAGCGCGCGATGCTCGACGGTCGCAGCGAAGAGCTGGCCAGCTCTCTCCTGGAACCGCTCAACACGGCCCAGCGCGCCCGGCTGACCGTAGCCATGGCCGAGGTCGACCGGTTGCTGACCGCCGGGACGGTCGCGCTGGACACGGTTGACCCGAACCACCCCGACGCCCAGTACTGCCTGCGGTCCTACTTCGCCGAGGTGCAGCAACGCTTTGAAAACGGCTTCGACCCTGCGCGGAGCCTGCTGCCGGACGCGGGCGAACTCCGCCCACCGCACGGCCTGTTTCTGGTTGCGCGACTACACGGCGAGCCCGTCGGCTGCGCCGGTCTGAAGTTGCCCCCCGGCGCCCCGGCCGAGATCAAACGCATGTGGGTCGCGCCCCGCACCCGGGGCCTCGGCCTCGGCCGCCGATTCCTGACCGAGCTGGAGAATCGAGCCGCCCAGCAAGGCTGCGACGTACTGCGCCTGGACACCAACAAGACGCTCAGCGCGGCGATCGGCCTCTACCACTCCAGCGGCTTCCAGGAGGTCCCTGCCTTCAACGACGAGCCATATGCCCACCACTGGTTCGAGAAGCAGCTCACCGCACCACCATCGCGATGAGAAGCCAGATGGACCGGCAGCCTGCCAGGTGGCTCCGGCCGCTGACGACCTGCTCCTCGTGGTGCGCCTAAAGCCAGTGGTCGTCCTGGAACTCGGCAGGGACCTGGTCCTCTGAATGATTCCGTTGGCGGGTTATGGCGCCACCTGCGATCATCCGCTCATGCTGACCTTCGACGTGCCCGACGGGACCCGCCTCGCCTATCACCGAATGGGCGCCGGGGGTGATCGACCGCTCGTCTGCATCCCCGGCGGGCCGATGATGCGCTCCGCCTACTTCGGCGATCTCGGTGGGCTGGCGGCGCAGCGAGAGTTGGTGCTGCTGGACCTGCGCGGCACGGGGGACTCGGCCAAGCCCGCCGACCTCGCGGGCTCGCGGGTGGACCGTCAGGCCGAGGACATCGAGGCGCTTCGTGTCACTCTCGGTCTGGAGCAGCTGGATCTGCTTGGCCATTCGGCCGCCGGTGACCTCGTGCTGGCCTATGGTGCCCGCTACCCGGAGCGGGTGCGCTCGCTCGTACTGGTCTGCGCGCGTGCGCGCACTGCCGGGATCGACTTCCCTGTCGAGCGGCGGCGCGAGGCACTGGAGCTGCGCCGGGACGAGCCTTG
Source organism: Streptomyces sp. NBC_00370 (assembly GCF_036084755.1). Lineage (NCBI taxonomy): Bacteria > Bacillati > Actinomycetota > Actinomycetes > Kitasatosporales > Streptomycetaceae > Streptomyces > Streptomyces sp. NBC_00370. The sequence goes on from NZ_CP107968.1 coordinate 226,141, forward strand.
GTACGAAGAGGTCCGGCCGGCCTTCGAGCGGGCGGTGTCCGGGGCGGCGAGCGACGAGGACTTCGCGCTGCTCGACCGCCTCTCCTACGGCCGCTGGGACGCCGCTGCGCAGACACATGCCGCCTTGTGCGAGGAGTGGTTCGACGAGACGGCGGCGGGTGCCTACCTGTCCCCGGGCGCCTTCGACGGCGCGGACGCCGCCCGTGCCGTACTGGCCGACCTGGAGGCGCCGGTCCTGGTGCTGTCCGGTGCGCTGGACGGCTCTCCGCGTCCGGACTCCGCCGCCGAGGTGGCCGGGCTGTTCCCACACGGCGAGCACATTGTTCAGGCGGACGCCGCACACAACCCGTGGGTGGACGGTCCGGACGACTTCGTCCGGACCGTCACCGAGTTCCTCGCCAGGGACCATCACTAGAAACAGGTCCCTGCGGTCAGCGTGACCTCTGACAGTCACCTGCTGCGGTGCGGACGGCGACGAACCGCCGCCCTCCCCCGCTGACGCTGCCGTCAACTACTGCCGCCACCCACGCAGAAGCCCTGCCAGAACGTGCCTGGCAGGGCGGCGCTACGAGTGCCCCTTGTGGGAAATGCGCCATGTCAGCGCTCGACAGCGCGCACCATCTGCTCAGTAAATGCGTAGCGATGTGCGGAACTTCGGTAATAGGGTCCGGCCCGGACGGGATCCTGCGTCGGGCTGGCGCAAGCAACTCGACTGACCCTGGGGGGCGTTACGTGGAGGGATTCGATCCCAAGACGAGCTTCGGATATGAGATGTCCCAGCGGTACGACGACGATCCACGCGGTGATGAGGCCGACGCAGTCGAATTCCTGGCCAGGCTTGCAGGACAACAGGATGCTCTGGAATTCGCAGTGGGCACCGGCCGAATCGCGCTGCCCCTCATGCGGGCCGGGGTGCGGGTGGACGGGATCGAGCTGTCGCAAGACATGGTCGACCGGATGCGTGAGAAGCCGGGTGGCGACCAAGTCCACGTGACCATGGGCGACATGTCCCACGTCACCACCGGCCATACCTACGGGCTGGTTTACCTGGTCTTCAACACCATCGGCAACCTGCTCACCCAAGAGGACCAGGTCCGATGCTTCCAGAACGCCGCCAGCCACCTCACCGAGGACGGCGTATTCGTCATCGAATGCCGCATTCCCACCGAACCCTCACGCCCCGGGCATCAGTACCTGGACACCGAGCAGGTCGGCCTCGAGCACGTCGACCTCGGTGCTGGGCGGTACGACCCGCTGACCCAGGTCCTCGACCTGAACCACATCCGCATCAGCAGCGGCGGTATCAGACTCTTCCCCATCAGGCTGCGCCTGGCCCACCCACCCGAGTTCGACCTCATGGCCCGTATCGCCGGGCTCCGGCTACGCGAACGCCGGGGTGGCTGGAACGGGGAGCCGTATGACGCCGCCAGTTGGCGCCACATCAGCGTGTACGAACGAGCAGACAGCACTGTGCACTAACCTCGCGCCTTGGGGTCAGTTCGGTCTGCCGGGGGTGAGACCGGTTCCGGTGAGGAAGCCCTTGAGGATGCCGTGCCGGTATTGCAGCGGCTTGGGCCTCCTGCGGAGCAGGGTCTCCAGTTCGCTGAGCGAGGTCGGGTGCGTAACCGTGCAGCAGGACGACCGTCAGCCAGTCCCGCTCCGCCACGGGCGCCTTCATCCTCTTCGAGACGTGCGTGTTCAGTGGGTCCCACACCACGATGAGCGAGGCCTTGAGAAGAAGGTGGGCGCTGTCGAGCAGGCGGCTGTAATCCGTCTCGCTCAGCGAGCAGCGGCAGCCGGGTGACTCCGGAGATGCTGTAGGCGACATGAAGCCTGCGCCCGATCAGCGTCTGGACCCCCGCGGCGGTCCATACCTGGTCATCGGTCCAGCCATGAGCCATTGGCCCCTCATCCAGCCAGTCCGCGAGCCGTGCGTAGCTGCGCGAGTTCGCCTGCGCGACGGTGGTCCTTCGGCCGGCCGAGGGCCCGCCGCATGAGGATCAGGTCGTCCAGTGCGGCGTAGCGGATGGTGAATCCGGCGGGGTCACCGGTGATCTCGGCCGAGGTCAGGCAGGGGGTGACATCCATGGCGCCCCAGGGCAGGGCAGGAGTGCATAGGTCTCCGCTGGCGCCGGCAACCTTGTATGCGACCTGTGAGCGGCGGAGATCGGGCAGTTCAACGCAGCCGGACCGGGCCAAGGCGTCGCGCAAGGCGTGCGCCTCGTCAGGTGTGCCGTCCCAGAGCAGGTCGAGGTCCCCCGTCAGTTCGGTGGAGCCGTGCATGATGCCGGCGACCTGACCGATGACCACCGCGCGCGAGCCCGTGTCATGGAGTGCTTCGAGGAAGGGGAAAGGGTCGAAGCCCAGCGCACCGTCGGTCGCGAAGGTACCCAGCACGTCGTCTGCGTCCTCTGGGCAGCGCCCGCTGGGAACACGCTCTCGCGTTGCGTCCTCGGTTCGGGCGATGGCCTGCCGCAGGCGCAGGGCAGCTGTCTGGCTCATGAACCCATCCAACACGGTCGGCGCCTACCGCTGATCAGAAGTGGTCCAGCACCTGTCACGAACAGGCGCTCGCACTATGCGGGCCTCAAGCCTGCGCCCGGCCCGCGAGTCGGCAAGGTCAGGACCGCGCGGTCCGAAACGCGAGATACCGGCTGAACGCTTCGTGGCTGTCGGGGGTGAAGCGCCACTCCAGCAGGGCCGACCGCAGCTCCGGCTCGGTCAACCACCCGTGCCAGGCGACCTCATCAGGATCGGCGACCACGCTGTCCGACACCACGGCTTCGTGCACGCCGAGCCAGTGCGGACTCAACCCGCTGCGGTTGAGGAACGTGAACAGCAAGTCCGGCAGCACACGAACGCCCAGCTCTTCGGCCAACTCCCGGGCGGCGGCCTGTTCATACGACTCACCGACATCCACGGCACCACCGACCACGACCTCGTAGAGCCCGGGGAAGCGCGACAGGTGCCCCGACCGCCGGTGAACGAGGAACCGCCCACGCTCATCACGACACACCGTCACGGCGACCCGGTGCAGCCAACCCTCCCGGATCGCCTCCCAGCGGCCGACTACCGCCCCCAACGCACGATCTTGATCGTCGACGCGCTCCACCAGTTCATCCACGACGCACACCCTGGCAGAGCCCACTGACAACACCGCTCCCCCGCGCCCGAGAACAGCACCGAGCGCGCCTGCGCAATGAGCCCGGACGTGGATGACGCGTGTCCTGCACATGTGACCTCTCCTGCTCGGACCCAAGGAGGCGGGCACGGATGATCCGATCTGCACCTGCCCGCTCGGTCGGTGCGTCACCCCTCACCCGCCCGCCTCTCCCCTAGTCGACGCCGTCCAGCTGCTGGCGCAACCGCAGGATCCGGGTCGACAAGGCGTGGTAACGGCTGCCTGCTGGTCGCGTTGACCGGAGGGGGGAGCGGTAGATCTGCGGCAACAGCGAACGGCGGGTTCGTCGTCAACTCCCGGACGGAAAAGCTCTAGGTGAGGAATTCGGTCACCGTACGGGTGAACCAGCCGGCGTCTTCCTCGGCGACGAAGTGCCCGGTGGGGGCAAGCGCGGCCCGTACGTCGTCCCCATGAGGCGCCAGTGCCCGTGCGGTGGCGTCGCCGGACTGGTGAGTGCCGATGGCCAGGACGGGCATGGGCAGTGGCCGCCGAGCGAGGAGCGCACGGTTCTCGCGTCCGTCCTCCAAGAGGGTCCGGTAGTGCGCGAATCCACCGCGCAGCCGTTCTCGGCCCGTGTACGCCTGGGCGTAGGCGGCAAGGTCATCGGCGCTAAAAGTGCCGGGGCTGGACATGGCGGTGAAAGTCGCGGTGATGAACTCCAGTTCGTGGCCGTCGAAGAGCATCTCGGGCACGTCAGGGGCCATGAAGAACCCGAAGTGCCACATGCCACCCTGGGCGACGTTCATCGCTTCTTCCAGGCCGAGGCCGGGCAGCAGGGCGTCGACCAGGATCAGGTGAGAGACGTCGTCGGGGTGAGCGGCGGCCCAGGCCAGGGCGACCATCGAACCGATGTCATGGCCGGCCACAGCCGCTGGGCCCGTCAGGCCCAACCCTGCCAGGATGCCGCGTAGGTCGTGGGCCTGGTTGGTCTTCGTGTAGCCGTCGGCCGGCCTGTCGCTGGCGCCGGTGCCTCGCAGGTCGGGCACCACGACCGTGTGGGTCTCCGCGAGGGCCGGCATCACGCGCGCCCAGGCGCGCGAGGTCTGCGGCCAGCCGTGGAGCAGGACCAGGACCGGGCCATGGCCACCGACAGCCACGGAGAGATGGGTGTCATTGGTGGCAATCCGCTGGACACGGAAGCCGTCAGGAAGCCAGTCGGCGGTGCTCACGAGAGTTCCCCTTTCGGGAAGATGAGGTGTGGACGCCTGGAGTGCGTTGGCCCCGTGTGGCCTGCACGACGACAGTCACGGCGAACCGTGGCTTCGGGCGCCGGGTCTGGAGTCGGCGAGCCGGCGCAAGCGGTCTTCGCCGATCATGGACAGCATGTCGGTGTGCTCGGGGTGCCACCCGAATTCCGACCGGGCGCCGACCGCGCGGATACGGCTGGACGCGGCCATGATGAGGGCGCCGAACTCGCCCCACACACCGACAGCTTCCTTCGGGAGTGAGGCTGAGTGCCTGCACACCGAGGTCGTCTGCGACCTTCTCCGCGATCCAGCGGTTGGGGACCTCTCCCGCGACAGCGTGGTAGATCCCGCCCGCACGCCCCGATTCCAGGGCGAGGGCGAACAGGTGGGCCACATCGCCGATGTGGACGTGGCTGTACGTGTTCAGCCCCTGGCCGACGTAGCAGGCCGCCCCCGTCTCGGCGACCGACTGGTAGATCATCGGCAGGTGGCCGCGGTCCCCCGGGCCCCAGATCAGACCGGGCCGGATGACCATGGCACGCAGCCCCTGTGCGGCGGCGGCCAGGACCGTATTCTCGGCGGCCAGGCGGAAGTCCGCCAAGGGCTCGACCGTGAACGGATCGTGCTCGGCGAACACGTCCGGGCTCCAGGCCCCCGCGGTGCGTTGCAGGAGCACCCCACTGCCCGAGAGGAAGACCAGTGTCCGGTCCGTACCGACGAGAGCCCCGGTGAGCTCCTTGATGGCGGCGGTCTCCTGCTCGGGCCCGGCCTGTGCCGCGTAGACGACTGCGTCAGCACGCAGCGCCGCCTCGACCGTGGCGGACCGGCGCGCGTCCAGATCGCCGGCCACCGGTGCGATACCCCGGTCGGCGAGCGTGATCGCGGCGATGGCGTTGCGGGCCAGGCCGGTGACGGTGTGCCCGGCCCCGGCCAAGTGCGAGGCGAGGGCGCCGCCGACGAAGCCGGTGGCACCGATGACGAATATGTTCATGGCTTGCCCTCACGCGGGCAGAGCGCTGAGCTCGCCGCCGTCGGCGAACAGGACGGCGCCGTTGACGTAGGAACTGGCCGGGCCCACCAGGAAGGCGACGATCTCAGCGATCTCACGGGGGTCACCGGCACGGCCGCGCGCGTTGGTCTTGTCCAGCATCGCGGTGTGCTCGCCGAGCATCGCCTGTGTGCCCTCGGTGTGCACGGGCCCGGGTGAGACGGCGTTGACCCGCACTCCTGATCCGCCGAACTCGGTCGCCCAGTACCGGGTGAGGATCTCCGCGCCGGCCTTGGAGGCTCCGTAGGCGGCGCCGACGGGGGCGGGCATGCGCGCCGCGCTGGAGCCGACGATCACGATGGAGCCGTGGCCGCGCTCGGCCATGCCCGGAGCCAGGGCTCCGACCAGGAGGAAAGGGGCCCGGGTGTTGACCGCGACCTGGCGGTCGAAGCTCGCCGCGTCGGTCACCGCGGTCGGAACGAACTCGTACAGCCCGGCGCTGTTCACCAGGATGTCTACGGCGCCGGCCTCGGACGCCAGACGCAGCGTGTCGGCGGCGTCGGCGAGGTCCGCGGCGACGAAGCGGGCGACACCGCCCTCCTCGGCTATCTCCTTCACCAGGGCTTCGCCCCGGGCATGGTCCCGTCCGTGCACCACGACCTGCACACCGTGGCGGGCCAGATTCTGCGCGACGGCCTTACCGATGCCCGAGGTCGCGCCGGTCACGAGCGCGGTACGGCCCTGCAAAACGCTGCTGCTGTTCATCGAACTCGCCCTCGCCAGGTGAATCGGGGGTGTCTGTGCGGATCACACACCGCGACACCGTTACGCACACCACTATGCACACAAGATGTTCTGCTCGCAAGAACATCTGTCGGTGAGCTGATAGTGCTAGTCTGGCCTCGTGAGCAGACCTGGGTCCGAGCAGAAGAAGCCGAGCGGTCAGGCCGAAGAGCTGGCGCTGGACACCGACCTGGGATGGGCGATCCGCCTGGTCTCGTCGGCGTTCCACCGCGTGGCCGGCGAGTCGGTCGCCGAGCTGCCCGGAGGCCCCCGGGGCTACCTCGTCCTGGCTGCCCTCGCCGCCGGCGATCCGCCCACCCAGCTCGCCCTGGCCAAAGAGATCAGCCTCGACCGAACCGTGATGACCTACCTGCTCGACGACCTCGAGGCGCACCAGCTGGTGACCCGCCGCCCCGACCCGCGCGACCGCCGCGCCCGCCAGGTCCTCATCACCGACACCGGCCGCGCCCGCTTCAGTCAGGTCCGGCAAAACCTCGCGGCCGCCGAATCCCGCCTGCTCATCGACCTCGACGACCGCGACGCCGAACAGCTGCGCACCCTCCTCTCCCGTGTGGCCCGAACAGCCCAGCGCGATTCGCTCGCTCCGACCGAGGCGGACTGCTGACAGCATTCGCGGCCGCGGGGCTTGCGGATGCGCCAAGGACGACGGTGCGAGTCGCCCCGTAGAGCACCGAGCACCTGCTGAATGCCTTCCGATCACTGCCGCTGCGATGATGGGGGGCATGTCTGATGCGGAAGTCAAGGTGCCTGCGTCTTCGCGTGGTTATGCGAAGGGGCGGGCGCGCCGTGAGCAAATCGTCACGACGGCTGTTGAGGTGTACGCGGACGTGGGCTATCACGGCGCCTCACTGCGGGATATCGCCAAGCGTGCCGGCATCAGTCACGTGGGCCTCCACTACTACTTCCCCAGCCGTGAAGCGCTGTTGGCGGCCGTGCTGGAGCGTCGCGACGAGGAGGACACCGCGCGGCTCGGACCGAAGGAGTACTCCCCCACGGCGGCGGTGCAGCATCTGATCGATCTGGCCGGTCACAATGCCCGGCATCCGGGGATAGTGGAGTTGTATGTGCGCCTCGCGGCGGAGGCGTTCTCCGAGGATCATCCCGCCCATCAGTACTTCACGGATCACTACCGGACCACGCGGGAGTACGTGCACCGCGCATTGCGTCAGCTGTCGGAGCAGGGGGCGTTGCGGGAGGGAGTCGATCCCCGGGTAGCGGCGGCCGGATTCGTTGCGCTGATGGACGGGTTGCAGGTGCAGTGGCTGACGAGCCCGGAGGAAGTGGACATGGCAGCGGTGCTGCGTTCCCACCTGGACCAACTCCTCAAGGAAACTTCGACGTCGTAGCTCCGTGCAGCCGCCGCAGCAACACGAGGGCGACCGCTGCGGTGGCCACTTCGCCGGCGGCCAGAGCGGTCCAGACACCTGCGGTACCCAGTCGGCCGAGGGCCGCAACCAGGGGAACCTTGATCAGGAGCAGGGTGCCGATGGAGATGAGGTACGCGGGCGCCGGGCGGCCCAGCGACTGGGCGTAAGCCGCTACCAGCGGGCCGATTCCGGCGACGGTCATCCCGATCGCGATGACCGGCAGTGCCTGTCCGGCGGTGGTGATGGTGCCGGCGTCGTTGAGAAACACACCGGCCAGGGGTTTGGCCAGCGCGGCGAGGGCAGCGGCGGTGAACAGTCCGTACAGCCCGGAGGCGAGGAGGGAGTAGTTGCGGGCTTCGACTGCGCGGCCGGGCAGGCCGCGGCCGATGTTGTAGCCGACGATCGGCTGCAGTCCCTGGCTGATGCCGCTGTGCGGCATCAGCACGAAGGTCTGCAGGCGGGCGCAGACGGCGTAGGCCGCGAGCGCAGTGGCCGACCCGGCGGCCGCGAGGGTGGCGTTGACGAGAACGGCCAGGAGCGTGACACCGGTGCCCGCCAGGAACGAGGGCAGGCCTACCCCGAGCAGGGCTCGCAGTGTCGGGCCGTGGGGCAGCAGGTCCCGCAGGCCGACGCGGTAAGGACGGCGCGTCTGGACGAAGAAGAACCACAGGCTCATTGCCGCGGACACGGCCCCACCGCCGACGGTACCGAGCGCGGCGCCCCGTACACCCATGTCGAATCCGAAGATGAGCACCGGGTCCAGGGTGATCTGTACAGCGACGGGCACGAGCCACAGCAGGGTGGAGAACCCCATGCGGCCTTCGGCTCGCACCAGGCTGGAGAAGCCGGTGGATACCAGGGCCCCGCACAGGAGCACCACGGCGTAGGGGCGGGCGGTTGCGCCCAGTTCGCCGGTGGCCCCGAGCAGGGTGAGCAGCGGATCCAGGAAGACCAGTCCGAGTACGGTGGTGGCGGCGGCGCAGGCCCAGAACAGGGCGAAGGAGTTGCCCGCCGCACGGGCGGCGGCCCGGTGGTCTCCCATGCCCAGGGCGCGGGAGACCAGGGAGGCGCCCCCCGCGCCGACAGTGGTGGACACCGCGCCGAGGAGCAGCAGGAGCGGGGCGGCCAGATTGACTGCGGCCATGGCGGTGTCGCCCACCCCGCGGGCGACGAACCAGGCGTTGGTAAGAGCGTAGATGCCGTACACGCCGACCGCGGCGGTGGTCTGGGTGCAGGAGCGCCACAGCAGCCGGCCCACCGGGTCGGTGCCGAGCCGGGTCGTGTGGTCCGCGACGGCCGGCCCCGGTGCGGACGTCACTGGCGGGTGCGGCCGAGCAGAGCCATGGCTTCGTCGAGGCGGGGTCGCGCCCAGTCGTACTGCTGGGGGTCGCTGTGCCCGCGGTACACGGTCTCGATGACCATGATCAGTAGCAGGTAGAGGCAGTACAGGCGGCGGCGTGTCTGCTCGGTGTCGGTCAGCTCGTCGTGACCGTAGCCGTGCATGAAGGGTGCCGCGTCGCCGAAGGCGGCCATCTGGGTACCGGTGAAGCCGGCCTCGATCAACGGGTCACCGTAGAAGGCGCGTTCGTGGTCGATGACGCAGACGATCTTGCCGTCGCGGACCATGACGTTGCTGTCCCACAGGTCCCACTCCACCAAGCGGGGTTCGGTGACCTCGTCGAGGCTGTCGGCGTGTGCGGCCACGACGGCGCGCACGGTGTCGTACTCCCAGCCGATGTCGACGCCACGACGCTCGCCGTCGACGAGTACGTTCTCGATCATCGTGGTGAACGCCTTGCGCCAGGTGGCATGGCCGGGGCCGGCCAGCGGGCCGAAGTGCTGACCGGGGACGGAGTTGATCTCCCGGTTGAGCACGCCGAGTTGTTCCATCAAGGCATCTCGCTCGGCCGTGGGGAGCGTCTCGGCGATGATGCCGAGGTTGTCGGCGTCGACGTACGGCATGAAGAAGTAGTCGGCGTCGCACAGTTCGCGGCTCTGGTCGGCGAAGTCGACGGCGGGGACGGGCACGGCGGTCCGTGTGCTCAGGAGGTCCAGCGTGGTCAGTTCGATCGCCATGGCGCCTTGCTCGTAGGTCATCACCTCCACTGCGGGCGGCGGAGCGATCTTCAGGACGATCTCGGCGCCGTCGCGCAGGCGGATGCGGTAGGCGACGTTGAACCAGCCATGCCCCAGCTCGGTCACCCAGCCGTCCCCTGTCGGGACCTGCGCCGCTCCGTAGGCGCGCTCGATCATGGTGCGCAGCACCTCGGGAGACTGCCTGTTCTTGGTGATGCTCTGCACACACGTTCCCTTCGTCAAAGGTCGGTGGCGTCCCTGCGAGGCCGCATGGCGTTCGGTAGGCGTCCACAAATACTTACCACGTGTTAGAAATTTGGCGCCAGTGGATAGGCACGTTGACGCCGACACCCGCCTGGTCTGGTTCTCCGCCGACGGCTGCCGGGCGACCGCAACGGCTGCCTGGGGGCGCGAGCCCGGCATGTCATGAACTGCCGTACATAACAAGGGTGTTCGTGGTGCGTCTGTGACAGGAGTCAAGCTTCGTTGTCAGTGGGGACCGCTAGCGTCTAGAACAGCTGCCCGGCCCGTCGGGCACGGACAACCTGTCCAACACCCATGAGGAGAAGCGCAGATGGATCCTGTACGCGTCGATTTCGCCGTCCGCCCCGCCGAGTTGTTGAACGCCGTGGTCCGCCACCAGCGGTGTGTGATCGCTTCGTCCTACGTCGCGGTGGCGGCCGGGGGCCACCTCACGGTCGAGTTCTCGGTGGACGACGCGGAGGACAACGCGGAGACCGAGTTGCGGATCATGGTGCTCGGCGCGGCCGTCCCCGTGGACGTCGTACTGAACGACGAGACGGTGACGGCAGGCTTCGTGCTGCCCGACGACGGCGACCCGGGCGGCGTGCGGGAGTTTGTGCTGAACGTGCCGGGCAAGGTCCTCCAGCCGGGCGTGAACGTCCTGCGCATAGGCAATGCCGGTTCCGAGGCCGACGACGGGGGCGACAACCTGCTCCGGGTGCGCACGATCACGCTGGACCCTGCCGAGGACGCCGGTCGCGCGGAGCGTGTCCTCGCGGCGAGGACGGGTGCACGGTCGGTCCGCACCTTCGCCACCGAGCGGCGCACCCTCGATGCGCCCACCTGGCAGCCGGGGCCGAGCCTGGTGTTCCACCTCGACGGGGGCGAGGGCGAATCCGCGGAATCCGCGACCCGCCTGTCGTGGCGTACGACCGACGGCGCGGAGTCGGCCGTCGCGTTCCGCAGCGACCTGTCCGGCTTCCACGGCCATTTCCGGGCCGGTGACGGCACCATCGGCGAACTGCGGGGCACGCTCACCGAGCGCCGGACCGCCGGGGACGCCCGCACCGGCGTCCCCGGACGGTACTTCGCGACCGAGGAGGAGCACGATGGCGTGTGGCGGCCCATCGGCCGGCTGTGCCTCCTGCTCGACGACGGCGGTACGGCGGTGGAGCGAGTGACGTGGAGCGACCGCAAGGGCGACGCGACCTCGCTCACCCTGCGGACAGCCGTCACGGGAACGTCCGCCCCGTCGGCGACCGGCGAGCGCCAGGACGTCACCAAGATGGTGTCCAAGGTGGAGGCCAGCGAGGAGTTCACGGAGTGGGGCGAGGTCGCGGCCAACCTCCTGCGCAAGGCGAGCGACAAGTGGCTGGCTCACGAGGACTCCGCGGACCTCGAGTTCACCTTCACGAGCCCTGCCGTGGTCACGGCCTACAGCCTGACCTCCGCCAACGACTGCCAGGAGCGCGACCCGTCGGACTGGCACCTGGAGGGCTCCCACGACGGCAGCACCTGGGCACGGCTGGACGCACGGGAGAACGAGAGGTTCAACCGGCGCTTCGACACCAGGGAGTTCTCGTTCTTCAACTCGTCGGGTTACCGGCACTACCGGCTGCGCATCACCGCCAACTCCGGGGGAGATGAGACCCAGCTGTCCCGCGTGCAGTTCTTCGGCTTCGACGGGGGCGGCACACCCGCGCAGCCCGGCGTCTCCGACTTCGTCGGCTACCGGCAGCACGCCGGCACGGAACCGGTGGGGTACCGCGGAACGAGCGTCCCGGCCCCCGTCCTCGCGACGGAGCAGGGGAACGACGCGGAGGAGGAGCAACTGCTCGCCGCGGACTTCTCCACCACGGCCCAGAACCTGGAAGAAGCGGCCCGCCTCCTGACCCGCCTCACGGAGCACCTCCGCAACGGGTAGTCGTCAGCTGGAATGCGTTCTCGTTCAGCCAGGCGGTTTCGTTTGGATCAAGGTGAAGGTGAGGGATGGCGGTGGTTCCCGGGTGGCACCCTGGAGGGATGCGATCTGGAACCGACATCACGGAGAACGGCCTGCGGCATCTCCTCAACGATGGGGATCCGATCGGCGTCGCTGACGAGGTGCAGGACGAGTACGACTGCATGCTTACCCCTCTTCTCCGGCGGCTCCGGGGTGGTGTCGGCCAGACAGAGATCAGCGAGTTCCTGTGGCACGAGCTGGAGGATCACTTCGGGCTTACCCCTCTGCCATCAGAGCCGGAAGCGATGGCTGCCCGACTGATGTCCTGGTGGACAACCGCCGGCAAGGCCGATGGCACCGGCTGCGCGTAGTCGCTCCCTCCGGGGCGTCTACTCGTTTGTCCGGGTGCCGTTGGCTGACGCGCAGCAGTGGGTGCAGTTGCCGGAGAAGCCCGGCAACTGGCCGGGCGTCCGCAACCGGCTGCGGATGCGGTCCGCTGACGGCACCTGGGGGCGAGGTTTCACCGCGCTGCTGGCCCAGGCGGACGCCAACGAGGAGCCGACCTGGGCTGTCTCAGTGGACTCCACGATCGTGCGAGCCCAGCAGCACGCTGCCGGAGCCCGCAAAAGGGGGCGCCGGCTGGCAAGCGTGACGGCCACCATCGGCCGGTCGCGCGGCGGGCTGACCACGAAGGTCCACCTCGCAGCCGACGGCAGCCGCCAGCCCCTGGCCTTCCACCTCACCGCCGCACAGGCCGGTGACGCACCCGGCTTCGCTGACAAGTCTGGTCGCCGCTGCCGCCGCGGTGGCCACGCGGTGGACCGTCCGGCCTGCGGCAGCGGGTGGGGCGGCATCAGTGCACAGCATGAAGGCCGAGCACTACGCCGTCGGGCCGCTGGCGCCGTCGTTCTGGCCATCCTCCGTTCGGGAACCCGTCTGCTCGAACTGTCCTGACCTCGGACCCGCACGACTGATTCCGGGCAAGGGAAGCAGCCGACGCCGAACGCCGTCGAAGCCTTCAGACGTGGCCCGCTTCGGACGACCGGACCTTGCGATATTGGCGCTGTTCCCGCCCCCATTGGCTACGCTTCGATTCATGGGATTATTCGGCAATAAGGGCAAGGATCCTGAGCCGGGCGAGCAGCGGGAGTTGGCCTTCGCTCCCGGTGAACTGGCCTCGTCGCTAAGGCCGTTCGTCATGCCACCCGACCGGCTTCCACCTGGCGTCGCCGAAGGCGCTCCCCTGGCCCTGCCCGGGCTGGTCATGGGGACCGCCCTGTTGGCCGGAGGCCGACTCGACTTCGTGCCTGTGTCGTCGATGAGCGAACTGGGCGGCGCCGAGGCGGTGTGGGGACGGGCGATGCGCAACGTGGAGAACCTCCACGGGTTGCGGGTGGTGCGCGAGGCCTGCGACGCGGCCCGCGAGGACACCGAGTTGGTGACCCTCTCGGGCGACGACCCCTTCGTCGCCTCCCGGGTAGCCGTACTGGACTGGCTGGTCAGCCAGGTGCACGGCTCCCCGTCCCGGTACGGCGTGATGGTCGCCGTACCGTCGTGGCACAGACTGATCCTGCATGTGGTCAGCGGCATGGGGGTACTGACGGCAGTCGAGACGATGGCACTGGCGGCCGGGCACTGGTTCCGGGCCGAAGAGGGCAATCAGAGTGTCAGCCCCGACGTGTACTACGTCGCCCACGACCGCCGGGCCCAGCGCGTCGCCTACCCGGACGTCAGCGGCAAAGTCACCATCAACACCACCGGGTTGATGGGCGAGATGCTCTTCGGCCCGGCGCCGCACGGCCTCGGCCTTGAGGGCTAGCAGCGGCCCACCGGGCCGCACGGTCGAGCGACGACGACCTGCGGCCCTTTTGCAAGGCGTCCGGCCAGCAACGTATTCCGCCACGCCTCCAGCCAGGGCCTAAGCCTGAGTGCCGGCCTGGGGCCACGGAGGTGAAAGGGCCGCCCCGATCCGATCCCTACACTCCGGGGCATGAGCGACGTATGGCCCCCAGACGAGCGACCGGACGGCCGGGCACCCGGCGATCCCGCACCGGTTCACAATGAACCGACCATTCACCAGCTACGTCTGTTGCTGGTGCTCTCCGACGAACTGCACTTCGGCCGTGCCGCGGCCCGACTCTTCATGTCGCAGCCTGCGCTGAGCCGACAACTTCGCTCGCTGGAGGCGCACTTGGGACTGACCCTGTTCCATCGCACCAGTCGCCGGGTGGAGATGACGGCCAGTTGCCGAGCACTGTTACCCGAGGCTAAAGCCGCGGTGCGGGCCATGGACCAGTTACGGCTCGTCGCCGACACCCGCGAACGAGAGCCTGCCGGGCGGCTGGTGGTCGGGGCGATCGGGGCGGAGGCGTCGATGCCACGTACGAGGGCGATCCTGGCCGAACTGCGTGCGCGGCACCCGCGGATCACCGTGGAGATCCGCAACCTGAACTTCGTCGATCACGTCAACCAGTTGCTGGACGGTCAGGTGGACGTGGTCTTCCTCCGGCCGCCGGTCCCGCCAGGTATTCAGATCGTGCACCTCACCAGTGAGCCACGCATCGCCTGCCTGCCCACGACCGACTCGCTCGCGGGCCGGACGACGATCAGTATCGCCGAGCTGTCAGGCAGAACAGTGGTGAACGTCCCGCCGCAGGTTTCACGCGTCTGGTGGGACTGGTGGGCGGTAAACCCCCGGCCGGACGGCTCCCGGGTCACGTACGGCCCGGTTGTCGCGGACATGGAAGCGCTCCTGAACGCCGTCGCCGACGGAGGTGCCATGGCCTTTCTTCCGGCCGCCGCACGCACCTTCTTCCCACGGCCCGGCATCAGTTACGTCGATGTGGCGGACCTGTCACCGTGCAGCTCGGCCCTCGCATGGACCCCCGCCTCGCGCGCTCGCCCGACCGTCGCGGCCGTCCGACGGGCGGCTGCCACGGTGCTCCGGGGCGAGGACGGTTCGACCGCTAAGGCGGCTGTCGAGCTCTGACGCCGGTGCTCGCTCACGCCCGCGGCAGGGGGCTCTCAGGATCGTCGCTGTTGCCTCGGACCTCTCGGCGTCGCACGACCCGCCCGCGCAACAGCCGCCGCCCTTCGCCGTCGAATCGATAGTCTCGGACCTATGACGCGACCCGCGGAACGGGATGGCCCCTCCCCCATCACCGGTCCCGGCGCTCGTCGCGAGCCCAGCCTCCATCAACTGCGGCTCTTCCTCGTGTTGGCCGACGAACTGCACTTCGCGCGCGCGGCAGCCCGAACGGCCATGACACAGCCCGCGTTCAGCCAGCAGATCAGGGCGCTGGAGCAGCGACTCGGGCTCAGCCTGGTCGATCGTGCCAGCCGCAAAGTGGTCCTCTCACCAGCCGGCCGGGATCTGGTCCCCGAAGCGTGGGAGGTCGTCACCGCCATGGCCCGGCTGCGGCGTCGCGCCGAGTCCTGTGCCCGTGATCGCGGGGAGGAGCTACGCCTCGCCTACACCCCTTCCATAGGCGGCGACTTCGCCACCCGGGTGGCGGCCGCCTTCGAAAGCGAGCGCGCCGAGTGCATCGTCACCCTCAACGCCGTCTCACTGCACCAGGGCATGACGCCCGAGGACGCGCTCCGCGATCTACAGGCCGACGTGGTGCTGGTCTGGTCGCCGGGCGGCGACGGCCAGGCCCAGGCCAGGCAGGGACCGGAGCTGACCGTGGGACCGGTCGTCGCCGAAGTGCCGCGAGGCCTGCTCGTCCCCTCACGTCACCCGCTGGCCCGTCACACAACAGTCAGTCTGGAGGACCTGGCCGACCAGGAATTACTCAAGCCACCCACCGACATGGAACCCACGTTCCGTGATCTGTGGACCCCCCGCTTCACTCCATCGGGACGCCCGATCAGGCACACCGTGGACGACATGACGAAACTGACGGCCCGGGACAACGTCCTGGTCGACGACGTCCTCACCCTCGTCGCCCGAGGCCAGGGCCTGCACTGCACCGTGACGTCGCTACTCGAACGGTCGCCGTTCCCCGGTCTCACCGTGGTGCCCATTCGTGACATGCCTCCCATGGTCATCGTGCCCGTATGGCTGAGTACCGCGCACAACGCCGTCATCGGCGCTTTCGCGAAAGCGATGACGAAGTTCAAGCACTGTCGCCGCACTGGCTGAACCAACCGTCTGGCGTCGCACCACGCTTTGCCGTACCCCCCGCGAAAAGTACTCATCCACCAGTACTTGCCGAGTCATACATTTCTGGTTATCGATCGCGTGCGACAAGGAATCGTTGGCCCGGCGCGCAACGGGGAGGGCGATGGCATTATTCGTGTCGAGGGCGTATGCGAGCGAGGAAAACGATCCCTCCATGAGCTTCCGGAAAACGCGGGGTGCGGTTTCCGGAACGTCTCGTATCCGTCCATCGGTCAATCAGCCGAACAAGGAGCGAAGAATGCTGAGGAAGATTCGGCACGGGGCCGCCGCCATCGGCGTCGGTGTGAGCATGCTGCTCATTCCGCTCGCAGAAGGGGCGGCCGTCGCGAGCGAAAGAACCGGACAGGCAGCGAACCCGGCCCCGGCGGAGCAGACCACATTCTCCGGCGACGGCGTGCGCATCCGGACGGGACCCGGCACCGGGTACGGAATTGTCGGGTACGGGTATCGGGGCCATTCCGTGACGAGCTATTGCTGGACTGGATCCTCTGGTGACTTGTGGGTCCAGCTCAGGGACAACACGACCGGGGTGAGTGGTTGGTCGTCATCCAGTTTGGTCGGGGACTACGGAATCCTGTACTTGGACCACTGCTGAAGTGACGCATAGCGCCCCCTTGCCCAGCGGTAAATTCCGACCAAAAGGGGTGCACTGTCCGACCGTGCCCTGCTGGGCCGGCCTGAACTCACGCACGGACCGAAACAGAAGAAAGCTGGAAAACATGAGACGCAACCTTGTCCGTCGATCCATGATCGGCATTGTCGCCACAGGTGCACTCGTGATGGCCGGCGCCGGGATCAGTTCGGCGCAGGCCCGCCCGTCCGGGAACCCGGAGCCCTACCGGACCTCTGCGGTGGTAGCGGCACCCGCCTCCACGGCTGTCAACTGGCAGTGGGCCGGCGACTACGACAGCCAGTGGGAGTGCGGCGCCGTCGGCACATCGTTGGTGATCTACGGCGGATACTCGACATATAGCTGCGACTACTTCGACGGCTCCGGGAAGTGGCAGCTCTACGTGGGCTGACCCTCCTGCCGGCCAGAGGACCCCACAAAGCGGGCGCCGGCATCGTGAACGGGGGGCATGATGCCCGCGCCCGCGTGGCTACGAGGCGACTCGGCGCCTGCTGTTCGTCATGACGACCTCCAGGCGAACGGCTTCCGGGGCCCGTGGCCCTACTCGCAGTATGGCGCGAGCAGGGCCACGGCACGGCCCGCCCGGTGCCGAGTTCACCGCAGCAACAGACACAGACCGCGCGCCGATCGCTCGGAGGGAGACGAACCGCCAGGGCGGCCGAGGCGGATGAACGTCACCAGCGTCTGCAGGGGAACGGCCAGAACCACGGCCAGCTCGACGGTCCAGGGCGTGATGCCCGCGACGGCCAGAGCGGAGAAGACGACGACCGCGACGACCAAGGTCGGCAGGGCTGCGGAAAGAGAAAAGTCGAGCATGTCCCGGCTGACGGAGCCGACTTCATGGCGTCCGCGTCGTCTTGATCGCCCCCGAAACGCTACCCGCCGTCGGCGGGGACTCGGCTGCGGATCCGGTTGACCTCGGGTGAGCCGGCGAAGGCCCGGGCCACCTGGACCAGCCAGTCGGCCTCGTCGTCCAGTGTTCTCGGCGCGTGCGGCGCCGGGTGGATGGTGCCGGGATCTGTGTCGTGGCGGCGGTTGAGGCGGCGGTTCTCCAGCGCTGCCGCGATGGCAGCCGCTTCGAGGGCCGCCGCGTGGTGGGGATCGGCGGCGTCGGTCGGCTGCGCTGCGGCTGGGGGCCGGTCAAGGGTCTCCGGCTGGCTGTAGGGGCGCAGGGAGAGGTAGGCGTCACGGATCTCGATCACGCGGCGGTACAGGTCGAAGGTGCCGGGCCACGGCAGGTGGCTGCGGCGCTCGGTCGCCGCAGAGGGGAGCGCGATGTCGGGGAGTTCGGCGTGCAGAGCTGCCCAGAGTGGTTCCAGGGCGTGGAAGGCGCGCCGCGCCCGGAACCAGCGGGCAGGGGCGCGGAGGATGTCCGGCCGGAAGGCCGCGGATGCGCCGCCGACGCCGAGGAGTGCCACGGTGATGCCGAGCAGTGTCGACATCAGGTCCTCGCCGAGGCCGACTTGACCGTGGCGCAGGACGTCGTGGGCGTCCGCCAGCGCCCATGAGGTCCACAGCACACCCGCGCCTGAGGCGAGCGTCATCAGCCACAGTCCGGTCCTGATGGCGCCGGGCTCCGCTCGGCGCGCGTGCCGGGCGAGGGCTCGTACCAGCGGGACCAGGCACAGCCAGCCGTACACCGCGAAGAGTGCGCCGTACAGCGCGAACGCCCAGGAGCGCGAGGGCCGGACGAGTACAGACTCCTGGGCCACCACGACATGGGCGGACGCGAACAGCACGGCGGACACCACCTGGGCCGCGAGCCCCGCTCCCAACTGCCGGGCCCAGGACGGCCGTCCGGCGGAGGGGCGGTCGAGTGTCATGGCGATGAGCCCGAGGCAGGTCAGGGCCGCCAGTTTCAATGCGTGGGTCAGGACGACGAGGTGCGCCGCCTGGCCGGGCGCCGGCCGATTGTCCGGCGCGTTCAGCAGCAGTGAGACTCCCAGGCAGAGGGCGAAACCCCACATGCAGCGTTGAATTCGGCCGGTCCTGGCCACGGCGATCCGGTGAACGGCGAAGCACAGGAAGATGCCCGCAGCGACGTAGACCGCCAGGTCGATCACCGGTGCTTCTCCCGTCTCCGGCTCACCGGGCCTGCCCACTCCCCGGCTGGTCCGGAAGCGCGAACAGCGGGGCGACGTCGGGCTGTGCGCCTGTGTGCCGTGCGCGCGGTGGGTGGGAGCTGACGCGGGAGAGAATCAGCGAGGCCACCAACTCGGCTTCGGCTTCCTGCGGTTCGCTGTAGACGGTGCGGCCGAGGACCCGCTGTACGAGCGCCGGGGAGAGGCCCGGCAGCAGTATCTGCGCGGCGGCGTGCATGGAGGCTCCGTCCTGGTGACCGCAGAGCAGGTGCGCCGCCTCGTGCAGGAGGATGTGCTGTTGGTGGAACGGGGTGGTGTCGGCCGCGTACATCACGTAGTCGGCGGCTGCCGTGGTGAGCAGGAGTCCGCACGGGAGGTCCGGCCGCGCGTGGACGGGTAAGAGTTCGACCGCTCGACCGCGTTGCGCCCCGACGGCGCGGACGAACGTGGCGGCGTCGAAGGGATCGGGCAGGCGCAGGCGGTCCACGCGGCGGCGGCAGTCTCCCCACATGTCCCGTCGGACGCGCCCCGTCCCGGAGCGGTCGGCCGTCACGGCGGAGAGCCTCCGCCCCGCTCCCTGCGCGCTATCACGTCGATCATGTCGCTGATGGTTCCGACCGCTTCGGGTGACAGGTTCACCGCGCGCAGCGCCATGCTCCGCACGTTCGCGTCCCGCAGGGCGCCGAGGAGTTCGAGCTCCTCCGCGATGGCGGACGCCTGGGCGTCGTCGAAGAAGTAGGTGACCGGTACCTCGAAGAACTGGGCGAGCGCTTCGAGGTGACGCTTGGTCGGATTGTCGCGCCGACCGGTCCGCAGCTGCCACAGATACGTCGCCGAGAAGCTTTCGCCCGTGGCCTCGCGGCAGGCCTTGGCCACTTCTTCGTGGCTGTAGGACTCGCGGTTGGGACGGCGTACGACGCGGAAGAGCGCGTCGATCTTCCCGGCAAGCGTGCGCGGCTGCGCCGCCTCGGCCTCTGGCACGCCGCACCTCCGCTCCGGTCATCGACAGCGGAAGCGCCCTGCCGCTTCGCCTCCATTCATTCTAGCTGTGCCGGTAGGGCGCAGGGATCCAGCATCCCCTGCGCCCTTGAAGAGAGACCGGTCCGATCAGGCGCCCATGTCCTCAGGCGCGGCCCAGGTGGTGTTCGAGTCGCAGAAGATCACGCTGAGCGAGCTGTCGCTCGTGGTGATCGTGGGGGGCAGCAGGCCGGCTGAGTCGTCGGCCGCGCTCATGGTCTGGAGCTGCAGTACTGGGGGCATGGTGTCCTCCGGACAGCGGGGATGGGTGAACGAGCGTCGGCAGCCTACATGTACCCAATAAGGTCCGTCATTCACTTCAGTTGACGAGTTCTCCGTCATGGGCCATCGTGGTGGCGCACCAGCCGACTCGCCTCAGGAAGAGGGCAGATGCGGACCCCCTACACCTTCACCGTCGCGGACCCCGACTTCTACGAACCTCTGGACGCCACCCCACCGGACGGCGGGGAACTGCGTCCCACCTCCGTACGAGCGGGCTGGCACGGCACCCCGTCGGGAATCTGGACCATGTGGCGGCACGACGACCTCACGGTCGTGCCGGCCGGCTGGAAGGTCCATGTCTCCGCGCGGCCAGGGCGCCTTGAGCACGTCCTGGACGTGGTGGCCGGCATCTGCTGCGACCAGGACGTCGCCTTCAAGCACCTGTCCACCCGCCTCTTCTACGGCTGGACCCACCAGAAGCACGCGTCCCGCCCGCAGAGCGGCAAATTCTGCGCCGCCTATCCCGCGGACCCCCACGCCGCCCGCCGACTGATGGAGTCCCTCAGCGAGGCACTGGCGGACGAGGAGGGTCCCTACATCCTCAGCGACCGGCGGTTCGGCACCTCCCGCACGGTGCACTACCGGTACGGATCCTTTCTGCGCCAGCAGCAGGTGCGCGCCGACGGCACACCGATGCTGCTGGTTCCCGACGGCGCCGGGCGGCTGGTCGAGGACAGACGCGGGGTGTCGTTCCACCTGCCCGCCGGCGTCGAGGACCCCTTCCTGGAGGAAACCCCTCCACTGGCGGGCGGGACCAGTTTCGGCGGCTACACCTTCGAGGCCGCGTTGCGCCACAGCAACGGCGGCGGCGCCTACCGCGGCCGTCATGAGGCCACCGGACGGAAGGTCTTCATCAAGGAGGCCAGGGCGCACACCGGTATCGGCGCCGGCGGCGCCAACGCACAACAGCGGCTGCGCGCCGAGTGGGAGACGCTGCGGGCACTGCACGCCGCCGTCCCGGGCCTCGCGCCGGAGCCGCTGGCGCACTTCTCCGAGTGGGAACACGACTTCCTGGTCACCGAGTTCGTCGAGGGTGAGTCGCTGAACGGCTGGACGGTGACGCACAACCCACTGATCCGCCGCGACGCGGACGCCGCCGAATTCGCCGACTACTACCGCCGCTGTGAGGCGATCCTGGAACGCACCGACGAGGTCATGGACCGGCTGCACCGCGCCGGTTATCTCTTCGTCGATGTCAGCCCCGGCAACCTGCTGGTCTCGGACGACGACGAGGTCCGGCTGATCGACTTCGAATCCGCGCACCGCATCGGCACCCCGTTCGTCGCCTCCGGCACCCCCGGATACACCCCGCCGGCCGCCCTCGTGGGCGACGACCCTGCCGTCTACGACGCCTACGGGCTCAGCGCCTTGGCCCTGTTGATGCTGTGCCCGCTGCACCAGGTGGTCCAGCGTGCTCCGGCCGCCCTCAGCTACATACGCCACGGTCTGAAGCTGCGCGGATGCGACATCCCGCCGGCCCTGTGGCAGCGCGCCACGCGCTTTCACCACGACGGTACCGACGCCGGGGGCCACACCCCGGCCGGCGGACCGCTCGCCCTTCCCTCACCGGAGCGCGTCGTCGACGCCCCCGAGGAGAGCCTCGCAGCGCTGCGCGACCGCGTCGCCGACGCTCTGATCGCGATGGCCGATCCCGGGCATCCGCGCCGGGTGTTCCCCACCGTCCCCGAGGGCCATCTGGCCAACACCCTGTGTCTGGCCTACGGCACGGCCGGCGTGGTGCATGCCCTGCGCAGGTCGGGCAGGGCGCTGCCCGACACCGTCCTCGAACGGCTGCGCACGGACACGCTGCGTACCGCTGACGCCCTCGGCCCCGGGCTGCAGACCGGACTCGCCGGCATCGCGTGGGTGCTCGCCGACTGCGGACACACACAGGAGGCCGTCGATCTGCTCGACACGGCCGACAGCCACTCGCTGACCAGGACGGACGTCACTCTCGCCGGTGGCGGGGCGGGCGTCGCTCTCGCCCGTCTCGCGCTGTACGGGCACACCGGCGACGCACGCCACCTGGAACGGGCGGCCGAACTGGCCGACGGCATGTCCGGGGCACCGCACACGCTGACACCTCGGCTGGGGCCCGACGACGCCACCGGACTCTGGCACGGCAGGACGGGTGTGGCGCTCATGCTCCAGCAACTGGCCGCTGTCACCGGCGACAAGAGCTACCTCGACCAGGGCCTGCCGCTGCTGCACGCCGAGTTGGACCGGGAGTGCGACCCGACAGCCGCCCACATGTCGTTCCCCGTCTCCACCACCGATGTGCGCCGCATGCCGTATCTGTACTGCGGCTCCGCCGGTGTGCTGCACGTCGCGACCCGCTACCTGCGGGACACGGACGACGAGCGGCTGGCCGGGGCGACACCACGCCTGTTGAAGGCGCTCACCACCAACTACACCGGTATGAGCGGCCTGTGCCAGGGGCTCTCCGGACTCGCGCTCACGCTCGCCGAGCACGCCGAGCTGACCGGGTCCCAGGAGAGCCGGCGTCTCGCGATCGACGCGGCGGCCGGGCTGTTCGCCCACGCCGTGCCGCATCCCACCGGTGTGCGCTTCCTCGGCGACCAGATGCTGCGGATGAGCGCGGACCTGTGGAGCGGAAGCGCCGGTGTACTGCTCGCCCTCGACGAAGTCCTCTCCCCTGCGCCCGATCCGCTGTTCACCGTGGACGCCGTCGCAGCCTCCCGAGCCTGACCCGACCCCCCATCACTCCCGGCCGTCACAAGGGCGACCGGGTTCGTCCCACCGCACACACCAGAGGAGTTCACCATGCAGCAGGTACTCAACCTCCAGGAGCTGGAGACCGAACACACCGTGGACGAGAACGGCGTGATCATCGCGAGCGACTTCAGCACGTTCGCGTGTGACAGCAACGTCAGCGTCGTCGTCTGCTAACACGCTCACCGGCCCGGCCGGGCCACGGCGGCGGCCACCCCAGGACGGGTGAGCCGCCGCCGGCTTCGCCGCCCCCGCCCTGAGAGGGACCATGACACTCCGCTGTCCGGACGACGTTCATGACGCACGGCCCGGCGCCCGCAGCATCGTGACACATCCGCTCGCCCACGGCCCCGCCGGACCCGCTCGCCGGTCGTTGCTCCGTGAACTCGGCGCGGGAGAACCGGAGTGGGCGGCGGCCCTGTCCGCCCTGCCGGACGCCGCCCTGCGTGAACTGGCCCGCACCGGCCTGTGTTCACCGGCTCCGGTACCCGCCGCCGGCTCCCGGTGGCTGCGGGAATCCGCCGCACTGACACCGGAGCAGACCGCCGCCACCCAGTACGCCGCTGTGCTGGGCGCCCCGTTCTCCCCCACCCTGCTGACCGCGGTCAGCGGCTGGCCGCTCCGCCACACTCTCGCCGTCCTCGACGAACTCGTCGCACTGGGCATCGTACGCGAGGACGAGTCAGGGACACCGCTCTTCCGCTTCCGCCACCCGCTGACCCGCGTACTGACCTACACGCGCGTCCCGCCCGGCCGTCGCATCACCGTCCACGCGGCGGCGGCCCACGCTCTCGCCCGGATCGGCGCCCCGCTCCCCCAGCAGGCAGCCCACCTCGCCCGATGCGCACCTCCAGGCGACACCGAGGCGGCGAATCTGCTGTGCGGCGCCGCCCGCCAGATCCTGGACACGCAGCCCGACGACGCAGCCGACTGGCTCCGCGCCGCGCTGCGGATCCAGCCCGCCGACGAGGACGGCGCAGCCGCGGTCCTGCGTACCCGGATCCTGTTGTGCGTCGCCGCGTCACGGTCCGGCCGGCGGGCCGAAGTACAGCGCCTGATACCTCTGGTGCTGGCTTCGCCCGGCCTGCCCCCGGCCGGACGCGGCCGGCTCGTCGCCATGTACGCGCGCATGGAGGACAGCCTCGGCCGGCACCGCGAGGCACGCGCACTGCTCGACACCGAATTGTCCGGCGCCGGAACGCCCACCAGCAGCCGGACGACGGTGTGCCCCTCCGTGACCGACACCCTGCGACTGCGCTCGGCGGCGCTGAGCGCGGCCACCGGCGACCTGCCCGCCGTACGCGCCCAGTTCGCCGCCCTCTCGGCCGGTCCCACCACCGGCGACATGGTCCGGCGCATGACCACGGCGGCGACCTGGGCACTGGGTACGGTCCTCTCCTGCGACAGTACCGACCGGGAGGACGCGGTCGCTGACGCCACCCGAAAGGCCGACCTGCTCGCCGACTCAGCCTTGCAGGACGTCCTGGACGCGGCCGTCCGGCTCGGCCTGGCACAGAACTTGACGGGCCGTCACACAAGCGCCTCTCACCTGCTGTCCCGGGCACTGCGGTGCGCCCGCTTCGGCGGACGCACCGCCGACCTGCCCCCGTTGCTGCTCGGCCACGCCTGGGCCGAGGCCGCGCTCGGCAGACTCGCCACCGCGTCGGCATCGGCGGCCGAGGCGGAGGAGACAGCCCGCCTGCTGGACTGTGCCGAACTCGCCCACCAGGCACAGCTGGTACGCGGCTGGGTCGTGCTGTGGGCGTCGGGCCACGAGGCGGCTGAGCCACTGGTACGTGACCTGCCGTACCGGAGCGACCTTCCCGACGGGATCCGGCACTCGGCCACGGCCCTGCTGGCAACGCTCCATCTCGAAGCGGGGCGACCGGAGGAGAGCCTGCAGCTCATGCTGTCCGCCACCGCCGACGCCCCCGTGCCGACCGCCCCCACGACACGACCGGCCCGCTGGTGGTCCCTCGCGTCCCGCGCCGCGACAGCTGCCGGCCACCTCACAGCCGCGCGAAGGTGGGCGTCGACGGCTCGCGCCGCCGCTGATGCCTCGCGGCTCCCCGCCGACCGTGCCGCCGTGCTCCTGGCCGAAGCGGCGCTCGCCCCCGATCGGGACGCGATCCCGTTGCTGACGGACGTGGTCGAACAGCACGCGCACGACGGGTCCCTGCTGCTGGAATGCCGTGTCCGCCTGCTGCTGGCCCGACGGCTGATCAGCACGGACCGCCTGTCGGAGGCCGCCTTCCACACCGGACTCACGAAGCGCCGCGCCGAGCAGTGCGGTTCGCAGTACCTACGGCACCTGGCCGTCGACGTCCAGCGTGCGATCGGCGCCCGTCATCCGCGCGTGTCAGGTGACACGGACGGCGAGGACGCCTCGGAGACCGGTCTCTCGCAGCGCGAGCGCCAGATCCTGCGCATGGTCTGCCGCGGCCTGTCCAACCGGGACATCGCGGGCGCCCTGTTCGTCTCCGTCAAGACCGTCGAAGCCCATCTCACCCGCGTCTTCCGTAAGACGGGCACCCGGTCGCGGGCGGCACTGGTGGCCACGTTCGCAACGGCGCGACCGGCCTTGGCGCTGTCCGACAGCCGGGGTCCTTCCGACCCCGCTCTACGTTCCGCGCCCCGCGGTTGATCGCTGTCCCGCTCTGCTCGGGCCGCCCACTCCAGCCCTCACTCCGGCCGCTCTGCCGGGTCCGGCACGGTGGCGAGTACGGGGCGCGGGCGCGGAACGTGCGGCGCAGTGCCGTCCCAGTGGCCCACGAGCGCGGCATAGCCGGGCTCCGTGCCCAGCAGTTCGGCGTGCGTGCCGCAGACCACGCGGGTGCCGTCGAGCAGCAGTACGCGTCGCCCGCGCAGGGCCGACGCGAGGCGGTGGGCGACGACGACGAGCGTGCCGGGCCTGGCGGCGAAGGCCGCCTCCACCACTGCCTCACTCGCCATGTCGAGGTGGCAGGTGGCCTCGTCGAGCAGGACAACGGGCGCGCTCGACAGATAGGTACGCGCGGCTGCGACGAGTTGCCGTTCGCCACTGGACAGCGAGGCCGCCGGATCGTCCAGCAGCACGTCGTAGCCGCCGAGCCGGTCCACCACGGGCCCGAGCCCCACCGCGAGTGCTGCGGCGTCAACAGCCGCCGTATCCGCTTCGGGGGCGAGATAGCGGAGGTTGTCGCGGAGGGTGCCGCGGAAGACGTACGCCTCCTGCGGCAGCAGCGCGACAACACCCGGGCGCTCGGTCTCGGGGAGGTTGTCGACCCGCCGCCCTCCGATCAGCACCTCGCCCCCGGACGGCCGTTCCAGACCGGCGAGCAGCCCGGCCAGGGTCGACTTGCCGACACCGCTCGCTCCGACCACGACGAGGTGGTCTCCCTCCGCGATGGTCAGCCGCACGTCCTTCAGAACCGGTTCGGCGTGCGGCCCGTAGGCGAACGTCAGATTCTCGACCCGCGCGGCGTGGCCCGTCGGCGCGTCCGCGCGTACCTGGTCCGGCGACGGGTCGCCGGACGGTTCCGTCACGGCGGCCAGCCGTTCCAGTACGACATGGAGTTGGCTCCACAGTCCGGCCACCGTGCCGGTCAGCATCTGAAGAGCGGGCACCAGGCTGCTGCTGACGTACAGCGTCGCTCCGACCACCTCACCGGCGCTGGCCGTCCCGCCGGTGACCAATGCCGGGCCCACCAACAGGAGCAAAAACAGCGGGAGTTGGCCACCGAGCAGGACGATGGGAACGCGCGCTGCGGCTGCCCAGGCAACCGCGACGGACGCCTGGGCGCTGGCCCGGACGCTGCGCTCGGCGCTCGCGCAGGCGAACTCCGTCGCGCCGATGGCAGCGATGTCCCGGCCGGCGGCCAGCACGGCCCCGGTGGACGCTGCCACGTCCTCCTCGGCGATGACCGCCGTTCTCCTGCGCCGGCTGACCGCCCTCATGGAGGCGAGGAAGGCGACGAGCGCGGCGACGAGTGGCAGTACGACCACGGCGGCGAGCACCGGGGCGAGCGCGGCAAGACCGATGAGGGTGGCGACCAGGGTGACCGCGAGCGGACGGGCTGTCCGCATCAGCGCGCCCACAACCAGCCGCACCGTGTCGACCTGGCTGGTCATCCGCGACACACCGGCCGCGTCCGCGCCACTGCCGTCCCGGACGGCCTGGCGGAGTGTCGCGCCGACCACGGTGGTCACCAGCGCGTCCCGCATCGGCTCGATACAGGCGGCCAGCGGGTCGAAGAGCGCGCGCTCAGCCACGGCCCTGGCGACGTACAACAGGGCGAGAAGCCCGATCCACATCAGCCCCTCGGCGGGTTCACCCGCGAGGAACCCCCGGTCCAGCGCTGCGGCGAGCGACCAGCCCGACCCCAGGGCAGGGCCTGCCTCCAGCACCGACCAGCAGGCGATACGCCGCAGGGGGCGGCCGGAACCGCGCAGTGACTGCGCCAACAGCTGTGCCGCGGGGCTGCGGAGCGCCGTCGCGCGCAGTCTCGTGCTCACACCGGTGAAGGCCACGGCACCTCCCGCTCGGTCGCCGGATCAGCGTCGGCCGCGAAGACCGCGCGGTAGTCCGGGTGGTGCCACAACTCGCGGTGCGGTCCCACCGCGCGGATCCGTCCCTCGTGCAGCCAGGCGACGGCGTCACAGCGTGCGGCCGTGGTGACGCGGTGCGCCACGACGAGCCGGGTCCGCCCGGACAGCGCGCCGGTCACCGCCTCACTCACCTCGGCCTCGGTGACCGTGTCGAGCCCGGAGGTCGCGTCGTCGAGTACGTACACCCGGGCGGGCCTGACCAGCGCCCGCGCCAGTCCGAGCCGCTGTCGTTCCCCGCCGGACAGGGGCGCGTGGGCCGACGGCGTGTCGTAGCCGGCGGGCAGCCTGCGGATGAAGCCGTCGGCCCGCGCCGCCCTCGCGGCCTGCTCCACCGCCCGGCGGCTCACATCCGGTCTGCCGTAGGCGATCACGTCATGGACGCTCTCCCCGATCAGCGCCGGGCGCTCGAAGGCGTACGTCACGGCGTTCCGCAGTTCGTCGAAGGTCAGGTCCCGCACGGGTACGCCGTCGAGTACGACTTCTCCCTCGTCGGGGTCGCCCAGCCGGCCGAGCAGCCCCGCCAGCACGCTCTTGCCCGCGCCGGTCCTGCCGACCAGGGCCATCGACCGGCCTGCGGGCAGGGCCAGGTGTGCCCGGTCGAGGACCAAGGAACCGCCGGCGGAGCGGACGGTGACGTCCTTCAGCAGGACGGACCCCGGCCCCGTCGTGCCGGTGACCGGGCCGGCGGCGGGCAGGGGATGGGCGAGGGCGCCGGCGATCCGGCCGGCGGCCGCGCGGGCCTGCGCGAGCGACAGCAGGGCGTCCACCTGCTGGAGTGCGCCGATGGCGAGTTTGACGTAGCCGGCCACGGCCAGGAGCTCTCCCGGGGACAACCGGCCCTGGGCGACGCCGAGTCCCGCCACGGCGAGTGCCAGTGCCTCGGTGAGCGACACCAGTAGCCCGAACTGCCAGACCGTCGACTTCTGCAGCCGCCACATCGCGTGTCCGGCGGCCGACACGGCACCCAACGGGGCCAGGACGCGTTCGGTCTCCGTGGCCAGTGTTCCCGAGGCCCGGATCGTCCTCGCCCCGGTCAGCGCGCCGAGCAGCCGGGTCGCGAGGTCCGCCTGCGCACCCAGATAGGCGCTCTGCGCCTCGGTCACCCGGCCGACGAACCGCCGGGCTATCAGCACCGACAGGGGCACGCCCAGGGTGAAGGCAGCCGCGGTCCGCAGGTCGATCGCCCAGAGGGCGCCGAAGCCCGCGAGCGCCCCCGCCAGTGAGACCGCGGACTGCGCAGCCGCCGCGGGCAGCGCGCCGGCCTGCGGTGCGGCCTGGGTGATCTGGGTGACCGCCTCACCCGGGGAAAGCGGCGAACGTGGCTGGAGCGCGAGCAGTTGCCTGATGATCCTTCCGCGCAGCAGGCGCGTTCCACGCCCCGTTCCGGCGGCTCCCAGCGGGCCCATCACCGCGTCGCACAGCGCGATGGCGGCGACGGCGGCGCCCCACAGGAGCGCCCGGCTCCCGTGCCCTGCGCTGTCACCGTCGAGCACCGCGTTGACGGCCGCGGAGAGCAGCGCCGGGACGGCGATCGAGATCCCGACGCGGGTGACCATCACCAGCACGAGCAGCGTCAACGGCCGCCGCGTGTCGTGTGCGACGTCCTTGAGCAGGCGCCCGCCATGGGTGGCGGAGTCACGCCGTTCGAGGGTGGTCACCGCTCGCCTCCCCGGTGCGCGCGGACAGCATGCGTGCGGCGTACCGCAACGTACTCAGCAGGGAGGGCATGCCGGCGGAGACCGGGGTGCCGTCATGTGCGGAGACCGCGGGTGCCATCGGGACGACATGATGACCGTCCTGCTCCAGCAGTTCCAGGTTGCGGCGAACCGACGGACGGGCCAGGGCGCCTTCGGGGATCGCGGGGGCGAAGAAGGTGGGTGCGGATGTGCAGATGACCGTCGTCAGGGCCAGGCTGTCGGTCATCCCCGCAGCGCACTTGGCGATGAAGTTGGTGGTCGCGGGAGCCACGATGACCAGGTCGGCCCACTCGGCGAGTTCCTTGTGCGGCACCACGCCCTGCGAGGTGTCCCAGTCGGGACCTTCGACCGGCGACTGGGCGACAGCGGCCAGCGCCTGACGGGACACCAGGGACGCCGCGGAGTGGGTCAGGCACACTCGCACCGACCAGCCGTACCGCGTCCGCGCCAGCATGACCCACTCGGGCAGGGCGGTGACGGAGATGCCGCCGGCCGCGACGAACAACAGATGCCCACGTGGCAGGACGAGCGGTGGCAGCCCGTCGCGTCGTGCGCCGCGCAGCTGTGGCGTGGGGTCGGTTGTCACCGTTGCTCTCCGCTCTTCTCCGGTCCGGTGACCGGTGCGCTCCCACTGGCCGCACCGGTCACCGGCCTCACGTCAGGTCAGTTGGTGACGTTGCAGCTGATGGCACAGGTGCTGCCACCGTTGCAGGTGTGTCCCTCACAGAGGATCAGCGACTGCTCCTGGGCCTCCTCGCCCGTCAGCAGTTGCAGGGCATCGAGGTCGCTCTCCATGTCTTCTCCTTCTGGGATGGTTCTCGGTGGTTCTCGGTGGTTCTCTGTCGGTGGGCGTGGGTGCCCGTCAGCGGGTCAGCCGGTCACTGAGCAGGTGCCGCCCGGAGAGCAGGAAACCCCACAGGTCACGGTGCAGGCGATGGCGGTTTCCTCGGCCTCGGCCGGCAGTAGTTGCAGCGCTTCGAGCTCTGTTTCCATGAATGGTCTCCGTTCCGGTGGAGGGCACCGCGGACGCGGTGTCCGGATCGACGGGCCGGCCGCTCCCAGCGGCTCAGCGGGGGGTGTGAGCGGATTCGGCAGGCAGGTCGGCCATCCACGGCCGTGGTCCGCCGTGCGTGAGGCGCAGCAGGAAGGAAACAGCGCCGGCCAGGCCGGTCTGCGCGTCGGGGCGTACTGACGTTCCCGACTCGTCCGGTACGACGAACAGCCCGTCGCGGAGCACGGCGCGCAGCCGCAGGACCGAGGCCAGGTCGCAGGCCCAGTCCCGGTAGGGACCTTCGGGTACGGCGTCGGCGAGATCGAGGAGGAAGTCTCCGTCGCCGGCGATCCCGTGGCAGGCAGCGGTCGAGGCGGTCGAGCGGACGGCGTGCACCGCCGCACCGGCCTGCTCCGCGAGGCGCAGGTGAGCGCTGTCGCCCGTCGCGCGCCACAGGCGCAGCAGAAACGTGCCGATCCCTGACGCGCCGGAACACCAGTGGTACAGCAGGCCGGTCCCTGGCTCATGATCCAGGTCGGAGCGCCAGCGCGCCCCCCACGGGCCCAGTTCGGCTTCCGCCGCGAGGGTGGCGCCGGCAGCGACGGCCAGATCCGTGTACTCCTGGCACCCGGTCGCCTGACCCGCCCCGAGCAGGAAGGAAGCCACACCGGCCACACCGTGCCCGAAACCGAGGTGCCGGATACCGGCGAGGACCGAGTCGAAGTCCTCGGGTACGGGCCACACCGTCCGGCCACGCACGGTCTCGGCGCGAGCGGTCAACCCGTCGGCGCAGGTGATGACGCGTTCGAGGAAGGCGGGCTCGCCGGTCGCCTGCCAGAAGTGCAGCTGGGCCAGGCCCGCCCCGGCGGCGCCGTGGCACACATCGGGGTTGGGCCACTGTACGGGCACGGCCAGCGCCAGGTCGGCCGCCCTGCGGGCCATCGTCGGATCGTCCAGGCGGCGCGCCGCGTCGTGCAGCGCCCAGGCCGTCCCCGCTCGGCCGAAGTACAAGCCTGGCAGCAAGCGCGGCACGTCTTCGCGCCGTTCGTCGGTCCACTGCGCCAACCGCTCCAGGGAATGCCGCAGTTCGTCGCGGTCGACAAGTTCGGATGCCCGGCCCAGCACGGCCAGCACGCCCGCCGAACCGTGCTGGACGGCACACGGGTCGGTGGTGTCTCCGAAGGAGCCGCTTTTCCAGAGCCGTTCACCGGGGTGCGGACGGAGTGCGTGGACCAGGTAGGTGAGGCCGTCGTCCACGAGTCTGCGTACGTCGGGAAGGGCGCCGGCTGGTTCAACCGGTGGGGGCTTAGGTGACGCGGCGGTTGCCCCTGCTGTCGGCGTCCGACCGGCCAGGTATTCACCCAACTGCTCCGCATTCCAGCGCAGTTCGGGTTCCGCCACCATCAGGCCGAGGATCGCGGGCGCCAGTGTCGGCACGGCCGGGCGCTCCGAGCGCATCAGGGCCAACAGGGCGCTGACGCGCTCCTCCGGTGAGCGGGCGGCGCGGTTGTCCTCGGCCCCGTCAGCCGCGTCGTCGTCTGCTGTGTCGTCATCCGTCGTGTCGTCGTCCGCAGCGAAGGCCGGGGCCACACCGGTGGTGAGGTAGCACAGGACAGCGCCCAGTGCGAACAGGTCGACGGCGGGCCCGTGGGCGGGTCCGATGCGCGGCACCGCACACTGTTCCGGCGCCCCGAACCCCGGTGTGTAGGCACGATAAGTCCACTCGTCCGGACGTCTCGCCCATTCGGGGTCGATCAGCCAGAGCCGCTCGTCGTCGCCCACCATGATGTTGTTCGGGCTGAAGTCCTGGAGGACCAGGCCGCGTTGGTGCACTTCACCCAAGAGCCGGACCAGCCGGGCCGCCATGGAGAGCGCCGTCGCCGGGTCCACACCGGGCGCGGCGTCGGCGTACCGGTCCCGGACCCACCGGGCGAGCGTCTCTCCGCTGATCAGAGTCTCCACCAGGAAGGCGTGACCGTCCTTCTCGAACTGATCGACGACATCGGGGCAGAGCCCGTTCAGCGCGGTCAGCATGGCGGCTTCCCTGCGGAGCTGATCCCGTGCGTCACTGCCCGTCAGCCCTCCCGCGACGTGGGCACGGGCCTGCTTGACGATCACCTCGGCCCCGGTGTGTTCGTCAAGCGCGCGGTACACACCGCCCCGTGCCGAGTGCCGAATGGCTTCCTTCACCACGAACCGGTCGGCCAACAGCACCGACGAGGGCGCCGCCGGCGCCGCCGAAGCACGACCGGGCGTGCCTGCCAGAGGCAGTTCGGCCCAGGGCGGCGGACAGAACCACGGCTTGCGCGGATCGGGTACGGCGGCCCCGCCGGGCTCCCGCAACCGGGCCTCGAAGGAGCCGTCGTTGGTGAGCACAGGAACGCCCCGGAAGGCGCCGTACCGGTAGTGCACGAGACTGCCCTTGCGCAGCGGCCGGTCGGAGAGGATCGCCGGTCCTGGCAGTCCGGCGGTCGCAGCGTCGATGCGGTGGGCCAACTCGCGCAGGTGGGCGTCGTCATCGGGGTACGCGGTGAGGAACTTGCCGCACTGCGCGCGGTCGTAGGACGCCGAGGTCATCTCCTCGACCAGCTCAAGACTGCGGGCGTATTTGAACGAACAGCCGCCCGCCGCGAGGATCCGCGCAGCCCGGTCGAGGACGTGCGGCGCGGACAGCGCGGTCGCCGAGACGTGCAGCTTCCACCCCTGGACGCGCTCGGACGCCGAGGGCCGCGTCACCCGGCACCAGAAGTCCTCTTCCTCGACCGCCCATCCGGCCGCACCGACATCGTCGAGAGCCGCTCGCACCAGATGCCGGAGGGAGAGGGACGACACGGCGCGGCCTCCTGATCTTCTGCTTCGACGGTCCCGGGGAGACCGGGCCGTCCCACAGTGGCCCTCGGCGCGGGAGACGAGCATTGGGGAAACCCCTACATTGCGCCGTGCGGCGCTCCGACCTGGTCGGTCAGCCGCTCGGACCCGGCTGGTCGATCCACTCCCCCGATGTCACGACGTCGACCCCGCGGCCGGGGAAGACGCGCTCAAGGAGGAAGTCGTGGACGTCCTGCTCCGGGTCGGCGCAGGCGGCGCATTCGGTGTCACGGACAGCCTGGGCGCCTACGGCGGCACCGGGGTGGTGGCCGCGCCAGGTGCGGTCCGCGCGGGCTGGGGCAACGGCCGTCGATCCGAGTCTCCAGCGCCCAAACTTGTCTCGTCTGCGCTCATGACCCCATGGGGCGGCGCACCGGGCCGATGAGGGTGGTACCCGTTTTCCTACCGAAAAGCCTTCTCTGGTTGTTCCCCACCTGCGTGCCGATGCTGGATCCATGAACATCACCTTCATCACCGGGGCCAACAAGAGCCTCGGTTTCGAGACCGCCCGGCGCCTCACTTCCCTGGGCCACACCGTGCTCCTCGGCGCCCGGGATCCGGAGCGTGGCCAGGCCGCCGCCACCGAGCTCGGCGCCCGTTTCGTGCAGATCGACGTCACCGACGACGCTTCCGTCGCAGCGGCCGTCGCCGACATCGAGGCCCGCGAAGGGCGCGTCGACACCCTCATCAACAACGCCGGCGTACCCGGACCGGCTGTGCCCGCCGAGCAGCTCACCGCGGCCGACGCCTCGCACGTCTTCGAGACCAACGTCGTCAGCATCGTCCGCGTCACCACCGCCTTCCTGCCGCTGCTGCGTAAGGCGCAGCACCCGGCCGTGGTGAACGTCAGCAGCGGCATGGGATCACAGGCACTCACCCACGACCCCGAGCGCGTGGAATCACAGTTCTCGATGCCGCTCTACACCGCCTCCAAGGCGGCGGTGACGATGCTGACCACCCAGTACGCCAAAGCCCTGACGGGCATCCGGGTGAACGCGGCCGACCCCGGCTTCACCGCCACCGACTTCAACGGACACCGCGGCACCCAGACCGTCACGGAGGGCACCGACGCGATCGTGACACTCGCGACCGAACACCCGGACGCCGGAACGGGCCGGTTCATCGACCGCCTCGGCCCCGTCAACTGGTAAGGAATACGACCATGACACTGATCAATGACGCAGACGTCAGCGTCCCAGTCACCGTGCAGACCCGCACCACGCTCTCTCCGCGAGAAGCGTTCGACATCATCGTGCCGATCGACCTTTCCCGCGTCTTCACCGGCTGGGGCCCCTTCCCCGGCGTCCGTGGCGCGAAGAACCAGACCGGGGCGTGGGACGCGGCCGGCCAATCACGCAACCCGGACCTCACAGACGGCTCCACCGCCGTCGAGCGCCTGACCCAGTACACGGCCCCGCACTCCTTCGCCTACGAGATCACCGACTTCACCAACGCGATGCGACGCCTGGTCAGCGGCGTGCGCGGTGAATGGACCTTCAGCCCCGACGGAGACGGCACCCTCATCCGCTGGACCTACGAATTCAAGCCGCTGCCAGGACGCGCCCCGCTCCTGCGCCGGGCCGTGGCACCACTGTGGCGGCGCTACATGATTGACGGTGTGAACAAGGCGGCCCGGGTGGCGGAAGAGATCGCCCACCGACAGTGACTCACCCGCGGGCCGCACAAGGTCCCGGTTGAGGCGGGCGATGTCCTCGGTGAGGAGCTCGGCCCTCGGCTAGGAGCAGTTCGACGGCGGCGTCGATGTACCTCGTCGCCCGGAGCACGATGGCGCCTGGGGCTGCCCCTGCTGAACAATCCCGGCTGACGCCCGCCGTGGCCGATGCGTGAGGGCAGGGTCCGGCGTCACTCGATCCCCAGTTGCTCACCCCGGGCGGCCGTCGCCTTAGCATCGCCACGAACCGGACGGGCCCGTGACCTCTTCCTCCGCACGCGCTCGCCGGGCCAGGGTGCGAGCACCGCCCAAATCACCCTGCTGTCCGCCGAGTTCAGCGAACCCAGGTGTGTGAGACAGGGTGGGAGAACTGGGCCTTGTCAGAGGCAGCGGGTAGAACCGAGTAACTGACAACCCACGGCGATACTCGCGAGGCCCCCTGATGCGTCCTGCCCTGCCCCTGCCCCCGGCCGATGACGGTCCGCGGGTGTCCGGCATGTTGTTGATCCGCACCCACCACAGCGACGACGACGCGTGGCGTGACGTGCTCTCCCGCATGGGCGAACTGCCCGGTCTGGTCGCTCCGCGCGGGGGCCACGAGGCCCGCGCTGTGCCGCGGGAGCCTATCCCCCGGCGCCTGATCGTCGTGGACGACCGCGCTTGGCAGGGCGCCACCCCCGAGGAGGTGCGCGAGATCCTGGCCGCAGACAGGAGGTGGATACCCGATCTGGTCGTGCTCGCCAACGACAGGACCACGGCCAACCCTCACCTACGTCCGCTGCTGGCCTTCCGCGCCACCGATGGGGACACGTTCCGGATCACGCCCCGTCAAGCGGCCCTGACCTACCTGGTGCTGCACCGCCCGTACCAGGAGATGACCCTGGAGCATTTCGAGGAGAAGGCCCCCGCCGCACCCGAATGGGAGCCCGAGGAGGACGAGACCGCGGAGGACTGGGCAGACGACCTCCCCGATCCCATCGGCGCCAACCTGGAGTCTCTGAATCGTCCACCGCTCTATGAGCCCCCGACCCGCGCCCTGCCCGTGCTCACCCAGGAGAACTTCGGTCTGCTCGTGCGCACCGACTTCACCGATGCCGCCGCCTGGGCTTCACTCCTCGACACCACGTACCGCCCAGGGCCGGGCTATGGCGACCCCATCGACGACTTCAGCGACTACATCGACACCGTGGACGACCCGACGTTCCAGGACTCCAGCCCGGAGCAGCTCATGGCGCTGGTCCGCGACAGCCAGGACCCCGAGCAGCTGGCCGCGGACGTCGTGGTGATCGCGGACGGGACCACCATGCGCGATCCCGGCCACCGCGTGCTGGTCGTACCCCTGGAGGGTCCCATCGGGCACGCCTTCCGGATGGACCCCGAGCAAGTCGGGAGCATGGTCGGCAATCTGGCGATCGGCAACATGGACATCGAGGACTTCATGGGCGACTAGGTCCTGTCCGCGATCAGCGCCGTGGGGCGGCGGGTCGTGTCGTGCCGATCAGGAGGGACCGTGACGAAGCACTGAGCATCGGCGTCGATGGAGGCCTCACCGAGAAGGACCTGGCTGACGGCCACGGCGACGCGTTCCTCGGCCTTCCGCTCCTCACTCTCCGCTCTACCGGAGGCACGTTCCGTACGCCATAGTGGAACAGGGGAATCGACCGGGGGGATCTTCATGATCGAGCAGGCGTACGTTCAAGCCGTCGACCAGACCACACCGACGATCCAGGCCATCAGGGCGCGGATCTCGCAGGCGGTGGATGCGACGCCGGGCCCCGCCCTCGACCGCCTCAAGTTCTGGTTGCAGATGCCGACAGATTCCATGTTCATGGGAATGATGGACAACGACTGTCAGGTGCGCGCTCGAAGGGTGGGCGCTCTGTTGAGCCCGGGAGCAGGGGGATTGTACGAGCCCTCGGACCTCTCGGTGCCGTTGACGACAGAAAGCAAATGGGCCGCTGTCGGCGAAGCCGTGAAGGCCGACCGTGCCGTATTCATCAACGGTTCGGCCGGGCACGTGGGCGGGAGCGAGAGCAAGTTCAACAACAAGCACAACACCGGTTTTCATGTGATCGTCTTCTTGGCCGTCGGGCAGGAGCCCTCCGCACGCCCCTACTATCTGGGCTTCGACCCGGACGTCAGCGCCACAGTGGAGTCTCGGGCGAAGTGGAAACCGTTGGTCGTCGGCGGCACCGAGACGGCGGCGCGGAAATTCGATGACGCGAAGAGCGTTCAGGTCCTCAAAGCCATGGTCCTCGGCGACTCGCAGGACGGATTCGGCCCGCTGGTCCGCAAGTACTACGTCGACACGGACAAGGCCTTCCCTAAGATCGCCCGCGGCTGAGCGCGCTCCACGCGGTGACCCCGCCGGCGTAGCCTTCGGCGCGCTGCGCACGCTGCCGGGCGTCGGACTCCTCCCCCGCAGGCGCGGAGTGCGGACTCGTTGAGCTGCTGGTTTACACCGGTCCGGGTCGGTGTGAGTCTCATCGGAGTTGGCGTTTCTCATCAATGTCTGCTGCGACCGATGAGTCTTGTGCGGATCCGTGGTCGATACGGCTGAATACACCGACAGCGGTGGGCCCGTGCTGGGACGTACCAGTACGGGAGAAGCAGATGGAGGCTGTGATGAGCGTCGACGACACCACCCCCGGGCACGCGATCCGGACAGGCGGGCAGGGGACGCGGGTGAACGGTCCCCGGGTGTTGGTGGCGGGGGCGAGCATCGCGGGACCCGCGCTGGCCCACTGGCTGCGCCGGTGGGGAGCTGAGGTGACCGTGGTGGAGCGGGCTCCCGAGCTGCGTCCCGGCGGCCAGGCGGTGGACGCCCGCGGGATCGCCAAGGAGGTCATCGGGCGCATGGGGTTGGACGCGGCGGTGCGCGCGGCGTGCACCGACACCGCCGGCGCGCACACCGTGGACGCGGACGGGCAGGTGCTGGAGACCTTCCGTGCCGACGACGACGGTGGCGACGGGTTCATCGCGGACATCGAGATCCTGCGCGGGGACCTGGCCCAGGTCCTCTACGACGACACCCGCGACGGCGTCGAGTACGTCTTCGGCGACCGAATCGCCGGGCTCGCCCAGGACGCGGACGGGGTCGACGTGGTCTTCGCGGGCGGCAACCGGCGGCGCTTCGACCTGGTGGTCGGGGCAGACGGGCTGCACTCGGAGCTGCGAGCGATGGTCTTCGGGCCGCATGAGCGGTTCCTGCGTCACCTCGGGCACGTGCTGGCCTTCTTCAGCGTGCCCAACGAGTTCGGGCTGGACCGCTGGCTGCTGGAGTACCAGGATCAGGAGTCCGGGCGCTCCGCCCTCCTGCGGCCCATCCAGGACGCCACCCGGGCGATGGCCATGTTCTACTTCGACGCGGCCGACTTCGCCGTCGACCACCGTGACGTCGCAGCCCAGAAGGCCCTGCTGCGGAAGCGGATGGCGGGCATGGGCTGGTTGACCCCGGACATCCTCGCGCACCTGGACGACACTCCGGACTTCTACCTCGACCAGGTCGCCCAGGTGATGATGGACCGCTGGTCGAGTGGACGGGTGGGGTTGCTCGGGGACGCGGCGTTCAGCTCGTCGCCGATGTCCGGGCAGGGCACCGGGCTGGCACTGGTCGGTGCCTACCTGCTGGCCGGAGAGCTGGCCGCCGCCGGCTGGGACCCCACCTCAGGGTTCGCCCGCTACGAGGCGCGGATGCGCTCGTTCGTCGAGGCCAACCAGGAGATCGGCCGGCTGAACGCCCGCAGCCGCGACCTCCCCGGGCCGGACGCCGAGCCGCGCCCCGATTTCGCCGGCGAATGGTTCACCGAGTTGGTGGGGCGCGCGATCAACGGCGCCGAACTGCCCGACTACGCGGGAGTGGCCGAAGGTCAGCGAGGCTCACGGCAGTGAACTGCCAGTTCTACGCGGGCGTTTGCCCCAGCGACCGCTGTCCGAGGCGGTAGGGTTCGTTCCCGGTCGGTGGGGGGGCGCGCTATGTCCGGTGCAACTGTGGCCGACGTATGGCGCGCCAGGCTTCTCCTTGGGATACGGCCCTGTGCCAACGGCAGGGCAGTGCCCCGCGCTGGCTGATCGGGGACGACCCGTACGCGACCTCCAACTGCTCGGTGCGGAAGGCCGTCGACCGTCTCCCCAAGTCATCGTCCGGCAGCGTCTCGGCCGACCTGAACCGCCGGATCGTCATTTCCCAATCGGCGGGAAACCGCCCGGCCCTGCGGATGACTGCCGAAGCCCGGCCGGGAGGCACATCCCCCAGCCAATACCGGCCACAGCGCCACCGAGCCCGCCCGACGGCAGCCGCTGAAGGGGCTTCAGGCGCTCGCACCGTATCGCTCGGGGTGGGCGAGCACCGTGGCGAGCGGTCCGAGAACGACGCGAGGAACGGCACTCCCATAGTGACTTAAAGCAATGATTCAGTTTCAGTGAGTTACGATTACGTCGGCCAGCTGGTCGTTGTCGTCCTGGCGTACTCGCAAGGAGTGTTCGTGAAGCTTTTCCACCGTCCCCTTCAAGCTGCCCTGGCGGCAGTGGCGTCAAGTGCCGCGCTGGCCATGATGGCGCTCCCGGGGCCGGCTCACGCCGAGTCCGGTCGCGGTCCGGAAGCACGTCAAGTGGCCGCCGGCTCCCTTACCCAGTGCGGTTTCTTCCGGTACAGCGTCCGCGAGTCCCAGTTCGCCGGATACAACCACTGCGGCGAGACAACAGTGCGCGTACATGTCGACGTCAGGGGGCATGGCAGCACGAATGACTACCACCTGTGCGTCAACCCCGGCCGCACCCAGCTGCCTGGCGCGGGCCCGAACTATCTCAACGTGTACTACATCGGCGGAGCCGGCTGCCGGGCCGGAGAGCGCACCGCGCACACGGCCCACTGAATCCTTAGGTGTCAAGCATTTCAATCCTCGCTGAAATTGTTTGACGCTGCCGGACGCCTCGGCACATGTTTGCCCTTCACATCAGCGTGGGGAGAGGCACATGACCGAGTGGGTACTGGCATTTGACGCCGACTGCCGATTCTGTGAAGAAGTGGTAGATCGGGTTCGGGCCTCCGTCGACGGCACGTTGACCACCGCGGGCCTTACGGAGCCCCGTATTCGCGGCCTGCGGTCGCGTGCCCTGGGGGAAGGGGCCCCATGGGCCCCGACCCTGTTGGCGGTCAACGGCGATCAGGTGCGGGCCTGGACCGGAACCGCGCTGTCCCTGCGCCTGGCCCGGCTGTTGGGGCCTGCGGACTCGCTGCGGGTGGTGCGTGCACTCCGCGATCTCGATGTGCTGCGGCCCCCGAGCCGTCGAGGAATCCTCAAGGCCGTGCCAGGTCTGGCCCTGGGAACGTTTCTGGTCACCGGCGGCCTGGCCGCGTCACCCGCGCAAGCCATGACCCGCGCGAAGGGCAGCAAGGCGTCGCGATGGGTGAAGGCCCATCTCGACCGACTGCCCTCCGGCTATGCCGAGTTCGTCTCCTACCCCGCCGACTATCGGCGCGCCATCTACGGCGCGCTGTCGGCTTCGGCTCGGAGCGATCTGTGGGTGGCGCACTTCGCGAACTACCGCAAGACACACCCCGGTCTGACGGCCGAGCAATCCGCCGTCCTCGACGACGCGACGCGGACGGCACCGCAGATCATCGCGGGGCGGCGGCAGGGAGAAGCCGCCGAAGGCCTGGAAGGAGCGGCTCTGGCGGTGTTCGGCGAGAGCGAGGCGCGGGCGATTCTCCGGGTGTTGGGCCCTGCCGACACGCAGAGCGTGTCGCCTCGGAGCGATCAGAACGTCCAGCTCGTCGACTGCAATTCCCAGTGCGCGGGAACTGGAAGCTGCGACACGGTGTGCTACGCCTCACCGTATTACTGCAACTGGACGGATTACGGCTGCGGTCCACTGTGGCTGGGACCATGCAGCGGATTGTGTAACTGACGCCCCCTGCCGGGAGCTTGCGCCCTCCCAGGAGCGGCTGGTCGCACCCTCGCGGCAAGTTGGTCGGGGGGCGATCGTGGCCGTGGCGTGCACGCTCCCGTCGTCGGTCACATGCTCGACGCGCTTCTCGCCGTGCGCCACGAGCTTCCCTGCGTCGACGACGTACCCGCGGTGACGGTCGCGTCCACTCTGCCGCCCTGGGCCTGCTGGCCGGACACGTCGGCAACTCCCTCGCCGTCACCGGCTCGATCGTGGCCGACACCGGCGCCCGTTGATCGGGCAGACCCCATGAAGAAGCCCCAGGCCCGCGACCAGGGGCTTCTCCCGGGGCTTCTTTGCTGTGCGGGCCGCTCTCAGAGCCTGCGCAGCGGGAGGTTCAGTGCCTCTGCCGTGAAGCGGGGCCTGCCCGAGGGCAGTGCGCGGGCCGGCCAGGAGAGGGTGACGGTGCGGCTCTCCCCCGGCAGCAGCCATAGGTAGTTGTCGCTGTAGCGGGTCGGGAGCACCCGGGTGTCGCCGTGCGCGTCCCGTACGCCGAGGCGGACCAAGGCGGCAACCGAGGCGCCGTCGTTGCGGAGGGTGATCGCCGCCTCGTCGCGGGCCTTGCGGCGGACCGTCGTACGCAGCCGGGCGGGCGCAAGGTCGTTGACGGCCCGTACGTCGGAGGCCGCGCGGTAGCGCAGGTAGGAGTTGTCGGAGACCTCAGTACCGTGCCGGTCCGTGAGCGTCAGCCGCAGCAGGTGCGGGGTGGGCAGCGCTGCGGAGAACGGCACGGTGAACGCGGCCACCGAGGAGGACGCGGGTACGTCCAGGGTGCGGGTCTGCGCTCCGGCGAGCCGCTTGCCGTGCAGGTCGACGAGTTGGGCGGTTACCTTCGCACCGGTCAGGTCGGCGGCGGTCTGGTTGACCGCGTGCACCTGCCAATCGGCAAGGCTCGCCTGGACATGCAGCGGCTCGCACGCCTTGCGGGCGCCGTAGTAGCTGCCGTTGACGTCCAGGTCGTAGTCGTAGGTCTGCCAGACGGTGCTGTGGTGCGCCGGGTGGGACATCCACAGCAGCACCCCGGAAGCGTCGTCCCACATCTGCGCGTTGTACGCCTCGAAGATGGCGCGCATGCTCTCGTAGTTGACGAACTGCGCGCGGGCGCAGAAGTCGTCAAGGCTGTCCGATGTGCCGAACCGGTCCTCGATGGCGGCGCGGTACGTGTCGGGGTTCTGGCCGCCGCGGGTACTCCAGTCGTGGTGGTACCAGACGTCGCCGATCGGCCAGGACGGCTGGTCGGCGGCCAGGTGCCGCATGCTCTCGGCGACCGGCACGGTGGGTATGCCGATCTCGGAGTGGAAGCCGTAGCTGCCAATGGAGTAAGTGTCGCCCGAGAAGTACTTCGCGGGGTCGATCCAGGAGTACGGGCCGTGTCCTGTGACGATGCCGCCCGCGGAGTTGCCCTGGTAGAGGATGCCCGGATGCACCTCGGTGACAGCGGCGCGCAGCCCGGCGTCGATGGCGGCCGGCGGGTCGCTCTCGTTGGTGGCGCACCACACCGCGAGGCAAGGGTGGTGGCGGTAGCGCAGGACGGTGTCGCGGGCGATGTCCAGGAACAACGGGAGGCCGTCGTCCGGCGGGAAGATCGCGTCGCCCTCCCAGAAGTCGTTCCACACCAGGATGCCGTTGCTGTCGCAGGCGGCGAAGAACTCCTCGCGGTTGCTGGAGCCGATCCAGTTGCGGATCATCGTGAAGTTCATGTCCCGGTGCATGCCGACCGCGTCGTCCATCCGGTCCGGCAGCATCCGGCGCAGCAGTTCGTCGAAGCCCCAGTTGCCGCCGCGGGCCAGCACCCGTGTGCCGTTGACCGCGATCTGCAGCTGGGTCCCGGTGTTGCTGACGGACTGCACGTCGGTCCAGGCCGTGCCGTCGTCGGAGACCTGCACGGTGAACGTCAGGGCGTAGGCGCTCTCCCAGGTGATGACGACCTGGTCGAAGGCGGCGGAAGCACCGAGGTCGACCTGGATCCACTGGTCGTCGGAGTACCCGGAGGACCAGCGGGTGGTGTCACTGCCGTCGACGGCGTTGGCGGGCTGGTCGGCGTCGTTGTCGCTGGAGGAGGCGGTCGCCGTCCTGTGCAGGGCGAGGTCGGTGCCCGGAGCCGCACTGTCCACGACCGACAGGGTCCACATCGACACACCGAAACCGGTGGCGCGCTTGCCGCACTGGACACGCACATAGCGGGCCTGCTGCTTCGGCAGGTCCACGGTCTGGGGCGCGGAGTGGCCGTTGGGCTGGATGACGATCGGCTGCTCGTAGTGGTAGTCGAACTGGCGCAGGCCGACCTTCACGGTGCGCCGGTCGGAGGTGCGGCCGACGGCGGTGGCGGTCAGGACCAGGTCATGCAGCGTCGGGGCGCCGTAGCCGTTGGGCCACCACAACTGCGGCTTTTTGATGCGTAGTTGCGGGTAGCGCGCGGGAGTGAAGGTCATGTCGCGGTGCTCGCCCGCCGCCAGGGTGACGGTGCTGGTCACTCGCGCGCCGTGCAACGTCGCCGAGACGGTGGTGGTACGTGAGGCACTGCTCGCGTTGCGGACCGGGACGACGACGGTCACCTCGGCGGTACCGAGCACGGACGGCCCGGCGACGGCGGGCAGGCCGGGCAGGGCCGTGTCCACCCGCGGGTCACCGACCACCACGTCCCCGGTCGAGCGGAGGCGCACATGGTTCCAGATGCCCGCCGCGCGGTCGCGGACCGCCGGCATCCAGTCCCAGCCGCTGATGGACAGGTACGTGGGCGAATCCGCGGCAGCGGCGGTCGAGTTGAGCGTGGAGATCCCGGAGGGCCCCTTGTCGCCCGGGTTGCCGGGGTGCGGCATCGGGGCGATGCTCACGGCGACGACCTGCTCACCGCGGACCAGGGCGTCGGTGACGTCGAAGGTTGCGCGTGCGACCGGTGAGG
Source organism: Streptomyces sp. NBC_00370 (assembly GCF_036084755.1). Lineage (NCBI taxonomy): Bacteria > Bacillati > Actinomycetota > Actinomycetes > Kitasatosporales > Streptomycetaceae > Streptomyces > Streptomyces sp. NBC_00370. The sequence goes on from NZ_CP107968.1 coordinate 269,522, forward strand.
TCACCTCGCCCACCTTGTGGCCGTTCAGCCACACCTCGGCCTGGTGGTTGATCCCGTCGAACTCCAGCCAGACGCGGCGGTCCCGGCCGGTGGCCAGGCCGGACGGCAGCTCGAAGGCCCGTCGGTACCACCAGTCGTGCCGGGACAGGGCCTCGGGCGCCCGCATGTTGTTGAAGCCGACCGTCGGCTCCGGCAGGTGCCCCTGCTCCACCAGCGACGCGTGGACGGTGCCGGGCACCGTGGCCGGCAGCCAGCCGCTGACGTCCACGCCGGGGCCTGACAGCCGTGCGCCGTCGGCCGAACCTGCCCAGTCGTCCATGGTGAGCGTCCAGCCGGACTCCAGCGGTACGGTGCCGTCGGCGGCGGTCTTCAAGGCAGGCGCCTCGTGGTGGCGGCTGCCCCAGTCGGTCCAGCCTGTCGCCGGCGGCCGGTGCGCCTCGCAACTGCCGTAGACCTCGAAGCTGTTCAGGCCCACCGGGTTGTCGTTGGCCCGCTTGGTCGAGGTCATCCGGATCCACCGCGCCGTCACCGGCTTCGGCAGCGTGATCGTCACCGTCCCGCCGGCGCCGGACGTCGTCTCGTACACCGAGCGCCAGGCCTTCCCGTCGTCCGACACGTCGAGGGAGAACGCCACGGCGCTGCTCGACAGCGCCTCGAAGCCCGTGGTGTGCAGGAACGGGTTGACGCCGTCCGCCGGGGTGAAGCCCGGGTCGGAGCTGTCCGCCTCGAAGACCAGCACCACCGACTCGATGGTGCTCGGCGCCTGCAGGTCGACGCTGATCCACTGAGGGTCGCCGGCTGTCGCGCGCCAGCCGGAGCCCCGTACGCCCGGCTGTCCGAGACCGTCCACCGCGAACGAGGCGGGGGTGGGCGCCCAGTCGGTCGACGACGCCGCCACCGGGCGGTACCGGGCGAGGTCGACCGACCCCTTGGCACCTGCGGACGGGGCGGCCCCGGTGTTCGCCTCCGTGGCGTACGCGGCGGCCGCGGGCAGCGCGGCTGACAGACCGAAGCCGGCCAGCAGGGTGGCGTTGGCGCGCAGGAAGGTGCGGCGGGAGGTGTCGGGGTGCTGCTCGGGCATGTCGGCTCCGATGTGCGGGATGCGAGGTGGCCTGCGAGGTGCGGGGGCGTCCGAGGGCAAGGACCGAGGGGGACGCCTCGGGGGGACGCCGTGGTGGTCGTGGTGCGTGAGGGGGCCGGTGGCGCCGGGCTCACCGGCCCCCGAGAACCCCGCCGGAGGGCCGGGGCAACCAGGGTCAGCCGCCCAGGAGTTCCACCTCCGACAGGGTCGTCGCGCTGTCACCTGACGCGAAGTCGACCCGGTAGTAGCGGTGGCTGCCGGTCGGGGCGGACGGGGTGAATGCCCTTGTCTGCTGGCGCCAGTTGAACTGCTCACCACTGCGCGTATCGGCGACGGTCCAGTGCGTGCCGTCGTCCGATGTCCTGAGTGTCCAACTGGACGGATCTGCGCCGGTCTTGACTCCGCTGGTCAAGGTGTATTGATCCAACTGCCGGGGCTGGTCGAACCGGTACTGCACCGAGGACGGTCCGGCCGCCAGGGTGGTCTCGGTGGTGGAGGTGTTGTCGAACAACGGGGCCGGGTCGGTGCCGCCACTCGCGGTGGCCGTGCCCTTTCCGGTACCGGTGAGGTCGGCGGGCGGGACGGCTGCCTTCGGTCCTGAGGTCAGTGACGGCGGCACGTCCGCCGCTGCCGTACCCCAGTTGGACGGGCGCGGGCCCATCTCGAAGTCGATCCGGCCGCCGTGGGTCAGGTCGCCGTGGTCCAGGTACGTCCTGCCGTACTTCTTGCCGTTGACCGTCAGCGACTGGACGTAGATGTTCCGGTCGGAGTTGCCGTGCGCCGTGATGGTCAACGGGCGGCCACCGAGCGGGTGGATGGTGACCTGGTCGTACAGCGGCGACCCGATGGCGAAGGTCGGCGAGCCCGACTGCAGCGGGTACAGGCCGAGCGCGTTGTCGACGTAGAAGGCCGACATCGAGCCGTTGTCCTCGTCGCCCGGGTACCCCTGGCCGACCGTGCTGCCGGTGAACAGCCGGCCCATGGCGTCGCGGACGTATTTCGCCGTCTTCGCCGGCTGGCCGACGTAGTCGTACATGTACGGGACGTGCATCGACGGCTGGTCGTTGAACGCCCACTGGCCGAGCGCGTCGTCCCTGGACTCGAACATCTCGTGGTACGGGCCGCCGAACCCGCCGCCGTACTGGGCGGTCTCCGGCGTGGTGAAGAACTCGTCGAGCTTGTCGGCCAGTTTGGTGCGGCCGCCGTACAGGTTGGCGAGGCCGTTGCCGTCCTCGGGCGCGGCGAAGGCGTACGTCCAGCCGTCGCCCTCGGTGTAGTCGGTGGAGTTCCAGTCCAGCGGGTTGTACGTCTCCGGCGTGTGCTCAAAGGTGCCGTCGGCGTTCTTCGGCTGGAAGAAGCCGGTGGACTTGTCGAAGAGGTCGACGTAGTGCTGGGCGCGGTCGTTGAAGTACCGGTAGTTGTCGAGGTATTCGCGGTGGTGCGGATCGCTCGCCTTGGTGGTCCGGTACAGCTTCTGCGACATCTGCGCGATCCCGTAGTCGGCGAGGTAGTCCTCCAGGGACACCGAGGCGCTGGAGCCGGTGGTCTGCGGGGTGTAGCCGAGGAATGTCGAGTGCTGGACGTCGGGGCGCCCGGTCAGCCCGGACGACGGCACGGTCGCGTCCTTGACGGCGGCCTCGTAGGCGCCGCGCACATCGAAGTTGGTGACGCCGCGCAGGTAGGCGTCGGCGATAGCCACATCGGAGTTGGTGCCGCTGAAACCGAGGTAGCCGGGCGCTGTCCACTGGCCGATCCAGTCGGCGTCCCGGTACTGCTGGACGAAGCCGTCGATCATGTCCCCGGTGAGGTCGGGGTAGAGCAGCGAGTCCAGCGGCCAGGCCGTCCGGTACGTGTCCCAGAAACCCTCGTTGGCGTACGGGCGGCCGGACTTGACGACGGCGCCGGTGGCCACGGGCGTAGAGGGGCCCGCGGCCGGCGAGTAGGGGCTGGCGTACTTGTAGACCGGCTTCGCCGTGGTGCCGGTGTTCTCGAACAGTTCGTTCGGGTAGAGGTTGAGCCGGTACAGGCTGGAGTACAGCGAGGTGAGCTGGTCCTGGCTCGCACCACGGACGGTGATGACGCCAAGTGCTGTGTCCCAGGCGGCCTGCGCGGCGGTGTGCACGGCTTCGAAACCGCGCTGCCCGACCTCCTGTTCGAGGTTGCGCTCGGCCTGGTCGACACTGATGAAGGAGGTCGCGATACGCATGCTGAGCTGCCGGTTCGCACCGAGGTCGAACGAGGTGTAGCCGCTGACCCCGGCGCCGCCGCCACCGGTGAGGGAGCCGGTGCCGGTCATCGGCCGGTCGAAGGTCGCGTAGACGAACATCCGCGGGGCGCCCCAGAAGCCGGCGACGTCCGAGTAGCCGGTGACGGTGCCGCTGGCCTTGTCGACGGTCAGACCGGCCTTGTCGTTGACGTTGTCGAAGATCAGGCTGTCGTCACCGGTGGGGAAGGTGAACCGCATGACCGCCGCGTGGTCGGTGGGCGTCATCTCGGTACGGATGCCGTTGTCGAACGTCACACCGTAGTAGTCGGGTTGCGCCGTTTCGTGGTCGTGGCTGAACGCCAGTCCGCGCTTGGTGCGGTCGGCTGTCGTCGGTGTGGCGGTCCCCGACGGCATCACCTGGAACGTCTGGTGGTCCTGTACCCAGATGCTGGGCTCGTGACTGACCCCGAACGCCTGGATGACCGGCTTGTTCGCCGCGTTGTTGTCCTGCTGGTAGGTGTAGATCGAGCTGGTCGTGCCGGCGTTCGTCTCCGGGGTCCAGAAGTTGAAGCCGTGCGGGAGCGCGGTGGCGGGGATGTTGTTGCCGCGCGAGTAGTCGCCGGAGGAGTCGGTCCCACGGGTGGTGGTCACACATGTCGCAGGGTGCGCGCAGTCGTTGTCCGGCGGGGCGGCGCCGATCTCGATGTCGTCGAGCCAACCCGCGAAGTGTGACGGGCCGTTGGGGTTGTCGTAGGCGACCAGGACGCGGGTGATCGTCTTGCCGGCCGCGACCTTGCCGATCTCGGAGTCGACCGCGTTCCACTGACCGGCGTGCAGGATCTTCGCCTTGCCCTGGTCGGCAGCCGAAAGGCCCTTGCCGTACTGGTCGGTGGCGCCGTACCGGCTCAGCCGGGTGCCGTCGCTGAAGGTGAGGTCGACCGACACGTACGTGCTCGGATACGTCAGGTCGTTGCCGGTGCGCTCGGGAAAGAGCTTGTACGACAGCCGCGTCTCGCGCTTCACCGGGATCGACACCTGATAGATCTTGTCCTCGGCGGAGCCGTGGTCGGCGAGTTGCCAGCCGGCGTACTTGAGGGCGTGGGTGCCGGTGAAACCGACGTCCTTCTTGATGGTGGGGCCGGCCGCCGGGCCGCTGCCGACGGAGGTCGTCATCCCGGCCTTGCCGCCCTGCCCTTCGGCGAGCACCAGTTCGGCGAGCTGGGTGTGGCTGTCACCGTGATTGGCGCCGACGGCCAGTCGGTAGCGGCTGTACGTTCCGGGGTGGCTGACGGTGAAGATCCTGGTCTGCCCGCGCTGGGCGAAGTCCTGGCCGCCGCGGCTGTCCACGGCGTGCCATTGCCGGCCGTCGTGCGAGCCTTGCAGCACCCACGACTTGGGGTCCTGGGCGGGAGAGTCGGGCGCCGACGTCATGGCGTAGCGCGTGACCCGCGACGAGCCGCCGAGGGTAACGGTCAGCGCCGGAGTGCCGCCGTCGGCCTGCCACGAGGTGGCCGCATCACTGTCGGCGGCACGCGCCGCGACATGGTCGGGCGGCATTTCGGAACTGGCGGTGACCGAGGACACCCGCGCCATCACCGAGCCGGGCAGCGCGCCACCCGAGTCGGGCACGACCCCGGTCACCGAGGGGTGGCCGCCGGGGCCGTTCTCGGGCGTGCTCCCCCAGTCGGGTGCCGGGTCGGTCGTCTCGAACGACGTCGAGAAGGTGCCGCGAGCCGTGCCGCCGCCGGAAGCCGCCTGCGCGCCGACCGCGGGCAGCCCGGCCAGCACCATCCCGGCGACCGCCACCGCGACAGCCGATGCCCGGCGTCTGGAGGCGAACGGACGGGCCCGGGACGGGCGGTCAGGGACAGTCATAGCCAGGCTCCTCAGCTGGGCGGATTGCTTCAGACACACGTGGCGGGCAACTGTCATGGGGATGAGGGCACTTGCTGACAACGTTGCCATCGCCGGTAGTCTCAGCTCCGATGGCAACGTTGTCAACATCTACGGAAAGGCTTGGCAGCCGAATTGCGGGCGACAACGACGGCCGACCGGTGGCCACTACACGGACCGCTGCCTCAGCCGGTGCCGCTGATCGACGACGCCACAGTCATCCTGGTCCGCCCCCGGGAGAATGACTGGCCTTCAGCGAGTCATGGGTCCAGGCGCATGAAGGCGGTGACGTGGTCTTCGCGCGGAAGTGCGGGCGGCTCCGTGAGGAGCGACCTGCCATCCGCGACCGGTTGAGCGGGCAGTCGGGCGCCCAACTGCCGGGCCCGGCGTTAAGGACAGTTCGGCTGGACAGTTCGGCCGGCTCGACCCTTGCCCTGCCCCGGGATCTAGAACACGTCCCGCAGGGTCTGCAGAAGGCGGGCAATGTTCGTCTCGTCGCGGCGGTAGTAGGTCCACTTGCCCCGCCGGGTGGCGACCACCAGCCCTGCTTGCCGCAGCATGGCGAGGTACTGCGAGGTGGTTGACTGCCCCAGACCTGCCCGCTGCTGAATGTCGGTCACGCAGACACCGATCTCGACGTCCTCGGGCTCCTGCCCGGCGAAGCTCATGGGCTCCTTGAGCCACACCAGCATCTGGCGGCGGGCCGGGTTGGACAGGGCCCGGAACACAGCCAGCAACTCCGCCTCCGAGAACACATGATGATCGTAACGCATATACATATTGGTGATTCGCGATATCTCGATCTAAGCTTACGGCATGTCGACTTCGATGCGTGTGATGGAACTCGTCCGCTTCGGTGACGCGGACACCGCGTTCGCCGCCCGAGAGCTGCCAAGGCCCACTCCCGGACCAGGGCAGGTGCTGGTGCGCGTGCTGGCCACGTCCGTGAACCCTCTCGACCTGCAGACCCGGCGCGGCGACTACCGCGACCAGGTGGCGCTGCCCGCCGTGATCGGCAATGACGTGTCCGGCGTGGTGGTCGAGACCGGCTCTGGAGCAGACGACTTCCAGCCGGGCGACGAGGTCTGGTACCTGGCACCGACGTTCGCCGGGCAGGGAACCTACGCCGAGTTCCACGTGGTCGACCAGGCCCTGGTCGCCCGCAAACCCGCACGGTTGTCGCACGTCGAGGCCGCCGCTCTCGCGCTCGTCGGCGTGACGGTGTGGGAGGCACTGGCCGAACGCGCCGGGGTGCGGGCCGGGGAACGGGTCCTGGTGCACGGCGGAGCGGGCGGGGTCGGCTCGGCCGCGATCCAGGTCGCCGGCGCGCTGGGAGCCGAGGTGGTGACCACCGCGCGGGCAAAGGATCACGAGTTCGTCACCGGACTGGGAGCCGACATCACGATCGACTTCTCGGCCGGCGACTACGTACCGCAGGTCCGCGCGCTGGGCGGAGTGGACGTCGTACTGGACACGGTGGGTGGGAACACCCTCTCCCGCAGCCCGGAGGTCCTCGCCGACCGAGGTCGCGTGGTATCCATCGTGGACATCCCCGAACCTCAGAACCTGCTCGCCGCGTGGGGCGTGAACGCGACCTACCACTTCCTCTTCGTCAGCCCCGGCCGGGCGAAGCTCGATGCCCTCCGACGACTGGTCGACCAGGACAAACTCCGTCCGGTGATCGGCGCCGTGCTACCGCTGGCCGACATCGCACAGGCGCACACACTGATGGAAAGCGGCCCTGCCGCCGAGGGCCGCAAACGCCCACGCGGCAAGATCGCCATCGCTGTGCACCCCCTGGACGAGTCACCGCGCCGGACAACCCCTTTGCCTTGAGCGGCTCAACCGTCGCGGCCCGGGGCGACGGCCAGCCGCTGGTGTCGGCTGATCTCCTCCAGCACCAGGTCGAGAGGCATCAGACGCTTTCGGCAACGACCACCGGCGAGCGAAGTCGATCACCGACCTGGTGCAGTCCATTGACCGCTTCAGAAGGCATAGCTGATGCGAGCCATGCGTACCGGGCACGACCGCCCGGTGCCCGGGTAGCGAGGCAGGCACCGGTCGGTCTCCGTTACGTGGTCGCCTGAGCGTCCAGGGCCATGGCGGACTCCAGCGAGACCCTGCGTGCGTTCTCCAGCGTCGCGATCTCCCAGCGGTCGTTCTGCCAGACCAGCGCGAACAGCTGCAGGAAGTACCGGGTCGGCGGGGGTTCCTCTTCACCGGCCATCACCATGCCGAAACGGTGATGCACCACGGCGCAGCCCGGCCCGATCAGCCGGGCGAACTCCACCTGGCCCTGCACGAGCCGCGAGCCCTTCAGGACCGTGTCGAAGGCCGGCTGCTGAAACGCGATCACCGTGTCACGCCCCTTGTGGAGCGTGCCGTCGAAGTCAATGAGCTCCGCGTCGTGCGCGAAGTCCGCGGCGAACGCGGCCGCGTCACCACGGTTCCACCCCTCGATCATTCGGGCAGGGACATCACGCAGGGTGTCGAGCGACGGATTCATTGTTCAAGGCGCCTTTCCGATTGCCGTCTTGTCAGCCACCATCCTTGCCCGCTCCGGCGAGGTGGTCATTGACGATCGGCGCACCATCGTTGAACACGCGTGCCCCCGGACTGTGCCCGAAGGTGGCCTTGAACAGGCGGCTGAAGTGCGCCGGGTCCGAGAAACCCCACGAAGCGGCCACCGCGGCGACCGTGGTGGTCCTGCGGGCCAGATCCGCGCGGCACCGCTCCAGACGCCGCCGGCGGATCAGGGCAGCCACGGTCAGGGGCTGGTCCTGGAAGAGCTTGTGCAGCCGGCGCAACGACACATGGTGTGCCGCAGCGACCTTGGCCGGGGTGAGATCCCGGTCGGACAGTCTCGCCTCGATGAAGCCGATGACTCTCGTGCGCAGCACGTCGTCGTCGACCGGGCGGACGTCACCCAGGCGGGACGCCAGCGTCACCGCGATCAGTTCGATCACCGCAGCCGCCGACCGGTCCGCCTCGTGCGCACGGAACCCGTCCACGCTCCGCGTCATGTCCCGGACGAGCGAGGACACCAACGCTCCCGGGCCCCGGTCACCACGAATCCCTACACCGACCAGCCGCGCCGCGTCGTCCGCACCCAGCCGCAACAGGTGCCTCGGCATCAGCATCGTCACGTGGGTGGTCGCGGAACTGGCGAACCGCACCGGCCGCACCGGGTCGATGAGGACGAGGTCTGTGGGGCCCAGCACAGCGGTGCTGCCCCCCTGCTCGGCACGCACATGCCCCCGCGTCACCACCTCGACCTGCCACAACTCACTGTCCCGTGCACGCGCGGAGCGGGCGTCGCGGAAGCACTCGCCCTCCGGCGTCACCAACTCCGTCAACCGCAAAGGGCCCAGGTCACGGCTCAGCACCTCGGCCCGGAAGTCCTCGCCCGTATGCCGATCCCCGCGCAGCGGCGGCAGATCGCTGCGCTCAAGCTTCTCCAGAAACCCCTCGGCGCTTCCCAATCCGGCCTCGGCTCGCGCCACGCCGCCCAGCCGCGCCCCATCACCGTCCATTAGGACAGTCTTCCACCTGCACCACTGCCGTACTCCAGTCACGGCGACCGGGCGTGGGACCTGGTCTTCCACCTGCGGCTGACCGTCCTTCCACGACCAGCGCTACACCGCCCGAACTGGCGGCTTCCGAAGCGCGCACGAGCCTGATTACGCAGTCAACAATCCCTGGCCGTGCTCACATTGCCGGTCAGGGTCAGCGGATTTACGCTTGCACCTAGGACAAGACGCTTGAGCCGGCGCTGTCAGATCAGCGGTCCGCCACCGCGCAGCCGCCGGTCGAGCACCCGCATCACAGGGATCCGGGTGCTCCCGCAACGCAATCCCGCATCCCCAGTGACATCGACAAGGTGCGGCGGGAAGGACTTGACCATGGGAACCTTGTCACCCGGCTTCCAGGGACGTCCGAGATCTTCCGACGGGCGGCTGCCGCCCGGACAGTACGAGGCGTACGACTTCCCCGTACTGTCCGCCGGACCCACCCCCCGGGTCAGCCGCGACACCTGGCAGTTCACGGTGACCACCGAGACGGGCGCCGAGCGGACCTGGTCCTGGAAGGACCTCATGGGGCTGGCGTCCGAGCGGCCGACCGTGGATCTGCACTGCGTCACCAAGTGGTCCAAGTTCGAAACCCACTGGCAGGGCGTCTCGCTCGACCTGCTGCTCGCCGACGTCGAGACGGCCGCCGAGTTCGCCCTCGTCCACGCCTACGGCGGCTACACCACCAACCTCCCCCTGGAGGACCTGCTCGACGGCCAGGCGTGGATCGCCTACGGCTACGACGGCGAGGACGTGCCGCCCGAGCACGGCGGGCCGGCCCGGCTGCTCGTGCCGCACCTGTACCTGTGGAAGTCGGCGAAGTGGGTGCGCGGGATCCAGCTGCTCCTGGAGGACGAACCGGGGTTCTGGGAGAGCGCCGGCTACCACGACTACGGAGACCCATGGCGCGAACAGCGGTACCAAGGCGACTAGGCGACCGGCTGCGCTGGCGGGTGGCCACACTGACGCAGCGGCGGGCGGAGACTCCGGGCGCGAGCACCCTGCTCCTGGACGTTCTCGGCTGGCCCGGACACCTCGCCGGCCAGCACGTGGACGTGCGGCTGACGGCCGCCGACGGCTACAGCACCCAGCGCAGCTACTCGATCGCCTCCCCACCGGGCGCGGAGCAAGTCGAGCTGACGGTCCAGCGCGTCACGGACGGAGAGGTGTCGCCGTACCTCGTCGACGTGTTCGGTGTCGGTGACGTGGTGGAGCTGCGAGGGCCGGTCGGCGGCTGGTTCGTGTGGCGCCCGGAGCAGACCGAGCCCGTGCTCCTGGTCGCCGGGGGTTCCGGACTCGTCCCCCTGATGGCGATGATCCGCGCACGCCGTGCGGTCGGCGGCCGGTCGCCGTTCCGGCTCATCTACTCGGTGCGCACCCCGCAGGACCTGCTCTACCAGGACGAACTGCGCCACACCGACCCGGGGTTGGACGTGGCGTACGTCTTCACGCGCACCGCTCCCGACGGATCGCGTCGCCCGTCCGGGCGGCTGCGCGCCGAGGATCTGGTGACGTCCGGGTGGCCGCCCGACTTCGAGCCGACCGTCTACGTCTGCGGGCCCACCGGCTTCGTCGAGTACGCGGCCGACCAGCTGGTCGGGCTCGGCCACGCACCCGGACTCGTCCGCACCGAACGCTTCGGTCCCAGCGGAGGCTGACATGACCACGCTCCCCATCGACGCACCGTACGACACCTACGAAGACGACGCCTACGAGGACGGCAACGTCCTGGCCGGACCGCTCTCGGAGGTATTTGCCGTCGACCTGACCGCGGCAGTCACCACCTGCACCGGTTGCGGCAGCACGGGACCCCTCGCCCGGCTGCGGGTCTACGGCCGCGGGCCCGGACTGATCGCCCGTTGCCCGCACTGCACTCACGTCGTGCTCCGGCTCGTCCGCAGCCCCGGCACCGCCTGGCTGGACCTGCGCGGAACCGTCAGCCTCCGCATCCCACTGGACGGCGGCTGAACAAACTGAGAGCGGCCGCAGCCCGGAGCCGAGTGCGGCCACCGCTCGACGCCCGCACGAAGCAGACGTCCGGCTACCGCTCGTCCGGTCCCGGATCGGCGACTGACCCAGGTCGGGCGGGTACGCGATCCGCTGGGTAACCCGTACTGGAACGCCGCTTCGGCGACTCGGAGTTCACCAAGGCTATGGAGTACGCCCAAAGCGCGGCGAGCCCGAACTCGGACACCCCGCTGCCCGCACTTGCGCGATTTCTGAGGTCGATGGACGAGACCGTGACCTGTGAGGCTGGGCCACGATAGTCTCGGAGGGTGACGGTGCGGTACTACCTGTACATCAGCGACGCCAAGGTCGACATGCTGCTCGGGCAGATCGACCCCGATTTCGAGCGACGGAGCACCACTGAAGCCGGCCTGAGTCTCAAGCTGTTCAACGTAAGGCGCAGCGTCGAAGCACGTGTGCCCGACCGGACCGCCAAGTTGGAGCGTGTCCTGCGGCACCTCGACAAGAGCGGGCAGACCGGTTCGGTTGACGAGCCCGGACCGTATTTCCGCGGCAGTCTGTCCATGCAGTGGGGGCCACTGCCCGGCGAGAGCGGCGGGACGCTGGTGTACTTCGGCGGCCGGACCGGTCAGACGATCCTGGGTCTCGGCGGAGCCGGCAGCCACGTCCTGGGGTCCGGCGCCCCGCAGACCCAGGACTTCGCGCCGTCCTCGGCGCCGACGCTGCTGGCCGGTCTCGCCTCGGCATTGGCGGCGGACGGTGCCGAAATGCCCGCCGACCAGCCTTCGCTGGCCTGGGTGCACACCGCGGGGCGGCTGCTCCGAGGCCGCCCGCAGACCGTGGAGTTCGTCGCCCGGCGCCTGCTGACCGGGCCCAGCCCGTACCCCGAACTCGACGCCCGCCCCGGTATGCGGGTACTGCTCGGCAGCCCCCTGTACGTGGCCCTGGCCGACTGACGGCGCGGCGATGGCATCCACACTCTGGCAGCCCGGCGAGGTGGTCCTCGATCTGTACGAGGTACTCGACGACGTGCGAAGCGGCGGCATGGGGACGGTCCAGCGGGTCCGGCACCTGGGCTGGAGCGTGGACCTCGCGGTCAAGACACCCCGACCGGAGCAGGTCGCCTCGACGAGCGGCAGGCGCCGGTTCGAGGCCGAGGCGGGCACCTGGGTGGGCCTGGGCCTGCACCCGCACACCGTCAACTGCGCCTACGTCCGCACCGTCGGCGGCGTGCCCCGGGTTTTCGCCGAGTGGATCGACGGCGGCGACCTCGCCCAGGCCGTGACCGGCGGTCGCCTCTACGAGGGCGGGACCCAGGCCGCCCTCGCGCGCGTCCTGGACGTCGCCGTCCAGACGGCGTGGGGCCTCCAGCACGCCCATGACACCGGCCTGGTCCACCAGGACGTCAAACCCGCCAACGTCATGCTCGAAACCGACGGAACCGCCAAGGTCACCGACTTCGGACTGGCCGGGGCGCGCGCACCGGACGCCGACGGGGCGACCGCGTCCGGCGTCACCTTCGGCGGCATGACGCGCCCATACTGCTCGCCCGAGCAGGCGCGCGCCGCCGCCGGGCACCGGGAGATCCGGCTGACGTCCGCGACGGACGTGTGGTCGTGGGCGCTGACGGTGCTGGAGATGTTCACCGGCCACCGGCCGACCAACTACGGCCAGGCCGCCGCCGAGGCACTGGACGCACTGACAGCCAACGGTCCGGAGGATCCGCGGGTGCCGCCCCTGCCGCCGGCCGTCGCGGGGCTGTTGCGCCAGTGCTTCATGACGGCCGAAACGGCTCGGCCGTCCCGACTCGACGAGGCTGCCGGCATCCTGAGCGAGGTGTACGGCGACGTGCTCGGCACGCCGTACCCGCGGCCGGTCCCGAAGGCGGCCGCTCTGCTGGCGGACGGGCTCTCCAACCAGGCGCTGTCCCTGCTCGACCTCGGGCGGACCGAGGAGGCCGAACAGCGGTGGCGGACGGCGATGGCGGCGGACCCGCACAGCCTGACCGCCACCTTCAACTTCGGCCTGCACCAGTGGCGCAAGGCGCGCAAGACCGACGCGGAACTCCTCGCCGAGCTGACGTCCGCCCGTGAGATCGGCGGCGACGACGCCCTGGGCGCGCGCCTGATCGGACTGGTGCACCTGGAGCGCGACGACCGCGAACACGCGGCGGAGCTGCTGGGCCCGGCCGCCCCGGGTGAACCGGTACCGGCCGAAACCGCGGAGGCGCTGGCGGAGTTGGCCCGCGATCCGGGGGCCCGCGCGGTGGTCCTGACCGGCCACGAGGGGACGTCGGTGAGCGCCGTGGCTGTGACGGCCGACGGAGGCCTGGTGCTGTCCGGGGACTACCAGGGGGTCCTCCGGCTGTGGGATACGGACAGCGGCCGCTGCGTGCGGGAGCTGACGTCCGAGGGTTCGCACGTCGTGGCAGTCGCGGTGGACGGCGAAGGGCGGATCGGTCTGGTCGGCCGCGAGGAGGGCCTGCCGGAGGCGTGGGACCTCTTGCGCGGCGAGCGGCTGCCTCTGCCGAAGGGCCCGGTCGCCGAGGGCGTCACCTCGGTCGCACTCAGCGCTGACGGGTCGGTCGGCACCACCGCGCACACGGACGGCACGCTGTGGTTCTGGCACCTGGACACGGGACGGCTTGTGGGCCCGGTCCCGAGCCGGACGGAACACATGACCGCGCTGGAACTCGGCGACGGCGGCGCCATCGCCGTGACCGCAGGAGGCCTGGGAGAGACGACGATCCGCCTGTGGGATGCCGGTGCGGGCGTGTGCCGGGCCGCTCTCACGGAGCCGCGCTCCGATCCGCTTCGCTCGGCGTGGGGCGGCTTCGTGCGAAGGGCCGCGGTGGCCCCGGGCGTGCGATACGCCCTGCAGATGTGGGACGGGCCGATGGTGCTGTGGAACGTGGCAACCCGCCAAATCGCCACGCAGGTGCCCCACGACGTGAGGGACGTCTCCACGCTCGCGCTGACACCCGACGGCTCGCTCGCCGTCGTGGGAAGCGGTCAGCCGCTCCGCGTCATGCAGACGGCGACGGGCCGCTGCCTGCGCACGTTCGACGACGGCATGTCCCGCCACACGTCCCACCTCGCGATGAGCGGCGACGGAAGCCGTGCCGTGCTGACCATGCTCGACGGGCGGATCAAGGTGCAGCCCCTGCCGGTCCCCCGCTACCGCGCCCCGTGGGCGTACGCCCGGCCCCGGGCCGCCGGTGAACTGACCGATCACGCCGGGCGGTTCCGGGCGGCGATGCGCGAGGGCGAGCGGCTCTTCGAGGCAGGCCACTACGCGCAGTCGGCCGCCTGCCTGCGTACCGCGCGGGCCGTGCCGGGCCACGCGCGCAATCCCGATCTGCTCAACGCCTGGAGCATGCTCGGGCAGCACGGGCGGCGCACGGGACTACGCGGTGCCTGGCAGAAGTTCGACTTCACCGGGCGTCTCGGCAGTCCCTCGGCGATGGCCTTCATCGGGGACGGGAGCGTGTTCCTCGCCGGGCTTTTCCCCGACCGGTTCCTGCTGTGCGACGCCGCCGACGCCCGGAACAACCGCATGATCCCTTCACTGGTCACAGCGTCCGCCGCTCCGTTGATGACGAGCGACGGGACCGCCGCGGTCGTCCCGGGCCGGTCGGAGACCGCCCTGCTCGACCTGAGGGACGACCGGACCGTCCTGCTGGACCGTGAGGACATCCGGGCGGTGGCCCTGTCCGACGACCGTGCCTGGCTGCTGACCGGCGAGGAGAGCGGAACGCTGTGCCTCTGGGACGTCGAGGACGTACGGCGGCAGCCGCAGTACGCGGACCCGTCCTCCGGTTTCCGGGGCCACCAGGGGCCGGTGGGCGCCGTCGCGATCAGCCCCGACCGCCGGTACGGGGCGTCGAACGCCTTCAACGGCGCCGAGGAGGACCGGCGGCGACGGTACGACCTGGACGAGCTCTGCGGCTGGGACCTGGCGGCGGGCCTGCGGCTGTGGCGGCACACCGGGCGCCCGGCCGGGGCGCACCTGCGCTTCGCCCCGGACGGCCGAAGCGTGCTGGAATGGGGCCAGTTCGGCGTGCACGCCTACGACGCCGCGAGCGGCCGCCGGATCTACTCGGTGGAGGGCCCGTACAACATCGCCACGCTTCAGATCTCCGCGGACGGCCGGCGTGCGGTGATCGCCGGATACGGCACCTTGGTCGTCCTCGACCCGGCGACGGGCCGCGTGCTCCGCGAGATCCCGGACCCCGGCCTGATCAACACCGTCGCCGTCACCGTGGACGGCCGGTTCGCCCTTTCCGGCCTCGCGGACGAGGACGTCCACCTGTGGGACCTGGACCAGGGGCAGCGGCTGCGCGTCATTGAAGGACACCGCGGCCAGGTCTTCGGCATGGCCCTGAGCGCCGATGCCCGCCAGCTGCTGGTGACCGAACTCGACTACACGCGCTGCCTGGAACTCGACTGGGAGTACGAGTGGTGACATGCCGTCCTCCGTCACCCTGACCCTGTACGGCGCGCCCGCGGCAGCCGAGTACGTCTTCGGCGACCGCACGACGTGCCTGGTCGGCCGCGCTCGCGAATGCGGTATCCGGCTGGCCAGATCGCAGAAGGACGCCTCCCGGCACCACTGCATGCTCGACGTCAATCCCCCGCACGTGCGGGTACGGGACCTCGACAGCCGCAACGGCACGTACGTCAACGGGGAGCGCATTCCGTCCGGTCCGGCCGGGCGGGACCTGACCGACGGTGACGAGATCGCCGTCGGCGACACGGTGCTACGGGTCTGTGTCCAGGCCGGGGAACCCGCGACCGTGTCCGCCGAGGCACGAGACCCCGCCGACGCCGTGCACACACTCATGGCCGCAGCCGAGGCCGGAGAACCGGACGCGGCCGGCATCCGCGGCTACCGCCTCCTCCAGGAACTCGGCCGCGGCGGACAAGGCATCGTCCATCTCGCCCAGGACGAGCAAACCGGCGAACTCCGCGCTCTCAAGACGCTGTTGGCGCACGGCGCCCTCGACCCCGCCGCCCGTGACGGCTTCCTGCGCGAGTTCGCCTGCACGCGCGCCCTGCGCCATCCCAACATCGTCGCCTTCCTCGGCGGCGGCGCGCACGGCCGCACCTTCTACTTCACCAGCGAGTACTGCCGACTGGGCAGCGTGGCCGACGTCGCCGCCCGAGCCGGTGGCAGGCTGAGCGTCGACCAAGCCGTGGGCGTGGCCCTCCAGACGCTCCGCGGACTGCACTACGCGCACGCCGCGGAGGTGCCCGTACAGCTTGCTGACGGGACGTCAGTCACCCACCGTGGACTGGTACATCGCGACATCAAGCCGCAGAACCTCCTGCTCACCGGCCGCAGAGACCACGCGACCGTCAAAATCGCCGACTTCGGCCTGTCCAAGGCGTTCGACAGCGCCGGCCTGTCCGGCCACACCCTCACCGGCGCGATGGGCGGCACCCTGGCCTTCATGCCACGCGGCCAGGTCATCGACTTCAAGTACGCACGGCCCGAGGTCGATCTGTGGGCTACGGCGGCCAGCCTGTACTGGATGCTCACCGGTTCGCCACCGCGCGACTTCCCCGCCGGCACAGACCCGGTCGGCGTCGTCCTGCACGAACCGCCCGTACCTGTACGGGACCGACTACCCGCGCTGCCGCGCCGACTTGCCGCGGTCATCGACACCGCTCTCGTCGACAAGCCCCACATCGCTCCCACAACGGCAGCCGAATTGGCGCAGGCAATCCGTCAAGCCCTCTGAACCGAATCGCTCCTCCTGAGTCAGCTGAACTACGCGCTGTAGCTGCTTCGGGGTGCTGTTGAGAAGGGTGCCGTTCCCGGTGCCAAGATTGTCAGGAGACTTCAGCGGAACCACCGGGTCTCAGAACTCGACGCCTTCGCTCCCACGATCTCCCCGTCCAGTCGTAGATGCGCGGAGACTACCAAGACTCTGAAGGAGCCCACCAAAGCCCTTACTTGCTCTGACAGCGGCCAGTCGTTCCCGTAAGTGATCGCGCGCACGATCACGCAACTGACCGGGTATCGCAGGCTCAATCACCGCTACGAACACGCTCCGGCAGTGCGGCCTCCGCCCAGGTCAGGTCGGCGGAGTCCTCCAGGGTGTGCGGCGTGCCTTCCAGTGCCGCGTGGAGCGCTGCGCCGCGGCGGGGATCGCCAGGCATCGTGACGAGGCTGAGGGTTCGGCCCTTGGGGCCGTCCTGGACGCCGAGTACCAGTTCGCCGGGTGTGGTCTGGTCCGTCAGTGCGGCGGTGAGTACCTTCCGCAGCAGAGCCGTTCTGGCGGGAGTGTCGGGAAGCGCGGCGGCGTCGTCCGCCTGGGCGTGGATCGTCACCTCACAGCCCGCTTCGCGTGCGCGGCCGACCAGGTCGCGCAGGGGGCCGTCGAGGACGCCCGGCAGGTGCAGTTCGTCGCGGATGGACTGGGCCAGCCGGTCCGCCCGAGCGCGGACAGCGGCCGGGTCCGGTCTGTCATCGGCGCCGTCTCCTGTGGCGATCGTATGGAGGAAGGGCACGATCTGCGCATCGATCTCCCGCAGTCGACGACGGTGCTGTTGCGCTCTCGCGCGCACGGCGGACTCGGTGGCGACGACGATCATGCGGTGTCGGTGGGCGTTCAATACCGCCTCGCCCAGGGTGACCAGGGTCCGCCGGATGACCAGGCCCATCACCACCCCCGTCGCGGGAGCGAACATCGTGGGGAGTGCCATGGCTACCGTACTCACGACCGACTCGTCGGCCGGCGGGTTCAGGGCGATCAGTACAACGATGCCCACTTCCTCGCACGCGAGTGCGAGAACCGTCTGGCGGACCGGACGCACGATGACGAGCAGGGCCAGCAGCGGGGTGACCGCGCCGATCGGCCACGAGCGGTAGTCCCTGACGGCCTCCGGCGGGATGACGAGCAGACAACTCACCGCACCCGCGACCGCGACGGCCAGCAGCGGAACGGCCACCCGTCCGGTGATCCGCCGGTCTGCTCTGGCGAGTAGCACGCAGGTGGCCGCCGCCAGCGCCAGGTACCAGACGAGATGGCCGAGCAGCGTTGGCGTCCCCACGGTCTGGATCACCGCCACGACGGCCATGACCACCAGGTACGGCAGGCACACTGCCGCCAACGCATGGCGTACGTCCCCCGCGGCGGCGCGCAGCGTCTCCCGCTGACCGCGTGCTTGTCCCAGCGCGTTGTCGGAGGCGTCCGGTACGGGGGCGGCCCACCGGAGGTGGACCGTCGTGCCATGTCCGGGTCGGCTTCGTACGTCGGCCACGCCGCCGATGTCGGCCATCCGCCGGCCGATGGAGTCGCGCAGGCCCAGGGCGGTCCGGCGGACCTGGGACGGCACGAAGCCGCGGCCGTCGTCCACCACGGTCAGCTCCAGGGCCTGGTGATCCCCGCTCAGCCGGACCACGACGTGCGCGGCGCCGGCGTACCGTACGTTGCGCAGCGCCTCGACGGCCGCTCCCGTGCACGCGGCGGCCACGTCGTGGGGCACCAGCAGCTCCGGCGGGAAGTGCGTCGTCACCCGCGGCCGCGGGACGCCGCTCACCGATGTGGCCGTCAGCCCCGTCAGCAACGGTACGAGGTCGACGTCTCCGCTGCCCTCCGCGCCGGCCGCGCCGCCCGAACCGGCCGTCAGTGCCACCAGCGCGCGGCGGGCCTCGGCACGCTGTTCCCCGGTGGGTACGCCGCTCATGCCCGCCACGCGCAGAGCCGACCCGACGTCGTCGTGCAGGAGCCGCTGGAAGTCGCGTCTGCCCCGCAGAGCGGCCCGTTCCCGTGCTGCGGCTTCACTGGTGTCCTCGTCCACGCGCATCGCGGTGTCCGCACGGTCACCTGCGGCGCGAAGGACGGGGGCCAGTACCGTCGCGGCCACCCCTGCGGCGAGCGGCGGCCAGATCCCCTGCAGGGCACTCCCCACACCCTCCTGCCACCCTGCGGCTATCTGCCCCGCAAGAGCGAGCACCGCCATGGGCAGCCCCTGGGCGCGGGGCAGGTACGCGACAGCGAGGATGACCGCGGCGGCCGTCGTCATACAGCGCAGGCCGACCACCAGCTCCGCGTAGGGTTGTACGGCGTAGATCGTGTGCACGGTCACCGCCACGACTGCGGCTGACCAGGCATCGACCGGTCCGATGCGGACGAAGGCTCCCCGGTAGGCCCAGGCCGTCGCGGACGCGGCGAAGAGCACGGTGACGCCCAAGGGCAGCGGACGCCGGTCGTCAGAGACAGCCAGGGAGACGGCCGTGAGCCACCACGCGATGGCGAACAGCAGCGACAGACCCGCGAACGAGCGGCGAAGGGCGGTCTCCACTCCGGCGCGATGATTGCCGCGTCGGGTCACCTGTCGGCGTCCGGGGACGACGTGCCGGGTCTGCCGGGGTCGCTCGGGCCGAGGTCGATGTGGCCGTCCACCATCGAGCGGTACACCAGCTCGGAGGTGCTGGCCGGGCGGGTTCCCTCGTCCTTGGCGAACGCCTCGATGGCCCTCCTGCGGTGAGTCCTGACCGTCTCCTCGGTCATGTATAAGCGACGGGCGATCACCGTCGGCTTGAGTCCGCGGGCCAGCAGCTCCAGCACCTCCAGTTGCCGGGGGCTCAACCGCACCTTTCCCCGCCGGTCGTGGACGATCTGATGGGCCAGCCGACTGGACACATATGCCTTGCCCGCGTGCGCTGCCCTGATGGCTTCGGCGAGTTGGGCGTCCGGGTCTTCTTTCAGCACCAGCCCGAGCGCCCCTGCCTCGACACCCCGGCGCACCACCACGGGGCGGTGCTCGCGACTGAACAGCACGACCTGCGGACCCCACTCACGCAGGCGCCGCACGTTGGCGGCGACGTCGCTGCCGTCGTTCAGCTCGATGTCCAGAAGGACGACCGACGGGAGCGAAGTCACCCTGGACGGCAGTGCATCGACGTTCACGGCGCTCCCCACCCAGTCGATCTCGGGTGCTTCCCCGGCGAGGCATGCCTGGATGCCATGGAGGATGACGCGGTGATCGTCGACCGCAGCCAGGCGCGGTCCGGTCGTAGCTTGGCGGTCAGCGGGCGATCCGTGCGTGTCGTTCATGACGATTCCTCACCCCGCGGCCCGTCGGCCACCCGGCCGGACTCGACAGCCCGCAAACAGGTCTACCACCCGTGCGTACCCGGCGTCTGTCCCCATGGCCGGGGACAGACGGGCCCCCGGCTTCAGGGCGAAGGTGTGAACCGGCCCCACTCGCAGGCCTGTTCGCCGCCACGGCGGACGGAGGGACGGGAGCCGAGGGCGTACCCCATCACTTCAGGAGGATGTTCATGGGCAGGTTCACCAAGCGCGTCGGCAGCTTCGACTCGCCGCACTCGGTCGAAGACACGTTGCAGATCCTCTTCAGCGGCGTGGCCGAGCAACTCAGCATCCCTTCGCCGACCGTGTCGGAACCCGGGGTAGAGGCAGGCGTCCACCTGAGCCGCCTCGACAGCAGCGGCTTGACAGTAATCGCGGGCAACAAGATCGACACGTACTTCATGTTCTACGTCGACCTCACGCCCACCACCGGCGGCTGCACCGGTGAGGCGTACTTCGACCGGCGGATGGGAGCGATTACCCGCTGGATGGGCAACGCCATGGGCCTGACGGGAGGCCTGTCGCTGGCGTTCCAGCGGTCCAGCGTGCGCACGCGCGGCTGGACCATTGCCTGACACCGCAGGAGGAAGAGCGATGAGCGAGACGAAGTGCAGGTGCGGTCAGCAGCTGGAGCGGTGCTGTTCGAGGGGGTGCGGCCGCTGCACCTCGGGGCTCCGGTGCCCCCGGCACGGCAAGGACTGGACCGTCACGACCGGCGGCGGCCTGTTCAGCGCGGGCCGTTCGGGCAGCGGCGCCAAGTGCCGCAAGGACCAAGTCGCCGTCGTCAACTGCCCCTACTGCCGCGGGCAGCAGGGCAAAACCTGCAACACCTGCGGCGGTACCGGTCAGACGTGCCCGAACCACGGGCGCTTCTGGACCTGAGCAGAAACACATCCAGCCTGACACGACGCGGTGCGGCACCATCCGGGCCGCACCGCTGAGCGCCGTCTGAGCCAGGAGGCCAGTTGGCAATCTGAGACGCCCAGTAAGGCCGACGTGCTCGACCATCTCCTGACCGTCGAGGCCGTCGGCGACACCCGTGAACCTTTTTTGGGCCTGCGGGTAACAACGGGGTGGACAACTCGCCTCCGAGCGAGCCGCTGACCGGATGGAGTGACCGGCGTGAGCAATGCAGAGACCACCTTCAGCAGTGACAGCCTCCTCGTAGCGGTGGAGGTGCTCGGGAGCGTGCGCGACCGCTCCGACGGCGCCGACCCGCTCAGCGCCACGGCGAACGACTTCGATTGGGGTGTCGTGGCGCTGAGCCCGCGGACCGGGGCGCCTCACCGCGTCTGAGAGCAGGCTTCGCAGGACCACAACGGGGCCGCGCAGCCGGGGGGTTGCGCGGCCCCGGCACGAGGCCGACACCGTTCGCACGCCAGGAGGAGCAGTGGAGCACAGACTCGTCACCGGTATCGAGGAAGCGCTGAAATGGGACGGTCCACGGCACCTCGGCGCCGGGTTCGCCCGGGGCGGACTCGGTGACCCGGTGCTGACACCGCGCCTGCTGACCCCCACCCGGCTCCTGGACCTCGCGATGCGGCGGAGCCTGGCGAGTCCGCGGATACGCTGCTTCCGGGACGGCCAGGAGCTGCACCCCAGCGCGTACCTGACACCGGAAACGGGCGGCGCCGACCAGACCGTCGGCCTGGTGAACACGCACCGCCTCGGCAGCCTTCTGCGTGAGGGGGTGACGATGGTGCTGGACCGCGCCAACGTCTTCGACCCCACACTGGAAGTGGCCTGCCGGGCGCTGCAGTGGTGGTCGGGCGAGAGCGTCAACATCAACACCTACCTCACCACGAACGGCGCCGACGGCTTCGGCCTCCACTGGGACGCGCACGACGTCCTCGCCATCCAACTGTCGGGCCAGAAGGACTGGGAGGTGCGGGGTCCGTCGCGCGCGGCGCCGCTCCACCGCGATGCGGCGGACAACGACGAAGCCGGCGAGGAGGTCCTGTGGACCGGCACCATGAATCCGGGCGACGTCATGCACATCCCCCGCGGCTACTGGCACAAGGCCGGTCGCAGCGGCCGCAGTTCGGGGCACAGCCTGCACATGACGGTCGGGTTCGGCGTGCGCAGCGGGGCGTCCTGGCTGGCCTGGCTCGCCGACTGGTCCCGCGAGGACGAACTCTTCCGCCGCGACCTGGACCTCGCACCGGGATCGGAGCAGCACCGGGAGCTCGTCGAGAAGGCCGTTCGGCTTGTGGGTTCCCGTGCTCCCGCCGACTTCCTGGCGGCGCGCCAGCAGGAGGCGGCCCCGGCCCGGCACGTCCCCTTCCTGGAGACCTTCGGGCGACTCGAATCCGTCGTCTGCGTCAGCGAGTTCCGTCCCCGGCTGCGTGATCTGGGCGGTACGGCCGAGGTGTTCTCGTCCGGCAAGAAGCTCACGTTCAAGGCCGCCGCCCTGCCGGCCCTGCGCCTCCTGCTCAGCGGCCGACCGGTGCGTCTGGACCAGGCGGCGGCCGTGGTGGGAGACCACGTCCACGCACTGGCCGAGACACTGGTGGCGCACGAGTGGTGCGCACCCCTCATACCCGAGCTGTCCTCGGGCTACGCCGGCCTCGTACCGGACGCGACCGCCTGACCGCCGGAGTCCGGGACCGCGGGGGCCGGTGCGGGTACGGCTGTGCGCCGCGCACCGGCCCCTGCGTCTGTCCTTGCTGCCCTTAGCGCGCCTGCGCCTGCGCCTGCGCCGCAGGATGATGCCAACCGGGCAATTTTGGTTCCACCATGGGCGGCAGGCCGTTGTCGCCGTGGTCCGCCTACGGTGTCCGTCTCTGTGCCGCTGTTTCAGTCCTGGCAGGTCAGCTGGGTCAGACCCCAGTCCGCGTGGTCGGAGTTCTTGCCGTCGCCGCCGTCTCCGGCGGAGAGGGTGAGCGTGTGCACCTCGGTGACGTCGACGGTCAGGTCGACCGCGCTGTCGCCGCCCTTCAGTACTCCGGTGGCGGCGAGTTGCCGGCCGTTGTCACCAAGGACGGTGAACGTGACACTCCCCTGCCCTGCCGTCTCGTCGTCGACGCCGACATGGGCCTCAAGACGGGTGCAGCGGCCCTGGAGGTCGATCTGCACCTGTCCCGGCGCGTTCATGCCGAGGCCCTTGGCGTACACGGTCCCGCCTATCGTCAGCGGCTTCCCGTCCTGCCCGCCGGCCTCGCCGTTGGACTGGTCCCGCTCCACCGGCCCGTAGCCGTTGGTCTCGGTGAGGAACGGCTGATCACTGGCGTAGACCGTGCCGTGCAACGGGACGGAGACCCGTACGACGTCTTCGACGTGAACCGGCGGGGCCTTTCCCCCGGCCGGGTTGGCGTAGGTGACCACGACAGGCACGTCGACCTCGCCGCCGGGCTGGTCCTTGCCGACCGTCACGGTCCAGTGGCCGCTGAGCGCCTTGCCCGCGCGCAGCGAGGCGGCGGTGACGTCGCGGCGGTGGCCTTCCAGCCGACCGGGAGCCGGTCGCGGTCCAGCGTCATACGCACCTGCCGCAGTGCGGAGCCCTTCGGGAGGACGAACGTCGCGTCGACGCCGGCGGAAGCTCCTGGGCTGACAGTCGTGGTCGCAGGGTCGAGGGTCAGGGAGGTGTCGGGCGCGGTGACGACGGGCTGATCGCAGCTGGTGCGGCCCTTGGCGGCGGGGCAGGCAAGCGCTACGAAACCGCCGTCTGCGGCCGCGGGGACCGAGACGACACTCTTGTCGGTCACCGTACTGACGGTACGCCGCAGTTGGCCGTCACTGTCGCCGATGGTCTCCAGGAGCCACGTGCCCTTGCCGAGGAAGGTGAGTGGCGCCTTCATCGTGTCGCTCGCGCCTGCCAGGATGCCGCCGACGAACCAGCGGTCCCCGTTGCGGCGGGCGATGACTGCCTGCCGGTCACCGACGGGCTGTTGGCCGGGTCCTCCCGAGACGAGATGCGTCTCGTCCCAGGTGGTGGGGAGTTGTTCGAGGTAGCGCTCGGCCACCGGCTGCGCGGCGAACCCCTCTGGATTGTCGCCCAGGCTGGTCCAGCCGGACTCGTAGACCACGGGCAGCGCCAGTTCGTGCGCCAGGGAGTCCTTGCGGCCCGGTCGGGAGAACCATGTCGGGGTGTAGTCCATCGAACCGACGATGTTGCGGGTGAAGGCGAGGAAGATGTCGCGGGTCGGGCTCTGGCCGTTCTCCTCCCCGCGAACCGCCTCGACGCTCATCACCTGCGGCCACGTACGCTGCAGACCACGAGGGATCGTGGCGCCATGGAAGTCGATCATGAGCTTCTGCTGAGCGGTGTCGCGCAGGATCGCGTCGTACCACTGGAAGGTCGACTGGGAGTCGGAGTCCATGTAGTCGACCTTGACCCCCGCGACACCCCACCCCTTGATCTTCGCGAACCAACTGTCGCGCTGCTCCTGTGTCTTGAGGTCGGTCCAGGCGAACCACAGGATCACGTCGACGCCTTTGGCCCGCGCGTAGCGGACCAGCTGCGGGACCCAGCTCGCCTGCCATCCGGCGTCCACGAGCGTGTACTGCAGCCCGTGTTCGGCCGCGTAGTCGACGAAGTCCTTCTGCCGGTCGAAGTCACCGGGGCTCGACCCTTCGCTCAGCCAGGACCAGTCGTCGACGCCCGGCCGGATCCACGAGGTGTCCTTGACCTTCGCGGGCGGCGCGAGGTCGTCCACGAGTGTGGAGCCGACCAGCGTGTCCAGGCTCCCCACGATCGCGGTACGCCACGGCGTCGCGAGCGGCCCCTGGGAGGTCACGGGGGTGTCGTCCGCCAGTGCGACCGAGTAGCCGGAGCCGCCCGCCACGTGGTCGAGATGGCTGCCGGAATACCGGCCGTCGACGTCCGCCTCCGTCAGGAGCACGTAGGTGCTCCCCACCTCGAACAGCGTCGGGAAGCCGAACGAACAGGTGTCACCGCCGCATTGCTGCGGCTGCGCCTCGTTGGCCGCGCCCGCGGTGGTCTCGGTCCGCTCGGTCTCGTAGCTGTTCGAGTACGGCTGGACCCAGGCCTTGGCGTCCGTCGGAAGCTCGAACGTCGAGGCCTCACCCGTCACCGTCACCGGCCCCTGGTCATCCAGCAGGTAGCGGTAGGCGACGCCGTCGTCAGACACGCGTACCACCACGCCCAGCCGCGCGCCGTCGGCGCCGCGGAAGGTGAACGTGGCCTCCCGCATCGTGGCCGAACGCCGCAGTTGCTTGCCTGTGGTGGTGTTGTAGGACTCGTGGACCGTGCGCTCACTCGTCTTGACCAGCCGCAGCCCGGTCGTCAGATCGTGCTGGTCGGTACGGATTCCGAGCCGGCCCGGCAGCAGCGCCGGTACCTTGTCGCGGTCCACCGCGAGGTGCAGTTCGCCCGCGGGGTCGAGGTCGAGTTCCGCGTTGAGCGCCGAATCGCCTGGCCCGTTCACCGTCCAGGATCTCGCGGGGGTCTGCACGGCGGTGGACGGTGCGGCGGCTGCCACAACCACCATGCTGCCCAGCAGCCCCGACAGCGCCACGCCGGTCACCGCCCGCCAGAGTCCTTCTCGTCTGCCTCGCATGTGTGTCCCTCGTCTTGAACCGCCGAACGCCGCGCGAGCCGAACGCCGTTCAGCGTCCATCACAGCTTCGACAGTCACCAGTTGAACAACAGCAAACTTTTTCGAATGTTTTCCATCGCATATCACCGGACTCCAACATCACAGTCAAGAGTCCGGACCGATTTCGCTGCGGTTTCCCGCGCCGTCGAAGCCCGCCCACTCAGACGTTCTCCGACGACGTTCGCGGGCGTGGGCCCCACCTCACGTACACGGTGAGGCCAACGGCGGCGAGCACTGCCGCAACCACGGCTGCCGGTGAACTGTCAGATGCCTGTGTCTGCCAGGTCAGTGCTTCACCCGCGGTACCTGTGCCCGGATACGCCGTCGCGCCGAGCGTCCACCCGAGCGGCAGGAACCACGCCCTGGCGCTGCCGGTCGCGGCCGCCGCGAGGGCGGTCAGGCCCAGCAGACCGGCCGTGTCGCGGACGACGGATCCGAACGGTCCGAACCGCGTGGCGGTGAGCAGCGTGGCCGGCAGGACCATGAGCATGCATCCCAAGGCCGCGGCCAGGTGCGATGTCCGCAGCAACCCCCACGGCCTCGCCGCTGTGCGGTCCAGCGTGTCGTCGGGACCGCCGAGGGTCGAGGTGACAGCGGCCACGAGGAGCAGCACGGTCAGGGCGAGTACGGTGCTGCTCACCTCGCCCGCGTCGCTGAAGACCGCCGCCGGCAGCCATGCCAGGGCGGTCGCCGAGACCACCGCGCCGAGCGCCGTCGGCACCCGGCGCGAGCGGACGTAGAGCATGATGCCTCTCATCGGGCACTTCGGGTCAGGAGGCCGCTGGTGTCCTGGCACTTCTGAGCGGCCCGGTGGACGGCGGCAACCCTGCCGCCTGCCTCGGCCGGGGGCAGGGCCTTCAGCCCCTTCCAGAGCGTGACGGTCTCCGGTTCGTCGAAGTCGAAGCCGTTAAGACCGGCGACCGGCTCCCGGTCGAGCAGCCAAAAGGCGGCAGCGCTGGCGAGATCGATGTCCCGGGTCTCCGCGCAGCTGATCGGGGTGGCGAACACCTCGGTGAGCATCCTCGGCAGGAACTGGCCCGGGTCGGCGAGATGGCCGTGCTTGTCGAGCGTGATGTCCATCAGCGCGGTGCCGGCCTGCGGCCCCGGCGAGGTGGGAGGAAAGATGGTGCTCGTGTCCTCGTGTGCCGCGACGATGCCCGTCGCCGGCAGGAGTCGCAACGCCTGCCGGGCCTTGGGCACCACCTCGGGCAGCACACCTTCGTGCGCCCGGCTGACGCAGACACGCGGAGTGTCCGTGGTGCACACCAGTTCCTGGGCGACCGGGTCGAGGGTCTGCCGGTCGTAGGCAGCGCCGGTCGGCGCGACCAGGGCCGTGACTGTCGCGCCGATCGCCAGCGGCACCAGTGCGGCGAACGCGAGCCTACGGTTCCGGACGGCGAAAAGCATGACGCCGGCCACCGCGACTGCGGCCATCCACAGAGCCTGGGCACCGCTGACTCCGCCTCCGACGGTGTCGTAGTCGCTGAACCGGCTCATCCCCATGCTCGGCGAAAACGCGACCACGAACCCCTGGTCCGGAAGGAGATGGGGCGCGAGGACCTGCAGTATGTAGCCGACCACGGCCAACGCGGGTGCGGTGGCGAGCGCCGGCACCAGCCGTCCGACGGCCAGCCCGACCCAGACCGAGGCGATCATCGTGATCAGCCCGACGGCCGTGACGGCGAGCGCGGCCGGCGGCAGATAATGTGCCGTGCCGGCGATCCGTGGGGCCGCCGCCAGGAGCGTGACCAAGTACGCGACGAGGACCGTCAGCCCGGTCGCGGCCAGGATCGGCACGATCCGCCGAGATCGCGGGCGCGGCGCGCTGGCGAACAACTCGGCGACGTTCGCCCGGTGTTCGCGATAGGACTGCCACGCACCGGCGGCCATCGCGAGGGGCGACATCACCGCGAGGTATTCGCGCTGAGTCATGACCAGCGCCATCCACCCGGTGGCCCATCGCCCCGTGGTGGCCTGGAGCACGATCGTGCCGCCGACGGCGATCAGCAGCGCCGCGCCGAGAGCTACCGACCGCCGGAGCTCGATGCCGAGGATACGGATCATGCGTTGCTCCTGTGCTGACGCAGAAGCGCGGAGTACCCGCGCTCCGCCGGACTGTCGCCCGCTTCGTCCTGCCCGCCGAGGGCAATCAGGTCGTCGGGGGTGCCCTGGAAGAGTCGTCGGCCGTCGCTCATGACGATGACGTCGGTGCACGCGGCGACGACGTCCTCGACGAGGTGGGTGGAGACCAGCACACAGCTGTCGGAGCCGAGGTCACGCAGCAAGTCGCGGAAGTCGAGCCGCTGTTCGGGGTCGAGTCCGACGGTGGGCTCGTCAAGCAGCAGCAACTCGGGGTCGTTCACGACGGCCTGGGCGATGCCGACCCGGCGCAGCATGCCGCCGGACAGGGCCTTCATCCTGGTCTCGGCCTTGCCGGTGAGCCCCACCCGCTCGATCGCGCGTTGTACGGCGTCGGGTACCGCGGCTTTGGGCATCTCCTTGAGCCAGGCCATGTACGCGACGAACTCGCGGACGGTGAAACGTGGGTAGAAGCCGAACTGCTGCGGCAGATAACCCAGTCCGCGACGCACCTGCCGCAGGTCGGCGCGGCCGTCGACCTGCGCGCCGAGCAGCGTCAACGAGCCGCCGGCTGGTTTGACGACGGTGGACAGCGCGCGTATCAGCGTCGTCTTTCCGGCACCGTTCGGGCCGAGCAGACCGTGAACTCCGGTCTTCAGTGCCAGGTCGAGGCCATCGACGGCCAAGTGCCGGCCGGCCCGGACCCGCAGCTCACGCGCGTGGACCCGCCAGGGATGAAGAGTGGGGGCTGTTTCGGCAGCGCTCACCAGTCGCATGGTGTTTTCTCCTGCTCGGGGATCTAGTTGCCGCTGGTCAGGCGGCGGAAGCGAGTGCCGGCGAGGGGGACGGTCACGGCGAGGGCAACGACGGCCGCCCCCCAGGCGGCGTTGCTGCCCGGCCGCAGCACCGGGGACAGCGATCCGGTCGCGACGCTCGGCAGCAGGACCGACAGGCACCAGGCCACCGCGAGTCCGACAGCCGCGCGCCGGACGCCGATAAAGGCGCCGAGCGCGAGGGTGGCCGCAGTGAACGCCAGGCACGGCAGCAGGACAAGGCCCAGTGAGGTTCCGGTGCTCACCCCCGCCACCAGCAACGCCGGAAGTACGACGACGAGCACCGCGAGCGTGCGCCGCAACACCATGGCCAGGCCGGCCGCGGGCGTGGTCGCGATCAGTTCCCAGACCGGGTCGGTCCGTCGGCTCCAGGCCACCGCGACGCCGGGCAGCGGAGCCACCGGAGCCAGCAGCAACACGAGCGACGGCAGGCCCGGTTCAGCGAAGTCGAGGAGTACGCCGCAGCCCAGCACCGCGACCGTCATCGCGAGCCAGGGCAGCAACGTCCGGACAAACAGGCGTCGGTGAGCAGCCCCGGCACGTGTGCGGCGCGGAGCCGGCAGCGGGCTCGTACTGATCGCCTGGTCGAGCGAGAGAGCGACCCGGTCGAGCAACTCCGCCGTGGCGGGAGTGACTTCTCGGGCCAGGCACTCACGGCACCGCGCGCACGCGTCGAGATGGATCTCGACCGACCAGAGCGCGGCGTCGTCGAGTCCGCGCCCGCCCTGCGCGTAACAGGCCAGAACCATGGCAGTGGGATGAGTCATGAGAGCGTCTCCCGCAACGCGATCCGGGCCCGCCGCGCGCGGGTCTTCACCGTGCCCTCCGGCACGCCGAGCAGCACCGCCGTCTGCCGGACCGACAGATCGTCGAGCACCATCGCCTGCAACACCTGCCGCAACTCCGGTGGCAGCCGCAGCAACGCCTGCTCAAGGTTCTGGTCGACGCGGTTCGCCAGCACCTCGTCCTCGGCGGCCGGCACGGTCCGCTCGACCAGGTCAACAGCAGGCAGCCGCTCCTGCCTGGCGCGCTTGCGGAACGCGTCGACGAGACGGTTCGCGGCGATCGTCCAGAGCCAGCCGACCGCGCTGCCCCCGGTCAGGGAACCCGCGTAACTACCGGCCGCCCGCCAGAGCGCCAGGTAGGTCTCCTGGAGTACGTCGGCGACGACGTCCTCGTCAGCACACCGGCGGCGGAGCCGCACCGCCAGCCAGGGCGAGGTACGCCGGTACAACTCGTCGAACGCGGCGCGGTCGCCGCCGGCGACGCGGCGCACGAGCTCTGCCTCGTCGAGGTCTGCTATGCCTTTCACACCCAGCAAGACGTCCCGACGGCCGCATCAGGTTCTCGGCCGCTCCGGCGCTCACCGCGAGCACGGCGCTCCGCGTGGTTGGGGATGAAGCTTTACGGCTGCGCCCCGACCTTGCTCGCCGTGACCGGTACGAGCGGTCCTCCGGCGCCGGCCATTTTGCCGGCGACCACGACATCGACACATATGTCGAACTCATCCTCACCGAGAGCGGCGCCCCTCAACGGATGAGAAAACAAGTTGGCCGGCTGCCGGCGAGCTGCGAGGATGCGTCTGTTTCGGCAGGCGGAGGACATTTGTTCGTTTTCGTGTGTGCGGGATGCGGCGCCGAGTTGACGGCCCCGCTGTCCCAGGTCTCACTGCCGGTTCACGCCCGTCAGAAGTACGGGAACGGGACCCAGCTGCCGGTGCTCATGCAGTCAGGCACGTTTGCCGTGGACCCGGACCCCTGGGGAGGGCCGTGGCGGATGTGGGACGAGATCGAGCCGGGCGAGGCAGACGCACGCGGCATCTACGCGCCGGACTATGCGCTGTCCGACAGCACACCCGGGGCGAGTGTCATCGCGCCCGGTGATATCCGTGGGACCCGGCTGATTCCCGAGAAGCGCGGCGGTGCCTGCTGCGGCCTCGACGGGGCCGACGGGCCCAACATGGCCTGCGAGGCATGCAACCTCCCCGTGGCGACAAGGGTCGACGACTGTTCGCTCTGGCAGACGGTACGGCTCAGCTCGGACGCCGTGCGACGCGTCCCCGTTGACGGTATCCACGCCGCGCCGCTCTCCTGGGCGGAGCTGGCAGAGAAGGGTGAGAAAACGCCCCCGTTCGAGCCGATTGCCACGTGGGGAGGACGGTTGGGCTCGAACCACTACTGGTCGTGGAGTCCGCAGTGGGAGGCGGCAGCCGGCCACGCGCTCGCACACCTCCTGGTTGCCTCCCAAGGGCAGCCGGTGAAGGTCCCGGGCGGTCTGACCACGGACGTCTTCCAACGCGCACTCGACGCCCTGCTGCCGCCAAGCCTCCCGAAGCGGCGCGCCGTCCTGGCTGGACCGGGACAGCCCTCCCCGGACGCGGGCGTCGGCATCCTCCTCGTACCGGTCCATCCCCAGACGGGCCAGACCTGGACCCCCGCCAGCCCGATCGCGCCGGCATACCTGGTACCCCTGCCGTTGGGTGTGTGGCTGTGGCTGGTCTCTCCCCAGCCGTACGTGCCGGTTCCCGCGTCGGGCCGCATACCCCAAGACGTCCTCCGCGACGACCCGCTCCCGCTGCTCCCCAACCACCTTTTCCGGACCGACCGGGGAACGTTCCAGCACACCTTGGTCCGGCTACCGGCCGTGCGCAGCCCGTGGCTGCGCACCATCCTCCAGAACCTCATGGAGGGCACCTCGGCCGACCTCTTCTAACCGGCCGGCAATGGTCACGGCGCCCACGCTGCCGGGTGAGAACCAGATCGCCGTCTCTCAGGACGACGACGGCAACGGCGACGTCCGAGACCTCGTGATGGTCGCCCGCGCGAACGGCAACGCCGCGAAGGCCACAAGCTCGGACGGCGGGCGCACTTGGGGTCCGTTCAAAGAAGACCCGGCCCTGCCGAGCCACAACATCGCCGAGGACTTCTTCACGGTATTGAACGACCCAGCCCAGCCCGACGGTGCGGACTGGGACACGTACCCGATGGCGGACGAGTACGCACCAGGCAAGTTCTACGTCGTCTGGGAAGCCGACACCATGCACATCATGGTGGGCAAGCTCGACGTCTCGGGCACCGCCAAGTGACCGCCCACTCCCCGTGGACGAGAAGGCGAACAGCCTTTTGAACCGGTGCAGCTAGCGAGGCGCGCTCGACCACCCGGCGCACCTCGCCCGGTCCGGAACCATGGGCGACATCCTGTCGCCTGTGGTCGGGCCGGAGACGGATACGTGAGGCAGCGCGGGCCCCTACCGAGAGTTCGGTAGGGGCCCGCCGTGCAGACGGTTGCAGAGGGCCGGGACCCGTCCCTGACGAAGCGGTGTGCCGCCGGTATCAGTTACTGTCTGCTGCCGTCCGACGGTCCGGCGTCACAGCAGGTGCCGTGTGAAGAACTGGGCCGCGGCGTCCCCCGCGAACTGCGGGACGCCGGTGTGACCGCCCATATTGGCGTGCAGGGACTTCTCCTCGGAACCGAAGGCGTCAAACAGGTCCAGGGCTGCCTGCCGGTCGTTACCCTCGTCGTCCCACTGCAGCAGGACATGCAGCGGAATGGTGACCTGCCGGGCTTCCTCGAACATCACGCGGGGCACAAGGCTCCCCGCGAACAGACCGGCGGCCACGATGCGCGGCTCGACCACCGCCAGCCGGACGCCGATGGAGATCACTCCCCCCGAGTACCCGACCGGACCGCCGATCTCCGGCAGCGACAGGAAGACGTCCAACGCGGCCTGCCATTCCGGGACCGCCTTGTCGACCAGCGGGAGGACGAGAGCGTCGACAATCTCGTCGCCGACCGGCCCGCCGGCCTGCATCGCCCGGCGCAGGTCGGCGCGGGCCTGGTCGAGGGCGGGCCAACGGGGCCGGTCCCCGCTCCCGGGGAGCTCGATGGTGGCCGTGGCGAAGCCCGCCGCCGCGGAGTGCCGGGCCCGGGCCACCAGCCGGGGATACATCTTGCGCAGCCCGAGCGCGGGGTGGCCGAGCAGGATCAGTGGGACCGGAGCGGAAGCGGAAGCGGATGAGGGCATCCACAGAATGCCGGGGATCTCGCCGAGGGTGAATTCGCGTTCGAGGACGCCGTCGTCGAGGCGTCGCTCGGAAGTGACATGCATGGTCGAGCCTTTCGGGAGTGCGCTGCAACGGCGCTCCCGGACGACCTGTCTATCGCCCGACCGCGACCCCGGAGGGGAGCACCCATGTCGATACTGCGTTCACGGGTACCACCTCCTCGATCTCTCGCACGGCCTCCGCAAAAGGTAGCAGTGGTCGGCCCATCAGCATGGGCCATTTTCTGTTCCGGCGATCTCAGAACGGGAAAGATGGCTGTCCCGCCATGGAACGGGAGGCGCGACAGCGTGGACGTTTACGAAGCAGTGGAAAGTCGCCGGGCGATACGGGCGTTCAGCGACGAGCCGGTACGCAAGGAGATACTCGAACGCGTGCTGACCGCGGCGGCGCGGGCTCCGTCGAGCGGGAACCTCCAGCCGTGGCATGTGTACGTGGTGACCGGCGAGCCCCTGGCCGAACTGAAACGGCGCGCGACGGCCAGAGCGCGGGCAGGTGACCCGGGAGACGAGCGGGAGTATCCGATGTACCCGGCCGAGCTGACGTCGCCGTATCTGGACCGCTTCTCCGCAGCGGCGGCCCAGCGGTACCAGACGCTGGGGATCGCGCGGGACGACCCCGACAGGCCCGAGAAGATCGCTGTCCTGAACTCCGAGGCGTTCGGGGCTCCGGCCGTGCTGTTCAGCTACGTCGACCGGACGATGGGACCCGGGCAGTGGGCGGACGCGGGGATGCACCTGCAGACGGTCATGCTCCTGCTCAGGGCGGAAGGGGTGCACAGCTGCCCGCAGGTGATGTGGACGATGTACCGCGAGACGGTCAGCCGGCTGGTCGGCGCCGATGACGGGCTCGTACTCGTCTGCGGTGTCGCGGTCGGATACGAGAACGACGGCGCGCCCCGGCTGCGAACCGGGCGGGCGGACCTGACCGAGACGGTGAGTTTCGTCGGAGCGTGACGATCAGGCGGCGGACCGCCGGCGACGGACGGCGCAAAACGGCGCGTGGCTCCTGGCGGGGCTGCGCACTGTCGTCGCGCCGTTCTGTTCGCTCCGGGGCGGGTCGACGCGTCCCTGCGACTGGTCGCCGCATGCGCTCGGTACGCGGTGCGGAGCGCAGGTCCGTACGCCAGTACGCGGCTACGTATTCGGCTCGGCGCACGCCTCGGCCAGGAGCGTGGCGATCTCGGTGACGAGTCCGGCGAGGGGGTCGTGGGTGAGTTCCGTCATCCGGAGCCGGCCGTTGACGGTGACGACGCCGAGGAGGTGTTCGCCGCGCAGCTGAGTCAGCTGGGCGGGGCCCCAGAGCGCAGCGAGGATGCCCGTACCGGATGCGTGGGGCTGTGCCACGCCGAGGTTGGTGATCTGGATGTCGGCGGCGGTAGCGGCGGCCATCATCGCCTCGACACCTTCGGGGCTGTCCGGCGCCTGCTCCGCGAGGACAGCTGACCCTTCGGCGATGGCCTGCGGGGTGCGCTGGGCGGACAGTGCCCGGTGATGGCTGCGGGCCAGCGACCACAGGTCGTCGCCGTCGCGGCCGTCGCTGGCCGTCTTGGCACCGGCGAAGCGTACGACGGTCTCGGCAGGGCGGCCGACCGCCCGCCGCAGGTCCATCGGGCTCAGGACGCGTACGAACTCCCGTCCCCTGCGGTGGAACGCCAGCGAGGCGGCGGCGCACAGCGCCGCGTGCACCGACGACTGCTCGCCGCGGGCGCGGGCGACCAGCCGGGAGGTGAGTCCGCTGTCCAGGGCGAGGGACGTCAGATGCGGCGTACGGCCGGTGAACGGCAACAGCTCCCCGGTCGCGCCCATGCGCGCGTCAGCCTCCGGCGGCGCGGCGGCGCCGCCGTCCGGCGCGGCGCGGCCAGCCGCCGTCGCTGACTGCTGCGTACCGGGATCCGCCTGCGCGTCGGCCCGCGTCACACCCTGGCGGGCAAGCAACTCCTCCTGCGGCTGGGGGACATCGCCGGCCGCGAGCGTCGCGCCGTCCAGGACGGAGACCAGGTCGAGCAAGGCTTGCAGGCCGCCGACCCCGTCGGAGATCTGGTGGGCGAAGGTGAGCACGACGGTACTGCCGGCCTCGGCGGGCACCAGAACGGCCCGCACGAGCGGCCCCGGCTCCGGCGGGATGGGCCTGGTCTGCTCGTCGGCCACGACGGCCTGCCACGGCGTACCGGCCGGCCGCTCCTCGACCGGGACCGCACGGTCCGTCTTACGGAAGGCCGCCGCCGGGGTGGCCGAGTCCGTGACGGCGACGGCCAGCAGCGGATGCCGCTGCTGGAGTTGCTTCAGCGCCGCCCCCAAGGTCTGCGCCGTGACAGGCGTGGTGACTTCGGCGACCAGGGAGAACTGCGTCGGGTTGCGGTGCATGTAGTAGTCGACGACGTGTTCGTTGGCGCCCAGGGGGCGGAGGATCGTCTCTTTGCTGTCTTCCGTCGTGGTGGTCATCGGATACATCTGCACGCGGGAGCGAACGCCAAACACCGTGTTCAGGGGGAGGGCGCGAGCTCCGGGCTTCGTCGTGCCGTCGCGGCTCAGCTGAAAAGGTGCACCCCGGGATAGCGCGCCGACGGCATGTCGAACAAGCCCCGGTCGGGCCTCCCGCGGAGATGGCGGTCGAAGAACGCCGCCAGATAGGCCCGTTGGGCCGCGATCGAGGCACGCGGAGAGATCGTCCCCACGTTGCTCTCGACGGTCTGTACGGAAAGCCCCAGCGGCTTCGCGAGCTGCGGGACAATGCTCTGGACGTCCGTGTAAGAGGCGTGCGCGGCCCCTTCCAGGCGGAAGCCACGGTGCCAGCCGGTGCTGCGCCGCCACAGCGAGGCCCAGGCGGGCTCGGTGTCGAGGTCGTCGGTGTCGCTGCCGGCCAGCAGGAACGGGCGGTCAAGGCCGTGCGCGGCAACGGGGGACAGATTTCCCGGATCAGCGTCGTCCGTGACGTAGGCGAGGACGCCGTCGAGGTTCACGCCGGCCCGGATCCGACTGTCCTCGTACATCGTCTCAAGGGCGGTGAAGCCCCCGGCGGAGTGTCCGAACATCCCGACCTGGTGCGGGTCGGCCGCGCCACCGACCGCGCGGCGCAGCAGCGCGGGCATCCGGTCCAGTACGAAGCGGGTGTCCGCGACGCGGACGGCCGTGACCTTCTCCAGCAGAGCGATGACCTTCACCGGATCCTGTCCCGTCGCGGCGAACTCCGCTGGTATGACAGTGGTGGCGACCCGGCCGCCGGGGAACTCCACGGCGGTCGCCTCGTAGGTGTGGTCGACGGTGACCACCACGTACCCGCGCGAGGCGAGGTCGTCGCACAGCGTGCTGTTGAGGGAGCGGGGGTCGAGC
Source organism: Streptomyces sp. NBC_00370 (assembly GCF_036084755.1). Taxonomy (NCBI): domain Bacteria; kingdom Bacillati; phylum Actinomycetota; class Actinomycetes; order Kitasatosporales; family Streptomycetaceae; genus Streptomyces; species Streptomyces sp. NBC_00370. The sequence goes on from NZ_CP107968.1 coordinate 305,205, forward strand.
ACTCCCGGCGAGTACAGGACCACGGGGAACGGGCCGCCCTGCCGCGCCACCGGTGCCTCCTGCCGCGCGTGGGTGCGGGTGGCGGCCCAGTCGACGGCGTCGCCGGGCACGCCGGAGAGGTTGTTGGCGGCGGCGAAACCGGCCGCCTCGCCGGGCAGGAACTGCGGCGCGGCGGGCATCCCGGCCGTTCGGGCGGCGGGGTAGCGGACGCTCACCATCAGCTCCCGGTACGGGGGCGCCGTGACCCAGGGGTCGCTGCGGGTCTCGTCGACGAGACGGTACGCCGAAGCGCCGACCGGCCACGGTCCGCTCGGCCGGGGCAGGTTGAACCGCGCGGCCCCCGAACCGGCTGAGGCAGTGGACGCGGAAGCGGAAGCGGACGCGGCGGAGACGGAGAGGGCTCCGGCACCCGCAGCGAGTGCGGACAGCAGGGTGGTACGGCGACTGAGCATGGACAGACATCCCCTTTTCGGCGGTCGGCGGTACGCGATACCGAAAAGGACGCCGTCCTCCCCCGCATCACCTGACGCACGGCGCTGCACCGCCCGGAAGCTCAGGATCGCGACCGGGGAAGACGCCGTGGTCCGGCGGGGCGATGCGGCTCCCCCGCCGGACTCCGAGACACCGGCTTCGGATGCGGATCAGTTCAGCGCGGGCGGGGCCGCGTCCTTGGACGTGCCCCAGGAGGACGGTGCCTCCCCCAGTTTGAAGGACAGGTCGGAGATCTTGCGCAGGCTTTCGGTGGTCAGATACGTGGTTTTCAGGTCGTTGCCGTCGGTGCCGGCCGACTGGATGTACCGGTTGGTGTCCGAGGTTCCGGGTGCCCGGACGGTGAGTTTGCCCTTCGGGTAGTAGCGCCTGTCGAGGGTGAGGTCGACACGTGTGAAGACGGGAGTGGAGAGGCCCCATGTGTCGGTGCCGGGCTGGATCGGGAAGATGCCGATGGAGGAGAGCACGTTCCACGCGGACATGGTTCCGAGGTCGTCGTTGCCGGTCATACCCGTCGGCGCGTCGGTGAACAGCGTCAGTGCCGCGTGCACCACGTCGGTGGTCTTCGAGGGCTGGCCGGTCGACAGATAGGTGTACGGGGCGATGAGATCGGGCTCGTTCTGCGGGTTGTACTTGTCCGCGTTGTAGTAGTCGTACGGGCCGTTGACCCACACCTCGCGCGCGGTCTTCCCGGGATCCTGCAGCAACTGGTCGTACGCGAAGAAGGAATCGAGCCGGCTGTTCGCCGCGTCCGTGCCGCCGATCAGGCCGAAGAGGCCCGGCAGGTCCTGCGGGACCATCCACTGGTACTGCCAGGACGTGCCCTCGTGGAATCCTTCGCTCTCGGCCGGATCGGCAGGTCCGGTGAACGCTCCGGCGGCGTCCCGGGCGCGGAAGAAGCCCGTCGAACTGTCGAAGATCTTCCGGTAGTTCTGTGCCCGCTCGGTGTAGCGCTTCGCGTCGTCCCGGTGACCGAGGTCCTTGGCCATCTGCCCGAGCATCGCGTCCGAGAGGGCGTACTCCAGGGTCGCGGAAGCGCCGTGGTCGTAGTCCGAGTCACCCGGTTTGACGTGCTCGCGCCCTGCGATGTACGGGGCGAACCCGTCGGCGAGGTACTCCTTGTTGGCTTCCCGGCCCACGGCGGGTGAATCCGCGGGCGGCACACCGTCCGCGTTCTTCTTCAGGGCGCGGTACGCCTCCTCCTCATGGCCCTTCAGCAGACCCTGCTGGTAGGCGTTGGTGAGGAAGGGGGTGACCGGGTCGCCGGTCATGATGTTCGTCTCGACCGTGCCGTAGCCCCACTTGGGGAGCCAGCCGCTGTCCTTGTCGATCTGGATCGTCGACAAGGCGATGTCCCGGGTCTCGCGTGGCGCGAGCAGGGACAGGAGCTGCGTCTGAGTGCGGTAGGTGTCCCACAGCGAGAGGTTCTGGTAGTACGTGAAGCCCCTGGCCCGATGGATGTTCTGGTCCCAGCCGGTGTAACGCCCGTCCACGTCGTTGCCTACGTTCGGCGCGAGGAACGACCGGTACAGCGATGAGTAGAATGTGCGGCGCTGCGTGTCGCTGCCGCCCTGCGCCTTGACGTCACCGAGCCGCTTCTCCCAGGTGGACTGCGCGGCCTTGTGCACGTTGTCGAAGGTACGTCCGCCTTCGGCCGCCAGGTTCAGGGCAGCCCCCTTGGCGTCGACGTATGACAAGGCCGTCGTCGCCTCTACGGTGCGGTCCTTGCTGGTGTCGAATCGGACGTAGGCGCCGTTGCCGCCGGTGGTGGCGGACGACGTCTTCGATCCGGCGGTGACGGTCGTGTCCTTCCACGTACCGGAGGACGTGAAGGGCCGGTCGAAGCGGGTGACGGTGTAGACCGTGTACGGGACGGTGTCCTGGCAGAAGCCGCTGCCGGTGATCGCGGTGCGCACGGTCCTGGAGTTCAGGATCTCCACCTTGGTGGAGACCGTCTTGTGCAGCGACTGCCCGGCGTTCAGCAGGACGTTGGCCTTGGTGGTGGCCGGGAAGGTGTAGCGCTGCACCCCTGTACGACTGGTCGCCGTCAACTCGGCCTTGATTCCGCTGTCGAGCCCGGCCGCGTAGTATCCCGGCCCGGCCTTCTCGTCGTCGTGGCTGAACGTCGCGGCATACTTCGCGTTGTCCGTCTCCGTGACATCGCCGGTCGTCGGCAGCACCGGAAGATCGCCGCCGAGGCCACAGCCGACTCCGGAGAGGTGGACCATGGAGAAGCCGCGGATCTGGTTCTGGGTGTAGTCGTAACCGGTGTTGTGCCCGGTGTCCGGCGAGAGTTGCACCATCCCGAACGGGACCGCCGCTCCCGGATAGGTGTTGCCGTCGTTCTGGGTGCCGATGAACGAGTTGACCAGATCGGTGAGGCGGCCGGCATGCGGCACATCCGCCTGGGCGACGGGCGACAGAAACGCCCCGCCGAACAGCGCCGCGACGGCCAATGCCCCTGCGGTGCGCAGGCGCGAGCGTCGACTCCATCTCATCATGGGGGACCTCCAGTAGGCAGAAAACCGACAACACCATTGACAACGTTGTCATCATGTCGAAGGCAGTTCGGTAAATCTCAGGTCGTGGCGGCGGCAGAGACCCCGCCATCGGCCGGGATGTCCAGCCTCAGGGCGTGCTGGGACGTCACCTCGCGGCTCTCCCCCACCAGCCCGTCCGGGCCGTCCCCGACCACGTCCACGGCGTACGTGCCGTCCCCCCAGGAACGTGAGCGGCACCTCTTCGGTACGGGCGCCGCCCGCCATGACACTGCCCATAAGGCTCCTTCGGGTTCCAGAAGGGAACAGCAACTTCGAACATTTCCAAACGATTTCACACGCACTCGCGTCAGTTCGCAAGGGCCATGACAACCCCAGTCTCGATCCGCCGATACGTCCGAGATACCTCGGAGCAGTCGCTGCGGTTCAACCCGCGACCGCAGCGCGAACGGCCGGTGGTTCGCCGAGCGGGCCGGCTGGAGTGACCGGTCGTCACACCCTCTCCCACCACGGGGCTCACGACACGGCGTCACGTCGGCGGGAGATCTCGTCGACCGGAGCAACCCCCTTATAGGTCCGACCAGTTGCACGGGCCATTGACGTGGCCACGACGGCTGGCTAGCTTCGAAGTGCATTCGCCAGGTACCAATGAAGTGTGCGTCCGGCGTCTGGAGAGTTTCGAGAGCTTCTCGCGAATCCCGCCAGAACGGGTCATGACCGCATACGTCAAGGGCTCGACAACGTTGTCATGTACGGCACAGTTCTGCATGCCCGGCCGGATCAGACGTGCGTCAATGCCACTGGCCACGGGTGCCAGGGTCGAGGGTGACGGCACCACTGAGCCGTGACCACCGACGTCAGCGACCGACCAGCGTCATTGCCCAGAGGGCCCGTTGTCCTGCCCGCGCCGCCACGACGCCGGCACCGGCCCTCCGCCGAGCACGTTCCCCCCACAAGTCCCGAGTCGCCGCGGCCTGACCGCGGATGGAGAGTGACGATGAACTTCCCCCGCAAAGTACTGGGTGCGTCCGTTGCCTTGTGCGGCCTGGTGTTCAGTACAGCTCCCTTGTCGCAGGCAGCCGACGCGCAGGCAGAGAGCAGGAGCACGGCCGCTGCGGCGGGCCTGATGACCATGTACGACAACGACACCGGGCTGTTCGACGGCGGCGGCTGGTGGACGTCCGCCAACGCCCTCACCGCCCTCATCAACAACATGCAGGTCACCGGAGACACGACGTACGAGAGCGCCATCGCGCAGACCTACGACAAGAACGTGGACGCGCAAGGAGGCGACTTCACCAACGAGTTTCTCGACGATACCGGTTGGTGGGGGCTGGCTTGGGTCGCCGCGTACGACCAGACCGGCGACAGCCGCTATCTCGACACGGCACGCGCCGACGCCGATCACATGGCCGGCTACTGGACGGACAAGTGCGGCGGTGGAGTCCAGTGGAAGGAGGACGAGGCCTACAAGAACGCCGTGACCAACGAGCTGTACCTCAAACTCACCGCCGCGCTGCACAACCGCATCCCCGGTGACACCACATACCTGAACAGCGCCCAGGACGAGTGGAACTGGTTCAAGGGCAGCGGAATGATCAACGGCTCCAACCTGATCAACGACGGGCTCGGGGACGACTGCAAGAACAACGGCCAGCCCACCTACACCTACAACCAAGGTGTCGTGCTCGGAGGACTGAGCGAGCTGAACAAGGCGACCGGCGACAACGGTCTCCTGGACAGCGCGCGAACGCTGGCGGACGCGTCCACCACAGCGGCCGGCCTCAACCCCGACGGCATCCTGCGAGAAAACAACGAGGGTGGATGCGAGGGCGACGGTGCTTCGTTCAAGGGCGCATACGTACGCGGGCTGGGGGCGTTGAACGGAGGGCTCGACGATCACCCGTACACCGCCTACTTGGACCGTCAGGCAGACGCGGCCTACACCAAGGACCGCGCTGACGGTGACATCTACGGGTCGCACTGGAACGGGCCGCTGACGGAGTCCAACCACAGTTGCCAGCACAGTGCCCTCGACCTGCTCAATGCCGCCACACAGAAATAACCGCCGAAGCGTCAACTCGGTGGTGTGAGCGTTGGCGCGGGATCGGGCCGCGCTCAGTGCGGCGAGGGCTCGGGCGCGCGCGTGGCCGGTCAGCCGGCGAGGTGCGCGCCGAAGAAGCCGGTGAGTTCCTCGACCGCCGGGCCGACGTACTCCGGCCTGTCGTACAGGTCAACGTGGCTGGCTCCGTGGACCCAATACAGTTCTTTGGGTTCCCGCGCGCTGTCGAACGCCTCGGTGGTCATGTGCCGGGTGACCGCCTGGCCGCCGGCGATCATCAACAGGGGGCGCGGCGCGATCATGGCAATGAAACGGAACGGCTCGAAGGCGGCGATCCGGTCGACGCTCGACCAGGTGAACTCCTTAGCCGAACGAGGATGCCCGGCGCGGTCCGTACGGTAGTAGTCGAAGCCCTCGAAGCCGTGCTGCCCGCCCAGCGCCCGCGCCTCCTCGGCGGTCGCGGGGAAGATCGGAAAGCTGCCGACGCCGCCGCCGCTCGCTTCCTCCGTCCGGGCGCGCGCGGCGGCATCCAGCATCGACTGGATGACCGCTGAGTCCTGGGTGCCGTCGGCGCCCTCGCGGAACTGGCGACCGATGTCGGCGGCACTGACGGTCGCGACGGCGCGGATACGGTGATCGGTGGCCGCCGCCGGCACGACATAGCCGCCGGAGGCGCAGATGCCGAGAGCGCCGATGCGTTCCGGGTCGACCTCGGACCGGGTACTCAGGAACGACACCGCCGCCTTGAGGTCCTCGACGCGATGCGCCGGATCCTCAAGACCGCGCGGTTGTCCGCCGCTCTCGCCCTGGTACGCGGCATCGAAGGCGAGCGTGACGAAGCCCCGCTCGGCGAGGCTTGCGGCGTACAGGCCGGCGGTCTGCTCCTTCACTCCGCCGGCTGGGTGGCCGACCACGATCGCGGGCCGGGGGGCCACGGCTTCTTCGTCGGGAAGGTGGAGGCGCCCGGCAAGGGGGACGCCGGCACTGTCAAAGGTGACATCCGTGCTGTTCATGATCCCAGCGTCGAACGGGTGAAGCGGACGCACAAGCGGCGGATTCCTTCCCCCGGAACAATCGTGCCCTCCCACGCGAAGCGTCCTGCCGCGCACAATGGTGTGCATGACGCCTGCCCATGACACCGGCGAACTCGGCGCCTTTCTGAAGGCGCGCCGAGCCGAGCTGACACCTCGCTCGGTCGGCCTGCCCGAGAGCGGACGGCCGAGGAAGGTCGCGGGGCTCCGTCGCGAGGAGGTCGCGGGGCTGGCGGCGATCAGCGTCGACTACTACACCCGTCTTGAGCAGGGACGGGTGCCGGCGTCCGCCTCCGTCCTCGCCACGGTCGCCGCCGCACTGCGGCTCGACGAGGACCAGCAGGCGTACCTGTACAAGATCGCCGGGAAGACGGACGCACGGCCGCGGCGCCGGCGCACCCGCCAAAGCCCGCGCCCGGCGATGCGGCGCCTCCTCAACAGCCTGACCAGCACGCCGGCGATCGTGCTCGGCACCTGCATGGACGTGCTCGCCTGGAATCCCGCAGCCGCCGCGCTGTTCACCGACTTCGACGCCATCCCGCCGCGGCAGCGCAACTACGTGCGGCTCGTCTTCACCGATCCCGTGATCCGCGCGCTGCACACCGAGTGGGCACACGACGCTCGCGACGCTGTCGCCGCGCTGCGCATGGAGGCCGCCTCGGACCCCGACAACCCCGAGCTCGCGCGGCTGGTCGGCGACCTCGCCGTCATCGACCCCGACTTCCGTACATGGTGGGCCGATCGCCGCGTCAACGGGGCGACCTACGGCACAAAGCACTACCACCATCGGGTCGTCGGGAGCCTCACCCTGGACTGCGACACCTGGGCCAGCCCCGACGGCAGCGGCCAGCGGCTGATGGTGCTCACCGCCGAACCGGGGACCGCGTCGGACGACGCGTTGCGCATTCTGGCCTCCTGGGCAGCCCGCGACGACACCGGGACCGAGACTGGTCCCACGGCCGCCTCGAAGCCGACGACCTGACGAAGACCGCCCCGGCGTAGTCGTACGACGGCCCGAGGACGATGCTGCCGCAGTCCGACGAGCCCCACGCGGACGAGCAGCCGTCAGCTGCCGATGGTCTGCCAGAAGCCACACTGGTGTTCCTGGGTGAGATCGGCCGTTTCCGTCTTCCCCGGTTGCAGCGACTGGACGTGCTGGCCGCTTCCGAATCGGGGCCAGGGCGGCGCGCCGTGGCCGTTCGGGTCGCCCGTGTAGGCGAACTGGGCCCAGTAGCGCACCATCTGGACCGCCAGTTGCTGCTGGGCGGGGGTGGCCGGACCGGGGAGCTGTCGTCGGCGAAGAGGTACTGCAGTTCGCTGCCGTGGAAGGCCCCGGTGGGGAAATTGGGTTTCTTGAGGGTGCTGAACCAGGGAGCTTTCTCGTCGTCGAACTCGTAGGCGTAGGTCGGCACTTGCCGGTCCAGGGCCCGGTCCCGGTCGAGGGCCGTGCATCCCCAGGCCCAGTCGCCGACGACCTGTGGCGAAAGCCTGTTCCGGGCTCACCGGTAGTACGCCTCCGCCGACCGTCGGTCCGGACCCGAGTTCGTAGTCGGACCATTTGACGAGCTCATCAATCGGTACGTCGCGTAGGCAGGCCGCCGCTGTCCGGAGGTCGGAGCAGCCGACCTCGGCCGCGACGTCAAGCCCGTGGCGCGCGCGCTCGGCGCGCGGCAGCGGGAACCAGGTCGGCGGGCCCGGTGACCATTTGCGTCCCGTGCACTGGGCACGTCCGTCGAGCGATCAGGACCTCGATCCCGTCCAGGATCCGGGTCAGGCCGAACTCCACGTCGTCGTCGCCGATGGCGTCGTCGTATGCGTCGCGCGTCATCATGGACGCCAGAATGGGATATCCGTGCTCATGCCGCTGAACTGCCGTTCAACAAGCGGGAAATTGGTCCCCCCGGCCGCTGGTACGACCACGCGCCCGGCTGAGCGCTGTAGTTGGCGGACGAGCGGCGTCAGACGCCGTCGAGACGGTCGAGCAGTGCCCGAGCTTCGACGGTCCGGCGGTGGACAGGACCGAAGGAGGCCAGGCAGGCATCGTGAGCGCTGCCGGCCCGGTCGCGGGCTTCGGCCTCGCGACCCAGCCCCAGGAGGGCGGTAGCCACGACAAGCTCCACGGAGCCAACCTCCTGACCGCGCTGCTCCGGGGGCAGACCTCGGTGCAGGGCGTCGGCGCTCGCAGCCTCGGCGAGAGCTTCCTCGTAGCGGGCCTGCCCGTTGAGGCTGCGGGCCAGTCCGAGCCGCAGGACCAGGAACAGCCGGTCCGGTTCGCGATGCGCGGCCAACGCCTCACGGGCCAGCGCCTCGGCCTCCACGTGGCGTCCTTGCGCGTTGAGGGCGAAGACCAGTCCGTTGCCGGCTGCCGCCGCCACGAGCCGCATCTCCGGACCCGTCCCGCCGGTCGCGGCCCGGACAACGGCCGCACACTCCGCCTCGCACTCCGCGTACCGGCCGAGTGCGGCCAGCTGCTGAGCGCGGTCGGAGCGCGACTTCAGGGTCTGCCAGTGACCGGCCCCGAAAAGCCTGCCGAAGACCGGCAGAGCCTCGTCGTACGCGGCAAGAGCCTCGGCATGGCGGCCCTGGGCGCCGACCGAAAGCGCGACAATGCTCAGCGCCAGCGGCACATCCGTATCGTCACGCCGTCGCGACCCGGCCACGGCGCTCGCCTCGGCCTCCGCCTCGGCATAACGCCCGGACTGATACAGAGCCGCGGCCCGAGCCACAGGAGTCGGCTTCGCAGGTCTGACGCGCGATCGGAAGAAATTCATGCCACGGAGCGTATGGGGAGGCCTCATGTCGTTCGCCGACGGGTCAGCCAATGCGCCTTGCCACGACGCCGGCTGAGCACGGCGACCGGCGATTGGCGCCAACTACAGGGCCCAGTCACACAATTCCGGGCAGACCCGCCTGTTCGTGGTTCATGCCGGCCGACTGCACGCCCGCTTCCGCCCGCCGCATGCCGGTACAAGCGGCCCGGCCCCTCACCGGCGTCGGCGATACACCGTGCGGCGCCTCATGAACGTGACGGCCGGCACGGCCAGGACCAGCAGGATGACCATGCCGCCGCCCACGAGCCACGCCAAGGAGTTGGCTCTGGCCCGTCGGCGCTGCTCTTCGACGGTCTCGAAGCACTCCAACTGCCCGCCGGAGAAGCAGTACGGGCTGAAGTTGCGGATACTCCAGATGCCGAAGCCGACAAGCGTCAGACCCACGGCCACCCCCAGGCACCATGACATGACCAGGACCGCTGTCCTCCAGCCCTCGCCGAGCGACACCAGCCAGGTGCCGAGAACGCACACGAACATGATGACCAGAACAGTGATCAGGGGAATCAGCACGGAACCTGCCGCTATCCCTACCGGGACCGCCATCATCGACGCGACGAGCGACCAGTAGATGCCCAGCTTCGCACCGCGACCCACTGCAGCGTTCACCCGTCCGGCCACGCGTGTCTCCCCTGTGATCGCTCTCGCCGGATCGCACCCGGATCGCACCCGGACGAGCTGGCCGCTCGCCGCCGGGGGCGACCATAGTCACGGGCGGCGGGAGGGGTCCCGCAGCCCTTCGTCACGACGAATGTCGGTCACAGCGAGCTCTCCCATCCGCGGCTTGCGCGGCGCGAGAACCGTCAGCGGATCGCCGCGACCAAGGCGTCGATGGCGCTGTGCTGGCGGGCCCCGTCCGCCCTGTCGTAGGGGCCACTCCAGTGGTAGCCGTAGAAGTCACCGTTGCGGTCAAGGGTGTTCAGGGAGTCGGCCTGCTTGTCGATGAAGGTGTTGTACGGGTGGTTGGGCAGAGCGCGGTTGAGCGTGCCGAGGTTGCGCATGAACGCGCCCTTGAAGGAGGGCTGGTCGCCGTTGGGGTCCGCGTCCTGGTCGTTCGGTTCCGACAGGATGCCGCCGGGCGCGAGTACGGGAGACGTGACCACGGCGTCGGCGATGGTGCGGGCCTGCTTCAGGAAGGCGGTGTCGCCGGTGGCCCGGTGCAGTTCGGCCAGACCGCCCAGGACGACGCCTTGGTTGTACGTCCAGGTCGTGGTCAACCCCGTATTGACGCAGGAGGTGTTGAGGCCGTCGTTGACGAGGTTGTCGCCGTTGATGAGCTTCTTGTCCTCGAACCAGTGCCAGACGTTCAGGGCTCGCCGGAGGTGGGTGGTGTCGCCTGCCAGCCTGTTGTGGATGCCCGCGGACAGTTCGATGAACAGCTCGTTGGTGATGGTGTTCTTGAACTGACGGGGATAGTTCCACCAGATGCCGCCGCCGCAGACGTCGTCGTGGTAGCTCCACATGTGGTTGGCGTCCGCGATGGCTGTCTTCAGGTAACGGGGGTCCTTGGTGAGGTCGTAGGCACGCAGCCAGGCCAGGCCCCACCATCCGGTGTCGTCGAGGTAGTCGTTGCGGAACTGGCCGTCGTACTTGTCGACGTTCTTCGTGTAGATGTCGGCGGCCAGCTTCTTGAAGTCGTGGCCTCCGGTGTCCCCCGGGGCCCGCCAGTAGTCGAGCACCGCCTGGAGGTCGTTGGCGTTGGTCCACCAGCCGGTGGTGTCGAACTGCCCTGTGCCGGTGTTGTACCAGCTCAGCAAGCCGTTGACGGCGGCGGTCGCGTCGGCGTGCCGCTGGTCCCCGTGATCGCCGGCCGCGGGCTGCGCGGCGGCGGGCTGTACGGACAGGAGACACAGGCTCAGGGCGGCTGTCACACTCAGGAGCGGAAATGAGCGAATGCGCGTCATGTGAGTTCCTTCGTTTCATGAGGTGGGGGAAGCGCCGCGGGCCGGCCGCCGGTGCGGTTACCGCACGGGGCGCCTGGAGCAGCCGGTCACACGGGCAGCGGGGTGGCGCCCCAGCGCTGCGACCAGTCGTAGGCCAGCTCCTCGCCCTCGCCGGTGCGCCAGTGACGCGGCGCCGTGGTCGACTGCCAGTCGAGGGGTTCCACGCCGCCCGGGGTGCCGCCGTCGAGTGCCAGGCGGACCGCCGCCGCGAGGTCGGCATCCGTGCGGTCGGTGCGGGCGGCGGGATCGACGGAGACGAAGAGGGCCGTTCCGGAGCGGGCGACGAGGTCGAGGAACTGCCGGTTGAGCTCCCAGTCGGTGGCCGGGGTGCAGGGCACACAGTCGGCATCCACCGCGTACAGGTTTCCGTGGTGGGCCAGCCGGAAGGCGAGCGTGTTGACTCCCATACGGCGGGTCCGCTCCCAGTCCTTGCCCGAGGTGTCGTCCCCGGCCCGCTGCACCTGTACCAGTCCGGCCGAGAGATGGCCGATCGTGTTGCAGCCGATGATCAGTGTGTCTCCCGCCGCCTCGGCGACGGTGCGGTAGAGGTCGACCAGGATCTCCGCGCTGGTGCGCCCCCGGTCGGCCAGGGCGAGGCCGGGTTCGGCGAGCACCGCGGGCGCGTCGCCCGCGAACCGGCCGAAGACGTCGTAGGTCGAGAAGTCGTGCTTGATCAGCTCGTAACCCCAGCCCCTGAAGCGGGTGATGTCCTCGGCCACGGTCTCCAGGGCGGCCGGCAGCGACGGGTCGAGCGGGTGGCCGCCGTCCCGCATGACGCCGGGACGGGTCGCGCGGGTCGGGGTGCGGGACAGCAGGGGGCGGAACCACAGTCCTGGCCTGGCTCCGGTTGCCTTGATCGACGCGGCCATGCCCGCCATGTCGTCGAAGAGGCCGGGCAGTCCCACGTCCCAGGGGCCGCCGGGTGCGCTGCCGCCCCCCTCGGTCCAGCCGTCGTCGATCACGCAGTACGGCTGTACGGGGTGACCATCGGCGTAGGCGACGAGGGTCCTGGCGTCGCGCAGGACCGCATCGGGGCCGAAGTCCCTCCCATACGCGTAATACCAGTTGTTGCTGCCGACGACGGGGGTGGCCGGCAGCAACGGGTCCGGGCTCATGCGTGCGCAGAGGGCGGCGTGTGCGGCGTACGGTGTGGCCGCCCGGGCGGTGACGACGGTTGCCGCGCGCAATTCGCGCTCCCCGGGCAGGACCGGGAGGCCGCCGCTGCGGACGTCCAGCCAGAGGGTGATACCGCTCTCGTCGACCGTCCAGGAGCAGAGCGCGCCGGCCCGGGTGCGCACCCCCCACCCCGTGGTCGAGCCGCCGGGGGCGTCGCTGACGAGGGCGTACCAGGGAAGGGCACGTTCCGGCTGAAGGGTGCGCCACTGGAGGTCTCCGTACCCACGCTCCCAGGCGTCGCCGAGGACCAGGGCGCCGGGGGCCGGCGTCAGCCGCCAGCGCAAGGCGATGTGGGAGAGGCCGTCGGGTCCGGCCGTGGCGGTGACGGCCAGCCCGCCGTCGGTGTCGTGGGAGGCGCGTACACGGACCTGTCCCGTGTGCCACTCCCCTGCTGCCGCGGCGCGCGCCGTGCGCGGTGCGGTGTCGTGGGTCATCACGTGGACCGAGTCGGGCAGGGGCACCTGCGCTGTCATGTCACTTCACCTCGTGCGGGGAGTCGGGGCGGTACAGACGGAGCGTGAGGATCTGGAACGGGCCGAGCTCCACGGGGAAGCGGTCCCCGTCGGCCGTGGCGCCGTCGGCGGCTGGGCGTTCCAGCAGGTCGGTCTCGGCGATACGGACGACCTGGAAGGCGGCGTCGAGGTGTGTGCTCGCCCGGCCGCCCAGCGCCTCGTAGAGGCGGACCACGACGTCACCGCTGCCGTCGTCGGCGAGTTTGACGGCCTCGATGACCACGGCCGGATGGTCGACGGAAACCAGGGGCACGACGGGCGTCCCGCTGAGGCGCCGCTCGGGGAGGTTGGCGTGGTACCCCTCGCGGACGGCGTCCGCGATGTCGGCGCCGGGCGCGAGGGCGTAGCGCAGGACGTGCCTGCCCTGGTCGGCCTCCGGGTCGGGCGAGAGGGGTGCCCGCAGCAGCGAGAGCCGGACGGTGGTGACGACGCCCTTGCCGACCGCTCGGTCGTCGCGGGTGACGTCATGGCCGTAGGTGGCCTCATTGACGAGCGCGATGCCGTAGCCGGGCTCGGCCACGTGCAGCCAGCGGTGCGCGCAGATCTCGAACTTGGCGGCGTCCCACGTGGTGTTGGCGTGGGTGGGCCGGAACACGTGGCCGAACTGGATCTCGGCGGCCGACCGGTCGGCCTGGACGTCGAGGGGGAAGGCGGCCTTGAGGAGCTTCTGCCTTTCGTGCCAGTCGAGTTCGGCAGTGAAATCGACGCGCGCGGCGCCGGCGCGCAGCGCGATGGTCTGGACGACAGTCGAGGCGCCGAAGCGGCGTTCGACCCGAACCTCGGCGCTGTCCGTACCGGCACCATGGACGGTGAGGCCGTCGACGTCGGTGAGGTCGGTTACCGAGTTGCGGTAGAACTCGTCGACGTCCCACGCGTCCCACTGGTTGGGGGTGTCACGGTGGAGCTGCAGGAGGTTGGCCGGTGCTCCGGGCGCCACGACCTCGCGCCCGGCCCGGTGATCGTGGACGGAGACGACAAGTCCGCGCCCGTCGACCCGTACGCGCAGCAGGCCGTTGTCGAGAGTCACAAGGCCGTCGTCGGAGGTCACGGTGACCGGGCCGGTGGCAGCGGCCGTGGGGGCGACGCCCAGGGCGGGCACCCCCGCTCTGGCGTGCGGTGACGCGTTGGCGACGAGTTCCGTCGCCGGGTCGCCGTCCTCCGTCAGCACGCTCAGGGAGCCGGCGATCAGCCGCTCCAGCTCCGCTGCGGCGCGGGCGTACTGCTCCTCGGCCTCGCGGTGCACCCATGCGATGGACGAGCCGGGCAGGATGTCGTGGAACTGCTGGAGCAGGACCGTCTTCCAGATCCGGTCCAGCGCCTCGTACGGGTACGGCGCGGCGCGGCGCACGGCAGCGGTCGCGGCCCACAACTCCGCCTCCCGCAGGAGGTGTTCGCTGCGCCGGTTGCCCTGCTTGGTGCGGGCCTGGGAGGTGTAGGTGCCCCGGTGGGACTCCAGGTACAGCTCTCCCGACCAGACGGGTGGCTGCGGATACTCGGCGAGCGCCTTGGCGTGGAAGGAGGCCGGGGAGTCGAAGTCGACGCGGGGCGAGCCCTCCAGGTCGCGCAGCCGACGGACGCGGGCGAGCATCTCGCGGGTGGGGCCGCCACCGCCGTCGCCGTGTCCGTAGGGCAACAGGGAATGCCGGGCCTCGCCCTGTTCGGCGAAGTTGCGGGCGGCGTGATGCACCTCGGCGCCCTTGACCTCGGAGTTGTACATGTCGGCGGGCGGGAAGTGGGTGAACATCCGGGTCCCGTCGATGCCCTCCCAGCGGAAAGTGTGGTGCGGGAAGCGGTTGACCGTGTTCCAGGAGATCTTCTGGGTCAGGAACCACTCGGCGCCCGCGAGCCTCATGATCTGCGGCAGCGCGGCGCTGTAGCCGAAGGAGTCGGGCAGCCACACTTCGCGTGGTTCGATGCCGAACTCGTCGAGGAAGAAGCGCTTGCCGTGGGTGAACTGGCGTACCAGTGACTCACCGCCGGTCAGATTGCTGTCGGACTCCACCCACATGCCGCCCACGGGCACGAAGCGCCCCTCGGCGACCTTCTCCTTGACCCGCGCGTACACCTCAGGGCGGTGCTCCTTGATCCAGGCGTACTGCTGGGCCTGGCTCATGGCGAAGACGAAGTCCGGGTCGCTGTCGAGGAGATCGACGACATTGGCGCAGGTCCTCGCGACCTTGCGGACCGTCTCACGCACCGGCCAGAGCCACGCCGAGTCGATATGGGCATGGCCAACGGCGCTGAGCCGGTGGGCGCTGGCGTGCGCGGGGGCAGCCAGCACTGAGCGCAGGCAGGCGCGGGCGGCGGGGGCGGTGGGGCCCACCTGTTCGGGGTCGAGGGCGTCGAGGCAGCGCTCCACAGCGCGCAGGATTTCGGCGCGGCGCGGGTCGCGGTCGCCGAGTTCGGCCATCAGCTCCGAGAGAACCTCGAGATCCTGGACGAGTTCCCACACCTCGTCGTCGACAACCACAAGGTCGAAGGCGGCGGTGCGGTAGAGGGGTTCACCGGAGGAAGTGAGCCTGTCGCCCTCGGGGCTGGGCCGGAAGTCGAAGCCGCCTTCGCCGGGAGTGCCGATGACGGACAGGTTGGCCGCGGCTTCGATGTGAAGGTCGATGTCCTCGCCACCGAGGGCTGGGGCGGCGACCGGTATCCAGTCCGAGTAGGGATTCAGCCCCTTGAGGGCGGCGCCGTCGGCGGTGTAGGCGAGGCCTTCCGCCTGGAAACCGACGGAGGAGCGGTCGAAGCCGAGATCCGCGTGGATCTCGACGTGCCGCCCCGCCCATGCGGGGGGCACGGTGCCGCGCAGCCGGAACCACGTGGTGGACCAGGGGCGGCCCCAGGGTTCGCCCACCGAGGTCGGTGTGTGGTCGGCGCCGAGGGCATCGGCGACGGGTACGGGCTCGCCGGGGGCCTCCCACACGGCGACGTCGAGCGGCAGCCGCAGCGGATGTACGGCAGGGCGGACGCGCTCGCGCAGGGTACGGCTCAGACGGGCCTCCGTGGAGGCGCGGCGGTCATGCACGGTCGTGGCTCCCGAAACGCGTGAGGGACGTGGGCAGGGTGACGCGGCGGGGTTTCGCGGTGTCGCCCGCGATCCGGTCCAGCAGGAGGGCGGCGGCCCTCCTGCCGAGTTCGACGGCGTCGTAGGTGACGAGGGTGAGAGGCAGGGACAGCAGTTCAGCCATTTCCATCTCGTCGAAGCCGGTGATCTCGACGGGCCGGCCGGAGCGG
Organism: Streptomyces sp. NBC_00370; assembly: GCF_036084755.1. NCBI lineage: Bacteria > Bacillati > Actinomycetota > Actinomycetes > Kitasatosporales > Streptomycetaceae > Streptomyces > Streptomyces sp. NBC_00370. Next base: position 320,975 of record NZ_CP107968.1, read on the forward strand.
TGGACGGCGGTGGCGGCCCCGACGGTCATGCGGTTGTTGTCGGCGAACAGCGCGGTCGGCGGCTCGGGCGCGGCGAGGAGTGAGGCAGCGGCCTCCTGGGCCGAGGCCACGTCGTGGTTGTCCAGGCGCACCAGGGAGGAGTCCGGTTCGATGCCGTTGTCACGCAAGGCCTGGCGGTAGCCCGCGAGGCGTTGGGCGCCGGTGGTGACGTTCGACGCTCCGCCGAGGTAGCCGATCCGGCGGTGGCCGCGGGCGATGAGGTCGGCGGCGGCGCGGCGCGCGCCGCCCCGGTTGTCGAGGACGACGGCATCCGCCTTGACGCCGCGCGGTACGCGGTCGAGGAAGACCATAGGGGCCCAGCGGGAGATCTCGGCGTGCAGTTGCGCGTGGTTCTCGGGCCGGGGGACAAGGAGAATGCCGTCGACGCGGCGGCGCACCATCTCCTGCAGGACGTCGCGTTCGCGTGTGAAGTCGCGCTTGGTGGAGCCGAGCAGCACGAGGTGGCCGCGGGCCCTGGCGACCTCGTCGATTCCGTCGGCGATGGCCGCGGAGAAAGGGTTGGACAGGTCCTCGACGACCAAGGCGAGGGTCGAGGAGGTCTGGCCGGGGCGCAGGTTGCGGGCGAGCGCGTTGGGCTGGAAACCCATGCGCGCGACGGCTTCGGCGACCCGCTCACGGGTCGCGCTTCCCACGTATCTCTCGCCGTTGATCACGCGGGAGACGGTGCTGACACTGACCTGCGCGGCGCGGGCCACGTCCCGCATGGTGGGCTCGTCCCCCACGGTTCCTCCTCGTGTTCGCTGCGGACCTCGTCCCGCCCCTCGCGGCCTCCTGGCCGGCCCCAAGGGTTGACGGAAGATTTCCCTCTGGTTACGTTACCTGCGAACGTTATCAGAAAACGCTTTCTGATAACGATGTCAACCTCAACGGAGAGGGGAAGTCCTGTGCCCCAACTGTCAAGACGGGCCATGCTGTTGGCCACTGGCGGGGCGGTGGCGGGGGCGGGGGTCACGCTGAGCGGATGCAGCGTGCCGGGCAGCGGCGGAGGCGACAGGTCGCACACCTTGGCCCTGTCCAACCGCAATTCGAGCATGGTGCGCAACTTCAACATCTACTCGCCGGCCAGCACGATCGGCTCGCTCGCCAATTTCGTGTACGAACCACCGCTGTGGATCGTCGAGATGTCAGGCGGTGAAGCCCGCCCATGGCTGATGAAATCCTTCACCTGGCAGGACGGCGGTCACGCCCTGGAGCTGACCCTGCGCGAGGGAGTCCGGTTCTCGGACGGCCATCCCCTCACCATCGAGGACGCTCTGTACAGCTTCGAGCTGCCGCTGAAGCATCCGGAGACCAATATCGCAGGCGTGACCTACCAGAGGGCAGAGCGCTCGGGGCCGGACCGTGTGCGGCTGATCTGGGACCACCCGGCCTACCAGGAGATCGCTCCGCTGGGCACCATGAAGATCGTGCCCAAACGGCTGTGGGAGCAGCACCCGGTGACCACGTGGGCCAACCCGGAGCCGGTCGGCACCGGCCCGTGCGTCCTCGACACCTTTTCCACCGCGCAGGTCGTGATGCGGGTGCGCGACGACTACTGGGGCGGCTCGATGGCGCCCCAGCGCGTCAGCTTCACCACCGTCGGCGAGGACAACGCCAAGCTGCGCATCCTCGCGAACGAGCTGGACTTCGTGGACATATCCTGGGCCGGCGGGACCAAGTACTTCGACCGCCGCGACCCACAACGCAACGCCTACATCCCCTCCCCCAACGGCTCGTTCGCCGCGATCCTGTTCAACCACGCGAAGCAGCCGTGGGGCGACGTGCACGTGCGCCGCGCACTGAACCTGGCACTGGACCGCACGACAGTCTCCAAGCTCGTCGACTCCGGCCAGGGTCCTGCCAACGCTGCCGGGCTCGCCTCCAACGTCTTCGGCTCCGTACTGCTGCCCCGCTACGCCGGAGTACCGAAGCCGCAGGCCGCGGCCGCGCGGGCCGAACTGGCCAAGGGAGGCTGGTCGGTGCGCGGAGGCGCACTGACCCATCCGGACAAAGGCACTCATACGGTCAAGCTCGCCTGCTTCTCCGGCATCCCCACCCAGAGCATCCTCGGCGCGGCTCTGGCCGACCAGTGGCGGCGCCATCTGGGCGTCGAGGTGCAGCTGTCCGCGGTCAACGTCCCCACCCTCGTCGACCGGGTCAACAAGGGCGACTTCGACGTCCACCTCAGCACCCAGGGCGGCGGCTCCGTCTACAACCACTTTCACCTGCTGATGGACTCCAACACGGTCACGCCGATCGGCAAGGCCACCACCTTCAACATGATCCGATGGCAGGACGAGGAGACGGCGGCCCTCCTCAAGAAGCTCGCCGCCACGAACGATCCGGCCGAGATCGAGAGCGCCGCGCACGGGCTCCAGCGGATCCTGGCCGAACAGCTGCCACTCATTCCGCTCGTCTGGTCCTGCAACTGGGCGGCGCGCACCTCGGCCTTCTGGACGCACTGGCCTGCCAACAAGGGCGGCGACAGCGTACTCGGAGTCAACTCGGCCCCGGCCGCGGCCACTTTGCTGCACTCCCTGAAGGCGGTCCAGGCATGACGACGCATACCGCGCCCGCACCTGCGGCGGCGCCCGCACCCGCGGCGGCACCCACCGCCCGCGGCCGGCGGCATACCGCCCGCTTCAGGGAGCTGGGCAAGCGGCTCGGCTTCTATCTCATCGCGGCCTGGTCGGCGATCACGCTCAACTTCCTGCTGCCACGCCTGATGACGGGCGACGCGACCGGCGCCATCGTCCAGCAGATGCAGCAGAAGAACGGCGGAACCGTTCCGCCGGAGACCGTCGCCGCCATCAGCGAACTGTTCGGCGAGAAGGACTCCAGCCTGCCGGTCCAGTACGGCCACTACCTCTCCGAACTCGCCCACGGCAACCTCGGCCTCTCGCTCACCAACTTCCCGACACCCGTCTCCCAGCTCATCGGCTCGGCACTGCCCTGGACCCTCCTCCTGGTCGGCGCCTCCACCGTGCTGGCGTTCCTCCTCGGCACCCTGCTCGGCGCCCTGTGCGGCTGGCGCTCGGGAAGCAGGATGGACAGCATCCTGAGCCCGCTGAGCACCTTCTTCAGCTCCGTCCCGTACTTCTGGGTGGCGCTCTTCGCACTCTGGTACTTCGCCTTCCAGCTGCGCTGGTTCCCGCTGTCGGGCGGCGCCGATCCGAACACCGCGCACGGCTCGCCGGCCTACTGGCTTTCGACGCTGCACTACGGGCTGCTTCCTGCCCTGACCATGGTCTTCTCGGGCTTCGGCGGCTGGCTGCTGGGGATGCGGAACATGACGCTCACCACCACCAGCGAGGACTACGTGCTCCTGGGGCGCGCCAAGGGCCTGTCCAGGTCCCGGGTGTTGTTCCGGTACTCGGCCCGCAACGCCCTGCTGCCGACCTTCACCAGCTTCGCCCTCGCCATCGGCTCGGTGATCGGTGGTGCGGTGGTCACCGAGACGGTCTTCGGCTACCCCGGCATGGGCAGCCTGCTGGCCGGCGCGGTCAGCAACCGCGACCTGCCACTGATGCAGGGAATCCTGCTGTTCACCACGCTCGCCGTGCTCATCGCGAACTTCGTCGCCGACAGCGTGTACGTCCTGCTCGACCCGCGCACCCGCGGCCAAGGCTGACCGCGGCCGAGGAGAAGAAAGACAGCCATGCGCTCCCGTACGAGAATGCTCCGCAACCGCAAGGTCCAGGTCGGCCTGGTCATCTTCGCCCTCTGTGTGCTCGCGGCACTGTTCGGCCCGTGGATCAACGACGCGGTGCTCGGGCGCAGCCCCACCGCCCTCAACTACCTGGCCGTCAGCAAACCGCCGAGCGGCGCCCATCCGCTGGGCACCACCGCGTCCGGCCAGGACGTGCTCGCCGAGGTCATCGCGGGCGCCCGGGGCTCCCTGCTGGTGGGGCTCGTCTCCGCGGTCATCGGCACCGCGCTGGCGATCGTCTTCGGCGTCACCGCCGGGTTCTTCGGCGGCTGGACCGACACCGTGCTCAACTTCGTCACCAATCTCTTCATCGTCATGCCCGTCTTCGCGCTCACCCTGGTGGTGGCCGGCTACGTCGAGAACATCAGTGCCCTCAGCATCGCCGTGATCATCGGTGTCTTCGGCTGGGCCGGCGGTGCGCGGACCCTGCGGGCCCAGACGATGAGCCTGCGCAACCGCGACTTCACCCAGGCGGCCCGAATGCTGGGCGAGAGCAGACTGCGCCTGGTCTTCGTCGAAGTCTTCCCGCTGCTCTCCGGCTGGGTCTTCGCCATGTTCCTGCACGCGATCATCGGTGGTGTCCTGGCCGAAGCCGGTCTCGCCTTCCTCGGCGTCTCGGACCCGGGCAATCCCTCCTGGGGCACGATGATCCAGAGCGCGCAGGAGCAGAACGCGATCCTCAACGGGCAGTGGTGGTGGTTCCTGCCGCCCGGTTTCTGCATCGCGGCCCTGGGGACCTCGACCGGGCTCATCAACTTCGGCATCGACGAGATCGCCAACCCACGGCTCGCCGCCGGCAGGCACACCTCCCGCCGTGCCGCCTCCCGGGTCCCCGCCCCGACCGCGGTGAGCTCGTGAAACCGACCGCCGCGGGTGCGAAGGAGTTCCACTCATGACCGCGACCACCGATCACCCGCCGTCTCCGGCGCCCGGCCCCTCGGCCGCCGAGCCCCTCCTCGACGTCCGTGGGCTGTGCGTCGACTACCTGGGACCGGGCGGCCCCGAGACGGACGTCCGCGCCTGCACCGACATCGACTTCACGCTGGGCAGGGGCGAGATCTTCGGGATCGCCGGTGAGTCCGGGTCCGGCAAGTCCACCCTGATCACCGCCCTCGCCAGACTGCAGCGCCCACCCGCAACGACCACGGCGGGCCGGATGCTGCTGCACGGCGCCGACGGCGCCGCCGTCGACCTGCTGTCGCTCTCGGAACGCGAGCTGCGGCGGCTGCGCTGGGACGACATCGCCGTCGTCCTTCAGTCCGCGATGGACGCGCTCAACCCCGTGATGCGCCTCCACGCGCAGTTCGCGGACGTCCTGCGCGAGCATCGAAAGGGCATAAAGCGCGATGAACTGGACGCGCGGATCACCGAACTGCTCAGCATGGTCGGCATCACCCCCGACCGGGCCCGCGCCTATCCGCACGAGCTGTCCGGCGGGATGCGCCAGCGCGCCTCCATCGCTCTGGCTCTCGCCTGCGAGCCGTCCCTCGTCATCATGGACGAACCGACCACCGCCGTGGACGTCGTGATGCAGCGTCAGATCATGGGCCAGATACTGCGCCTGCGGGACCGGATCGGGTTCGCCGTGGTCCTCGTGACCCACGACCTGTCGCTGCTGCTCGAGGTCGCCGACCGTATCGCCATCATGTACGCCGGGCGCATCGTCGAGACGGGAGCGGCCACGAGCCTCTACCTCAGCCCCGAACACCCCTACACCCAGGGCCTGCGCGACTCCTTCCCTCCCCTGCACGCCCCTCTTCAGGTGCTGCACGGGATTCCCGGTACACCACCGGACCTCAAGCAGCTCCCGGACGGCTGCGCGTTCGCGCCACGCTGCGCCCACACCTTCGACCGATGCCGCACGGAGCGCCCGCTGCCCGTCCTGCGCGGCAGCCGCGTCACGGCCTGCCACCTCCCCGAGGCCGAGGGCACAACGCAGCCGGGGCACGAGCCGCCCTCCCCCGACCAGGCAGCCGAGGAGACCACCCGATGAGCACGGAACGGACAGCGACCGAGGAGGCCCCGGTCCTGCGGGCCATCGACGTCACGAAGCATTTCGAAATGCCGGGCGGCGCGCGCGTGCACGCCGTCGAGCACGTGGACGTCACGCTGCGCCCCGGCCGCATCGTCGCTCTGGTCGGAGAGTCGGGCTCGGGAAAGACGACCGTGGCCCGGCTGCTGGCGAGGATGTACGCGACCACGTCCGGCACGATCGAGCTGAACGGCGAGCCGGTCGCCACCCGGCGCGCGCCGGGCCGCGACTACCACCGACAGGTCCAGCTCATCTTCCAGGACCCCTTCGGCTCCCTGCACCCGGGCCACACGATCGGCTACACGCTCCAGCGCCCGCTGCTCATCCACCGGCACGCCAGAACCAAGGCGCAGGCCCGCTCGCTCGCGGCGGAGCTGTTGGAACAGGTGGGTCTCACGCCGGCCCAGGATTACCTGTCCAAGCTCCCGCACTCCCTGTCGGGCGGTCAGCGCCAGCGCGTGGTCATCGCCCGCGCGCTCGCGGTGCGGCCCTCGGTGCTGCTGGGCGACGAGCCGATCTCCATGCTCGACGTATCGATCCGCCTGGACATGCTCAACCTCCTCGGCAAGCTCCGTGACGAACGGGGCCTCGCCCTGCTGTACATCACGCACGACATCGCCTCCGCCCGTTACCTGTGCGACGACGTGCAGGTCATGTACGCGGGGCAGATGGTCGAGGGCGGCCCCAAGGACGCGGTGATCAACACACCGCGCCACCCCTACACCCGGATGCTGGTCGAGGCATCCCCCGATCCGGCCCGGCGCATCACCGTGAACCGGGCCACCGCGTTCGACGAGGGCGAGACGGCGGGCGAGCCTCCGAACCTGACGGACCCGCCCGCCGGTTGCCGATTCCATCCACGCTGCCCCTTCGCGATGGACGAGTGCCGCACCTCGTTCCCGCCGCGCACCGACCTGGGCGGCGGCCACTGGGCGCACTGCTGGCTGCACGACAAGGGCCGCGGCGCGGAACTGGCCGCGCCGCTCAAGGGCTTGGAAACGGGCCGGCCGCAGGTCGCGGCCGGCTGACGAACGGCCGGCCGCGGCCGGGCACCACGGGGTCCGTGGTACCCGGCCGCGGCCGGCCGTCGAGGATCGGTGGACCGGAGGCTCAGGCGCCCGGCAGGTCGTAGGTGTCCAGTCGGCCACACATGCCGTACTTGCCGCGTACGGCGGGGGTCCGCGCGTGCACGGCGGCCTCGGCGAGATGGCTCACATCACCTGCGGCCAAGTGGTCGAGCTGTGCGCCCGTCGCCCTGACGGCCCGCAGCGCGCCGCGTTCCCAACGCTCGCGCCAGTCCGCGAGCCGCGGCAGGACCAAGGCGGCCGCGGCCTTGTGGAAGGCGCGCAACGGTCCAGGCTCCCCCGCCTCGGCGGCGGCGCGCAGAACGGCGAAACCCTCGACAGCCAAGTCACGGCGGCGCCGCGCGGCCGCCTCCGTCTCCTCGGCGGGCAGGGCGACGGCCGCGGCGTACGTGCGCGGATCGAGGTGGGCGGGCGGCAAGGTGAGAACCGCGTCGCCCGCCTCCGGAAGACCGTTGTTCTGCATCAGGACCGTGATGCGTAGCTCGTCCTCGTCGACGAGTCGGTGGATCGTGCCCGGCGTGAACCAGACCACGGACCCGGCCGCCAGTGGCGTCGAGGTGAAACCGCGGCTCGTGATCGTCTGCACGGCGCCCCGACCCGACTCCACCACGTACCCCTCGGTGCAGACCAGATGCAGATGAGGGCTGCCGCCGCAGTGGCCGTCCGCCGCCTCCCAGTCGTAGACGGAGAGATGGGAGACGCCGACGGCGCCCGGCAGGCCGTCGAAGCTCACCATGTCTGCTTCGCGAGATAGGAGGCGATGTCTCCGCGTTCCCACTGGCCGTCCGCGACGACGACGCGGTAGCGCCGGACGAGCGTGTCGCCGGGCACCAGGACCAGTTCTTCGTAGAAGGCCCAGGAGGGGGCGACGGCCGCGAAGGGGTCGTTGCGGACGAACCAGTGCGCGGGATGCGCGCCGTGCTCACCGGTGTGATCGTTCTCGGGGGCGTGGGCGAAGACTACGGTCGCGTGCCCGTCGACACCGTCGAACTCACCCCTGAACGCGAGCCACGGCGACTGCGTGCCCATGACCTCAGCGCCTTCGGCGTCGGCGGTCAGCACCCGGCCGTCGCGGAAAGCGCGCGGCCCGCGCCAGAACAGGCCTGTGTACCCGGCCAGTTCGCGGCCTTCGGTGGTCGGGCTGCCGAAGCGCAACGGCTCGTCGCGGAGATTGGTGACGGCGGTGGAGATGGTGAGGTGCCAGGCGCCCGAGCCCGGCCGCGGGACGGCTGCTTCGACGCGGCGCCGCTCGTCGGCCCACGCGGAGCCGTCGTGCGCACGCCAGGTCAGGCGCTCGGCGATGACCGCGAGGCCGTCCTGCGCACGCACGTCGTCGAAGCCCTCGTGGGTCATCGAGCCCACCCGGTCGGGCAGTTCGAGGTAGCCCTCGCCGTGCACGTAGGAGTTGCCGCCCCACAGGTTCTGTCCCGAGAGGTGGGAGGCCGTCACCTGGATGCCCTTGTGCCACCGGTGATCGTTGGGCCGGTAGTCGGTGACGACGCCGCCGGAGAGCGTGGCGAGGGGATGCAGGTACGGCTTGGGCGCCTCGAAGGCGGCTTCCGGCGCGTAGACGTAGGAGAGCAGGCGGGTGCCGTCGTGCGCCACGTCGATGCGTTCGCCGTGGAGATGAGTCAGTTTCACGCGGTGCCCTCCAGATCATTCATGGGTGCCCAGCCGGGGGTGCCTCCGTGCAGGACCGGGTAGAAGTCGTCGCCCGGCCCGATCTCGCCCGCGTGGACCGTGGCGTCGGTGAACGCCGACTTGTAGAGGGCCGAGACAAGTTCGAGCGTGGTCCTGCCGCCCGCCCCGCTCGTGCCGGGACGCCTGCCCGCGCGCAGGTCGTCGACGAAGGAACGTACCTGGGCCAGGTGCGAGCTGGGCTCGTCGGCGCCGAAGTCCCGCCACGCGGCGGCCGTCTCCTCGGGGACTCCGGGGGCGGGGCTGATGTGCCAGTCGGCGTTGGAGTGGCCGTACAGGTGGGTGACCTCCACCGTCGCGTATTCGCAGTCGATCCTGATGCGGCTGACCTCGTCGGGGCTCAGGACGCTGTTCACGACAGTGCCGAGCGCGCCGTTCTCGAAGCGGACAAGAGCGGTCGAGACGTCTTCGGTGCGCACGTCGTGGACCAGCCGGCCCGCCATCGCCTTGACTTCGTCCCACGGGCCGAGCAGGTCGAGCAACAGGTCCATCTGATGGATACCGTGCCCCATGGTGGGCCCGCCCCCCTCGGTCTCCCACTGCCCGCGCCAGGGCGCGGCGAAGTACGCGGCGTCGCGGTACCAGGTGGTCTGACAGTGCGCCACCAGCGGGCGGCCCAGCGCCCCGTCCCGCAAGAGACGCCGCACATGGCGTGGACCGGAGCCCAGCCGGTGCTGGAACACGATGGCCGCGTAGGGACCGTCGTCGCCCTCCTCGGCGCGCATCGCGTCGAAGTCCTCCAGGGAAGGGCAGGGTGGCTTCTCGCACAGCACCCACGCGCCGGCCCGCAGGGCGGAGATCGTCTGCTCCCGGTGCACCGAGGGCGGAGTGCAGAGCACCACCAGGTCAGGTTTCTGCTCGGTGAGCATGAGGTCGAGCCCCGTGTAGGGGTGCGGGATGCCGCCCTCCGCACAGAAGGAGCGGACGGACTCCTCGGACACGTCCACGGCGGCGACGACGTCCACCCCGGCGAGGGACCGGAGGGCGGGCAGGTGAGCTCCCCTCGCGATCCCGCCGGTGCCCACGACGGCAGCGCGCAGCGTCCGGTCGGAGCCTGGCGAATCGGTTACGGGTTCTGGACGTCCTGAAGAGCGGGACAGAGCGAACACCCCCACGGTGCGGTGTGATAGCAAGCGCTTTCTCCGTGAACCTACGAGCCGTATGAGAACGTTGTCAACCTCGACGCCGCCCCATCCTGGGAACGTTGCCAGAAAGTGGGTGCCGGGGGTCGACCCGCCCGTCCGGCCGCCCACCTCTCAGCGCTGTACGGCGCGGTCCTGCCAGCGGTAGAGGTCGCGCAGCAGAGAAATCTCGGCGCCGTGATGGATCAGTTCCCTGTTGACGTGCAGGACGATGCCCTCCACGGGAAACCGCTCGGGACCCACCGTGGGCGGATTGTCCAGGTCGGCGTCCGAGAGTTCGCGGACCCCCGCGTTCCATCTCCCGTACATCTCGTCGAGCTGTTCGAGCGCCTCGTCAGCGGTCCCCGCGTAGGCAAATGTCCGGAAGTCGACGTCCTGGCCGCCGAAGTGCCATCCGACCCGATAACCCAGACAGGAGACGACGATGTGCGCCAGCCGCCAGGCAATCGTGGTCACCGGCGACGGGACCGGGTCAGGGGACGCGGTGTCCATCGTCCATTCCCCCGAACCTGCCGACATCGGCGCGGCCGACGTGCCACGTGGGCGGATGCTCCAGCAGCCACGCACCGGCTCCCAGAAGTACTCCTCATCGGCAAGACCCTGCAGCCGCGGCCGCAGGTTCTTGTGCCAGTGCCGGTCCAGCTGGTCCGCGATTCGCTCGCTCCTTGTCATCTCCGCACAGTACATACAACGTAGACCTGGCAGCCGCGCAGCACCTCGCGGTCCGGAGTCAGCCGAACGCCCAACTCCGCCTGCGGCAGGCCCCCAACGCCGTTCAGACGTGCGCCTCCGGGGCCGCTAGTCGGCGTACGCCTCGATGCTCACCACTTGGGCGGTCGCTGTGCCCGCCGCGGTGTATCGGACGTAGCGCGCGGAGACAGGTGAGGCGGTGACCGTGGTGTTGGACGCTGCGGCTGCCGCGACCGGCGTGCCGAACGGTGTCCAGGTCTTGCCGTCGCGTGATACATCGATCCGGTAGGCGGTCGTCGCTCCGTGGGACTGGACGACCGTCCGGCACAGGGTCTTGGCCTTGCCCAGGTCGACGGTGAGGGTGGAGCCTGGGCCGGTCGCCTTCCACCAGGTGCTGGGGCTGCCGTCGACGGCGGCGACCGCGGGGAAGCTGAGGTCGGCCGTGGACGTGCTGACGGCCGTGCAGCGTGCGACATCCCGGGTCGGCGTCAGGTCGGGGCGCCGGGTGGGGATCGTCATGCTCTGGTGTCCGTGCAGCGTGGTCAGCCGGCCGGCGGCCGACACCGTCAGGGACCGGCCGCCGCGCATCGTCACCCGCGTCGTGTCATGACGGACGGAGATGTCGAAGGTGCTGCCGTGCCACTGGAGGCCGGTGATGTCGACACCCGGGATGTGCGGCGGGAGCATCGGGTCGACGGTGACCGCGTCGGTTTGGAACCGGAGGCCGGTGAAGCCGTACTGGAAGGCCTGCAGCACCCCGCCGATCCCGGTGGTGAAGGTGAACGCCCCGCCGGCGCGCGTCTCGGCGAACTGGTCGAACGGCGCGGCGATGAAGGGATCGAGGCCGCGCTTGAGGAACGTCTCGGTGACGCAGCCGGGGGTCCCGAGCGCGGCGCTGTCGATCAGGTTGATCGAGTCCGTCATGGACGGGCCGTTGATGTCGGTGCGGGGCGTGTAGTAGTCGAGGTCGGCCTGCGCCTGCTCGTCGGTCATCGGATAGGCCAACGGGTACTGCAGCATGACGGTGTCGGCCTGGTTGATCGTGTCGCCGCGGTACCCGTCGAACTCCTGGTGCACCCCGGTGGCCGGGTCGACGGGCACGCTCAGCCCGCCGGCGACCTGCGCCCACCGGGGATCGGGCTGTTCGCCGACGAGTTTCGCGGCCGTGACGGCGGTGTTCAGGCTGCTGATCGCACCGGCGTTGGTGTACGCGCTGTTGTTGACGTTGTCGTGGTTCTCGTCCGGGGACTGCACCCCGTTGAGGTCGTAGCCGCCCTGACCGTCGGGCGTGGCCCTGCTCGCCCAGAACTGCGCGACCGACTTGATCACCGGCCAGCCCTTGGTGCGCAGCCACTTCAGGTCTCCGGTGGCTTCGTAGTACTGCCACTGTGCCAGCGCGACATCGGAGTCGATGTGGATCTCGCGCGGGTGGATGCCCACGTCGGCTCCGGTGTCCGCGCTCTCCCAGGGGTACTGCGCGCCTTGGAAACCGTGCGAAGCGGCGTTCGCGACGGCCGCGGGCAGGAGCGCTTCGCGGTAGTCGAGCAGGTTCTTGGCCAGGTCCGGATGGCCGGCCAGGAGCGCGGGGTTCATCCAGGTGTCCGCGTCCCAGAAGACATGTCCGTTGTAGTCGGCGGAGGTCAGTCCGCCGGGAGAGGAACCCCAGGTGACGCCGTCGCGGACCGCGGAGAGCAGGTAGAACGCGCTGGCGCGCAACTGCTGTGTCAGGGACGGGTCTCCGGGAACGGTGATGTCGGACTGCCACAGGCGTGCCCACGCACGCGTGTGGTCGTTCTCCACCTGCCGCCATCCTCGTTGGGCGGCGTGTGCCGCGTAGTTCCGAGCCGCGGCCTGCGGGTCGGCGGGTCCGTTCGTCACCAGGGGCGCCGAGCCCTGTGCGGTGTCGTTGGAGGACGCGACGCCGACGAACTTCGTCGCCTGGTAGGTCTTTCCGGCTCTGACGTGGAGATCGGCGCTCTGGGCGAGCGAGTCGGCGGGCACGTCGGTGTACGGCTTGGTCGCCACGCGGTCGCCGTCGACGCGCAGTACGGACGAGAGCCCGGCCCGCATGCCGATCTGCTGCGTGGTGAGGCTCTCGCTCATCGTCGCCGACCTCCCGTCGACGTGTCCGGCCGAGACCTGCGTCAGGTTGACGGACTTGGCCAGCCGGTGGTTGGCCGGGAGGGTGTCGGCCCGCCCGTCGAACATGTCGATCACCGACAGGGGTCCGCTCCAGTTCACCGGGGTGATGTCGACCTGGGTGACGCCGAGATGGGCGTCGGCTTGGTCGACCAGTACCCGATAGGTCAGCCGGGTCGCCCGCCCCGCCGGCGAAGTCCACTTCAGCGAGGTGGTGATGATGCCGGCCCGGAGATCAAGGGACTGCCGGTAGTCCGAGGTCGTCCCCGTCGGCGCCGTAGCGGCCGGTGGTGTGTCCTGCGGGGACAGTGAGATCTCGTCCACGTTGGCCAGGCAGCTGTCGCCGGCGGCGCAGGTGACGGCCGCGGTGTTCGCACCGGAAGTGACGGGGACGTCGAGCGTGGCCGTCGCCCAGGTGTCCCAGGAACTGGTACCGGGCAACTGGAGCTGGACCGGGCCCGCTCCGTTCACCTGTGCGGTCAGCGTCTGGGCCTTACCGGAGCCCGCGGCGTAGCGGACCGTGAGGCGCGCGGTGCCCGCCGGGACGTCGGCCACGGTGACGGTGGAGGCGGCACCGACGGCCGGCTTCCCGAGGGGGCCGTAGCCGGCGACGAACCCCGTCCCCCCGAAGTTCTTGTGGCTCGTGTCGACGAACGCCCCACCGGACAGCTTTCCGGACTCCGCCTCGCAGACGACGCCGAAACTGCAGCTGCCCGATGCGACGTTGCCGTAGATCGCGCTGCCTTCGGAGATCCCCAGCGTGGACCAGGCCGGAATGTTCACGCGCTGCGGGGAGATCCCCGGCCCCTGCCCGTAGAAGCCCGCGAGCTGCGATTCGGTCAGCAACGGCGTGGCCGAGAAGCCGGCGCCCTCCGCGGGCACCCGGGTCGACAAGTACCCGTTGCCCAGGGGCGCCGAGGCGTAGTCGGTGGACGGATCGGTCGTGCTGAGCACCCAGCTCGCATCCGTCTTTCCCGTAGCCGCTGCTGCTGACGGCGGATCGAGAACGCCGGCTGTCACGGTCGACAGCAGCAGGCTCGCCAAGGCGACGGCGACGGAGGTGCGGCGGATTCTCGTTCTCCGAGGTATCACGGACTCGCCTTCGCATCAGGGCACTTGGCAGGATGCACTGTAAGGAGCGCGTTTCCGCCGTGTCAACGCTTGAAGACGCGCCGATGACGTGCAGGTTCGGGCGGGGCGGACGTGGTCGGCGCGCCGGGAACGGGGGTCCCAGGATTCCTCGTCGAGGAGGAGTCCATGGCCCAGTAGTCCGGCTGCTCGGACGGCGCTGGACAAGGACCGGCAACGTCGGGGGCCTGAAAAGCAGGAGAGCGGCCGACCGGCCGATGTCGTATCAGCCCTGGACCCGGCGAGGGACGAGCGGCAGTTGTACGTACCCGACGTGTGCCGGGCCGGTGTGGACGCTGTTGGTCGCGCCGGTGTGGTAGCTCGGGTCGTACGCGTGGTGCGTGCCGTGGCCCTGGCCGTCGTAGGGCTGGATGTCGATGCGGACGCGGTGGCCCTTACGCACGACAGCGGTGTGCGGGATGAGTTCGATCTCCACCGGGACGACCTCCCCGTCGTTCAGCGGGGCGTGATCGGCTTTGAGGTGGGTGTGCTTCGGCGCGTATCCGGTGCTGCGTGCGGGGTCGAGCTTGCGGTGCGACGCCTTCAACCAGCCCTTCGCCACCGGGTAATGCGCGGCCTTGAGCCCCATCGTCGTGGGGCCGGAGTAGTCGACTTCCCTGTTCTTCTCGTCGACGACGCGGAGGGAGACGTAGATGTCCATGTCCTGGCTGTCGGCGGAGACCCAGAGTTCGACTTTGCCGTATCCCGCGAGGACATGGTCCTCGGTCACCGGGTCGCTGATGAAGGAGACGCCGGTGGTCCGCGGGTCGGTGGCCGCCGACCCGGTGTCGCCGCGCAGGCTTTCGGGGCCGAGCGCCGCGTCGGCGAGCTGGACTTCGGCGGAGTAGCTCACGCGGGCCTCCTCGCCGGGCCGCGTCGGCGAGAGGCGCAGGAAGTCGTCGCGCACACCGTCGCCGCTCCAGGCGGACGGGGCGGCGTCGAAGAACCACTTGGTGTACCGCGTCCGCGCGATCGGCCATTCGTCCTCCTCCTGGATGTAGGAGGCGCCGTTGCCGGTGCGTATCTCAAGCCGTACCGGCGGCCTGTCCATGATGCCGTTGTCGATGCCCTTCAGCCAGTGGTCGAAGAAGGCCATGTGGTCGGCGACGGAGTCCTCCGCATAGGACTTGACCAGCCAGTCCTCCCAGAAGTCGAGCTTCTTGTGCGGCGTCGGGGTGTGCACGTAGGTCTCGCTGCTGCCGAGTTGGTGGAGGTGGCTCACATGGGTGGTCGCGGCGACGGCCCAGAGGGGCACCGTGACGTCGCTCATGTCCGGGCTCATGAAGACCTCGGCGCGCGGCCCGAAGATGGCGTCCGGGTCGGAGTCCTTGAACGGGTTGTCCCGCATGGCCTTGAGGAAGTCGACGGCGTCCAGTTCGCCGCACACGGCCGGCACCAGGCCGTTGCGGTACCAGTGTGGGAAGAACTCTTCGTTGAGGATGCCGCCGTTGTAGGCGACCTGTTCGTACAGGTCGATGTCGGTGCCGATGGCGACCATCGCCTTGAGGTGGGCGGGGCGCAGGCTCGCCACGGCGTGCTGGGTGACAGCGAGGTAGGACATGCCCCACAGCCCGACGTTGCCGTTGGACCACGGCTGTTCGCCCGCCCACTCGATGGCGTCCTTGTACGCCTCGGCGGTGGAGATGCCCCAAGGCGCCAGCGTGCCAGGGCTCTTGCCGCTGCCGGGTCCGTCGACCCGGACGACGGTGTAGCCGTTCGGCACCCAGGTAGCGGTGTTGACGGTCTCGTGGTTCTCCCAGGGGAGCCCGTCGGCGTTCCCGTGGAAGTACTCGTCCTCCATCTGCTCGTGCTCCTCCAGTTCGGCGTCACCGCAGATGGAGTGGTGGTTGAACGCCTTGCCGTACACACCGCAGCCCATGATCACCGGGTACGCGCCGTCCTCCGCGGGGCGGAACACGTCGGCGTAGAGGTGCGAGCCGTTGCTGAGAGGGATCTTGACGTCGCGGAAGCGGCGGATGCCCATCGCGTTGCGGCGCAGCTCGTTGCGGGCGGCGGCGGGGGAACACAACTGCCGCGGTGTGCGGTCCTCGAAGACGCCGGCGCCGTCGAGGTCGGCGAGCAGCGAGACCATGACGGGATCCTGGGTGAAGGCCAGGATCTCATCGTCCTCCCGGCCCGCGAAGGCGATGTCATGCCGGAAGTCCAACGGGCGTGCGCCGATGATGTCGTGGACCTCGGGGGCTATCCGGGTGCCGTGGTCGAGCACTCCTTCGCGGTCGAGGGTGAAGACCAGGCGGGCGATGTTGGTGAGACCGGGGTCCTTCAGTTTGTGCGGGCTCCCGTCGACGCGGCTGACTATCTGCGTCAAGTTCACCTGAGGGGCGCACTTGACGGTTCCGATCGCGTTTTCGCCGAGGAGGAAGGCCATGCGCTCCCCGTCGCGGTACCGGAATTCGCCACGCTCGTTCGTCAGGCCGGAGCAGCTCGGTGTTTCGTACTTGATACCGCTGATGGGACCCGCGAGAACTCCGGTGCGGAGCATGCTGGAACCTCCTGATGTGAAGTGCTGTTGCGGCCGGGCGACGGCGTGGATCGCCGTCACCTTGTTGGCCGTCGTGCTATTCCTGCCTGGCCTCGTCGCCCGGCGGGGGCAGGGCCACGGCACGGAGAAAGGCCTGGGCGAACGTCTCGATCGTTTCTTCTTTGCTGGGCAGGTCTGCCGCGGCGACCTGGCTGGTGACGGGGCGCAACAAGAAATGGTGGAAGATCGGGCCGGTCATCATCTGGGTGAGCAGCATGGGCGGGAGATCCCGGACCCGGCCGGCGGCGGCTTCTTCGGCGAGCCACGCTCCGAGGCCTGCCAGGAGGCGCGGAGTGAGTGTCTGGAAGACCATCAGGACGTTGGCGTCGCCGGGGCGGGCGAAGACCTCCGCCAACAGGGCGGGCAAGACACGCGGTTCACGTTCCAGCGTGTCGACCATGAGCCGCGTGAGGCGCCGGACGGTGTCCTCCAGGTCACCGCGCGACGTGGCAAGAAGCGCCTCGACGTCGACGGTGGGGCTGTAGCGCTCGAACACCAACCGCAGCAGTTCGTCACGTCCTCCGAAGGTCGCGTAGAGGCTGGGTACGGAGCACTCGGCGGCAGCCGCCACACGTTCGAACGTGACCGTGCCGAGTCCCTGCGTACTGATCAGGGTGCCTGTGACCTCGATCGCCCGCTCTCGGACCGGCTTGCGTCCCCCGGGTTCGACGCCGGCCGCGCGCAGCGCCTCGTCCAGGGCGTGCCGACTGCCGCCGATCCGGCGTACCAGTGTGCTGCGGGAGATCCCGGCCTCCTGGGCGATGTCCCGGAGCGTCACCTCGGCCACGGAGACGCCACGCGCTTCCGCGGCCCGCAGGGTTGCTCCGACGATGTCCTGGGGGACGATCTGCTCGTCCGCCGACTTATCAGTACGTGACATGTTGATAAATCTACTATGCAGTCGCGTACCAGACCTGCGTGGTCCCGGCGGGCGAAGTCGGGTCATCGGATTCCTCCTCGCACGTGGCGCGTCGGCGTTCTCGCTCGGCTTGTTATGAACGGCGTTCGAGCACGCTCATGGACGCCGGCGGCGCCTCCGATCCGCACAGCTCCCGCCCGACGTTCTCCATCCAGGTGTCGATGCCGTGCGCCGCGTGCAGGCTGCCCGCACGGCAGTTGCGCGCGATCAGCTGAAGCGGCTGCCGTTTGGTGATCGCAGACGCCCCGGACGCACGGAAGAGCGTCTCGACGGCAGAGCCGCACGCGTCCCAGATGTACGCCACGTCGGTGTGGAGCTGGAGGGTGTCAGGCTCGGCGGGGTCCGCCTCCGCTGCCTCCAGCCGGTCGAGCTGAGCCACCGCGGCGTCGGCCACCGCTGCCGCCGCCCGGATCTGGGTGTGGGCGCGACCGACGGTCAGGTGCGTGATCGGCGCGTCGGCCTGTTTCGCGTACGGCGAGTACGGGATGCCACGCTTCCCGATCGCCCCCAGGAACACCTCCATGGCGTGGTCGGCCATGCCGAGCGCGACACCCGCTCCGGTGACGAGCGAGCGGGCGAGGCCTCCGCGACGTGGTCCGAGGCCCCGCTCGGTAAGCCCGGCGAGCCGCTCGGTGAGCCGCTTCGGAGTGCTGAAGTACCCGTCGGGGACGAACAGTTCGCCGTCCGTCGCCACGGTCTGGCTGCCCGTGGCCGCCATCCCCATCGCGTCCCAGTCGTCCCTGGCCGCAAGCGAATCCTTCGGGACGAGCACCATCCCGACCTTCGCGTCGTCCACCTCGTCGTAGAAGACGGCGAGATAGCCGTGGGACGCGTGAGCACTCCCCGTCGCGAAGGGCCATGCGCCCTTGATCATCCAACCGCCGTCGACCTGCCGTGCGGTCCCCGACGTGCGCCGGCTGGTCCCGCCCACAGCGAAGGTGCGATTGCCGACCCACGGCGACTCGTACACCGGGGCGACGACGTCGTCGTCGAAGGCACAGCTCCACAGGTTCCCGCCCGCGGCCGCCCACACCATCCAGCCGGTCGCCCCGCATCCGGAGCCGAGTGCACGGAAGATGTCGTGCACCTCCCGGGTCGTGAAATCCGCTCCCCCGTACCGCTTCGGTGTCGTCAGGCCGAACACACCGGCCGCGTCGAGACGCTCGATGGTCTCCTGCGGGATGCGCCGCTGCCGCTCGGCCGCTGCCTGGTGCTCGCGCAGCCACGGCCGCAACTCCACGACGCGGTCGATGATCTCCTGCGCCTTCGACTGGCCGATGTCCGCCTTGATGCCCTTTGACATATACCTCATCGCCTCCTGGTCGTCGTCACGTTCACACTTCGCCGCGGCCGTCATGGCATCCGCGCGCACCGGATCAGCTGGGCCAGTCCTTCTCCGCCGTCGGCGTGCCGTGAAAGCCGGCAACCGGGCGCAGGCTGGGGTCGGTTCCGTCCCGCATGCCCACGGAGGCGTCCGGGTGGTCGTCGAACCATCCGTCGGAGGGGTACTGGTACATCCAGTCGACGAGAAGCCTGCGGCGCGCGATCAGCCAGACACCGTCCCGCCGCTCGAACCGGTCGAGGTAGCGTCCCCAGAGTTTGACGTAGGCGCCCTTCCACTGGTGCTTCTCCGAGCCCTGGTGATAG
The DNA here is from genome assembly GCF_036084755.1 of Streptomyces sp. NBC_00370. Taxonomy (NCBI): domain Bacteria; kingdom Bacillati; phylum Actinomycetota; class Actinomycetes; order Kitasatosporales; family Streptomycetaceae; genus Streptomyces; species Streptomyces sp. NBC_00370. Next base: position 339,745 of record NZ_CP107968.1, read on the forward strand.
GCGTTCAGGTACGTCTCGACATGGGCGACGTCGGGCCCGTCGAACTCGACCAGGCTGTTGCCGAGGAGATGCATGGTGCGGACGAACCGCGGCATCTCGCCGGACAGGAAGTCGACGAATCCATCCACGGAACCGATATGCAGGCTCTCGGGGAACTGGACCCAGGCGTCGCCGTGGAAGCCGCCCCTGACCAGGCTCATGTCGACCCGGTCGAGACCGCGGCAGTAGCGCAGCAGCACGTCGTGGATCTCCGCACGTGCGCTCAGTTCTTCGACATTCATCGGCGTATCTCCTTGTCGATATGGCAACGCGTCATTACCGCGCTTCGTCGGGCGCGGCAGTCGCCCCACGCCCCGCCGGTGCATGACACTCGGGTAAACCTACTGTGTACTCACGTTCCAGTCGAGAGGTGTGCGTCAGCTTTCAGGGGGTGACGGGTTCGCGCCGTGAGGTCTCGACGCCCCCCGAGTCGAAGGCCGGTGCGGAGCGGGACGGCGCAGTACGCCTTCCGCGCCGGTCGGCGATCAGCACGAGGGCGACCCCGACGACGACCCAGACGGTCAGGACCAGGGCGGGGAGGCCGTCACCCACCCCGCCGAAGAAGGCGTTGACACGCAGAAGGCTGCCCGATGCGCCCGGCGGAAGCAGCTGACCGAGGGTCGCCCATCCGTCGGGGAGCCAGTGCGGACCGGTGGCCAGACCCGAAAGCGGGTTGCCCAGCAGCATCATGACGGCACCACCGAGGGCGAAGCCGGCGACGCCGAGGAGAGCTTGGAGGCCGAGGAGGGTCGTGGACATGGCCGTCATGCCGAGGATGACCCCGAGCGCGGTGAGCCCGTAGTCGCCGTCGATCGAGTGCGTACCGAACTGGAGGACGGCGACGACGGCCGCGCCCGCCGCGACGGAGAACAGCACGGCTCCCGTCAGACGTGTCCGCAGCCCGCGATGGCCGGGGAAGACGCTGCCCAGGATCAACGCGGGAAAGATCCCGCCGAAGATCATGGGCATCAGTGCCGCGGTCATCCCCGCGCCGCGTGGGTCGTCCTCGGTGAACGGCACCAGTTCGTGGACTGTGGCCTGTGTCGTGTTCTGTGCTGCGACGCTGTCACCCAACCCGGTGAGCGCGCTGGTGACGGAAGGGCCGCCGGCGGTGGCGGTGTAGACATCGACGCCCTGCGCGGTGATCGCCAGACCGCCCGCGATGTCGCCCTCTTTGGTGGCCGACTCGACGGCATCGGTGGTCGCGTAGCGACGGACGTCCCACCGCGGGCCGTCGATGTTCTTGTGGAGGGCCTCGACTGCCGGCCGGGGCCCGGTAGCACCTATGGGTACGTGGTGCGGTCCGCTGTGCAGCGAGGGCAGTGCGAAAGCGCACAGCATGGTGGTGATGAGGGCCGCCAGGCCGAGGACGACCAGGGTCAGTTTGCGGCCCGCACGGGGTGGAGCGGAGTAGTCGGACACGGCGAACCCTCACCTCAGCTACGGACGGCCGCTGCGGCGACGATCCAGTTCCTGAACTCGACGGCGTAGTGGCGCAGGTGGTGTTCGAGGACGTCGTCGGGGCTCGTGACGGGGAAGTAGACGGTCAGGTTGGCGGTGAATCCGTCGGCGGTGTCGCCGAACTGGATGAGGGCCCGGCCGACGACCGTGCCATCGGCCAGGAAGAGGTTCGAGGACATCTTGCGCGGGAATTCCGACTCCGGGAGGAGCTCGTCCGCGTCCTCGGCCCAGGCCAGCGCGGCCGTCCCCCAGCCGCCCATGTAGAACGAGCAGACGTACGGGCCGATGTTCTCCACCACGCGTGCGCCGATGTCGTCGGTGCCCATCACGTAGTGCTCGGGGTGTGCGACGAGCAGTGCGTGCTCGTCGCCGGCGAAGGCCTCGTCCATCCAGGCCAGGAACGCGGCCGAGGTGAGGCCCTGCACGGCGAGCACGGTCGTGCCCGCCTTGAAGCGGTCCTTGGAAGTGCGCGCGCACTCGCGCAGGAAGGCGTTGCCCTCCTCGATGTCGGCTGCGAGAAGGTCGAGCAGGCCCTCGCGGCCCAGCCGGGTCCTGAAGCGGTCCAGGGCTCGGCGGGCGTAGAACAGCTCGAAATCGTCGATGCTCCCGGGGCCGGCGGGTCCTGAGGTGAGAGTCACGGACACGGACGACGGGGTCTGGCTGTCGGGCATGGTCGAACCTCCGGAGTAATATGTGAATGCGAATTCGCATTCATGTTCTGAGAGTACCCAGAGGAAGGCACCCGTTGTCAAAGGAGCCGGACCAGCCGGCGCGCTACCGGGAGCCCCGGCAGGCGCGCAGCGCGGCGACGCTGGCTCGCGTTCTGCGCGCGGCCGAGGACATCGCCTCCTCGTCCGGTCTGGAGGAGATGACGATCACCGGTGTCGCCGAGCGCGCCGGCGTCTCGGTCGGCACGATCTACCGCCGCTTCGAGGGGAAAGAGCAGCTGATCACCGCCCTGACGGAGCGGATGCTGGAACAACGCGAGCAGTACATGGCCGAGCAGCTGCGCGCGGCCGAGCCCTCACTCTCCGGCGTCATGGACGCCTACGCGCATGCCCTGCTGCAGTCCTTCGCCGACAGCAGCAACCTCTTCCCCGAACTGCTGCGCGCGCGGGTGACCGGCGCCCTCGACCGCGGGGCGCACACCATCACCGAAATCCACCGCCTGCTGCTCGAAGCGGCGGCCCCCTACACCGGCCAGATCCGGCGCTCCACCCCGCAGACAGCGCTGGACACCGTAGCCCGCGCCATCCTCGGCGCCTGCTTCCACAACTCCGTACGCCCCGACCCCGCCACCGGCGAAGCAGCCCAACGTCAGTACGCGGACGAACTCAGCGACATGGCGATCGCCTACCTCCGCACTCCCGACCGCCGTGGTACCACGCAGAGCTGAACAGCCCACACTGCCGCGCTCCTACGTGCCGTCGTCGGCCTTCGGCGTGGGGACCAGCACGCTCTGGAGGGCGGGCCCGACGAGCGCGATCAGCCTCTCGCGCTCCACTCCGGTGAGCGTGGGGACACCGACGATGCCCCGCCCCACCACGAGCCCGACGAGCATCGACGACACGACGCCCACCCGGAGCATCGCGTCGTCGTCGACAGCACGCGCCGCCAGAGCGCCGACCAGCAGCCGCTCCTGGAGGAACGCGCGCAACTGCTCGTTCGCCTGATCGTTGACGATGGCACCGCGGAGCATCGCCATGAGCGGCTCCGAGCTCCGCGCGTCCTCCTCCCACACGTCGAGGAACGCTCGGACGACGCGTTCACCGAGACCGTCGTCCGCCCCCTCGAACGCGGCGCTGAAGCGCGTCAACGCATCCGCCGGAACCGACATGACGGCGGCGAACAGCTCGTTCTTCGACCGGAAGAACTGCATCACCAGCGACGCGTCCACCCCGGCGTCGGCTGCGACCCGCCGGATCGTGGTCGCGGTGAAGCCGTCAGCCGCGAAGCGGGCGCGGGCTGCGGCGAGGATCGCCTGCCGGGTCGTGTTCTCCCCCGGCCGGCGGCCGCGGGGCGCGGTGTTGGCGGGACTCGTAGGCGCGGTCATGCCCCAAAACTACCTCCCCGTAAAAATATCAACGGCTGTTGAGTTCTTGGATTCGCGGACGTACGCTCGCCACGTTGCCGGCGGCCGACCGCGGGCGCAGAGATGCGAGGAGCTCACCATGAGCGACGACCAGAAGGTGTTCACACCGTCTCAGCCGCTGGAGCCGGGTGACCGGTACGGGATCTTGAGCGGATTCGAGCCCGGGACAAGGACATTGGAGGCGGGATTCAGGATCGCGCCACCGTTCCGGCCCCTGCCGGTCGACATCGTCTTCGAGAAGGACGTGCCGGTCACCCTGCGCGACGGCGTCACGATCCTTGTCGACGTCTTCCGCCCCACGGGGACGGAAAAGGTGCCGGTCATTGTGGCCTGGAGCCCGTACGGAAAGGGCCAGGGAACATCCGCCAGCGTCCTCGGCATCTTCGGCATGGTCGGGCTCGACAACGGCACCGTCTCCGGACTGGAGAAGTTCGAGGGCCCCGACCCGGCCTACTGGTGCGCGCAGGGCTACGCGATCTGCAACCCGGACATCCGTGGCGTGGGCAACTCCGAGGGTGACAGCGTCCTGTGGGACCGCCAGGAAGGGCGCGACTGCTACGACCTCGTCGAGTGGCTGGGCGTCCAGCACTGGTGCACCGGCAAGGTGGGGATGAGCGGAACGTCCTATCTCGCGGTCTCCCAGTGGTTCACCGCCGCCGAACAGCCGCCGCACCTCGCGGCGATCAACCCGTGGGAAGGCGTCAGCGACGTCTACCGCGACCTGGTGACGCGTGGCGGCATGCCCGACACCGGGTTCGCCGGGCAGCTCCAGGACAACAGCTTCTTCGGCAACGGCCGGAAGGAGGACATCCTCGCGGAGGCCGAGCGCCACCCGCTGATCAACGGCCTGTGGGAGAACAAGATCCCGCAGTTCGAGAAGGTCACCGTGCCCGCGTACGTCGTCGCCAGCTACTCCAACACCCTGCACACGGCGGGAACCTTCCGCGCCTGGCGCCGGATCGCGTCCGAGGACAAGTGGCTGCGCATCCACAACAGCCAGGAATGGCCCGACTATTACGACGAGGCGAACCGGGCGGACCTGCAACGGTTCTTCGACCGCTACCTCAAGGGTGAGGACAACGGCTGGGAGCAGACGCCGCGCGTGCGCTACTCGCTCCTCGACCTCCAGGGCGGCGACCGGGTGGACAACCCGGCAGACCAGTTCCCGCCGGCGGACGTCACGTCGGCGAAGTACTACCTCGACGGCCACTCACGGACCTTGAGCACGACAGCGCCCACCGCCGACGCGGCAGCGGCCTATGTCGTCGGGTTCAACCCGGACACGGTCTCGTTCGTGACGCGCTTCGACCAGGAGACGGTGCTGGTCGGCTACCCGAAGGCGCATCTGTGGGTCGAGGCGAAGGGTTCCGACGACATGGACCTGTTCCTCCTCGTCCAGAAACTCGACGCGTACGGCACACCGCTCCAGCAGTTCACCGTGCTCAACCAGGGGGCACGGATCCAGGACGTCACCGAGCGGGGCGCATCGATCCTGCGGTACAAGGGTTCCGACGGACGTCTGCGCGTGTCGATGCGCCACCTGGACAAAACGTTGTCCACCGAGGACGTCCCCGCCCACAGCTTCGACCGGATCGAGAAGCTGGCACCCGGCGAGGTCGTCGACGTAGAGATCGACCTGCTCCCGGTCGGGCTCACCTTCCACCCGGGCGAGCAGCTTCGCCTCGTCATCAGCGGCCGCTCGCTCCTCGGCACGATGATGCCCGGAATCCGCGAGTACGCCCCTGCCAACAGCGGACAGCACATCATCCACACCGGAGGCGATCAGGCGTCGTATCTCCAGCTTCCGGTCAAGACGCCCTGACCTGAGCGACGCCCCTCACCCCGGGTGCTGGACGGCCTCGCCCGTGTACGGGTGGTGCCCCGGCCGCTTCGCAGCGGCCGGGGCACCACCTGGTCCGGGGTCAGCGGTAGGTGCGAGTGACTCAGCCGCCTTGAGGTCCCGTGGGCGCGGAAGCGGTGAAGGCGGCGAATTCCCTCTGGGTGAACTGCTCGAATGTCGTCGGGCGTCGGCCGAGCAGCCAGCTCAGTACGTTGGGGTTACCGATGAAGTCATGGCTGCTGTAGCGCTCACTGATCGCTCTCAACAGCCGCGCCTGATAAGGAAACTGGGTCGCGCTGTCGGCTCCGAGGGTCGCCTTGAGGAATGTCTCGGAGTCGATCCGCTCGGCCGCGATGTCACGACCGGTCACCTCCGCGATCACCCTCGCCAGATCGTGGGCCGTATACCGCCCCGGCGCGACCAGTTCGTACGTGGCGCCGGCATGCCGGTCGCTTTCGACGAGGACGTCGCCTGCCACTTCTGCCACGTCGCCCAGGTCCACCATCGACTGGTAGCGGTCGAGCGCCCAGGAGAGTGCGAAGACGCCTTTCTCGAAGGCAGGCGTAAGCCGGTGGCGCAGCATGTAGTTGGCAGGCTGGAGGATGGTGAACTCCATCCCCGACGAGATGAGGCATTCCTCCAGTTCGCGCTTGATCTCGTGTTGAACGAGATCGGTGATGATCGCGTGCAGCGCCGAACTGAGGACGAAATGCCGTACGCCCGCCGCCCGGGCGGCGTCGATGAAGGCGAAGCCCATGTCCCGTTCCCGGGGATGGAGGGCCGGTCCTACGTAGTAGACCTTCTCAACGCCTTGCATGGCCTGGGCCAGGACGTCCGGTTGGGCCATGTCTCCGACGACGATGTCGGTGACTCCCGTCGCGCGGAGGGTTCGCGCCGATTCCTCGGAGCGGACACAGGCCCGGAAATCAACTTCGGCCGCCAGGAGTCGCGGGATCAGCAGCTTTCCCTGATTGCCGTTTGCCGCAGTCACCAGTATCAATGTTCGACTCCTGGGCCGCTGTGGTCGTGTTCAAGGTGGTGCTTGATCAGGAGGTCGGTGCCGAAGTCGTTGGAGGGGTCGCGCCAGACGCTGTGGACGTGGTTGGCGTTGTCCTCGGCGTTGTCGAACTCGACGAGGGTCACCGGGCCCTGGACGCGGAAGTAGTGGGGTTGGTCGATGGCCGTGCCGCCGGCCCAGGCGAAGTGCAGTTCGTCGGTGCCGCCGGCGGCACCGATGCGGTCCATCTCGTACCCGATCAGTCCCGGGCGGGCACGCTGGACGAAGTGGGCCAACAGAGCGTCGAAGTGGGCGCGCTGGGCGGCGGAGAGGTCGCCGGCGCGGATGCCGCGAGGATGGGCGCGGAAGTAGGCGAGGGCCTTGCGGTCGTCGTCGGTGATCATCGCGTCGCGCCGCCCGACACCATGGTGGGCGGGGTACTCGACCTCGCCGATGGTCGCGACGGTGCGGGTGACGAAGTCCGCCGGCGGCTTGGAGTGGATGACCGTCTGCTTCTGCTGGGGGCCGGTGAGGCTGTCCAGCAGGGCGAAGGCCGTGTCCTCCTCCTCGCCGAGGATGCGGAAGGGACCGAAGCGAGCGGGTTCGGCACCGAGCAGGAACGGGGTGGCGCTGACGAGGTCGCCGTCGACGACGGTGATGTTGACCGACAGGTGGTGCCCGACCAGCCGCCAGCCCCAGGTGGTGTCCGGCTGCGGCTGGCCGAAGAACGTGAGGTAGTAGCCGCGCGCGTCGCGGAAGGTGGCCGCGATGTGACCGAACACGGGCAGGTTGAGCTCACGGAGTACGTGCTCGTTGGTCATCACCTGGATCACCCGTGCGTAGGCGGGGATCGACATGGACTCGGCGATCAGCCGGTGCGCCAGCGCTTCCTGGTGGCGGTCGAGCTCTCCGAGCGGGAGGCCGTGCCGGCCTGACTCGGGCAGGAAGTTCCAGTGTGTCCGGCCCGGGTCGTCGTGAGGCAGCAGTACCCGGGTCCGCTGATCGGCACTCAGGCCGTCGTAGAGCCCCATCGCCGCGAACGTGACCGCGGTCGCGTCGAACGAGCCGCCCGGCCGCGGCCGGTGCGCCTCCGGGAGTCCACCGTCCGGGGGGACGTGCGGTGTTGACGTCATGGTGTTCCTTCCACCGGAGCCGGTTGGAGTGCCCCACGCAGGCGCGGGACGAAGCGCGGGATGTCGCTGTGCCTGCCGGCCGCGAACACGTAGAAGTCCGGCCGGGCGAGAACCGCCTCGCAGCCGTGCTCCGTGAACCAGCGCTCGTAAACCCCGTCGAGATCCTGGACGGGGCCCGCGCCCGACACGTCGGCGATGACGCCACCGATCCGCTGGAACCAGGCCGCGTCCTCGGCGCTCAGCACCTCGGTGGGATCGCCGACGCGGCTGATCAGCTGCCAGCCACCGCCGACGACGTCGTCGAACAGGCCCGTCCGGCCGGCGACCCGGACCTGGCCCTGCGGCGCCAGGCGCCCCTCCACTCCCCCGCCACTCGCGAGCGTCAGCGACGGCTCGCCCAGACGCGGATGCGGGGGCTCTCGCGTGGCGGCCTCCGGATCACCCGATCGCTTCTTCATCTCAGCGTCCCTGGCCGCCGCCCGGCCGACGTCGAGTTCGCAGATCACACGGCCCGCGGCCACCGCCTCGTCGATGATCTCCCGGACGTGCCCGGTACGTTCGGGTCCGTACGTGTCGAGCACCGTGGGCGCCGCCAGCCCGCGGTGCACCATGCCCAGCCGCCAGGTCAGCGCCCGGGCGTCCCGCAGGCCCGAGCAGAGCCCCTGCCCGAGGAAGGGGGGCATCAGGTGGGCCGAGTCGCCCGCGAGGAACGCGTTCCCCTCGCGCCAGGTGTGCGCCCACCGCCCCCGGAAGGTGTAGACGGCGTGCCGTTCCAGCCGGGCGGTCCCCGGTGTCACGCCCCAGGGCGCCATGAGCCGCCAGGCTGTGCTGTCCTGACCCAGTTCCTCCACGGTCATGTCCGCGCCGCGCATGAACTCGAAGCGGCGGCGGCCCGGGCCGCTGTTGACCGCGGTGGCCGGCTGCGCCGGGTCGCAGTACTGGGTGACGAAGGCGCTCCACTTCTCCTCGACCAGCGGCTGGTAGTCAACGACCAGCCAGTCGGCCTGGAACCCCGAATCCCCGACGTCGATGCCAAGCTGGGAGCGGACGGCGCTGTTGGCCCCGTCGGCGCCGACGAGCCATCGCGACCGCACCCTCAGAGCCTCGGTCGGCTGCTGGGTGGGGGCGAGTCGCGCGGTCATTCCCCCGTCGCCCTGGGTCAGGGCCTGGAAGGTCCAGCCACGGTGGATCCGCACGCCGGGCGTCGCCTCCGCCAGTTCCTCGAGCGCCGCCTCAAGGTCGGGCTGGTAGAAGCCGTTGGTGTTCGCCCACCCCGATTCGGCGGGCCTGTTCCAGTCGATGGCCTGCAGGAGTTCGCCCTCGCCGTTGCGGAACTCGTACCCGCCCCGTTCGCCCTGGGACGGTTCGAACAGGTCGGTGTGTTCGGCCATGAGCCCTGCGGACTGGAGAATGCGGAGCGCCTCATGGTCGATGGTGCACGCCCGCGGGGACGGATAACGCCGCGGCCACCGCTCCACCACAGCCACCCGCAGACCGGCCTGACCGAGGAAGACAGCGGTCAGCAGCCCGACGGGCCCGCCCCCCACCACCAGACAGTCGACCACCGTCCGAACATCCCCGGCGGGGTCCTGCTCCGGAAAGGTCGTCATGCGCTCGCTCCCGCCGGCCGGTCGGCGTCCCGCGCGGGGCCCGGTGGTGCGGGAGTACGGGTCACGGTCGCGTGCTCCGGCTGTGTCGGGGTGGGGTGTGGACGGTGGCCGTCTTCGGTGAACATTACATATTTGACGTGCGGGGAGGTCGTCTGCGCGCGCCACGCGGCCGGGAGTTCCGCCAGGGGGAAGGTGCGGACCTCGACCTGGAGCCCACCGCCGCCGAGGGCGGTCCACAGCCAGGTCAGCGCTGCCTCCTTGTCGCGCAGCGGGGTGTGCAGGCCGGCGAAGCCGGACAGCGTGAGCTGCTTGCCGCGCAACAGCCCGGCCGGCACCCGCGCCGTCGCCCCTGCCAGGTTCCCGATGTTCACCACCCGGGCCCGTGGCGCGCACACCCGCAACGCCGCCTCCAGCGGCACTCCGTAAAGGCCGTCGAGGACGACGTCCACCGGGCCGGCCGCGGCCAGCAACCGGTCTCCCAGCTCATCGGGTCCCTCGCCGGCGCGTAGTGCGACGACGGCGTCGGCGCCGAGGGCGAGCAGGCGGTCCAGCGCCACCTGGTCGCGGGCGAGGCCGATCACCCGGCCCGCACCGCTCCTGTGTGCCACCTGGACCGCGAGCTGCCCGACGGCGCCGGTGGCCCCCAGTACCAGCACCGTCTCCCCCGGGCGCAGGCCGGCGTCCTCGACCAGTGGCATGAACGCCGCTGTGCCGGAGTTGCCGACGGCCGCAGCCGACACCGGGTCGAGGCCGTGGGGCAGCGGCAGCAGTTCGTCGTCGGCGACGAGCACCTGCGCGGCGAAGGCGCCCGGCGTGGCCGGTGAGGCATGGCATTCGGCATAGACCAGGGAGCCGGGCGGGTGGCGGTCGGAGTCGAGTACGACGCCTACGCACTCGCTGCCCGGGACGTAGGGCGCGGCGTGCCGGGCCGAGTGGAACGTCCCGGATGCGATGGCCAGGTCCAGCGGGTTCAGCGGTGCAGCGACCACCGACACCAGGGTGCTGTGGGGTGTCCGTCGCGGCAGCACGACCGAGCCCAGCCGAGGTTCGGCGCCGGGGGCGTCGAGGATCGCCGCCGGGACGCGGTTCGCCGGTGTGTCGTTCATCGCAGCCAGCCACGAATCGCGGGTCCGTCGGCGTCGAGCAGGGGTGGCGCTTCGTGTTCGAGTCGGGTGCTCTCGCTCAGCTCACCGTCGGGTGACATGTCGAACGTGCGCAGGGCCATACCGGGGAGCGTGAGGGTGCCGAGCGTCTCGTGCTTGACGTCCACGGTGAGTCGCTGTGAGCGGGTCTGCTCCCACTGATACACCTCGTCGATGGTGCGGATGCGCCCGGCGGGGATGCCGGCCTCGGTGAGTTGGGCGAGCACGGTGTCGCGGTCGAGGTCCGCGAAGCGACGCTCGATGTGTTCGGTGAGCGCGTCGATGTTCTGGAGTCGGCTGGTGTTGGTGGCGTAGTCGGGGTCGTCGGGGTCGAGGCCGAATCGGGCGCACAGCCGTCGCCACATCGTCTCGTTTCCACAGGCGATCTGAACCAGCCCGTCGGCACAGCGGAACGCTCCGTAAGGGGCGATGGACGGGTGCCGGTTGCCCTGGGCCCGGCCCACTTCACCGGCGACCGTCCAGGCGGTGCCCTGAAAGGCATGGATGCCGACGAGCGCCGCGAGCAGTGAGGTGCGTACGAGCTGTCCTCGGCCGGTGCGGTCCCGTTCGCGAAGTGCGGCCAGCACGCCGTAGGCGCCGTAGATTCCGGCGGTCAGATCGCCGACCGGGACGCCTACCCGCTGCGGGTGGTCGGGGTCGGGCCCGGTGAGCGACATCAGTCCGGCCTCGCCCTGGGCGATCTGGTCGTAGCCGGCCCGTCCGGCTTCGGGGCCGTCGTGGCCGAAGCCGCTGATGGACAGGGTCACGAGCCGGGGATTGAGTTCGGCGAGGCGGTCGGCGGTGAAGCCGAGCCGGTCGAGGACGCCCGGCCGGAAGTTCTCGATCAGGACGTCGGCCCGGCGGACGAGCTCGGCGAGGGTGGCCGCGTCCGGCTCGGATTTCAGGTCGAGGCTGATGGAGTCCTTGTTGCGGTTGCAGCTCAGGAAGTAGGTCGACTCGCGGTCGCCGGCGTCGGGCTGCATGAAGGGGGGTCCCCACCCGCGTGTGTCGTCGCCGGTGTCCGGCGCCTCGACCTTGATGACGTGGGCGCCGAGGTCGCCGAGCAGCATGGCCGCATGGGGTCCGGCGAGGGCCCGGCTCAGGTCGATGACCCGGATTCCGGCGAGCGGTGCGAACGGGGCGGTCATCGGTGGGGCCGAATCACGAACATGCTTGCCGGTTCGTCCGTGCCGTTGTCGACGGCACGGACGCAGCCGGCCGGGAGGAACAGCGAGTCGAGATGGGTGAGTTCGATCTGCTCGTCGTCGAGGCTGATCGTCAACTGCCCGGTGAGGACGAGGTAGACGGTGTCGACGGGGACCGGTGACCGTTCGGCCTGGGCACCAGGTTCGTAGGTGGACAGCACCACACTGATGGACTCGTCCTCAGCGGTTCCCATCAGTCGGAGGGGGGACACACCGCTGTGTCCCTCCGGACGGAACGCCGAGGCGTCTTCGATGCGGTGCAGCCGCGCGGTCATGCCGTTACCTCCGGTGTCGCGATGATCGGTGTGCGAATGTGTCCGACGCGTTCGATCTCGACCGTCACGTCGTCTCCGGGGTGGAGGAAGCGGGGTGGTCGCCGGGCGTATCCGACGCCGTTCGGAGTGCCGGTGACGACGAGGTCACCCGGGTACAGCGTCATCGATCTGCTGAGGTAGGCCACGATCTCGCCGACGCTGAAGATCATGTCCGCGGTGTTGCCGTCCTGCACGACCTCGCCGTTGACGCGGGTGACGATGCGCAGCCCGGCCGCGGGGTCACCCACTTCGTCCGCCGTGACGATCTCGCTCATCGGACCGCTCCGGTCGGCGTTCTTGCCGACGGTCCACTGAGTCGTACGGTGCTGGGCGTCGCGGGCGGTGAGGTCGTTGAACACGGCGTAGCCGAAGACGGCTTGCAGCGCGTCGCCGGCCGATACGTTCTTCGACTCCCGGCCGATGACCGCCACGAGTTCCCCCTCCCAGTCCAGGCCCTGCTCACCGGGCGGGACCGGCGCGGGCGTGCCCGAGACCGTGAGCGAGCGCGTCCAGCGGCCGAAGACGGAGGGGTGGGACGGCCGCTTGAACGTTCCTTCGGCCACGTGGGCGGGGTAGTTCAGACCGACGCACAGGACGCGCGCGCCGGGCGGCACCGGTGGCACCAGAGCCAGACCGTCGAGGTCGAGCACGTTCCCCGGTGACCGCAGAACGGCTTGCGCGGGCTCGGCCCAGAACTGCTCCGTGCCGCCGAGCGGCACCAGCTTCGACTCGCCGTCCAGGCGGCCGATCGCGCCGCCCGTCGCCGTGCGGTACCCAACAAGTTTCATCGCCATGCCTTTCCAGCTTCGCCGTGCTCTCGTCAACGTCGGCCGGCAGTCGGCCCAACCGGGTCTCCAACCGCGCTGGAGCAGGCAGGACTCCGGGTGACGAGCGGCCCCTGGGTTAAATGGACCTAACCATTAGGTCCGGCCATCATGAGATCCGCAGCCGCTTCCGTCAAGGCGTCCGACGGTCCGAGTCACAGCCGGGCCCCCGCGGATCGGCCCGAACCCAGGTCGGGCATCGGCAGTATCCGTTAGGCTTCATTCATGGTCTTGCCTGCTCACCGAACCCGCGCCGAGGACGTCGTCCTCTACGTCGAGGATTCGATCGAGAAACGTGGACTGCGTCCCGGCGACCACATCGGCACCCGGGCCGACCTGCGCGAGCAGACCGGCGTCGCGAGGGCCACCATCAACGAGGCGATCCGGCTGCTGCAGGAACGGCGACGGATCGCGCTTCGGCCCGGTCCGGGCGGGGGGCTGTTCGTCGCGGCGACCGATCCCGTGGTCCGGCTCGGCCGCACGCTCCTCACCGTCCACGGCGAGCCACTGGCGGTCGCCGGGGCCATCGAGGTCCGCGAGCAGCTCGAACCGCTTGTCGCCGCACACGCGGCACAACACCGCTCGGCCAAAGACGGACGCGAGCTCAAGTCGCTGATCACGGCGATGAAGAAGAACCTCGACGACGTGTCCCAGTTCGTCTCGATCAACTGGGACCTGCATGTCCGCATCGCGGCGATCTCCCCGAACGCCGTACTGCGAGGCACCTACGTCGGCCTCTACGAGTTCGTCAACCAGGTCTCACTGGTGAACCCCCAGCCCCGCGACAACGACTACATGGTGCGGCGACTGCAGGTCCACACCGACCTGGTCACCGCCATCGTCGCCGGCGACGTCGAAGCCGCGCGACACGCCGCGGAAGCGCACCGCCACTCGAACTGAGCTCGGCAGCCACACCGGGCCCGTCAGGCAGGCACTTCGCCGCCCCGCCCGGGCGACGGCTGCCGTCCTGCCCTGCGACACCGAGCCGTCCTTCGACGCCGCCACGCCGACCGGCATCTCGTCATCAGACCTAACCATTACCTCTGATACCTCACACCGAAACATGGGCGCCACCCCGCCGCAAAACCCTTGACACGCTCCTCGACGCGATGCAGGGTACGGCCTATTGGTTCGGCTCATTTACCTCGGGAACATGTCGCGGAGATTGCGGCGGAGGCAGTCCGGGAGCGAGCCCGTTCGCAGCATCACGTCCTTCCTTCGCAGACCAACCGGAGTGTGAAAGATGCTCGCAAAGTTCAGTGACCCGAGACGCGGCAGCGCCGCCCGCAAGAGGCGCTCGAACCGCCGTGACGTCTGGCGGATACCTGCCGCCTGCGTCTCGGCGCTCGCCGTTCTGTCGGTCGCGGCCTGCGGTTCCTCGTCAGGCTCGGCCGGTCCGGAGTCGGGGCAGCCGGCCAACGTCGCGGCGGCGAAAGCAGCGCTCGCGGACTACACGGTTCCACCGACCGGCTTCCCGGTGGCCGACGCGCTGAAGCAGCGGCTTCCGGCCGGCAAGAAGTTCGTCTACCTGCAGTGCTCGACGCCCATCTGCGCCGCGGTGGGCACGTTCATCAAGGAGGCGGTCACTGCCCTGGGCGGGACGCTGACCGTGGTGAACGCAGGTGCCACGGCGCAGACGGCACAGGCCGCCGCGTCGAGCGCCGACGCGCTGAAGCCGGACGCCGTGCTCCTCGGCGCGATCGACCCGGCTCTGTTCGGCGGGGGCCTGAAGAAGCTCGCCGGTGCCGGCGTCAAGCTGGTCTCCCTTCAGATCGCCAAGAACGTGGAGCCGTACGGCATCACCTTCAACTACCTGGGCGAGGAGCTGAGCCGGCGCAACGGAAAACTGCTGGCCGACTGGGTGATCGCCAAGAAGGGCGCGGGGGCCGAAGCGGTGTTCTACAGCGAGCCCGCCCTCGACATCTCAGCCCCGATGCAGAAGGCGTTCCAGGACGAGATGAAGAAGAACTGCCCGTCGTGCACGGTGCGCGTCGTCCCCATCGACGTGGCCACCATCGGGACCACAGCACCACGTACCGTCGTGACCGATCTGCAGGCCCACCAGGACACGAAAACAGCGGTGTTCGTCAGTCTCTCGGCAGCCGCAGGCCTGCCGGCGGCGATGAAGGCCGGCGGTCTCTCGGTCTCGACCGTGGGCTTCGGGCCCACGGCCGGCAACCTGCAGGACATCAAGGACGGTGGGCTGACGGCCGCGCTGAACATCGACTTCCCGGTGTCGACGTGGACGGCTGTCGACGCGGCGGCACGTCTGCTCCAGGGTGCTCGGCCGACGGCGGGCGAGCAGGCCGGTGAGGTGCCCGAACAGTTCCTGGAGCGGAAGGACATCACCTTCGATCCGACGCGTGGCTGGTCGGCGTTCCCCGACTACGCCCAGCGGTTCGCCAAGCTGTGGCAGGTCTCCTGATGACCGACACCACGACGCCGCTGCTGCGGATCGAGCACATGTCGAAGACGTTCCCGGGTCTGAAGGCCCTGGACGACGTGTCGCTGGAAGTCCGTTCTGGCGAAGTCGTCGCGGTGCTGGGGCACAACGGTTCGGGCAAGTCGACCCTGGTCAAGATTCTGGCCGGTGTGCATCAGGCCGATCCCGGGACGGTCGTCGAGGTCCGTGGCGCCGACGGCGAACCGGTGGCGGGACCTGCGGCCCGCGAGGGTCTGCACTTCATCCACCAAGACCTCGGACTGGCCGACATCCTGACGACGGTGGAGAACCTCGGTCTTGGCAAGTCCGCGCGCGGACGGGCCTTCGCCCCCATCCGTGGCATCGCCGAGCGACGTCGCGCCCAGCAGCTCATCGCCCGGTTCGGCGCCGCCTTGGATGTGACGGTCCCGGTGGGCAGGTTGTCGCCGGCGCAGCGGGCGATCGTCGCGATCGCCCGGGCACTCGACGGCTGGACCCGTCCGGACAATGTGCT
Source organism: Streptomyces sp. NBC_00370 (assembly GCF_036084755.1). Lineage (NCBI taxonomy): Bacteria > Bacillati > Actinomycetota > Actinomycetes > Kitasatosporales > Streptomycetaceae > Streptomyces > Streptomyces sp. NBC_00370. The sequence goes on from NZ_CP107968.1 coordinate 355,338, forward strand.
GCTGCTCGACGAGCCCACGACGGCGTTGCACGGCGATGAGGTGCGGGTGCTGTTCGAGGCGATCCGGCGGGTCGCCTCGTCCGGGGCCGGGGTCGTCTTCATCTCCCACCGCCTCGACGAGGTGCTCGAACTGGCTGACCGCGTCGTAGTGTTGCGCGACGGACGGGTGGTCGCCGAGCAGGCCACCAGCGAACTTGATCACGACAAGATCGTCACGCTCATCGCCGGCCGCGAGATCGCCGAGACGGCTGTGACGCGCCGGGACGTGCCCGGTGAGCCGGTGTTGAGCGTGACCGGCATCAGCGGCGCGGAGATCGCGGACTTCTCCCTGAACCTGCGGGCGGGTGAGATCGTCGGAGTCGGCGGCATCCTGGGTTCGGGACGCGAGCAGTTGGCACCCATGTTGTTCGGAGCTCAGCACCGATCCGGCGGCCAGGTGGAGATCGGCGGGCGGGAGCTGATCCCCGACGACACCCAGGCGGCGATCGAGAGCGGAATGGCGTACGTACCGGCCGACCGCCGCCGTCACGGCGTGGTGATGGAAATGAACGTCCGGGAGAACCTGACACTGCCGCTGATGCGACCGCTGCGACGCTCCTTCGGACGTCTGGACAGGCGGACCGAGCGGGCACAGACCCACGCGTGGATGCACACCGTCGGGCTGCGCCCGGCCCATCCCGAGCAGCCGCTGAAACTGTTCAGCGGTGGCAACCAGCAGAAGGTCGTACTCGCCAAGTGGCTGCGCGTCCGTCCCCGTGTGCTCCTGCTCGACGAGCCCACCCAGGGCGTCGACGTGGGCGCCAAAGCCGCGATCTACGAGTTGGTCCTGGCCGCCCGGCGGAACGGAACCGCCATCCTGCTGTGCTCCTCGGACACGAAGGAACTCGTGTCGTTGTGCGACCGCGTCCTGGTACTCAAGGAGGGACGGGTGGTCAGCGAGGTTCCGCGAGAGTCCCTGAGCGAAGAACGGCTGGTCCGTGACGAGTTGGGACTTCAGACGGCCGGAAGTCCCAGCGGCACGGGCAGACTGGAGTGAGCGAGATGCAGACGACCGAAGTCGCCGCGAGCCCCGAGCAGGTGACCGGTGAGGCGTCGCCGGGTGTGGTGCATGAGGTGCGCTGGCCGGGTCGACTGCGGCGGGCAGCGGCGTTCCGCAACGTCTCCGCGTTGTATCTGCTCGCCTTGATGGTCGCGGTGTTCGCGCTGTGGGTGCCGGACACGTTCTTGACGGCGGGGACATGGCGGTCGCTGCTGTCCGACCAGGCCGTCACCTGCCTGGTGGCGGTCGGGCTGGTGATTCCGACCGCGGCCGGTGTGATCGACCTGGCCATCGGCGCCGAAGTCGGCCTCGGCGCCATCCTCGTCGCCCGGCTCCTGGTCGGCCATGTGCCCACCCCAGCCGCGATCGTGCTGTCACTCCTGGCGGGCGCGGCAGTCGGGGTCTTCTCGTGGCTGATGATCACGCGGGCGCGTATCCCGTCATTCATCGCCACGCTGGCCGTCAGTTCCCTCCTGGCCGCGACGACCGCCTGGATCTCCAGCAGCCAGCAGATCGTCAACCTCCCGGCAGGGTTCGGCAAACTCGGCACCGGCCAACTCCTCGGCATCACCTACCCCGTCTACATCATGGTCGCCGTCGCCGGACTCCTCTGGTACGTACTGGAACGCACCCCCGCCGGCCGCCGCGTCTACGCCACCGGCGGCAACGTCGATGCCATGGGCGGCAGCAGCGAGGCCGCCGCGCTGGCCGGGATCCGGGTCTCCCGCATCGTCCTGTTCGCGCTGATGACTTCCGGCATGGTGGCCGCACTGGCCGGGCTGCTGCTGACGTCCCAGCTGTCCACCGGCGACCCCACCGTCGGACCCGGCTACCTGCTCCCCGTCATCGCCGCCGTCTTCCTCGGCTCAACCCAGTTCCGCGGCGGCCGATTCAACATCTGGGGAACCGTCCTCGCCGCCTACACCCTCGCCGTCGGAGTCAAAGGCCTCCAACTCGCCGGCCTCCCCATCTGGATCCCCGACCTCTTCAACGGCACCGCCCTCCTCGCCGCCGTCGGCCTCGCCGCCTGGCGGAAACCGACGGTGAATCGCCGGGAGGCCATCCTCCGGCTGATCAGGAGCAACACCACCACCGCATGGGCCGTCAGACGCAGCCGCCGGAACGAACTGCTCGCCCGGGCGACCGCCGCGAACGTCGATGCGGCGTCCGAGGACGCGGCTGACGGCACGTCGCCCGGCATGGCGCAGGAGAGGCCCTGGCCGGGTCGACTGCGGCGGGCGGCGGCGTTCCGCAACGTCTCCGCGTTGTATCTGCTCGCCTTGATGGTCGCGGTGTTCGCGCTGTGGGTACCGGACACATTTCTGACGGCCGGCACATGGCGGTCGCTGCTCTCCGACCAGGCCGTCACCTGCCTGGTGGCGGTCGGGCTGGTGATTCCGACCGCGGCCGGTGTGATCGACCTGGCCATCGGCGCCGAAGTCGGCCTCGGCGCCATCCTCGTCGCCCGGCTCCTGGTCGGCCATGTGCCCACCCCAGCCGCGATCGTGCTGTCACTCCTGGCGGGCGCGGCAGTCGGGGTCTTCTCCTGGCTGATGATCACGCGGGCGCGTATCCCGTCCTTCATCGCCACGCTGGCCGTCAGTTCCCTCCTGGCCGCGGCGACCGCCTGGATCTCCAGCAGCCAGCAGATCGTCAACCTCCCGCCAGGCTTCGGCAAGCTCGGCACCGGTCAACTCCTCGGCATCACCTACCCCGTCTACATCATGGTCGCCGTCGCCGGACTCCTCTGGTACGTACTGGAACGCACCCCCGCCGGCCGCCGCGTCTACGCCACCGGCGGCAACCCTCAAGCCGCTGCTCTCGTCGGTGTGCGCCCTTCGCGGATCATCTTGTTCGCGCTGGTGACCTCCGGTGCGATCGCCGGACTCGCCGGGCTGCTGCTGACGTCCCAGCTGTCCACCGGCGACCCCACCGTCGGACCCGGCTACCTGCTCCCCGTCATCGCCGCCGTCTTCCTCGGCTCAACCCAATTCCGCGGCGGCCGATTCAACATCTGGGGAACCGTCCTCGCCGCCTACACCCTCGCCGTCGGAGTCAAAGGCCTCCAACTCGCCGGCCTCCCCATCTGGATCCCCGACCTCTTCAACGGCACCGCCCTCCTCGCCGCCGTCGGCCTCGCCGCCTGGCGCAGGGCGCCCACCACCCGCGGGACCGGACCGGGTCGTTTCCGGCGAGTCCTCGACCGCACGAGCAACTGACCGAAGGAGGCTTCATGTTCAAGGCCACCGACTCCGTACTGTTCCGCGAGACGCTGGGCCACTATCCGACCGGGGTAGCCGTGGTCACCGCTGTGGCCGAGGACGGCCACCCCGCCGGCATGGTTGTCGGGACGTTCTCCTCCGTCTCCTTGGACCCGCCGATGGTCGCGTTCTTCCCGGCGGCCAACTCCCGGAGCTGGTCGCAGCTCCGGACCGCGCGAGCGTTCTGCGTCAATGTCCTGGCAGCTGATCAGGAGCCGCTGTGCCGTCGCTTCGCGACCGGCGGGACGGACAAGTTCGACGGTGTGCGCTGGCGGCCCGGGCCACTCGGTTCGCCCATCCTCGAGGACGCCGTGTCCTGGATCGAGTGCACGTTCCAGGACATCCGGGAAGCGGGCGACCACCTCGTCGTCCTCGGGCTCGTCCACGACCTGGCTGTCGAGCGATCGACGCTCCCGTTGCTGTTCTTCCAGGGCGGCTACGGGCGCTTCTCCCCCGGCTCCTTCGTCGCCACTCCGGATCCCGACCTGATCCAGGCAGCGCAGCTGGCCGAAACGGTCCGATCCGAGGTCGAGGACCTCAGCGCCGAATTCGCCGTCAACTGCGGCGTCCTGGTCAAGATCCGCAGCGACGCGGTACAGGTGCTCGCCGCGAACCGCGGGTCCGTCCCCGACCCGTTTCCCCTCGGCCACCGGCAACCGATCATTCCGCCGCTGGGAGCGGTCTTCCTGGTCAATTCGACGACGGCGGAGGTCGAGGAATGGCTGCGGCGTGCCCCGGACGACAGTCGCGACCACCGCGATGTCTACCGTTCCCGGCTCGACAAAGTACGAGAGTGCGGTTACTCCCTCCTCGCCGCCGAGCCGCGGCTGCTCCAGCGTCAGCAAGCGGCGCTGTCCGCGTTCGAGCAGTCCGACCGCCTGCCACGACACGAGCGCGCGGTGCGGCAGGCGACCTCCGAACTGGCCGAAGTCTTCTGCCCCGACCTCCAGCCGGGCGAACTGTACGACCTCGCCTCGATCGTCGCACCCGTCCCCGCTGACGCCGGCCTGCCCCCGATGGCGATCCGGATGACCGGTATGCGCGACTCCGCGTCGGTGGAAGAGATCGAGTCCTGGGTCCACAGGCTCAAACAGGTCGCGGGCTCGGTGGGAGCGGCCATGACCGGTGCCCGCGGGTGACCGGCGCGCCAACAGCAACACCGTCCAGAACAGCTAGTGAGAAGAGAGAGCAGCAGCATGACTGAGTACGAGGACAAGGCAGCCGTCATCGAGATCCTGAATCTCTACGGCCTCGCGCTTGACGCCCGGCAGTGGGACCTGTTCGACCGAGTCTTCTCGGACGACGTGGTCGCGGAGTTCGGCCCGGCCGGGGCCGCCTGGGAGGGCCTGGCCGTGTTCAAGCGCTCCTTCGCCGAGTTCCACGACCTGTTGGACAGTCACCAGCACACCATGATGGGCCAGTTGGTGCACATCGACGGGGACAAGGCCTACGCCTTCAGCTACGGCAACTGGCTCCTCGTACGGAACGCGGCCGAGGGCGGCCCCACCTGGCTCGGGACGGGCTGGTACGACGACGAGCTCGTCCGGACCGATCAGGGCTGGCGGATCCGACACCGCGTGTGCCGACTGCAGTCCTGGAGCGGCAACCCGCTCGTCCCCGAGCCGCACGGGGACCACGACCCGGACATGAACCTGAACGTTCTGAGCACCCACGCCGCCGAAGGAAAGATCGCGTTCCTGAAGGCGATCCAGGCGAAATGACCGACACCACTGCGCCCCGGCACGCGACGGACTTCGCCACCGGTGTCTTCGCCGGCCCGGTTGCCGGCCTCAGGTATCAGACACCCACGACAACGGGTGTCACCGACGAACGCGGTGAATTCCAGTACAGGGAAGGCGAGACGGTCGTCTTCCTGGTCGGTGGGCTCGTCCTGGGATCGGCCAAGGGTGCGCCGAGACTGAACCTGGCCCAACTCGTCAACCGCGCCGACGGAAAGATCGACAGACTCCACGACCCGATCGTGACCAACCTCGCGCGGCTGGTCCAGACACTGGATCAGGATGGCGACGTCGAGAACGGTGTCACGATCGCCCCGATCGTGCACGAACTCGTCGGACCGACCGTCATCAACCTCAACCAGGCGGACACCGACGCGGCCAGGGCGGCTGACGCAGCAGCCGCATCCAACGACCCGTCACCCGACCGCATGGTCTCCTTCGCCGGCGACCGCACGGCCGTCTTCGCCGACGACCCCGTGGTGACCGGGCTGTTGGAGAAACTCAACGCGACGCCCGGCGTCTTCACGGCGAACCACCCCAGAAGGCTCCGCGACGCCGCTGCCGCACGCAACGAGCTTCGGCGCAACATTCGCGGCATCGTCAAGATGACAGACGTCAAGATCCCGCTGCGCGACGGGTCTTTCGTCTGTGCGGACGTCTTCCGCCCGGCCGACGACGGCCGGCATCCCGTGGTCATGAACAAGGGGTTCTACGGGAAGAGCTTCGATCACGGCTGCATCTGTGGCGAAGAGGACGCGGCGCGAAAGGAGGAGCTGGAGGACCGCTACTTCACGGGGAACCCGGACGGTCTTCAGTACGAGAACCACGAGAGTGTGGACTCGTCCGTCTGGGTGCCGAACGGCTACGTGTGCATTCGGGTCGACGCCCGTGGCGTGGGCAACAGCCCCGGACTACAGGCGCCCTTCAGCGTGCAACAGGCAGAGGACTACTACGACGCGATCGAGTGGGCGGGGACACAGCCCTGGTCCAACGGCAATGTCGGGCTCTGGGGAATGTCCTACCTCGCGATCACCCAGCACACCGTCGCGAGCCTGCAACCACCCCACCTCAAGGCCATGATCGCCTTGGGTACCGACGCCGATCTGTACAACGAGGCCCTTTACGGCGGCGGTCTGTTCGGGGAAGGCTTCTGGAACTGGTGGGGAGTGGCGATGGCCGGTCACAACCACTGCGGCGAGCGGCGGGAAACGGACTGGCGGGAACGCCTGCTGGCCACCCCGTTCAACGACCCCGCCGCGTACGGTACTCAGGGGTCGATCTTCATGCGTCCCGAGATCGAGAAGGCGACCGTGCCGGTGTGGATCGTCGGTCCTCAGACCGGCGTCGTCATCCACCAACTGGGCAGCAGTGAAACCTTCATCCACTCGACCGGCACCCAGGCGAAGAAGTTCGACTTCGTCGACGCGTGGTTCCCGCACTGCTACGCGGACTCGACGATCGCCGAACACATGGACTTCTTCGACCACTGGCTCAAGGGGCTGGACAACGGCGCGACGACCGGTGCACCGGTTCGGGTCCAGGTCAGGACGGGCAACGGCGGGCACTACGTCTCGGAGGAGGCGGCGTGGCCCATCGCGCGTACCACGTACCGTCGTTGGTACCTGAATGCCGAACCGTCGGACTGGACGGGAGACGGGCGTCGGACCGACTTCCTGCGCATCGGCGAGACGATCCCCGCCGCCGAAGGGTCGGCGAGCTACGACGCCCATCTCGACCGCGGGCAGCCGATATTGGCGCCCACCGGGTTCGCCGGCGGCACTCCGCGCTGGTCGACAGGCGTCTCCTTCGTCAGCGATCCGCTGACCGAGGACGTCGTGCTGGCCGGGTACATGAAGGCCGGATTGTGGGTGTCGTCGACGAGCAGCGACATGGATGTCTTCGTGTCCCTGCGCGTGATCGACGAGCATGACCGTGAAATCCGCTACGAGTCGTTGGTCCCTCCCATCGACCCGACGCACATTCATCCCGTTGGTCATGGATTGCTCAAGGTGTCGCACCGCGCGATCGATGACACGAGGTCGACGGACTACTGGCCGGTCCACACGCACACCGAGGCGGATCACCGCCCGCTCGAAGCCGGCGAAGTCGTCGAGATCGAGCTGGGGCTCTGTCCCAGCAGTGCGTTGATCCGAGCGGGGTGCAGGCTGCGGATTGACGTTCAGCCCTGTTCACCCGCCGGCTTGCCGTCCCGCGCCTACGACGAGAGCTATCACGTAGGCGCGACGAACACGGTCCGCACCGGACCGGCCCATCCGAGCTATGTGCAGTTGCCGATCGTGCCGGCGAGGTGAACTCGTCGGGTACTCGGGCGTGAAGACTGGCCGGCCGTCCAGGACCGGTGCACCCGCAAGGTCGCGATGAGCGTGCCTCACGGGTCACCTGACGTTCCTGGGCGGCCGCGTCGGTCCTGCGGGCGCCTCCGAGCGATGGGAGTCCGACAGAGACGCGTCCGACGGAGACGCGTGGGACGCCCCGCGGCTACGGGGCGTCCCACGCTGTTCGCACCGCCGGTCAGGAAGTCTTCACCGGGGCCGGCGCAAACCGATCCAGCGTGGTGATTCCCGCGAACTGATGCGGCTGCATTTCTGCCATCAGCCGCCCGTAATTCTCAGAAAGAGCCTCAAGGTTCAGCGCACCGTGCAACGTGATCACCCGCGCGTCACGCCACGCTCGCTGGATCGGCTCGAAATCCATGATCGCGGTTGATCCGGAATTTCGCTGCAACAGCTCGATCGCCTCCGCGCACCATTTTGCCGAGTAGGCCGTCTCCACGAGGACCCGTGCGCTGAATTTCTGCATGTATTCCGGATCCGCCGGTGTTCCCGCTGCCGCGAGCGCACCGAGTCGATCGGTCTCATCGGCGTTGGCACGAGCCATCAACGTCGCGGACCGAATCTTGGAGTGGACCTCGGACAGCATCAAATGGGTGAGGGGGGCTTCCAACTGGTTCTTGTACGTCGTGCCGCGAATCGACCGGCCGGCGGAACGCTCGATGAAGCGATCGAGGGCGCCCTGGGCGATGCCGATCGACATCCCGGCCATGAGGCTGAACGCCCAGCCGAGCGAGGGCGCCTTCCAGATTGATCCCTTGAGGCCGTTGTCGAGAGTTCCGCCGACGATGTCGCGGAAGTCGACGCAGCGGTAATCCGGGACGAAGAGCTCGTCACTGGCGAGCGTGCAGGAGACACTGCCCGTGGCGCGCATGCCCGCCACTTGCCAGTCGTCGAGGAACCGCAATTCGTCCAGCGGCACCTGAGCACCCACCAGGTTCGGCCCCTCGCCGTCGTCCGCGATGCAGCCCAGGTTCGTGAAAGGCGCCCAGAGCGAGTCGCTGCCGAACGTCCAGGGGCCGCCGGAAATTATCCAACCGCCCTCGACCCGCTTCGCACGCCCCCGCGAGGCCGGGAAGTGACTCGAACCGGCAACGCGCGGCCCCACCCAATTCGGTCCGTACACCTCTTCGACGACGCGCGCGCCCGAACCGGCAGGAATCCAGTTCGTCGAGGCTCCCACCCACACGCACCAGCCGCACGAGCCGTCCCATTTGGCGACTTCGGAGACAACGTCCAACTGTTGCCGAACGGAAAGCTCATAGCCGTCGAACTCAGCAGGACTGCCGATATTGAAAGCACCGGTGGCATCCAGATCGGCGATCGTCTCGTCGGAGAGACGGCCCGCGCGCTCGGCCGCGATCGCGCGCTCCCGCAAAGTCGGTCCAAGCGCGCGGATCCTCTCAAGGATCGCGCTGAGCCTCTCGGACGCGTTCTCGCTCTCAACCGTCATCGGTACCTCCTGTGTCGTTCGGTCGGATCAGTGGGACTAAGAGCGATGCGCATCCGCCGCAGTGCTGACCGTGGTCGCCGCAGGAGAGGCACTCTGGATCTGCGCGGAAACGGACCGAACCAATAGGTCTTACCTTGCATCGCGACCGTGGAGGTGTCAAGGAGTCTCGGCTCGTCCGGACGACGTACGCGTCGCCCGCGTCGACACCGGTCTCTGCGGGCGGGAGCCCGTCCGCAGAGACCGCGCGCCGGTGGTGCTCGTCGTCAATTGTTGCCATGCTTGGACGGCAGCACCTTGATGGTCCGAGGGCGGTCCGACGTGGCCTGGACCTGGCTCCGAGGTGGCAAAGGCACAGCGCTGCCTTCTCCTCGCCGCATGAATGGACCTGAGGAAACGTCAGGTAAGCCGTACGAGGTGGGGCTCGACTCCGTCAGGCCTGGTTGTCGTCCAGCAGGCCCGCGAGAAGCGCGCTCAGGTACTCGGATGCCTTCTCCGGGCGGCGGCGAGCCGCGTAACCGATTCCGCACACCAGCAGGAGCAGGTCGGTGCCGTCGAGGCCGGGTCGCAACTCCTTCGCCGCTCGCTGCACGATCCCGCTGAATTCGCCCACGAGCTCCGTGCGCAGCTCCTCGGTCTCGGAGCGCTCCAGTCGTGTGCTGGTCGACACCTCGGCGAATGCCGGATCGTCCGCGTACAGGCGGAACGCGTGCGACAGGAACAGGCGAAGCGCGGCCACGGGGTCGGCGGCCCCTGTCGCGTCGCGCGCCAGCTCGATCAGTTCGACGAAGTGGTGCTCGACGAGCCCTTCGCGCAGGGCCTCGGGTGTGGCGAAGTGCCGGTACACCGTGCCGACTCCGACCTCGGCCCTGCGCGCGACCGCGTTCAGCTGCAGCGGCTCGCCCGCCTGGTGGATCTCCCGTGCCGCTTCGAGGATGAGGCGGCGGTTCCTGGCCACATCCCGGCGGAGCCCGGACACCGATGCTGCGGACGGTTCGATCGCTGGCATGGCCGCAGCCTACCGGATCCCCCATCGAAGTCGATGAAGTATCGATGTGGATAGTTCATCCGTTCGGGCGGTAGGGTGTTGCCATGTCACGCGAAACCATCGAGGTCGACGGCCGACGCCGGACCTACCTGCACATCGCCCCGCACCGCACCGCACCGACCGCGCCATTGATCGTCGCGCTGCACGGCACCACGCAGAACGCCAAGGCGATGAGAAAGTTCAGCGGCGGCACGATCGACGACCTCGCCGAGAAGATCGGCGCCGACCTCGTCTACTTGAACGGCTACAGGCGCGCCTGGAACGACCCGCGTCGCATCAAGACGTCCGCGGCCCAGAAGCGCGACATGGACGACGTGCGGTTCGTCAGGGACGTGGTCGAGCGCTTCGCGAAGCCCGCCGTCGTCGTCGGCTACTCCAACGGCGGCCAGCTCGTTCACCGGCTGCTGCGCGAAGTCCCGGAGACCTTCGTCGGCGCCGTCGTGATCGCCGCGGGCCTTCCTGTCGATGAGGACTTCACACTGGCAGGAGTGGCCCCGGCCCGGATCCCGATGCTGCTGTTCCACGGCACCGGCGATCCGGTCGTCCCCTACGAGGGAGGTGTGACGAAGCTGCTGGGCCGCACCCGTGGCACGGTGCGGTCCGCCCTGGACACGGCCCTGAGTTACGCCCCCGCCGGCGAGCCGGCCGTGGTCCGGTCCGGGGACGTCGAGCGCCGCGACTGGGACGGGGTCCGCCTCATCAGCCAGATCGGCGCAGGCCACGTCATTCCCAACCTCAAGACTTCCCCGAGCCCCCGCTTCGTCGGCCCGTCACACCACGACATCGACACCGGCGAGGAGATTCGCGAGTTCCTCCACCTCTGATACCCCAAGGAGCCAAGGTGGAGCCGTCGGAGATCCGGCCCGGCCATGTCATCGATCGGCGCGAAGCCCGGCGAGATGAACGCGGACGAAGCGACGCCATGGGGCGTCGTCCCCGTCCGGCGAGGCTGCGACGACTCCTCGGATCGCGACGATGAGCGCCTTGATGTCCTCGCCGGTCACGTCCGGCGCGAGGTAGCCGCTGGCGACCGCGTTGCGTGTGAGGTGCCGGACCCGGTCCTCCGTCGCGCTCACCTCGTCGCCGGAGACCCGGTCGGCCAACTCGGCCGCGTATCGGCGCTTCTCCGCGTTGAAGGCTCCGACGAAATCGAGAAACCGTTCCAGCCCGGCGCCGGGGTCCGGGTCGGCGAGCGCGGATGCGGCGGCCTGGTCGATCTCCTCGGTGAAAAGCCGCGCGATGGCGTCGAGGAGGGCGTCCTTGCCCGCGAACCGGCGGTAGATCGTGCCGACGCCCAGGCCGGCCCGGGACGCGATGGACTCCATGCTGGCCTGCGGACCCTGCTCGGCGAAGACCACACGGGCCGCGTTGATGACGATCGCGTCGTTGCGCAGGGCGTCCCGGCGCGGTGCGCGGGACGTGTTCGAGGCGTTCGGTCTTAGGGTCATCGCCGCCAGTGTACCCAAAGCGGAATCCGCATTCATCTTAGTGCTAACCTGAATGCAGATTCCGCTTTGGAGGGGTGCTCATGAGGACCACGACCGGCTGGCAGAGCCTTGACCCGACCAGCAACACACTGACCCGCGTCACCATCGACCGGCGTGACCTGCGCCCGGACGACATCGCCGTGCGGATCGACTACTGCGGCGTGTGCCACAGCGACCTGCACCGCATTCACGGGATGCTCGGCGAGAAGGACCTCGTCCCCGGACACGAAGCGACCGGCGTCGTCGCCGCCGTCGGCCAGGCGGTCGACCGCTTCGCTGTCGGCGAGCGGGTCGCGATCGGCACGATCGTCGACTCGTGCGGCGCGTGCGCCATGTGCCAGGTCGGGCAGGAGAACTTCTGCTATGAGCGGGTGACCACCACCTACGGCGGCACCGACCGAATCGACGGCACTCCGACACAAGGCGCCTACAGCCGCGAGTACGTCCTGCGGGAGAAGTTCGCGTTCCACCTGCCCGACGGGCTCGACCCGGCCGCCGCCGCCCCGCTCATGTGCGCCGGCGTCAGCGTCTGGGAGCCCTTGCGGGCGGCCGGCATCGGCCCGGGCAGCAACGTCGCCGTCGCCGGTCTCGGAGGGCTCGGCCACATCGCGGTGAAGCTCGCCGCCGCACTGGGAGCCGACGTCACCGCCCTCAGCCGCGACGCGGCCAAGGAGGCGGATGCCCTGAACCTCGGGGCCTCCGAACTCCTCGTAACCACTGACGATGCCCAAGTCGCCGCCGCAAGGGGCCGCTTCGACCTGGTCCTCGACACCATCCCGGCCGATCACGAGCTGACACCGCTGATCGGCATGCTGGGCCTGGACGGGACGCTGTGCGTTCTCGGGAACCCACTGCTGGCCGGACCACGGCTCCTGGAGCTCGGAGCCGGCCGCAAGAAGCTCACCTCGTCCGGTACCGGAGGGCTGCGACAGACCGCCGAGATGCTCGACTTCTGCGCCGAGCACGGCATCACCGCCGACATAGAGACGCTTCCTTCGAGCGAGGTCGACATCGCCTTGGACCGCCTCGCTGCCGGCGACGTCCGCTACCGGTTCGTCCTGGACATGTCCGACCTCGACAGCTGAACGAAGCTCACGGGACACGGACTTGTCCGGCCGATCATGTTGACCGCTCCGACCACGAGCCCACACGGGCGGCCCTCAGCCGGTCAGCCCGGCGCTGGTCAGCCAGATGTGTTCACAGGTCGCGGAGGCCTCTTGCAGCTTCTCGCGGGACTCCTGCGAAGCGTGGTAGAAGGTTCGCTCGATCATCCAGCACAGGGCGCGCGCCATCGCCGAGGCCTGTTGTGGTTCGGTGCCCGGTTCGACGCCGGCCCGCTCCAGGACGGCGGTGATGGCAGCGATGAACAAGTCGGCTGTGCGGTTCCACAGGTGGCCGATCTCCGGCACCGTCAACGTCAAGTCGATGGCCGTGCGCATGACCAGGCCGTGCTCGTTCCACAGCTCTACCGTGCGCCGCATCGCCGCCGTGACGGCCCGGCGTGGCTCCTCGGTCTGCGCGGTGACCCGGGACCGCTCCCACAGGTGCTCGACGGTCCGGGCCACGAGTGCCGTGAGCACTTCCTGCTTCGAGCCGAAGTAGAAGTACAGGGCGCCGCGTGTGATGCCGGCGCCCTGGGCGATGTCGCCGACGGTCATGGCGTCGTAGCCCTTACGAGCCAACAGCGCCTCGCACGTGTCGAGGATGGCCCGCTCCCGGACATCGCCCTTGCGTTCCGCGGTGCGGCGGCTTCGCGCGGGGTGGTTGTCGGACATCAGAGCTGAGCACCCTCGGCGAAGTCGGTCGTACGGGAGAGCGTCTCCCACGCGCGGATGTCCTCGTCCACGGCCGTGCGCGCGGCGGTGACCAGGCGCAGGGCGTCCGAGCCGAGGACGAGGTGGGCCGGCGGCTGCTCGACCGACGCGATGTGCACGACGGCTTCCCCGGCCTTGGCCGGATTGCCGAGCTGGTTACCGCTGGCCTTCTGCCGCGCTTCCCGGATGGGGGTGAACAGCTCGTCGTAGTCGTCGATGGACTGCTCGGCGCGTGTCATGGACCGTCCGGCCCAGTCGGTGCGGAAGGAGCCGGGCTCGATCGCCGTCACATGGATCCCGAACTGGGCGACCTCCTTGCCCAGCGCCTCCAGGATGCCTTCCAGGGCGAACTTGCTGCCGCAGTAGGCGGACATGCCGGGCACGGCCATGAGTCCGCCCATCGAGGTGACGGCCATCAGATGCCCACGGCGACGCCGGCGCATGGCGGGCAGCGCGGCCCGCAGTGTGGCGACCGCTCCGAACACGTTGACCTCGAACTGCCGCCGCACCTCGGCCTGCGGAGTCTCCTCGAAGGTGCCTTCCAGGCCGTAGCCGACGTTGGCGATGACGACGTCCAGCGGACCGACGGTCCGCTCGACCTCCGCGACCACGCTCCGTACGGCGTCGTCGTCCGTCACGTCCAGGATCCGGCCATGGGCGTGCCCGGGGTTGAGCCCTTCGAAGGCGCGCAGGTCCTCCTCCGATCGGACGGTGCCCACGACGGCGTGCCCGGCGGCCAGCGCGGCCTGGGCGAAGGCACGTCCCAGACCCGAGCTGACACCGGTGATGAGCCAGTTCTGCTTCTCCATTGGTCCTCCAGGGAGGTCGCACGAGGGTCGGGATCGACCCCCTCGCAAGAAAGTCTACACGGTGTCGATTTTTATCACCGCTGTGTTGATTCCGCCCGCGTCCCGGCACGACCGCTCCTGAGCCTCGCCATCCGCTCTCCGCCGAGACACAGCCGGCCAGCCGCTACGTTCTCTTCGAGGTGTTCGCCCTGCTGCCAAGACCGAACGTTCTACCGTTTGGTAAGCTCGGGCGCCATGAGTCGGAGTACAGCGGGCGGCAGCACCTCGGAGGCACGGGCACGGCTGCTCAACACGGCAACCCAGATCTTCTACGCGGAGGGGATCCACTCCGTCGGCATCGACCGGATCGTCGCGGAAGCACAGGTGACCCGAGCCACGCTGTACCGGCATTTCGCCGGCAAGGAAGAACTCGTCCTCGCCTACCTCGATCTGGCCGACCAGGGCATTCGCGGCCAGGTCGCCACCGCGCGGACCAGCAGCGAGTCGGCGCCCGACCAGGTACGGGCCGTCGCGGCATCCATCGCCGAGGGCATCCGGTCCGGCGGATTCCGCGGCTGCGCCTTCCTCAACGCGGCAGCCGAGTACCCCGACATCAGTCACCCGATCCACCAAGCGGTCCTGGCCCACCGGCAGTGGTTCCTGGAGACCGTCACGGAGCTGCTGGCACAGACACACCCCACAACCGCCGGGCCCGCGGGCCGGCACCTCGTCATGCTCCGGGACGGCGCCATGGCAGCCGGCTGCCTCTTCGACCCGGAACTGATCTCCGAGACCTTCATCAACGGCGTCGAGGGAATCCTGCAGACAAGCACCGCCTGACCAGGTGTCCATGGCCTTGGGCTCCATGAACACCGTTGTCCGGTCGTAGCGTTGGGTGTCGATCAGCCTCGGGTGCACCCGGTGTCGTACATGAAGCTGGTGAGCGATCGTTTCCTGGGGTTGCGCCCGCTACGACGGCGCTCGTCGCGGCTCCTCAGACCGGCCTCGTCAGGGACGTCCTCGTGATGAGCCGGTCGAGCTTGTCCCCCAGGCTTCCGACGCCGATCGACAGGTGTCCATGGTGGTTCCGCAGGTGGGGACGCGCGGTCGGCAGATGTTCGGCCAGCCACCTCGCGTGCGCGACCGGCACCATCCGATCGAGGGAGCCGTGCCACAGGTCGACGGGAACGACGACGCTGCCGGGGTCGAATCCCCACGGCGACGTCAGCGCGTGGAGGTCGCCGAGCCATCCTGCGTCCCCCCTCGCGAGGCCGTGGTTGACGTTCGCGGCGTTGTCCGCGCCGTACGCCGACGTGAGTTCGTTGCTGTCCACCGCCGGCAGCAGACTGGCCATCGCGGCGGCAAGGTCCGCCGGGCCGCTGCCCCTGAGGGCTCCGCCCATCCGCAACACGGCGGTACGCAAGGCCTGTTCACCCTGAACCGCGGCACCGAACAGCACGGCGTTCTGTACGCCCATGCCCGCGACGAACTCCAGCCCCTTGGCGTCGTAGGGAGCGAACGAGGCGATCAACAGCACGCCCGACACGCGCTGCGGATCCGCCGCCCCGGTGGCCAATGCGTACGGCCCACCGGCAGACCATCCCGCCACCAGACAGCGGCGGACGCCCAGATGGTCCAGCAGTACGCGACCGTCCTCCACAGCGCCGGCAACTGGCCGCCCCGGCACCGGAGTCGACGCGCCGTAACCCGCGCGTGAGTACGTGATGACGCGGTACCCACGCTCCACGGCCGAGCCCCACACGGTGTCCATGGGAACCGCCGAGCCAGGCATGCCGTGCTGGAGGAACACAACAGGCCCGTCCTGCGGCCCTCGCGCGGCGAACTCGAGAACACGGCCGTCGTGCAGACGTAACTGCTCCACCGCCTGGTCAGCGGTGCCGGCATCCGCGTTCACGCGTCACCACTCGCGTCAGGACGCTGTCGGGACACCTTGCTCGCATCCGCTCGTGGTTCTTGTTTCATGGCTTCTCCTGTTGGCGTCACGACGAGCCTTCAACGCCCCTTGTCAGCACGGTGTTCGGGAGACCGCCCCGCCTCCGTCCGGCCCGACGGGACGAGGCATCGTGGTCGGACCGTCAGCGGCCGTACGCTTCCAGCAGCCGCAGCCACACTTCGCTGATCGTGGGGAACGCCGGAACCGCGTGCCACAGCCGGTCCAGCGGAACCTCTCCGACGATCGCGATCGTCGCGGCGTGCAGGAGCTCGGCGACATCGGGGCCGACGAGCGTGAAGCCGACGATCACCTTCCGGTCCTCGTCGACGACCATGCGGGCGTGGCCTTGGTATCCGTCGGCGTGGAGGGCCGATCCCGCGACGGCGGCCAGGTCGTGGTCGACGACGCGGATCCGGAGCCCGGCGGCCTCGGCGGCGGCCGCGGTCAGTCCCACCGACGCGATCTCGGGCTCGGTGAAGACCACCTGCGGCACCGCGCGGTCGTCGGCCGTGGCCACGTGCCGGCCCCACGGGCGGTCCTCGACCGCTTCACCCTTCGCCCGCGCGACGATGACATCGCCCACCGCACGCGCCTGGTATTTGCCCTGATGGGTCAGCAGCACACGGCGGTTGACGTCACCGGCGGCGTACAACCACCCCTCGGACGTCGGCGCCCCGTCGTCCCCGACCACCCGCAGTGTGTCGTCCACCGTGAGCCAGGTGCCCGGCGTCAGACCGACGGCGCCGAGGCCGATGTCCTGGGTGTTCGGTGTACGGCCGATCGCGACGAGAAGTTCGTCGGCCTCGACGCGCTCGCCGGTGGTGAGCGTGATGTGCACCGTACCGTCACCGTCGCGCTTCACGGCTGCGGCTTCCGCGCCGAGGAGTACCGAGACGCCGACCTCTCTCAGCGATGCGGTGACGCGTTCGCCGGCGAACGGCTCCGCGAGCGGCAGGACACCGTCACGGGCCAGCATCGTCACCGACGACCCCAGCGCGGCGAATGCCGTCGCCATCTCCGAGGCCACCACGCCGCCACCCATCACGGCGAGCCGTCCGGGGACCGCCCTCGCGGCGGCCGCCTCCCGGCTGCTCCACGGTGCCACCTCGCTGAGGCCGGGGATGTCCGGCAGGAGCGCGGCGCTGCCCGTCGCGACGACGACCGCATGCCGCGCGGTCAGCGACGTCACGACACCGTCCTCGCCCGTCACCTCGACGACCCGCTCGGAGCTGATCCGCCCGTGGCCCCGGTGCAGCGGGATCCCGGCCGAGTCGAGCCACGACGCCTGCCCGTCGTCCTTCCAGTGCGAGGCGAAGGAGTCACGGCGGCGCAGCAAGGCCGCGACGTCCAGGTCACCGGTCATCGCCTCACGCGCCCCCGGTACCTGACGGGCGCCCCGAAGCGCGGCCGTGCTCCGCAGCAGCGCCTTGGTCGGCATACAGGCCCAGTAGGAGCACTCGCCGCCGACCAGTTCCCGCTCGACTATCGCGGCGCTCAGCCCGCCCTGCACCACCCGGTCGGCGACGTTCTCCCCGACCGGCCCAGCACCGATCACGATGACGTCGTACGTGTTGGCGTCCACGTCAGTTCCCCTTGGAGGCGCGGCCCAGGCGCAGGGCCGAGATGAGGAAGAAGATGGCGCCCGGAATGGCGTAGCCGACGGCGCCGGTCAGGCTCGGCTTGTCCGCCCCTGCCGACGCGACGAACGACCCACCGGCCAGGACGGAGATGCCGCCGCTGAGGATCATCGGCCACTGGCCACCCATTTTGCGGCGCGGTACGGCCACGATGAGCTGGACCAGCCCGGCCACGATCGCCCAGGCCCCCCACACGCGCAGCACCGCCGGGATACCGGACGCACAGGCGATGCCCAGGCCGACAGCCGTGACGAGGCTGACCGCGACGTTCACGTACAGCAGCTTCGTCGACCCCGTGCCGCGAGAAACCTTCGCGTCGTACACGGCCGCACCCACATCGAACAGCGGATACAGCACGAGCAGCGCGACCACGACCGGGCTCAGCTTCGAAGCAGTCGGCACCATGATCAGCGCCCAGATGATGGCGAACGCGAACCGGACGAAGTACAGCCGCCGCAGAGCGGGGGCGGTGCCGGCGACGCCGGCCGGAACGGTGATGGTGCTCACGATGGTCCCTTCGATTGGCTGACGGTCTGCAAGAACGACCGTTCTGTCGCATCAGCTTGGCAAGGGGTGGAGCCGCTTGTCAAGAGAGAACGTTCTACCTTGACAGCGACCGAACAGAGGGTGAAACTACAAGCAGATAGATCGTTCTCTCTCGTTTCGGACGATCTTCAGATGGCGCGGAAAGGATGAAGATGACCAAAGAGATCTACACGGGCATTGCCACCTCTACCGGCGACGGCAGGGCTGGAGGTCATGTCCGGACCAACGACGGGCTGCTCGACATGACGCTGGCGATCCCGAAGGAGATGGGCGGCCCCGGCGGGGCGACCAATCCCGAGCAACTGTTCGCGGCCGGCTGGGCTGCGTGCTTCCACTCGGCGCTCAAGGCCGTGGCCGCGCAGCAGAAGACTCAGATCGCCGACTCCGCGGTCATTGTGGAGGTGGGAGTGCACCCCACACCGGAGGGCGGATTCGGCCTGAACGCCGCGCTGCACGTCGAACTGTCCGGCGTGGAACAAGCGGTGGCGGACCAGCTGATCGAGGCGGCACACGCGATGTGCCCGTACTCCAACGCGACGCGCGGCAACATCGCGGTTGCCATCGACGCCACAGTGGTGTGACGCCGTAGGGCCGGGGCGCGGTGTGGAGGTCCGACCCCGGCCCTACGGTTCGCGCGGACTCAACGCCGCCGCATCAGGAAGACCCCTGTTCCGGCAGCTCGTTGCAGGTGATCACGACGGGCGCGGGACCCGGCGTCGGCGTTTGGCCGAACAAACCCCTTGCGCAATGGTCAAGACTCGTTGACCATTACTCGCATGCCTACCGACGAGCCTCCCGAGACGTTTCACGTCACGACGGACGAGCAGCTGCGCGCCGTCTCCAATCTCACCCGCCACCGGATCATGGCCGTGCTCCGCTTCGAGCCGGCGACGATCACGCAGATCGCCGCGCGGGTCGGCCTCGCGAAAGGGAGTTCCAGCTATCACGTGCGGCTGCTGGAGCGGGCCGGCCTGGTCAAGGTGGTGCGGACGCGGAAGGTCCGGGGCGTCACCGAGCGGTACTACGCCATGGCCGCCCGGTCGATCGAGCTGCCGGACCCGGGCGAGGGAGGGCCGGATGTGCTGATGCGGCACGCGGTGGCGGATCTGGAGGCGGCGCCGGCGGACGGCGAGCGGCATGTGCGGATGGCGCATCTCCGGCTCACCGCGGAGCAGTTCGCACAGCTGGGAGCGCGGCTGGAGGCGTTGGCGGACGAATACCGCGAGTTGTCCGATCCGTCGCTGCCGGACGCGTCACTCGTCTTCGCACTGTTCCACCCCGCACAGCCGGAGCAGCCCGAGGGGGGCGCCAAGTGATCTCGTCCGTCGAGAAGTTGCCGACCGGATTCGGACGGCTGTGGACTGCGCAGACCGTGTCATCGCTCGGCGACGGGGTCACCCAGGCCGCGCTGCCGCTGATCGCGTTGACGCTGACGCGCGATCCGATGGCGCTCGCCGTCGTCACGGCAGCGGGGACGCTGCCGTGGCTGCTCTTCGGGGTGCTCGGCGGTGCGCTGGTGGACCGCTGGGACCGTCGGCGCACGATGTGGGTCGCGGACGCGGCGCGTGCGGTGCTGCTCGCGATACCGGCGGCAGCGGCAGCGCTCGACGCGCTGAGCATTCCGCTGCTCGCTGGCGTCGCCTTTCTGCTCGGCCTCGGCGGACTCTTCTTCGACACGGCCGCCACGGCCTTCCTGCCGGATCTGCTCCACCGCGACCCCGCGCTCCTGGAGCGCGCCAACTCCCGTCTGCGCGGCGCCCAGACCGCCGCGTCCGGTTTCGCGGGGCCGCCTGCGGGCAGTGCGCTGCTCGCGCTCGGGCGGGCGGTTCCGCTGCTGGCCGACGCCGTGTCGTTCGCGCTCTCCGCCCTGCTCGTACGGTCGCTGCCCGCCATGCCCCGCCCCGTGCCGGAGGTCCACGAGTCGCTGCTTCGGCAGGCGCGGGCCGGGGCCTCGTACGTCTTCCGGGACCGGGTGCTGCTCGGGCTCGCGCTCCGCCCGGCGGTCGGGAACATCGCCTTCCTCGCTGTGGAGACCGTCCTCGCCCTCTTCGCGCACGACCGCCTCGGCATCGACACCTACGGCTTCGGCCTGCTCCTCACGGCGGAGGCCACCGGCGGTCTGCTCGGTGCGGGCATCGCCTCGTACCTCGGCCGCCGACTCGGCACCGGCACCGCGCTGACCTGCACGGCCGCCGTCGAAGGGCTTGCCATCCTGGGCCTGGCCGCTGCCCCGAACCCGTACGTGGCCGGGCTGGCGCTCGCCGTCTGCGGGGCCGGCATGGGCGCCACCATGGTGCTCGGGCCCTCCCTCCGGCAGGCGATCGTCCCCGCCCGTCTGATGGGCCGGGTCGCCTCCACCTCCCGCATGCTGGCCATGTGCGCCGCCCCCGTCGGGGCGTTCCTCGGCGGCTGGCTGGCCGCCACGTACGACATCCGCACCCCGCTCTACGCCGCGGCCGGCCTCCTCCTGACGATGACGGCAGTCACCGCGTCCATGACCAGCAACCGCCGGGTCGAAGCCGCGCTGCGCGCCGCTGCCCCGGCCGGCGGTCCGGATCACCCGGCGTCCAAGGATCCCGCCCAGGAGGGCGCCGTTCAGGACTCCACGGCGCCGTTGAACCAGCGGTAGCGCGACGTCTCGTACGGCGGGTCATGGATACCGCCGTTGCCGCCGGACAGCGCGCGGCGTGCCCGCGTGGCGGACGCGCACCCATCTCGGTCATGAAGCCTGCCGAGTCACGGTCGGATCCCCGGATCCCCTCGTTCCGAACGCCGTCCGGTCGAAGGTCAGGCCCGTGCGGCGTTCGACAAGGGTGAAGTGCCGAGGATGCGTTAGGTTGATCGTGGTGTGCCGGGAAGTCTGGTCGGCGAGTCCTTCTGCCTGCCCTCTTCCCCTCGGGAGTCATCGATGCCCGCCAGCCCGCTCCCCCCGCGTCGGTCCGTGACACGGCTGTTCGCCCGTCCCAGTAGCTGGCGTAGTGCGCAGGCCACGGCGTCCGCGCTGCGCAGTGAGACCGTCGGCGGTCTGCTGCTGCTGGCCGGTGCCGTCGTCGCGTTGCTGTGGGCGAACTCGTCGTGGAAGGCCGGTTACGCCTCCTTCACCGACGCGACGTTCGGGCCGGACGGGCTGCACCTGCGTCTGAGCGTGGCCCAGTGGGCGTCGGACGGCCTGCTGGCGGTGTTCTTCTTCGTCGTGGGTCTTGAGCTCAAACGGGAGTTCGTCGCCGGGGACCTGCGCTCCCCCAGCCGGGCGGCCCTTCCGATCATCGCCGCGGTCGGCGGAATGATCGGTCCCGTCGTCGTCTACGTCATCGTCAACACGGTGATGGGCGGCGGGACACTGGAGGGCTGGGCCGTGCCGATGGCGACCGACATCGCGTTCGCCGTTGCGGTCCTGGCCATCATCAGCACCCATCTGCCCGCAGGGCTGCGCTCGTTCCTGCTGACGCTGGCGGTCGTGGACGACCTTCTCGCCGTGGTGGTGATCGCCGTGGCGTTCAGCGACCACATCAGCCTGTGGCCGCTGCTCGGCTCGTTCGCGGTGATCGCGGTCTTCGGCCTCCTGGCCCGCCGCCGCATCACTCACTGGTGGCTGCTGGGACCGCTGGGGATCGTGGCCTGGGCCCTGATGCACGCCTCCGGGGTGCACGCGACGATCGCCGGGGTCCTGCTCGGCTTCGCCGTTCCCGCGCTGGCCGGCTCCGGTGAACAGGTCAGTCTCTCCGAGCGGTTCGAGCACCACTGGCGCCCGGTGTCGGCCGGGGTCGCGGTTCCGCTGTTCGCCCTGGTCTCGGCAGGAGTCTCACTCTCCGGCGGCCTGGGAGCGACCTTCGCCGACCCTGCGGGTCTCGGCGTCGGCCTGGGGCTGGTCATCGGCAAACTCGTCGGGGTGTTCGCCTCGACCTATCTGCTGGCGCGCTTCACCCATGCCTCCTTGGACAGCGAACTGTCCTGGTGGGACGTCCTGGGCGTCTCGCTGCTCGCCGGGGTCGGCTTCACCGTCTCGCTCCTGATCGGCGAACTCGCCTTCGAGCCCGGTACCGACCGCCAGAACCACATCAAGACCGCCATCCTGCTCGGCTCGTTGACCGCGGCCGTCCTGGCCGCCGTCGTACTGCGCTGGCGCAACGGCGTGTATCGCCGGCTGTGCGAGGCCGAGACCGTCGACGCCGACCACGACGGCATCCCCGACGTCTACCAGACCCCGCCCGACCGCGCCTGACCCGCTTGCCCCGTACGATCCGCTGCCGATCCGCTGCCGGCGTTCGGCCGTACCGGCGTCCGGCACGGGCACCGGTGACGGCACAATGGCCCGCGTGCTGCATGTACGTGTGATCAGTCCTGCCGTCAGTACCGACGAGGTGCTGCGGATCGCCGACGACCATCCGGCGATCGTCAACGTGATCAAGATGCTTGGTGCCGCCCACGCGCCCAAGGGCGACTTCGTGGAGTTCGACGTCGCCCGGGAGGCCGCCAACGGGGTACTCGACCAGCTGAGTGCCCTCGGCCTCAAGGACACCGGCGCCATCACCGTCGAACAACTGGACCTGTCCATCTCCACGGCGTCCGAGGTGGCCGAGGAAGTAGCCCCCGGAGACCCGGACGACGCGGTCGTCTGGAAAGAACTGGCCGCCCGTACCGCCACCGATACCCGCGTCACCTGGGGCTTCCTGGCCTTCCTCGCCCTGGCGACACAGATCGCGGCCATCGGCGCCCTGCTGGACCAGCCCATCCTCATCGTCGGGGCGATGGTCCTCGGCCCGGAGTTCGGCCCCGTGGCGGCCATCTGCTTCGGACTGCTGCGAGGCGACCGGCGGCTGATCGGCGCGGCCGTACGGGCACTCGTGATCGGCTTCACCGTCGCCATCGCGATCACGCTGGCGTGTGCGTCCGTCAGCCGGCTGCTGGGCTGGATCACGCCAGGCATGCTGGACGACCGTCCGCTGACCGACTTCATCATCCACCCGGACAAGTGGTCGTTCATCGTCGCCGTACTCGCGGGGGTAGCGGGGATCCTCTCCCTGACGGCCGGGAAATCGTCCGCATTGATCGGCGTCTTCATCTCCGTCACAACCGTTCCCGCGGCGGGCAACATCGCCGTGGCCGTCGCACTGGCGCACTGGCACGAGGTCGGCGCGTCGTTCGAACAACTCGGGATCAACCTGGCGGGGATGCTCATCGCCGGCACCCTCACCCTCCTCGTACAACGCACCCTGTGGGCCCGCTACGGCATGCACATGTCCCCTGCCTCTCGTAACAAGACCGCCTGAAGCCACCCCGTGCCGGACGAGAGGGACGGTCCCGTCCCGGGGCCACGGTGCCTGCGGGAGGGGGACGATGCCAGGATGCGGGCATGAACGCATCAGACGTCCCGCCCGGTACGCGGTTGCTCGTCGTCGAGGACGAACCGGCCATCCTGGACGTCCTGGCCACGTCGCTGCAGTTCCTCGGGTACGAGGTATCGCAGGCGGCGACCGGCAGGGCGGCCCTGACGGCGATCCGGGAGCACGCCCCCCATCTCGTGCTGCTCGACGTGATGCTTCCCGACATCGACGGTTTCGAGGTGGTGCGCCGGGTGCGGGCGGCCGGCTCGGCAACGCCGGTGATCTTCCTGACCGCACGCGAGAGCGGCCAGGACATCGTGGGCGGACTCGATCTGGGTGCCGACGACTACATCACGAAGCCGTTCCGGCTCGCCGAGGTCGCCGCGCGGGTGCGTGCCGTGCTGCGGCGCGGCGAGAGCAGCGCCCCGACCCAACTCCTCGTCTGCGGGGATCTGGAGATGGACACCGAGACCTACGAAGTACGCAGGGCCGGTGTGCGGGTGGAGCTCTCGCCCACCGAATACCGGTTGCTCCACCATCTGCTGCTGAACCGGAACCGCGTCCTGACGCACGATCAACTTCTTGAGCACGTGTGGGACTTCGGCGAGGGCGATCACGGGGTGCTGAAGACCTACATCTCCTATCTGCGCCGCAAACTCGACGCGCTGGGCCCGGGGATGATCGAGACCCGGCGGGGCGTCGGCTACATACTCCGCGAGCAGGCGACCCCGTGAGCCGGACGGCATCCGAACGCCGCTCCCTGCGACCCCGTTCGCTACGGCCCCGTTCACTGCGAGGCCGGCTTCTGCTGGCGCTGCTCACCCTCGCGGCGGCGGCCCTGCTCGCCCTGGACGCCGTGGTGTTCGGCGCGCTGAGGAACGACATGACGCACCGCACCGACGTCACCCTGCGCGCGGTGCGCCAGCGGGTGGCACAGCAACTCGCACAGACCGGCCCCGGAGGAACACTCGGCAGCGACGTACGGCTGCTCGGTGCCTCGGAGTTCTACCTCCAGCTGCGCAGGCCCGACGGGAGCGTGCGCGATCTCGTACCGCAGTTGCGGGACCCGGACGATGCCGCGCCGCGTCTGCCGGATCCGCTGTCCGCTGCCCGTGGCACCGATCCGGTCACGGTGGGGCCGGTGTCGCCGGACGGCCCCGATTACCGGCTGCTGGTGCAGCGGGTTCCAGGGCGTGGCACGCTGATCGCGGCCGCACCCCTGGACCAGGTCCAGGGGACGCTGCGGCAGGTGCTGATCGTCGAGGCGGTGGCGACCGGCAGTGTGCTGGCGCTCCTCGCTGGTGCGGGGCTGTGGGTCCTGCGTCGCGGTCTGCGGCCGCTGGAGTCGATGGCCAGGGACGCGGACGGCATCGCGTCCGGTGACCGTGCCGACCGTGTCGCACCCGCCGATGACGACACGGAGGTCGGGCGGCTCGGCCTCGCCCTGAACACGATGCTGGCCGCCGAGCGGAACACCCAGGATCGGCTGCGGCGGTTCGTCGCGGACGCCTCGCACGAACTGCGCACGCCCGTCACCGCCGTGCTCGGCTACGCCGATCTGCACCACCAGGGTGCGCTCGCCCGCCCCGAGCAGCGGGAGCGGGTGATGAACGGCATCACCACGGAGGCCCTTCGCATGCAACGACTCGTCGACGACCTGCTGTTGCTCGCCCGGCTCGACAGCGTCCCTGTCCGCGGCCGCCACCCCGTGGACCTGGTCGGAATCGTGGGCGAGGCCGTGTCCGCCGCGCGCGCCGTGGCACCGCGCAGCCTCGTGACGGTGCGGGCCGACGGCAGTGTGCGGGTGCACGGCGACGGCGAGCACCTGCGGCGTGTGGTCGACAACCTGCTGGCGAACGTACGCAACCACACGCCGTCCGGGACAGCGGCACAGGTGACGGTACGCGCCGACGGTCCGTCCGCGCCGGGCAACGGCAGGCCGGACGTGATCCTCGCCGTAGCCGACGGGGGGCCGGGGATACCCGCCGAGGCACTGCCGCGCCTCTTCGACCGCTTCTACCGCGCCGACCCGGCGCACAGCGGCGACGGCAGCGGCCTGGGACTGGCCATCGTCGCGGCTGTGGCCCAGGCGCACGGTGGGAGCGTGGAGGTCTCCAGCGCCCCCGGGGAAGGAACCTGTGTGACCGTCCGGCTCCCCATGGCCCCCTGACGCGGCGGGCACCCTGACCCACGGGAGCCGGGCCGGCTTCACAGGAAGGCGAGCGTCGTGTCATGTCCGTCGAGGATCTTCGCCGGGTCGGTGTCGAGGACGTCGCGCAGCAGGGTGGCGTACACGTCGCGGAAGTCGGTCGTCGCTCGCAGATCGTCGTCCGTGAGGTCGGTGAGGCTCGGCTGGTCACCGTAGAAGCCGCCCTTGACCGGTGCGCCGAGCACGAACACCGGACCGGCGGTGCCGTGGTCGGTGCCCTGGTTGGCATTGGCCTTGGGGCGGCGGCCGAACTCCGAGTAGACGGCGACGACGACCTTCTGCCCTGCCTTCGTCTTTCTGACGCGGTCGAGGAACGCGCCCAGCTCGTGGTCGAGTTGGCCGAGCAGGCGGGACTGGGTGGTCTTCTCGGCGGCGTGCGTGTCGAAGCCGCCGAGGCTCACGCTGTACGCGCGAGTGGGCACGCCTGACGTGATCGCCCTGGCCACCACGTCCAGTTGCATGCCGAGCCCGCTCTGGCCGCCCGCGGAACTCGCGTCGTTCGTCGCGTCGTCGTCGCTCGGCCCCCCGGCGCCGTCCTCGTCCGCGTCCGGAGCACCGCCGAAAGCCGAGGTGACCTTCGTCAGGTCGGCCAGCGAGGCACCCGCCCGCTTCAGCAGCGGGTGAGCGTCGTCGTCGATGTGCGCCAGCTCGGTGCAGGTGCGCTGCCAGGCGTCCGGCAGTTTCGCGCCGCCCAGCCGGACAGCCGCGCCCGCTGTCCGCTCGCCGGCCATCAACGGCGGCAGGGTGGCGCCTACGGAGACGCCCATGAGCGGATTCGCGCCGCCGTCGTGGTCCAGCCAGCGGCCCAGCCAGCCCGACGGGACCGGACCGGACGGGGACGCGGTCTGCCAGATCGCCATCGAGCGGAAGTGGCTGTGATCCGGCTTGGGGTAGGACACGCCCCGTACGACGGCGAGTTGTTTGTCGTCCCACAACTCCTTCATTCGCTTCATCCCCGGGTTGAGGCCGAGTCCGTCACCCAGCGGAAGGACCTCGTCCTCGTCGTACGCGAGATCCCCGCGCAGGCTCTGGTAGTGCGAATCGGCGGCGGGCACCAGGGTGTTGAGGCCGTCGTTGCCTCCGTACAGGGTGACCAGCACCAGGGTCGCCGCGTCACTTTCGGCGGCACCTGAGCCGGTGGCGAGCAATTCGTCCACGCCCCAGGCGGTAGCTCCGGCGGCCAGCGCGACTCCCCCGGCAACACCACTCGTGATGAGGAACTTTCGTCGGGTCCAGGTGTCCATGGGGCTCTCTCCTTCAGCTCAGGACAAGGTGTTCGGGTGCGGTCAGCGCGACGGCCGTCACCTTGCGGGAATCGCGCGCGGCGGCTCGCAGCACCTCGCTCGTGGCCGCGCTCCAGGCGCCGACGCCGAGCTTGCGAGCCAGCAGATCCGGGCGCTCGGCCGTGGCGGCCGCGTCCACGTCGTCGAGGTCGGCGTGGCGTACGAGTTGCTGCGCGAAGGTGATCCGCACCTGGGCGGCGGCAGTGGTGAGCCAGGCCGCGCCGGCCGGCCAACCGCCCACGCTGTCCGGTGCGAACGGCGTCTGGCCGAGACCCGTCAGGGTGCGGGTCAGCAACTGCCTCCGAGCCTTCTGCGGCAGGGCGGAAGGCCGTACGCCCAGCGCCCGCAGACTGCCCACCACGTATTCGACCGGCTGTTTGACCAGTACGTTGTCGGCATCGGCGAACGCCTCGTCGGCGAACACGGCCCGGAACATGGCCTTCGTGTCGCGCTGTTGCCCGTAGGCCGCCGTGACGCGTGCCAGCGCGGTCTGCGACGGTTTATTCTCGTTACTCACCAGCGCGCCCCACATGCGGATGGCCACGTGGGCGTGCGAGTCCGGCAGGCTCACCAGGTGGTCGATGAGCGTTCGCGCGGAGAAATCGGCCGTCTCACCCACCACGGTCTGCTGCCCCTGGTCGTGCCTGCCCGGCTTGAACTGGGCCTTCCACGGATGGCCCCGCCGGTCCACGGTCCACCCGGTGAGGGCGGCGGCAGCCTGGCGCACGTCGGACTCGGTGTAGTGGCCGACCCCGAGCACGAAGAGCTCCATCAGCTCCCGGCCGAGGTTCTCGTTCGGGGCCTCGGCCACACTGCCTTCGGCGTCCAGCCACACCATAAGCGCCGGGTCGACCACCATGGCCCGGGCCAGCTCGCGGAAATCGCCTCCGCCCAGCCGCCGCAGCGTTTCGTTCTGTTGCAGCATCGCCGCAGCGGACCTGACCTTCTGGATGGACGTGGCCCAGTGGTTGTGCCACAGCAGCGTCCGCTTCTCCGCCCACGGATGCTCGGCGGCCACCATGCGCTCCAGCCACCACTGGATGAGTTCTTCGCGCTGCTGCCGCAGCACTTCGCGGTAGTGCTTGGGGACGGGGTCGTCCCCGGGTTTCTTCGGCTCCGTACCGTCCTCTGTCTTCCGAGCACCCTTCTGTTGGGCCTCGGAGTTACGCGCCGGCAGCGAGCCGAGGTCGGGGGCAGGCGTCGCACCGGCCCCGCGGTCGGCTCCTGTCGGGGTCAGCACGCGTTCGAGCGTGGCCTCGAACCCGGCCTTCTGCGCGGCGTCCACGGCGTCCGGAGCGGCGTCGAACCCCGTGCGTTGCAGCAGACGTGTTACGTGTGCCCGGCTCTCAAGTGTCCTTCCCATGGGGGGAGTTTGCGGGCGCGGGGTTCCACACACGTCTGCGCCGGGTGTGAGAACCGTGGGAATCGGTGGTCGTGGCAGCACGGCACGTCCGGAACCCCGGTCAGTCGGTTCGGGCCGCTGCGGTGCACTCCTCCGAGCCCTTGCAGCCCTGGAGCTTCAGCAGCGCGGAGGCGAGGTTCTTCTTGGTGTCCGAGGGCAGTTGGGCGTAGACGTTGTGCAGCATGTCCGGGTCCTTGCCGCGGTCGTAGTACTCGTGAGAGCCGTTCTTGTACTCGACGTACGTGTACCGGTCGGTGCGCAGCGCCTCGTAGCTCGGCGGATTGCCGCTGCCCTTACCGGGCTTGTCGGGGTCCTGGGGAGAGGTGTTGGGCCCGTGGTGCTCCACGAGCGCCGTCTGCGGCCAGTCTTCCGGAGTCTCCCCGTGCAGCAGGGGCACCAGACTGCGGCCGTCGGTCGCCGGGTCGGGCTTTCCGCCGCCCAGTTCGGTGAAGGTCGGGCAGATGTCGATGTTGGAGGCGACCGCCTTGGTCGTGGCCCCCTGTTCGACACCCGGTCCGGTGACGACCAGGGGCACGTTCACATCGGTGTCGAACGCCGTCTGTTTGCCCGGCATCAAGCGGTACTGGCCCATGTGGAAGCCGTTGTCGGAGGCGAAGGCGAAGACGGTGTTGTCGTAGACGCCCGACTTCTTCAGTTTCTCCTGGAGGTCACCGATCATGCGGTCGACCGCCTGCACGGCGCGTACGCGCTTGCGATACGTCTTGGTGATTTTCGTGATCTGCTGAGGAGTGAAGGCCTTCTTGTCCTTGAGCCACTGCGGGGCGTCGGTCGGGGTCTTGTCGAAGGCCGGTGGCTTCGGGAGCGGCAGATCCTGGAACGCGTCCCGGTCCTCGGGGGCCGGCGTGGCCGGGCCGTGCGGCGCGAACGTCGAGATGTCGAGCATGAAGGGCTTCTTCGCCTTCGCCGAGTTCTCGATGAACTCCTGGCCCTTTGCGCTGACGACATCGGTCAGGTAGTCGGCCGGGTCGTGCCCGTAGTCGACCGTCTTGCCGTTCTGGTTGAGTGTGTAGTCGTATTCCTTGTAGCCGTTTCCGGCCACGTCCCACTCGTTCCAGCCCGGGGGCACGTAGTTCTTCTTGCCGTTCACGGTCATGTCCGGCTGATAGCCGTTGAGGTATTTGCCCATCATCGCGGTGCGGTAGCCCTGCTGTTGGAGGGCGGTGGCGAAGGTCTTGTCCTCGTTCCCCTTCTCGTGGAAGGTCTCGAAGCCACCGTCCGGGGGCATGTTGGTGAAAACCCCTGTGTTGTGGGGGAATTTACCGGTGAAGATCGAGGAACGCGACGGGCAGCACAGCGAGTCCGTCACCGTGTAGTTCGTGAAGGACATGCCGCTCTTCTGCATGGCCTTCACGTGAGGCATGTAGTTCACCAGATCCGACGACAGGTCGTCGGTCAGCACCCACACGATGTTCGTTGACTGGGCCGAATCCGTACGCTGCGCGCTGGCGCTCGGACTCTCCCTGCCCGTGTCCGGCGCGCCGCCGCCGCTGTCCCCGCTGCATCCGGCCAGGCCGGCCGCGAGGGCCGCCGTGGCCAGCCACAGCGGAGCTTTCCTGCGCACACCTGCGATGGTCAACGGTTCTCCTCCTGGGCAGCGTGACCGAATGAATCCCGAGAGTCCGACCGTGCCGCAGAAGGGTGTGAGAACGGTGTGAGAAGGGCGCGCTGGGCGTGGGAATGGGCCGGGCTGGTGTGCGGTGGTCGAAGAGAACGACCACTTAGCAGCCACCGCGACGCGGCTCCTACCGCCGAAACGGCCGCGCCGCCCCCACGTTCGCGTTTCGTAAGACCTGACCTGACCTGACCTGAGCCGGGCCCGGTATCGGCTCGGCTACTTCGCGGCGAGCACGTCGACGGACGTGATCTCAGGATTCCGAGCGAGCAGATCGGGAGCTGCTTCGCCCAGCGCCTTGGCGATTTCACCGGCGAGGTGTGCCTGTCTGCCGTCCTCGGTCTCGAACGTGTCGAAGATGCCGAACCCGCTCAGGCCCGTACGGAACGCGTACCAGGTCACCGTCCCTGACTCCTGCATCGCGAGCGCGCGACCCGCTTCGAGGAACGAGGCGAGTTCGTCTTCCTTGCCGGGCTTTGCTTCCAGCTGTACGAGAAGTCCGACCGTGACGGTCATGGTGTCCACCTTGAGAGTTGTCGAAAGTCGTCGGTTGACGGAGCACCCGCAGCAGGCGCTGGTACCGCCGTGACGTGCCCTGCGCCAGGGTGCTGACAGCAGTGTGGATCCTCACCGCCCGCTGCGGCTCTCCGTTCCCATGAGTGTCCGCGCGCGTCCCTCAAACGGCGGTGCCGCCACCGTCGGCGGCGAGGGTGGAGCCCGTGACGTAGCTGGAGCGGGGTGAGGCGAGGAAGTAGATGGCCTCGGCGATCTCAAGGGGGTTGGCGGTACGGCGCAGTGGGAGGCCCTTGCCGAGCTCGGCGACACCGTCGCCCCACTCGGCGAGGACGCCTGCGGTGATGGTCGGGCCGGGGGCGACGCTGTTGACCCGTACGCCCTGCGGGCCGAACTCCGCGGCCCAGGTGCGGGTGAAGGACGCGAGGGCGGCCTTCGTGGCGCTGTAGCCGGAGGCGCCGGGGACGCCCATCGAGGCGGCCATGGTGGTGACGTTGACGATGCTTCCGCTGCCCTTGGCCAGCATGGCGGGCACGAGCGCCGCGGTCAGGAAGTACGTGCCCCGCACGTTCGTGTCGAACATCCGCTGGAAGCCGGCGATGTCCTGCTCGACGGTCGGCGCGACCGGGAAGGCTGAGGCGTTGTTGACCAGGATGTCGACCGGTCCTGCCGCTTCGGCGAGTGCCCCGACCGACTCCAGGTCGGCGAGGTCCGCGGCCACGAAACGGACCGTTCCGGGACCCTGTGCGATGTCGGCGACGGCCTTGGCGCCGCGCTCGGCGTCACGGCCGGAGATGACGACGGTCGCGCCTGCCCTGACGAGGAGGCGGGCGGCTTCGAGGCCGATGCCGGCGGTGCCGCCGGTGATGAGTGCGACCTGATCGTTGAGTTCCATCGTGCTGCCTTCTTCCGAGTTTTTAGAGTGCTCCCTCTATTTTTAGTCGCCGCGGAGACGGTGTCAAACGTTCAGGGGGTCACTTCGGCGCGCGCCGCGGCTCAACCGGCCCGCTTCACCGGCGAACGGCTCAGCTCAGCTCAGCTCACGGCGTGGTAGCGGATCCGCTCGATCATCGCGGTCAGGACGGCGTCCAGCGCGATCGTGTCGCGGCGGGCCTGGGTCATCAGCAGACCGCCCTGCAACGCGGTGAGCGTGGCCAGCGCCAGCTGCTCCGGGTCGGCTTC
Source organism: Streptomyces sp. NBC_00370 (assembly GCF_036084755.1). Lineage (NCBI taxonomy): Bacteria > Bacillati > Actinomycetota > Actinomycetes > Kitasatosporales > Streptomycetaceae > Streptomyces > Streptomyces sp. NBC_00370. Next base: position 386,998 of record NZ_CP107968.1, read on the forward strand.
GGGGCCCAACTCGCCCCGGTTCTGCATCTCCTGGAGCCCCGCCTGGATCGCGTCCTGCCACTCGGCGTAGCCCGCGGCGAGCTGGGCGCGGGCCTGCGGATCACGGTCGGAGAGCTCCACGGACAGCGACCCGATCGGGCAGCCGCCCTCGCAGCCGTTCGCCTGCTGCGCCTGGATGATGGCGTCCCGCCACGCCTCCAGCGCCTCGAAGCTGTCCAGCCGGCTGAGCAGCGGCCGCTGGAAGGCGAGCACGTACTCGGTCTGGTACGTGATGACGGCCTGGACCAGCGTCTTCTTGTCGCCGAAGTAGTGGTAGATCTGCGACGGGCTGGTGACACCGGCCGCCTTCTGCACGTCTTCGGTACTGGTCCCCGCCACACCCCGCTCGAACATTAGCTGGGCCGCGGCGGCCACGATACGGTCCCGGGTCGCCCGCCCCTTGGGGGTCAGGCGCTGCGTGGCGGTACGGCTCTCCATACCACCAATTTACCAAATTCTGGAGCCACCACTCTATTGGGGTCGAGCGTGCGCCGGTTCTGCCGGGTAAGCGGCTGCCCGGGATGTCTGTTCGGCTGGTGGAGCGAGGTCCTGCACTACCGTGCGCCCGTGCGGCGCTGGACGCGCCGGGTACCGATCTCGATGATCGCCGTCGCCCTGGTCGGCCTCAACTACGGGCACCTCGCCGACCAGAGCGCTTCGCTTATGGCGTGCCTGCTGCTGCTCGGGGTGTTCGTCGGCGTCGGCGAAGAACTCATGTTCCGGGGCATCGGCGTCCATGCATTCCAGCGGGCCGGACTCACCGAGAGCAAGGTCGCCCTGTATTCCTCGCTCGTCTTCGGACTCGTGCACGTCAGCGACGCCTTCGGCCAGGGCGCGCAGGCCCTCGTGCAGGCTCTCGTCATGTCCACCTCGGGCTACTTCTTCTACCCGCGCCTGCGCGTCGGCGGTGTCATCCTGCTGCCGATACTCGTCCACGGGCTCTGGGACACCAGCCTGATCTCCAACCTCGTGGGAGACGAACCTCAGGCGTCCTTGGGCATGGTCCTCGTCGCCCTCCTCCAAGTCGTCCTGATCGTCGTGTTGCTCGTCAAGCGCCGCACGATCGAGACCGCGTCTCCGGCGATCCCGAACCGACTGCGGCACCGCCCCGGATACGCGGCCGTCGAGCAAGGCCAGCAGCCCATGGTCCGAGACCTTGGCCGTGTGCCCGCCGGGCAATGGGTCAGACCATGGCCAGCCGGCCCACCAGCAGCTCCACCCTCCGCTCGGTTTCCGCCGGCGGTAGCCGCCCCGACCGGGTCAGGGTCGCCACCCCGTGCAGGGACGCCCAGAACACCTCGGTGAACAGCCCCGGGTCCACGCCGTCCCCTGCGACCTCGGCGAGGCATTCCAGGAGTGCGGCGAAGGCGTCCTTGAGAGGTTCCGGGGTGTCCTCCTGTGCGTACGGGAGACCGCCGTCGAGCTGGAACATGGCGTCGTAGACCGCGGGGTTGCGCTTGGCGAAGTCGAGGTAGGCGCGGGCGAGGGAGTACACCCGCTCGCGCGGGCTGTCCGCGGCGGCGGTGGCGGCACGTACAGCCGCGGCCATCTCGGCGGCGCCCTCCAGGGCGACGGCGCCGATGATCTCCCGTTTGCCGCGGAAGTGGCTGTAGAGGACGGGCTGGCTGTACTCGATGCGCTCGGCGAGCCGGCGGGTGGTGACCGCGTCCCAGCCCTGCTTCTCGGCGAGTTCGCGGGCTGTCGCCACGATCAGACGCTCGCGGGCCGCCCGTTCGCGCTCCTTGCGTTCCTGTACCGACATGATCCGATCCTAGCACCGCTAGACAATCAAGCGACAACAGTACTAGCGTTGCCTCAACAGCTAGCACCACTAGATTTCGAGAGGGTCGTCATGTTCAACGCACTTGAGGTCGTCACCATCGTGGTCGTCGGCGTGATGGTGGGGGTGGAGTTCGCCGTCGCCTTCGTCATGAACCCGATCTTCAACGCACTCCCCGAGGACAGCGGCCAACTCGCCCACGCCCACGGGGGCCGGATGCTCGGCGCCGTGATGCCGGTCTGGTACATCGGCTCGGTCGTCCTCGTCGCGGCCTGGGCCGTCACCGGATGGCACCACCACGGCGCCGGCCTCGTCGTCACCGCCGGCGCGCTGCTGATACTCAGCGTGATCATGTCGATCCTGCTGCTCGTCCCGATCAACAACCAGGGCAAGACATGGACCCCGGAGAACCGGCCCGACGACTGGAAGGAGCAGCTGAACCGCTGGCTCCGCTTCCACTACGTCCGTGTCGCCGTCATCATCGCCGCCTTCACCCTGCTGGCCACAGCCCGCAGCTGACCCTGCGGAGCCGGCCGGCTCGATGCCGGGAACAGCGGTGGCGAGGTGGGCGGTCAAGGGGTCTGACTGATTTCGGGTCAGGCGGCCGGTCTGGGCCGCGGGTGACGGATCTGCGGATCGCCCAGCGCCTGGCCCAGTCGCCGGTAGGCATGAGCCGCGGAGACCAGCGTCATATGGTGGTGCCAGCCGGGGAAGGAGCGGCCTTCGAAGTCGAGCAGCCCGTGCTCGTCGCTCATCGTCCGGATGGCGTCGGCGGCGCCCGGGTGCAGGCGGACGAGGTCGAGCAGGTCGTCGATACGACGGTGCAGGGCGTTGGTGACCCAGATCCGTCCCTGTCCGGTCGGCAGATGCGTGGCGAAGAAGCGCAGTACCGTGTGCCCGCTGTCCGAAGCATGGGGTTCTGATCCGGTGAGCCAGGCCGTCGACGAGGCGACCCGCACCCTGCGCATGGGGAGGCCGTCCCTGCGTTCGAAGGCCGCGTGCAGTTTGCGGTGTCCGCTTCGCCGCAGTAATTCGCCGACGGGGACCGGGGTCCGGCTGCTGCGCTCGGGCACCACCCGGAGGCCGGCCGGGACCGCGATGATGAACTCCTGATCCCGTGTGCTCAAACCGCGCAGGACGGGAAGCGGGTTCGCGGGGCCCGCCAGGTCCGCGATGACCGGGACCTTGGCGTGCTGGACCTCTGCGTCCAGGGCCCGTACGAGGTCCAGAACGCAGTCGTGCACGGACTGTGCGCGTACGGCGTCCGGGATCCGGGCCCGCTGACGCTGTGCGGGGTCGTCCGTCCAGTCGGGTGGGAGCACGAGGCGCCAGTCGGCTGCGAAAGCTCCCGTGTCCGTGGCGAGGAATATCCCCACCCCTTGCTGACCGTTGACGGTGCGGCCGGACGCGGGGACGAAGCTGCGATGCACGCCGACCGAGTGACTGCCCCGTTTGGGCAGGAACACCGACTCCATGGACCAGGCTCTGACCGGGAGCGCCCCGCCGACCCGGCGCGTGATCTCACGCCGGGCCGGGGCCCAGTCCCAAGGGCTGGCATTGAGGAACTGGCGCAGCGAGTGGGCCGCGGTCGGCAGGGGGGAGACGGTCTCCGCCATTCTGCGCAGCGACTTTTTGCCGCGGGTGACGAGCAGGCCCCTCAGGTAAGTCTCGGCCCACCGACGCTGGTCCGCCCGGGACAGATATCCGAACAGGTCGTCGGAGAAGACGGCGAGAGGGTGACCGTAGGGGGCCGGCTGCCCGGTGGCTTCCTGTGGCATGGCTTGCGACTCCTTGGGATTGCGCGCTCCACGAGTCATCTCCGACGTCGTACGGGCGGACGTGTGTGCCGTCGCCTCGCTACCTGGGCCGGGCGGACGGCCGCCGGTCGGCGAGCCGGTGAAAGGCGTAGGCCGCCGAGACCATGGTCATGTGATGGTGCCAGCCGCGGTAGGACCGGCCTTCGAAGTCGCGCAGCCCGAAGCTGTGTTCCATGGTCCGGGTGTTTTCCTTGGACCGCTGCGTGAGCCTGCTGAGGGCAATGATGTCGTCGACACGGTGTCCGCTGAGGTTGGTGATCCACGCGTGCTTCGCCGTGCCGGAGGGCGACACCTCGGTCAGCAGGCGGACTTGAGGCCCCTGCCCGCCGCGGGAACCTGTCGGGCCGGGGAGCGTCACGAGGCTGGAGACGACCTTCATCGTGTCACGGTGGCCGCAGGGTGCGCTCGCCTGACCGCACCAGCGGCCCAGGGCCAGGGCGGATCCGGCCCGCTTGAAGGCGCTGCGGGCAGCGTGGACGGTACGGGCCGGGCGTCGCTGCCCTGCCGAGTCGAGCACTTCGAGCGAGCCGTCGACCTCGAAGCTGAAGTCGATTCCCCTGGCGGTGAGTTCCGTGACGAACTCGGGCACCTCGGCGAGGTGGGTCAGATCCGCGACCACCGGGACCCGGCCCACCTCCCATTGAGACTCCAGTTCGTCCAGCATGGCGACGAAATCGATCCATTCGACGTTGGCCCGCACGTCGTCCGGTATGTACGCGGACTCCCGCAACGCGCTGTCGGCGAGCCACTTCGACGGCATCAGCAGTCGCCAGTTGACCGGAATGTTCCCGGACGGGACGGCCAGGGCGACCGACAGGCCGATCTGGCAGTTCACCGTGCGGCCGGCTTCGGGAAGGAAGCGCCGCTCCACGCCGACCGAACGGTCGCCGCGCTTGGGTATGGCCACCCGGGACAGCACCCAGGCCTTGGCGGGCTCCCCTTGGCTCACGTAGCGCGCGATGTGGGCCCGAACCGGCTCCCACTCCCACGGGCTCTGGTTGATGAACTGCTGGAGGGACTGGTGGGCAGGGACGGACAGGACGTCCTCGGAGATCCTGCGCACTGATTTCTTGCCCTCGACCACAAGCAGGCCCCGCAGATAGACCTCGGCCCAACGTCGTTGGTCCACTCGGGACATGGAGCGGAAGACGTCGCCTGCGAAGTCGGAGAGGGCGTCCCTGGTGGTCGTCGCCGCCGTACTGGTGGACATGCTTTTCCCCCGGCTGTAGGTGATGGGAACTAGGTAAGAAGGCTGCTCTCTATCGCGCGTGGTCGGCTGGGAATCAGGGCGCCGGAGTCCGGTGACTCCGGCGCCCGGACGGTCAGCTGGAGCGTGCGGCACCGAAGTGGGCGTCGTCGTTGACGCCGCGACGCACCGTGGTGCGTCGGTCGACGATGTTGCTCCAGTCGCGGCCGTACATGTCCTTCAGGGTGACGGGATCGCCCATCAGGTCGTGGGGGTAACCGAGTTCGATCCGGCTGCGCTCGTCGAGACGGCCCAGCTGGTCGGCGGAGAGTACGACGTCGACGCACCCGAGGGAGTCCTCGATCTGCTTCTCCTTGGTGGCCCCCAGAATCGGAATGACGGTCTGCGGCCGGTGCAACAGCCAGGCGAGTGCGACCTGCGCAGGCGACCAGCCGCCTTCCTCGGCGATTGTCACGACCTCGCGGACGACGGCCTCGGTGCCCGGACGGCTGTTGTGTTCGCGCGGTTCGACGGTGAGCCGGCCCGTCCCGCCGGTGAGATATTTGCCGGTGAGAAGACCCTCCGACAAGGCTCCCCAGGCCAGTACCGGGATGTCGAACTGCCGCGCCATCGGCAGCAGTTCGCGCTCAGGTGCCCGCTCCAGCAGGTTGTAGCGGATCTGCAGGCCGACGAACGGAGACCAACCGCGCAGTTCGGCAAGGGTGTTCGCCTGGGCGACCTCCCAGGCCGGCCAGTTGGCGATGCCTACGTAGTGGACCTTGCCGGCCCGCACCTGGTCGTCGAGGGTGCGCATGATCTCGGGCACCGGCGTCAGGGTGTCATGGGCATGGACCCACAGCAGATCGATGTAGTCCGTCCCCAGTCGCCGCAGGCTGGCCTCCAGGGAGGCGGTGAGGTTCTTGCGGTGGTTGCCCGCCGAGTTGATGTCGTCGGGGTCGGTCTGCAGGGTGTACTTGGTGGACACGACGAACCGGTCCCGGCGGCCCTTCAGAATGTCACCCAGGTAGCGCTCGGAGGTGCCGCCGGTGTAGTGGTCCGCCGTGTCGATGAAATTCCCGCCGGCCTCGGCGTAGCGGTCGAGGATGGCCCGGCTTGTCGGCAGTGACGCACCCCATCCCCAGTCCTCGCCGAATGTGACGGTCCCCAGGGCGAGTTCGGAGATCCGCAGTCCTGTCTTACCCAGCAGGGTGTAACGCATATATCCTCCTTCGCCGCGCCGGGATCAGCGCGGCTCGGCAGCTAGCGGGCGACTACGGGGGTGTGCAGCTCGAACAGTTCTACGAGTTCTCCGCTGGGGCCCTTGACGAAGGCGACCCGGGCCTTCGTCTCGGGCTCGCCGTTGAGCACGATGCTGGTCGGCCGGCCGGGCCATTCGTCGAAGGGGAAGGGCCGCCCTCCCGCCGCGAGGCAGTTGGCGTACGCCTCGTCGACGCTGGGCACGATCAGGGCGATGTGCTGGAGGGGACCGGGCAGGGAATCCACGTCGTCGCGGCCGCCGGGGAACAGTTCCAGATAGGTGCCACCGCCGAGTTCGATGTAGAGGGCCCGGCCCTCGTAGATGTGCCGGCAGGGCGGGTCCTGCTCGGAGGACCTGCTCCACTCGTAGATACGCGTGTAGCCGAGGCCGTCCCGGTAGAAGCGCAGCGACTCGTCGATGTCGGCGCACACGAGGGCGACGTGCATCAGTGTCGGGGCGACGGGACGCGACGGGGTGTCCTGCGGTGCCATGCGCTCTCCTTTACAAATGTTCGAGGGGTGGGGTGGGGCTCTTGCCGGGGGACGGGGATCAGACGCCGGTGGGCCGGTCGCGGTGGAGCCACTCCCGCAGGCGTCCTGGCAGCTCCGCCAGCAGGGCCACGGGGGCAGTCAGTGCGACATGACCGTCCGGGCGCACGAGCACGGCGTGCGGAAGGCCGGCCGCCTCGGCCACGGCGACCGGGACGGGTATCTCTCTCGCCGTGGCCTCGGCAGCGGCAAGGCCGGCGCCCGACGGCACAAGGAGGGACCAGCCCAGCCCCGGAGCCATGCCGGGGCGGGGAGGCATGCGGTCGCCCACCGCCGGGCTCGGGCCTTCTCCGCCGCCGTAGGTGACGGAGAGCTGGGCCAGGCGGCTCGCCAGCCAGGCGCGGACCTCCGGCAGTTGTCCTGCGGCACCGAGGACGTCGTTGCGCATCCGGATCTTGTCGGGGTCGCTCATGGTGGAGATGTCGTGGAGCTGGGCGGCGAAGGCGAGCAGCCCCTGTGCCATGGGCCGCCGTTCGGCGTTGTACGTGCGCAGGAGCGTCGGTGAGGCCTCTCCCCTGGCCACGGCCGCGAGCTTCCAGGCCAGGTTGAAAGCGTCCTGAAGTCCTGTGTTCATGCCTTGGGCGCCGACCGGACTGTGCACGTGGGCGGCGTCTCCGACCAGGAAGACAGGACCCTCTCCGAAGGTATCGGCGAGACGATGGCGCACCCGCCACGTGGACGACATCCGCAACTCCCTGACCTTGGCGCCCGCCGCGCTGGGGCCGCGGGACTCCAGGAGGGCCTGTACCGCACGCTCGTCGGGCGCCGGTGTGTCGTCGTCGACGAGTGCGACGGCACGGTAGGTATCTCCCTCCAGTCGGGAGACGGCAAGCAGACCGGACGGCGAGAAGAAGAAGGTGATCTCCCCCTCAGGGCCGGACCAGTCCATGGTGAACTCGATGAGGGCGAAGTTGTGGGGCTTCTCGTGGCCGGTGAACGGGATACCGGACTGCTCACGGACGGTGCTGTGCACTCCGTCGCACCCCACTACCCAGCGCGCCCGCAGGGCTCGTACCTCGCCGGTCTCTTCACTGCTGACCAGTGCGTTCATCCCGGGGAACAGTTCGTTCAGGGCAAACACGGTGGTGCGCCGATGCACCCTGCCGCCGAGTTGGACGAGCCGTTCCTCGAGAACCTCCTCGGTGGTCTGCTGCGGGACCGCGAGGACGAAGGGATAAGGCGTGTCCAGTTCGTCGAAGGGAGTGTGGATCACACTGCGCTCTCCGTCCCGTGCGGTGAAGGAACGTCCCGGCCTCCCCCTCTCGATCAGTGCGTCGGCGGCTCCGATGGTGGCGAGCGATTCAAGGGTGCGGGCGTGGACGGCCGCCGCACGCGAGTGGACGGCGTTGCTTGCCGCCCGATCCACCAGAACGTAATCCACGCCCTGGCTGTGCAGCGCGCAGGCCAGGGCCAGGCCGGTCGGCCCCGCGCCGACAATCAGCACGTCCGTACTGCTGGGCAACGTCGAATTGTTCTGATGGTCCGGCATATTGCGCTCCAATCATGCAGTCGTTGACCTCTCGCCCGCCGAATTCGTGATTCCGCCTAAACGGTCGGGCTCGGGCCGCGCGAGCTGGGCGCTGCAAGTATCGGGAGCCTCAGAAGCCTCTCGCAACGGCAACTGTACAAAGTCACAAGATCACTCAGGCTTACCGTGTCGCCAACTCGGCGCCAGGCCAATCAATTCCGATGCGACTTTGGAAGATCCACGCCTTTGTTTCCGGCCGGTAAGACCGGCGCGCGTACGGCCCGGACTGCAATACAGCTTTCAACGAAATCATGGACGGCGGACGGGGGTTGGTCGTTCAGCGGCCAGACCACCCCCACGTCGCTGGGCGCGACCCCGGTCAGCGGGCGGTAGATGACGTCGGGCCGCTGGTAGAAGGAGGCGGTGGCCATGGGGGTGAGGCTGATGCCGTAGCCGCCGGCGACCGCGTGCAGCCATTCGTCCGGACTGCGCGCCACCGTGCCGATACGTACAGGCCGGCCCCGGCGCTCCTCCGTCGCGAGCCAGTAGTCGCGCCACCAACCGGACTCCTCCGGGACGGCGACGAAGGGCTCGTCGAGTACGTCGTCGAAGGCGACTTCACGCTGATGGGCGAGACGATGACCGACCGGCAGGGCGATCCAGCGGGGCTCGGTGATCAGTACTTCGTGCCGGAAGCGCTCCTGCCCCGGGAAGGGCAGCCGCAGCAGCGCGACGTCGACGTCCCCCGTGGCGAGACCGGCGGTGGGGTCGCTCCACTGCGTCTGCCGCATCTCGACCCGCCATCGCGGTCGTCGCCCGGCGAACTCGGCGAGGATCGACTGCGTGTCCTCGTTGGCGGCGCTGGCCACGAAGCCGACCCGCAGGACGCGTACGGTGTCACGAGCCGCCCCACGTGTGCGATGCACCAGGTCGTCCCAGTCCGCGAGGAGCTCCGGCAGCCGCGTGGCGAGCTCCGCGCCGGCGGGAGTCAACTCCATTCCGTGACGGCTCCGGCTGAACAGCCGCACACCCATGAGAGTTTCAAGTTTTCTTATTTGTTTCGTCAACGAAGGTTGCGTGATGAAAAGCAGTTTCGCGGTGCGGGTCAGGTTTCCCTCCCGCGCCAGCTCCTCGAAGTGACGTAGAAGTCTCGTATCGATATCCATGCGTTCACGTCATCATGAAAGTTATTGGACAGGACTTGGGCACTTCCGCGATCCTTTTTGCAGAGACATTATTGGTGCCCGGGAACAAGACTTTCCGTGGCCGGTAGAGATAGGGAGTAGTCATGAGCTTTGAGCTGAGTCTCGGGACCGCGGGCAGCAGCACCGTCGTACGTATGGCGGGCGAGGATCACGATGTCGAGACGGTGCGCTCGGTCCTGGACCGGGCCGTCCGGCAGGTCACCCGACGCCTGGTGATCGATGTGCACGACTCGGATCTCCTGCCGAGCGGCGCGGTGAGGTGCCTGGCTGTGGCCGGCCAGCAGGTGCCGCAGTCGGCCGAAGTGGTGGTCGAGGGAGCCTCACCGGCGCTCATGTCCCAGCTACGGCTGGCCGGCCTCGACCGTTCGATGACCATCGTCCACCGCGAGCCGAACGCGCTCGCCACCGCGTGACCTTGGTGCCCACCGCACCGTCGGCGGCTTCCCGCTCCCGCACACGCGGCGCGGGAAGCCGCCGGCCCCCTCGCGGACTCACACTCCCCCGGCGACGAGCAGCAGGCTCGCGTGGGCGCCCAGCGTCCAGTGTGTGTCGCCGCAGAGGGGTTCCTCACCCACCTCGTGTCCGTCCTGGTGGGCCGGGGAGCCGGTGTCGGCGAAGACATGCCATCGCAGACCGGGCGGCGGCTCGGGAAGTCGTACGGTCCGTTCGGAGCCACCCGCGTTGACCGCCAGGTAGACACAGTCCGCGGGAGCGTCGTCACGGTCCTCGTGGAGCATCGCAGCGAGCAGCGTCGAGCCCTCCGACCAGTCCGGTTCCCACGGCTCCTCCCCGTGCCAGCTGACCGGGGGGCAGGGCGCGCCGGGCGCGACCCGGCTGTCCGGATGTACGGTGCGGCGGAGCACCGGGTGCGCGTGGCGCAGCGCTATGGCGCGCCGGGTGAAGCCGAGGAGCCCGGCATGCGCGACGCGGTGGTTCCAGTCGACCCAGCCGAGCGGGCCGTCCTGGCCGTAGGTGTTGTTGTTGCCGTGCTGGGTGCGTCCGAATTCGTCGCCGGCCAGGATCATGGGCACGCCGTGACTCGCCAGGAGCAACAGGAGAGCGTTGCGGGCCTGCTGGGCGCGCAGCCGCAGGACGGCGGGGTCGTCGGTGGGGCCTTCGTGTCCGCAGTTCCAGCTCTCCTCGTCCGGGATGCCGTCCTTTCCGTCCTCGCCGTTGGGCTCGTTGTGGCGGTGGTCGTAGGAGGTCCAGTCGGCCAGGGTCAGCCCGTCGTGGCAGGTGATGTAGTTGACCGAGGCGGTGGCGCCGCGTTCCCGATAGAGGTCGGGTGAGCCGACCAGCCGGGTGGCGAACTCTCCCGCCGAGCCGGGCCGGCCCAGGAGGAAGCGCCGGATGGCGTCGCGGTAGCGCATGTTCCATTCGCTCCACCGCCCGTAGGCGGGGAAGGAGCCGATTTGGTGGACGCCGGCGGCGTCCGTTGCCTCGGCGATGAGCACGCAGTGAGCCAGGGCCGGGTCGCGAGCGATGGCCTCGACGAGCGGTGGGTCGGACAGCGGCCGGCCGTCGGTCCCCCGGGTGAGGATGGCCGCCATGTCGAACCGGAAGCCGTCGACGCGGTACTCGGTGGCCCAGTGGCGCAGGCTGTCCAGGATGAGGGTGCGGGTCACCGGGTGGTTGCAGTTGACGGTGTTGCCGGTGGCGGTGAGGTTGAGGGGGCGGCCCGCGTCGTCCAGCAGGTAGTAGGCGGACTCGTCCAGGCCGCGCAGGGACAGGGTGGGGCCGCGGTGGTCGCCCTCGGCCGTGTGGTTGTACACGACGTCGAGAATGACCGCGATGCCTGCCGCGTGCATCGCTTTGACCAGCGACTTCAGCTCGCGGGAGGCGTCTCCCTGGCCGGTTCGCGACGCGTAGCCCGCTTTTGGCGCGAAGAAGCCGACGCTGTTGTAGCCCCAGAAGTTGCGCAGTGGCTTGCCGGTAGCCGGCGACACGAACGTGTTGTCCGTCTCGTCGAACTCGAAGACGGGCAGCAACTCGACGCAGTTGACGCCGAGTTCCCTCAGGTACGGGATCTTTTCGCGCAGGCCGGCGTACGTACCCGGGGAGGTCACCGCGGCGGAGGCGTGCCGGGTGTACCCCCGCACGTGTGTCTCGTAGATGATCAGGTCGCCGTGCGGAATGCGCGGCGGGCGGTCGTCGCCCCAGTCGAAGTCGGTCGGGGCGACGGCGGACCGGTAGCGGGGGCGTTGGCCCCACTCCCCCGCACCGGTCAACTCCGTGGCGTAGGGGTCGAGCAGGACGGGCGAGAGTCCGCCGGAGGTGTACGCGACGCGGTAGCCGTAATGGAAGCGGTCGGTGTCCAGTCGCCGCACGGTGGCGGTGAACAGCGTGCCGAACCGGCCGCCTTCGGGGAACGGCAGTTCGGCGACGATAGTGCCGTCCACCGCGTCCATGAGCACCAGCCACGCGGCGCGTGCGCCGTTGGCGTGGAAGGCGAAGTTGACGCCGCCGGGCACGGGGCTCGCGCCGAGCGGCCAGGCCCGCCCGGCGGCGATGTGCCACCGGGCGGAGGCCGGGAGAAGATCGCTGGTGACCATGGTGTGGGCCCCCTTAATGTCGCACCGGACGCAGCCGTGCCTTTACCCGCAGCCGTTGGTCGCTCGCGGGCAGGCGTACCGCCATCGTCTCGGCGTCGAAGTCGTGGTAGGGCGCCCCGTCGATCAGCACCTGGTCCAGGACGACGTGGCCCGACGGGAAGACGTCGGGGGCGACGCGCAGCAGGCCGTCCGGGAAGCGGGCGCCGGGTTCGGGGCAGAAGTACAGGTCGAGCGGTTCACGGTTGATCAGGAGCTGGGTGTACACCTCGGCCAGAAAGCAGAGTTCGGCCTTGTGGTACATGGCCATGGCATGGCTGCCCTTGAGCCGCTCGTTGCCGACGAGGAACGGCATGCCTTGGGCCAGGACGGTGAAGAAGACTCCGCCTTCGTCGTGGTCGAGGAAGAAGGCGTTGTAGAAGGCGGAGGATTCCCGTGCGTGGGTGAGGAAGTCCTCCCGGTTCGTGCTGCCGGCCAGGATCAGGTAGGCGAGGATCGCCTGCTCCTGCTGCCACCACGTCTTGCGGTCGTGCCAGACGAAGGGGTGGCGTCCGTTCTGTGCGCGTCGCTCCAGCACGTCGTACCAGCCGCCGCGCTGCGCGTCTCGGCCCACGCCGGGCATGGTGCTGCCGATGTGCTCGGCCAGCGCCCGGTACTCCCTTTTGGGCAGCGTGCCCTGCATCCGCATGAGGTTCCACGCGATCTTGAGGTTGTGGCCCACCACCGCGCGGTCCCGCTGCCAGCCCCACTCGCGGTCCGGCGTCCAGTCCGCGTGGAACCTCTCCTGGACGAAGGGGCTGGTGTCGTCGGGCATGTGTGTGACGATCATGTCGAACGTGTGCTCAAGCATGTCGCGGTAGCGCTTTTCGCCGGTCGCCAGGAACAGGTTGAACAGATAGGCCGGCGCGTGGTCACCGACCGAGTTCCAGTTCTTCCGGGCGCGGTTCGGACCGAGACTCTCGTGGTGGGCGCTGAGCGTGACCGGGTCGATGTGGGAGTAGTACCCGCCCAACTGCCGGTCGGCGAAGTACTTCTCGAACAGCCGGACGGTGCCGTCGATGTCCGTGAGGATCCGCGGGGAGCCGGTCAGGCGATAGGTCTGGGTGAGACCGACCAGGGCGTAGATCTGCTCGTAGGCGGGGATGGCTTGGTAGTCGTCACCGAACTCGGAGGCGAAGAGCTGGTGTTCACGGCCGCCCGTGACATCGATGCCGTGGTACCAGTACACGACGCCTTCGTCCGGGTCGACGAAGCGCATGTGGTCGTGGAGGTAGCGTGCCCCCTTTTCGGCGACTTCGAGAGACTTCTCGTCGCCGGTCAGCATGTATGCGCTGGCCATGCCGTAGACCATGCGGGAGATGGTGTCCGTCTCCTGGACGTGCTGCTCGGTCTTGCCTCCGGTGCCGCTGATCACCGTCCGGTAGTCCCCGAAGTCGACGGGAGCCTCGCCGAACTGGGAGCGCCGGTAGAAGTCCGCGATGCGGGCCAGTTGCTCGCGCCACCAGCCGGGGCGCTCGAAGGGCCAGCCGGCGCCGTCCTCGTCGCCGACGAAGATCAGTTGTGCCGCCTGGAATCGCAGGCCGCCCGCTTCGGGGTACACCGGCCCGTAACAGAAGAGGAACGTGCCGGGCCGCAGCAACTCGTGCAGGTGGCCGCTGACGTCGTCGTACGGCTCGCCCAGGTTCCGCAGCCGCTGCCCGTGTGTGGTGTCGGTCAGGTGGACGATCACCCGCCGGTCGTCGAGAGTGCGGAGGTCGAGTTCGGAACCGCGCCGTTCGACCACGTAGCCGGCGGTGGTTTCGGAGAAGGAGAACGGGATCTTCGCGGACGCGGGCGTGGTCATGCCGCCTCCTGTTCCGGCACGGATCGCGCCGCCTGCTCGGCGGACTCGTCCAGGAGTTCGATCACGGCACGGGCGAGGAGGTGGCATTCGGCCACCGTGCGTCCGGTCACCAGATCGTTGTCGGCGACGACGTCCTGGTTGGTGTAGACGGCCCCCATGTTGCGGACGTCGCCGACCAGGTTGTTGTGGCAGGTGACGGGGCGCCCGGCGATCAGCTCAGGGGCCGCCGAGAGCAGTGACAGCGCATGGCAGGAGAACGCCTTGAGCAACCTGGGCAGTCGGAAGGCACGGCGCATCAAGTCGATCGCGGGCGCGGGTGTGTTCACGTCCTCACTGAAGCGGAGCCGGTCGGAGACCATGCCGGAGGGGACCAGCAGGGCGGAGTAACGGGAGAGTTCGGTGTAGTCGAGCTCTTCGAGGTCGCCGCTGACGGTGAGCGGTGCGCGCTGCTCGTGCCCGGTGAAGGTGAGTGAGGGATTTCCCCACAGCCTGGTGAGCAGGACGACCTCGGCGCCCTCCTCCGCGAACCGGTGCTGGTAGTAGGAGATCTCCTCTTCCACGAAGTCGCTCTCGACGAGGATCCCGATGCGCCGGCCGTCCAGTCGTGGGCGCGGCATGACGAGGCTGGGGGGCATGGTGTCTTCCTTGGCTGGTCGGTGGACGGAGAAAGGGCGGGCCCGGCACGGAACACGTGCGACGGGCCCGCCCGGTGGTTCACGTGCGTGCCTACACCAGTGCGGCGGAGGCCGGGGTGAGCGAGGGCTCGGGGTGCAGTCCGGTGACGGTGATGACGCGGATCCGGGGGACCCCGTCGCACAGCACCACCCACCATTCCTGGCTGAGGTGGCCGGCTTCGGGGGACGGGGAGGTGACGACCACCTGGGCGTGCACGGGCGAGGTGAGCGTCACCTCCAGGACTCCGCCGCCGAGCGGGAGACCGGTGAGCAGGTGGTGGGCGCCGTCCCGGCACCACTGGGTGAACTCTTCGACGCCGCGTACGATGCGCTCCGGCAGTTCCAGGCGCATCCCGTTGGCGAGGTGGGCGGTGAGTTCTTCCGGAACGGCGCCGCCGCGCAGTCTGCGCAGCCAGTCCCGGACCAGGTTCTCGGCCTTCGACGCGGTGAGGGCGAGACCTTGCGAGTCGGCACGCGGCGGTGCCTCGGTCGATGTCACGGACATCAGTCCACCACCAGATCTACGAGGAACGGGCCGTTGTGGGCCCACATCTGCGTGATGGCGTCTTCGATCTGATCGCGCTTCTCGACCCGGCGGGCCGTGACTCCCAGGGACTCGCTCAGGGCGGTGAAGTCGATGGCGGGCCGGCTCAGGTCGAAGGCGTCCGGGACGGAATGGGGGGCGATGCCCTGCTCGGCCCAGTACTCCCCGATGTTCAGGTCGAGGAGCCGGTAGCGTCCGTTGTTGCAGATCACGAACTTGGCGTCGATGCCTTCGCGGGCCGCGGTCCAGAGCGCCTGGAAGGTGTACATGCTGCCGCCGTCACCGGTAAAGCCGATCACGGGTAGTTCCGGGCGGGCCAGTTTGAGTCCGAGCGCGCCGGGGATCCCTACGCCGAGTGATCCTCCGCGCGTCTGGAAGAAGCGGCCGGGCTGTCGTGGCGGCAGATGGGTGGCGAGCGGGCCACCGGAGGTGAGCGCCTCGTCGAACACCGCCAGCCCCGCCGGGGACCGCTCGGCCAGGACCCTGGCGAAGGTCTCCATCAAAGGCTCGTCGTCCGGCGCCGGCAGTGGCCTGGCGAGCGGCGGCGACGGAGGGACGATCCGTGGCCCTGGGCCCAGTGCCCGGCCGAGGTCGGCGAGGGCGAGTGCGGGGTCCGCGACCAGACCGACGTCGACGGGGAAGTTCTTCGCGATCTCGTAGGCGTCCAGGTCGATGTGGACGATCCGGGTGCCGTCGGCGAAGGGACTTCCCAGGTGCGGGAAGACCTCGGGGAACACATAGGTGCCGACGACGAGCACGGCGTCGGCGTCCGCGACGACCCGGGCGCTGTCCTTGCCGAACATGTGCCCGGTCAGCCCGGCGTAGAGCGGATGGCGGGTGTCGAAGTTGACCTCGGACGAGTTGACACCCCACACGCGGGCCCCCAACCGCTCGGCGACTGCGGTGAGTTGTTCCTGCGCACCGCTGGCTGCGATGCCGTCGCCCATGAGGATCACCGGCCGGCGCGCGTCGCGAAGCAGCCGGGCCGCCTCTTCGACGGCCTGCGGTGCCGGCGCGGACCGCGTGTCGGGGAGGGACGTGGGTGTCGCCGGTTCCGTCGTCATCTCGTCCATGACGTCCGCGGGCAGGACGACGACGACCGGGCCGCGCGGCGGGGTCATGGCGATCTTCACCGCCCTGCGCAGGACCCGTAGCGTGGACCGCGGATCGACCACCCTGGTGGCGTACTTGGTCACAGGATCGGCCATGGCCACCAGGTCGGCGGCCATCTGCCCGTCCATGGCGTCGTAGCGTATGCCCGCCTCACCCACGAGCACCACCAGCGGTGAACCGCCCCGCTTCGCCTGATAGAGCATGCCGATACCGTTGCCGAGTCCCACTCCGCTGTGCAGTTGGACGAGGCCCGGACGCTGGGTGGCGCGGGCGTAGCCGTCGGCCATACCGACGGCCACGCCCTCGTGCAGCGCCAGGACGTAGGAGAGGTCGCCGGCGCGGTCGCCCTCGTCGAGGAAGCCCTGCTCCACCGTCCCTGGATTGCCGAACATGTAGCTGATGCCGTCAGCCGCGAATTGCTCGAAGATTGCGGATTTCCCAGGCCTGGCAGGCATAGCGGGAATCCTTTCCGAAGGTAGGGGATATTACCAGCCGTAGCGGCGCAGACCGTCTTCCAAGGTCTCCACCAGCTTTTCTCCGCCGAGAATCGAGTCCGGCGTCGAACGGGCCGTCACGAAGGGATAATCGACAAGGACAGACGTCTCCTTGCCCACATTCCCGTGGAACGCTCCTTCCGGCCCCGTGGCGTCCCGCAGGATGTACTCGAGCGGGTACGGCGGCGGGCCCATGTTGAAGTCCACCCCGATGAATCCAGTGCCGTCCTTGTAGTCGTACTCCTTGGGGTGACCGGTGACGTGCCTGCCCCACAGGATGCTCTCGCGGCTTTCCAGATCGCGAGCGAAGGCGAGGACGGCCACGCCGTAGCACTCGGCGAGGATCGGCTTGTCGGCGGCGGTGAAGGCGAGAACCACCTCGTGCAGCCGCTCGTTGTTGGCAAGGTCCACGATGGGGCCGGAGCCGCCGACGATGACGAGGGCATCGAAGCCCGACACCAGGTCGGTCAGCGAGGAGTCGAGTCGGCGGTGATAGTTCTCCAGCTCACGCAGGTGGTTCAGGGAGCTGTAATAGGGGCGCTCCGGCACCAGGTCCTGCAGGCTCAGCGGGTTGTCCAGGCGGGAGGACGCGTCGAGCTCGGACGCCCGGCGTGCCATGTCCCGAGTGGTGACCGACCTGCCCAGCGGAGGGTCGATGTACTCCGGGTCGACGCTCGGCGGGAGCGCCTGCGCCCGCTTCCCGGTCGGCGTCATGAACGTCACCTGGTAGCGGTGCTTGTCGAAGGCCTCGATCGGGCCGACGAGTTCCTCCCCCCAATAACCGTACTCGGACAGGACGACAAGAATCCTCTTCGACATTATCTTCTCCGTCGTTTGCGGAAGGAGATACCTTCCGGAATGCTCCGCGATCTCGGGGATTCACGTCCCTGCTGCGGGCCATTCGAGTAGAGCAGGACGGCCGACGGGCAAGCAACAGCACCGGCCCCCGATGAGGCCACTTCGGCAAGTTAACCCAGTGGCGGGAGAGGCAATCCCGCATTCCCGCACGGCATGGATCAGGAGACTTGCACGAGTTGACGCAGTGCAATCGGTCCGGCCGACAAAAAGCGGTCCTGCGTGGTCCGGCTCTGCAGAATTACCCGAGGTATTCGCAGGTTCTTGTGGAAGGAGTGGGAGCATTGACCGGCAGATTTGCCATCACGGACGTGGCACCAGCGGTGGATGTTGGCGGCTACCCCGCCAAGGCGGTGGTGGGCGAGCACGTCCCGGTGAGCGCGACGGTGTGGCGCGAGGGCCACGAGGCCGTTGCCGCCGGCGTCGTGTGGCGCCATTCGGAGGCCCAAGACACGGTGGTGCGGGTGCCCATGGCCCTCACCGACCAGGGCCTGGACCGTTGGGAGGCCACGGTCGTCCCCGACCGGGAGGGTATGTGGCTCTACCACGTCGAGGCGTGGGGGGATCCGTGGGCCAGCTGGCTCCACGCCGTCCGCGCCAAGACGGAGGCGGGCTGGCAGGCGGAGCGGCTGGCGGCCGACCTGGAGACAGGGGCGCGGCTCCTGGAGCGGCTGGCGGCGGAGAGCGGCGAGCCGCAGACCCCACTGCTCGCCGCGGCCCGGCTCCGGCGCGGTGATCTCGAACTGACGCGGCGGCTGGGTCCGGCCCTCAGCACCGAGGTCGCCTCACTCGTCAGCCGGAACCCGTTGCGGGACCTGCTGACACCGGGGACGGTGCATCACGTCTGGGCCGACCGCGTCCGGGCGCTGCACGGCGCCTGGTACGAAATGTTCCCCCGCTCCACCGGAGGCACGGACAGCGCCGGCTCCCCCGTGCACGGCACCTTCGCCACCGCGGCGAAGGACTTGCCGCGCGTGGCCGGTATGGGGTTCGACGTGGTCTATCTGCCGCCGGTGAGTCCCATCGGCCGTACGCATCGCAAGGGCCCCAACAACGCGTTGCGTGCCCGTCCCGACGACGTGGGCTCACCGTGGGCGGTGGGCGCTGCGGAGGGCGGTCACGACGCCGTGCACCCCGCGCTCGGCACCCTGGACGACTTCGACGCGTTCGTCGAGGCGGCCAGGGGTCTGGAGATGGAGGTCGCACTCGACCTCGCCTTCCAGTGTTCGCCGGACCACCCGTGGGTCAGCAGCCACCCCGAGTGGTTCACCAGACGCCCGGACGGGGGTATCGCGTACGCCGAGAATCCGCCCAAGTCCTACGAGGACATCTACCCGTTGAACTTCGACAACGACCCGGACGGGCTGTGGCCCGAGCTGCTGCGCGTCACCTTGTTCTGGGCCGCCCACGGGGTGCGTATCTTCCGCGTCGACAACCCGCACACCAAACCGCCGGCGTTCTGGGACTATCTGATCTGGCGGGTCAAGGACACCTACCCGGACGCCCTGTTCCTCGCCGAGGCCTTCACCAGACCGGCCGTGCTCCAAGGGCTGGCCAAGGTCGGCTTCACGCAGTCGTACACCTATTTCACCTGGCGCACCTCCAAGCGCGAACTCACCTCCTACGCCCGGGAACTGGCCGAGGGGGCGGACTTCCTCCGGCCGAACCTCTTCGTCAACACCCCTGACATCCTTCAGCAGGCCTTGCAGTCGGGCGGCCCCGCCATGTTCGCCCTGCGGGCCGCGCTCGCCGCCACCCTCTCGCCGGCCTGGGGCGTCTACTCCGGCTACGAGCTCTACGAGCACCGGGCCGTACGCCAGGGCTCCGAGGAGTACCTCGACTCGGAGAAGTACCAGCTGCGGCCCCGCGACCACGCGGCCGCCGAACGTCAGGACCGTACACTCGCGCCGTGGGTCACCCGTCTCAACATGGTGCGCCGCGCCCACCCGGCCCTTCAGCAGCTGCGTCGGATCCACTTCCTCGACGTCGACAACGACGCGTTGCTCGCCTACGTCAAGACCGATCCCGGGTCGGCGGACGCTGTGCTGTGCGTGGTCACCCTCGACCCGCACGAGGTCCAGAAAGGCACGGTACGCGACGCACTGTCCCCGCCGGCGTTCGGACCGGCGCGCCGACTGACGTTGCGGGACGAGATCACCGGCGAGGTGAGCGAGTGGAGCGACAGCCACGAGATCCTCGTCGACCCGGCTCGCGCGACGGCACAGATATGGAGTGTGGTGACCCATGGCTGAGACAACCGTGCCCACTGCGTCGGACCAGCCGGACTGGTTCCGGACCGGGGTCTTCTACGAAGTGCTCGCCCGCTCCTTCGCCGACAGCGACGGCGACGGTACGGGCGACCTCAAGGGCCTCACCGACAAGCTTGATTACCTGCAATGGCTCGGTGTCGACTGTCTGTGGCTGCCGCCGTTCTTCGCCTCGCCCCTGCGGGACGGCGGCTACGACATCAGCGACTACCGCACCGTGCTGCGCGAGTTCGGCCGCATAGACGACTTCGTCACACTGCTGGAGGCGGCCCACTCACGGGGCATCAGAGTCATCATCGACCTGGTCATGAACCATACGTCCGACGCACACCCCTGGTTCCAGCAGTCCCGCAGCGACCCCCAGGGCCCCTACGGCGACTTCTACATGTGGGCCGACGACGACCGTGGTTACTCCCAGGCCCGGATCATCTTCGTGGACACCGAGAGTTCCAACTGGACGTACGACCCGGTGCGCCGTCAGTACTACTGGCACCGCTTCTTCTCCCACCAGCCGGACCTCAACTACGACAACCCGCGCGTGCGGGACGCCATGCTCGACGTGCTGCGGTTCTGGCTGGACCTCGGCATCGACGGCTTCCGCCTGGACGCCGTACCGTACCTCTTCGCCCGCGAGAACACCGACTGCGAGAACCTGCCCGAGACCCACGACTTCCTGAAAATGGTGCGCAAGGTCGTCGACGACGAGTATCCGGGCCGGGTGCTGCTCGCCGAGGCCAACCAGTGGCCCCGTGACGCCGTGGACTACTTCGGCGACCCGGCGGCCGGCGGGGACGAGTGCCACCTGGCCTTCCACTTCCCGCTGATGCCGCGGATCTTCATGGCCGTACGGCAGGAGAGCCGACTGCCGATCTCCGACATCCTCGCCGCCACCCCGGACATCCCGAGCGGCAGCCAATGGGTCATCTTCCTGCGCAACCACGACGAACTGACCCTGGAGATGGTCACCGACGAGGAACGCGACTACATGTGGGCCAACTACGCCCACGATCCTCGGATGCGGGCCAACATCGGGATCCGCAGACGCCTCGCCCCGCTCCTGGACAACGACCGCGACCAGATCGAGCTGTGCACCACACTGCTGCTGTCGCTGCCCGGCAGCCCCATCCTGTACTACGGGGACGAGATCGGCATGGGCGACAACATCTGGCTCAACGACCGGGACGCGGTGCGCACCCCCATGCAGTGGTCACCCGACCGCAACGCGGGGTTCTCCACCGCGGACCCCGGCCGGCTGCGGCTGCCCGTCAACATGGACGCCGTCTACGGTTATCAGTCCGTCAACGTCGAGGCACAGTTGAAGACGCCCGCGTCGCTGTTGCACTGGACCCGGCGCATGCTCGCAATCCGCCGCGCCCACCACGCGTTCGGACTCGGCACCTACCGGGAGCTGGCCACCTCCAACGAGAAGGTGCTCGCGTACGTCCGCGAGTACAAGAGGGACGACGGCACCCGGGACACCGTGGTGTGCGTCAACAACCTTTCGGCCTCCCCGCAGCCCGTCTCGCTGCACCTGCCCGCGGAGCCAGGCACCATTCCGGTCGAGCTCACCGGAGGCACGAAGTTCGCACCGGTCGACGACACGCCGTACCGGCTCACGCTCTCCGGTTACGGCACCTACTGGCTGGCGCTGACAGCGGAGGAGGACCAGTGAGCGCTCCCCTCCCGAGCGCGTCGGCCGTTCTGCGGTCGGCCGAGGTCCGCCGGGGCCTGGCAGCCTGGCTGCCCGAGCAGCGCTGGTTCGCGGGCTCAGGCGGCACGCCGGCGGGGCTGAGGGTGACCGGTGTGCACCGCTTCACCCACGACTCGGCCGACGCGAGTTCCGCCGGCGCGTTCGTCCATGCCCATGTCCGGGGCGACGGCGGCGCTGACGGGACGACCTACCTTCTCGCGCTGGGGATGACCCGCGGCACGGTCGTTCCGGTGGGCAGCAGCCTGGTGGCGCGCGTCGGCGCCCTCACCGTGTACGACGCGCTCAGCGACGCGGCTCTCGTCAACGCCCTTGTCCGGCACATCGTGGAGGGCCACACGATGGACGGCGTGAGCTACCGCCCCGAGGCGCATGCCGGCCCCGCCCCGCGGGCGGGACTGCCGGTGCGGCCGCTCGCCGCCGAGCAGAGCAACAGCTCCGTCATCGCCGGGGAGCAGTACATTCTCAAGCTGTTCCGGCGGCCGGGGCCCGGCCCGAGTGCCGACCTGACGGTGCACCGGCTGTTGAGGGACGCCGGCTCACCGCATGTCACTCCCTTGTTGGGGGCGGTGGAGGATGTCGCGACGGGCGCCACGCTCGCCACGCTGCAACGGTTCCTGCCGGACGCGGTGGACGGCTGGGCCCTCGCGGTGGAGGCCGCTCGCGGCGCCGACGCGGTACACACGCGTTTCCCCGCGCAGATGCGGGACCTCGGTACGGCGGTCGCGGCCGTCCACCGCGATCTGGCCCGTGCGGGCGGCCAGGTGATCATGGGACCGGGCCACTACCGGCGGATGTCGGAGGTGTTCTCACAGCGTCTGGAGCACGCGTTGGAGGAGTGTCCGCGGCTCGAACCGCTGGCAGCACCGCTCCGTGCGGCCTTCGCCTCGGTCGCGGCCCTGCGCCCCGCCGTACCCGGCGTCGCTCACCCTATCCATGGCGACCTGCACCTGGGACAGACCCTCAGGACCAGGACCGGATGGCTGCTGCTCGACTTCGAGGGTGAGCCGCTGGCATCCCCCGCGCAGCGGACCGGCCGTCACTCGCCGCTTCGGGACGTGGCGGGGATGCTCCGCTCCTTCGACTACGCGGCACACCACGACCCCACCGAGCGGCTGACGGCGGTCGACGGGGCGCAGGATGACGACACCGGCGCCCTGCCCTGGTCGCGTCGGCTCCGGCGGGAATTCCTGCGGGGCTACACCGCGGGACGTCCGCTTCAGGCGGATCTGCTCACGGTGCTGCGTGCCTGCGAACTGGACAAGGCTGTCTACGAGGTGTTGTACGAGACGCGGCACCGGCCGCACTGGACACGGATACCGCTGGCGGCGCTGGATCGGGAACTCACCGCGGCAGGCCGGTGACGCACGTCGGAGATTCGCCGCACCTACGGCCTGTCGCCCGGACCAGGCCGGATCAGGCCCTAGGAGCGTGGGGAGCCCGCGCGCCGCACGACTTCGGGGTCGGGCGAGCGCGGGCTCCCCAGGGGCTCAGGCCAGGCGGTCCGGGAGTGCCGCGAGGCTGAAGTTGGACCAGACGAAGGAGTCCATCTGGTGCTGGTCGCCGCTGAGGTTGATGACGCGATCGACCTTGCCGTCCGCGCCGAAATGCCAGACCAGGGCCCAGATGGTGTCGACCTTGCCGACGCCCTCGGTGGACCAGCCGCGGTGCACGTCGACGACGTATTCCTCGTTGGCCCCCAGGAACAGTGGGTCCGCCTGGAAGCCGGTCTTACCGAGCTGCTCGAAGAAGGAGCGCACCTCGGTGATGCCGTGCTTGGTGCCCGCCAGGGGGTGGTGGCCGGGAATCGTCCACTCGATGTCCTGGGAGAGGACCTGCGCGATGCCGTCCACGTCGTTGTCCGCGTACGCCGTGAAGAACCGCTCGATGGCTTCGATCTTGGGATCTTTGGTGCTCATTGTTCCTCCATGGATATCACTCGGGTGAGGGGTGGTTCGGGGGCCCGTGTGGGCGGTGTGGGCGGTGTGGGCGGTGTGGGCGGGCACGTTCGGCTCAGGCGGTCTTGGTCAGTCGGTCGAGCTGTTCCTGTGTCAGTCGGACCTTCGCCGCGTCCTGGTTCTCCGCCAGATGCGCGAGCGACCTCGTCCCCGGGATCGGCAGGACGCACGGTGACCGGTGCAGCAGCCAGGCGAGTGCCACCTGTCCCGGTGTCGCGCCGGTCTCGCAGGCGACCTCGGCCAGTGGGCTGTCCGGGCTCGCGTGAGCGCCGATCGCCAGTGGAAAGTAGGCGAGGAAGGCGATCTCCCTGGCGGCGCAGTAGTCCACAACGGCATCGTTGTCGAGATCCGTGACGTTGTAGCGGCTCTGGATCGCGGCGATGGGGGCAGTGCGTACGGCCTCTTCGATCTCCCCGATCGTCACCTCGCTGAGCCCGATGTGCCGCACCTTGCCCTGCTCCCGTAGTTCGCCCAGCGCGCCGATCTGTTCGGCGAGCGGCACCTGGGGATCGACGCGGTGCAGGAACAACAGGTCCAGGTGATCCGCCTTGAGCCGGCGAAGGCTCAACTCGCACTGCTGCTTGAGGTATTCGGGGCGCCCTAGCGGAATCCATTCACCCGGCGAGGGACGGACCACACCTGACTTGGTGGAGATGACCGTGCCGGCCTTGTAGGGGAAGAGCGCGGAAGCGATCAGTTCCTCATTGGCTCCCACACCGTACGAGTCGGCCGTGTCGAAGAGGTCGACACCGAGCTCGACGGCCCGTCGCAGGACGGCGCGGGCGTTCTCGGGATCGTCCGGTCCGGTCCACACGAGCGACTCGCTGCTGTGCCCGGCTCCTTCGGCGAGCCGCATGGCTCCGAATCCGAGCCGGTTGACTGTGAGATTTCCGCCGATCGAGAACGTGAGCGCGGCCGTCGCACCGGACGGCTCCGTGGGCATCTGTTCCATACGCCTGACTCTAAGGGGACGTCCGGGACGGACCGAATCATCGAAGGCGACTTCGCCAAGTCGCCCCGTGCGGTGGTGACTCAGCGGGAACGGGTCGGCCGATAAAGTCAACTCCCATATGTCGATGGGCATTCACGGCTGGTGATTGGCATGGAACGCGTCACTCCATAGCCTGGGAAAGGTCAGGCGGCCGGCGAATTCCCCCTCCGCGCAGCGCGTACGGCACACCGGCGGCTCAGCGACCCACCGGGACCGGTCGGGTGGCTCGCCCCTCATTTCCCTCTTCTTCCTCACGGCGTCAGCCGTGCCTTCGGAGGTTCCCCATGCAGAGCGAACAGACGCGCGCCATCCTTGAGGAGTGGTTCGACGCGATCGGCAAAGGCGACGGCGAGAAGATCATCGCCGCCCTTTCTCCGTCCGTCGTCTTCGAACTCCCGAAGGACAAATGGAACGCGGTGATCGGCTACCTCGGCACGCATGTCGGACGTAGCGCCGTCGCCGAGGCGTTCCGGATCCGTGCCGAGACCACCGAAGTACTCCAGTACCAGCTCCGCGAGCTCGTGGTGGACGGCGGAACGGCCTACGCACGGATCTACACCAAGGCCCGGCACACCCGCACGCTGGTCCCCTTCGAGATCGAGGACAGCCATCGTCTGGAACTCGACGGGCAGGGCCGGATCGCCCGTTGGAAGGTCTGGTTCGATCCCAACGGGGAGGTGGCTGCCTTTACCGCCGACCGGGACGCCCGCCTGCTCGACGCGGTGGGCAAGGGGTCGTCACATGAGGTCCGTGCCCTTCTTGAGATCGGCGCCAATCCCGATTTCCGTGACTCCGAGTCGGGCCTGACCGCCCTTCAGACAGCTGCCGGCCGGGGCCATGCCAACCTGGTGCACATCCTGATCGGCGCGGGCGCGGACGTGCACACCACCGACGCCCGGGCCGGGGGTACGGCCCTGCACAAGGCGGTGCAGGGCGGAGACCTGGCGACGGTGACCACGCTGGTCGAGGCGGGGAGCTTCGTCGACGCGGTCGCGCCCACCACGGGGCACACCCCGTTGATGGACGCGCTCTGGTACAAGTGGCCCGACATCGTCGGTTACCTCCTTGAGCAGAACGCCGGTCTCGGCCTTTCCACGCACTACGGGTTCTCGATGCGGGAACACTTCGAGTACGAGCTGAACGTCAACACGCGCGGCAAGGAGAAGCTGCTGGAAGCCGAGCGGCTTCTCCGGCAGCGCACCGAGAGCGACGAGCGACGCAGTGCCGAACACGCGCTCCTGACCGCGGTCAACGCGGGCGACACGCACACCGTTCGAAACCTGCTGCGCGAGGATACCGACGTCGATCGTCGCTTCCCTGTGGTCAACGGCTTCAACGACGCGCACACAGCGCTTCTGGTCGCCGCCAGGGACGGTCGCACCGAGATGGTCCGCGCGCTGATCGCGGCCGGCGCCGACGTCAACGCCACAGAGCCGACGTTCGGGGCCGTCCCGCTGCACAAGGCCGTCTACAACGGCCACGCCGACATCACCCGAATCTTGGTCGAGGCAGCGGGCATCGACCTCGACTTCCAGGGCGCCACGAACGGCTACACCCCGCTGCACGACGCCCTGTGGCATGGCTACGAAGACTGCGCCGACGTGCTGATCGAGGCGGGGGCCCGGCGTGACCTGGTGGGTCACGACGGGAAGACCCCGCGCGACATCGCCGTCGATTCCTTCGGGCGGGACCACCGTTTGGTCAAGGCGCTGGACCAGCACTCCTGAACCCACTCCGTAGGACGGAAGAAAAGGAGAGAGCCACCATGGCCATGACCATGCGAGCGGTTCGCCAACATACCTTCGGCGGCCCGCAGGTGCTGCGGATCGACCGGGCGCCCCGCCCGGAGCCGCTGTGGACAGAGGTCCTCGTAAGGGTCAGCGCCGCGGGCGTCAACCCGGTGGACGCGAAGACCCGCGAGGGCGGCGGCATTTCGTCGGCGCAGGGCGGCCTCCCGATGACTCTGGGCTGGGACGTGTCGGGAGTCGTGGAGGAGGTCGGCTCCGGCGTCACCCGGTTCGCCCCGGGCGACGAGGTGTACGGGATGGTCAACTTCCCGAGGGTCGGCGCCGGCTATGCCGAGTACGTGACCGCGGACTCCGGCCAGCTCGGCCGCAAGCCCGGTTCCCTCACCCACACCGAGGCGGCGGCGTTGCCGCTCGCCGCGCTGACGGCCTGGCAGAGCCTGGTCAACGTAGGGGGCGTGGGGCCAGGGTCCAGGGTCCTGGTGCACGGCGCCGCCGGCGGGCTGGGGCACCTGGCGGTGCAGATCGCCCGCGCGCGGGGGGCCGCGTATCTGTACGGCACGGTGCGCGGCGACGCCTCGGCGTTGCGGGCCATGGGCCTGGACGAGCCGATCGACTACACCCGCGCCCGCTTCGAGAACGCCGCCCGCGACGTGGACGTGGTGATCGACACGGTGGGCGGCGAGTACGGTCTGCGCTCGCTGGACACCATGCGCTCCGGGGGCGTCCTGGTCTCCCTGCCGGAACCGCCGGAACCGCAAGCCGTGCGCGAGGCCGAACGACGCGGCCTGCGGGCGGTGTCCCTGACCGTCGAAGCCGACCGTGCCGATCTGGAGTCGATCACCGCCCTGGTGGAAGCGGGTGCGCTGCGCCCGACGCTGGCCGAGGTGCTGCCGCTCGACCAGGCCGCGAAGGCGCACGAGTTGATCGAGTCCGGCCATGTCCACGGCAAGATCGTCCTGACGGTCTGAGAGGAGCGTTACGATGCCGATCATTCGCGTCAGCCTGCTGGAAGGCTGGACCACGGAACAAAAGGCAGAGGTCGCCCGCGAGCTGACGGAGTCCCTCGTCTCCGTGCTCGGCGAGGTGTCCCGTCCCTACATCTACGCCGTCGTGGAGGAGATGCAGGCCGGCGCCGTCGCCTTCGGCGGCAACGTGATCACCCACGAGATGAATCTCGAGGCCCTGGCCACCTCGGCCCTTCAGCACCAGAAGGTGGTGAACGCCCGGCGGACGGAGGAAGCCTACGACGCCCTGGCGAGCGGGAACCGGCAGCTCATCGCGGGCTACTGGGACGACGACGTGGCCTGGTCGGTGCCCGGCAGTCACCCGCTCTCGGGCGTCAAGAAGGGGATCGGGGAACTGCTCGCCTTCCGCGTCGCACAGGAGCGGCTGACCGGCGGCACCTTCCGTGCCGAACGGAGCCACCCCCTCGTGGACGGCACGACGGTGGTGGTGCGTCTGCGCGAGGCGGCAGTGCGGGAGAACGGACACAGCCTGGCGGTCGACGCGCTGCACACCCTGGAGTGGGCGGACGGGCGCATCGTCTCCGGCGGTGAGGCGTTCGTGGGCACCGCGGCGGCGGACAACGACGCCTTCTGGAGCTGACCCCTGCCGGAGTTGATGAAGGGGCGCCGTCGAAGGACGGCGCCCCTTTCGGGTGCGAGCAGGTGTGTCACTACGGCGACGTGGGGTTGAAGTACTCCACGAAGCGGCTGATCCGCCCGGTGGCGTCGAACTCGAAGATGCCGACGTTCTCGTTGCGGTACGTACCTCCGTCTGCGAGATCGCCGTGCGGAAACCAGCGGGCGAGGAAGCGGCCCGGGTCCAGCAGCGGTTGGATCTCCGTGGCCGGATAGCGCAGCCGGACGTACTTCGCCGCCTCGGCCGCGTAGTGGCGGCGCAAATCCTCACGGCCGTACAGGGCGCGCGCCGCGCTCTCGGCGGCGTAGGGGGCCGACACCTCGCAGTCGGGGGCCCACAGCTCTATCCACGCGTCGATGTCGAGGGCTTCCAGCAGACGGAAGTACCGCGTGAGGGCGTCGTGGTTACGGGCGCGTATCTCCTCGTCGGTGCCGGTGGCGGATTTCTGCATGTCGAGTCCTTTCGTCGTGCCGTCCGCGACGCGGTCACGGCACCGCGCCGGAGGGGGCCGGGCGGGGCCGGACGCAAGCGTGCGCGGGACGGCAGGTCCGGCCGCGGGCGGGTCAGCCGACTTCCGCCACGGGACGGCGCAAGCAGACCAGGGCCAGTACGGCGCCGACGAGGCAGACGATGCCCGCGGTCAGCATGGCTACGTGCAGACCGCCGAGCGTGGCCAGCGTGGACGTCGTCGTCGCGGCGAGAGCGTTGCTGCGCGCGGTGACGATAGCGGCAAGGCTGGCGGTCCCGATGGCTCCGAGGAACTGCGGCAGCTGCGAAAGGCCGCCGGCGATGCCCTGCTCGTCGTCTCGGAGCCCCGACGTCATGGTGGTGATGAAGGCAACCACGGTCAGCACGTGCCCGAACCCCATGGCGCCGGAGGTGACCAGCAGAAGCGCCAAGCCGCCGTGCGCCGGCAGGAAGAACATCAGAGCCGTGCCGACACCCTGCACGAGCAGGCCGGTGAACATCGTCTCCACGTTGCCCAGAGCCGCGATGATCCTGGCCGCGAACATGCCGCCCACGAGAGCGGTGAGCCCCTCGGCGAGGAACCCGGCACCGGTGGCGAGGGCCGAATAGCCCAGTACGTCCTGCATGTAGAGGCTGAGCAGGACGGACGTGCCGCCGCACATGCCCAGGGTGATGAAGCCCAGCAGCCCGCTCCACTTGACCGTCGGCCTGTTGAGCAGCGCCAACGGGATCAGCGGGTCCGGGTGGCGCCGCTCGGCCAGAAGGAACACCGCCAGCGCCACGACGGCCAAAACGAGCGAGGCCAGCGTGAAGGCACTGCCCCAGCCGGCCTGGGCACCGGTCGAGATGCCGTACACCAGGGCGAACAGGCCGATCATCGCCAGGGCCGCCCCCGGAACGTCCAGTCGGGCGCGGGAGCGCGTGTCGGTCCGGGGAAGCAGGACAAGGGCGCCGGTCAGCACCAGGGCGCCGATGATCACCAGAATCAGCATGGTCCAACGCCAGCTGAGCCCGCTGGTGATCACCCCGCCGGCGAGTGTGCCGACCACGAAACCGAGGGAGAGCACGGCACCGTTGATGCCCAGAGCCCTCGTACGGCGTGGGCCCTCGGGGAAGACCGTTGTCATCAGCGCGATCGCCGTAGGGGCGATCATGGAGGCGGCCACGCCCTGTCCCACCCGGGCGGCGATCAGCATCGCCGGCCCGACCGCCAGCCCGGCGAACAGCGAGAACACCGCGAACAGGGCGACGCCCACGGTGAACAGGCGGCGTCGGCCGACCATGTCGGATATCCGGCTGAACAGCGGAAGCAGACTCGCGGTCGGCAGCAGACAGGCCGTCGACACCCACTGGAGCGACCCGGTGTCGGCGAAGTGCAGGCCACGGCCGATGGCAGGCAGGGCGACGGTGACCACCGAGTAGTCCAGGCCGGTCATGAACGTGGCACCGCAGAGAGTGAACAGGACCAGCCAGCCTCGGAGTCCGAGGTCCGTCGTCCCCTCCTCTCCGGTTGTCGCACTCTTCGTATCGGTTGCCGCCATCGGAACGCCTCTCACAGGAAATCGGCGGGGCCACCCTGGCCCCTGCGCGGGACAGGTCTACAGACTGGAGCGGACAGCAGGCCTTACCCAGACGTCTGTTGGGGGTACATCTGTCAGGTGCAGGATCGAGGGGCCGGCAGCTGCGGAAGAGGCTTCGCCCTCGCGGTCCTGGCCGAGACAGCCGCACGGCACGGAACCCACTGCGTCAACTTGCCGAGAAATACGCGCTTCATCTCTTCTTTCTTCTCCTAACGGCATCGCGTGCGGTTACATCGACAGCGTTCCGGCGGATCCGTTCGGGATTGCCGCCGACGTCCGCACGCCCCCGGGAGTCATCTTGCTTTTCTATGTCCAGATGAAGTGGAAGCACGAAGGCCGCATCACACTCGACGAGTTGTGGGAGATCGAGCAGGAAGAGGCCGAGCACGCCCAGGAAACGGTCGACTCAGGTTTCTGCGTGGGTATCTGGAAAGTCGCGGCACAGAAGCGTGTCCTTGCCATCATCGATTCCCCGGACGCGGAGGAACTCGACCGGACGGCACTCGGCCGACTCCCGATGCGCGAATTCCTCGAATTCGAAGAGGTGTGGCCGCTGCGGGACTATCTCGGGTTCGCGGAGGACGTCAAGCGCCGCTACCGCGTCTGACCGACGGATACCCCTCACCGCCTCGATCCACCGAAGATATCGACGAGAGGAATCACCATGATCCATCAGCTCATTTTCGCCGCCCCGAAGCCCGGCATGAGCGAAAGGGATTTTCACGACTACTGGGTGGAGCAGCACGCGGTGCGCTTCGCCGCCAAGATCCCGCAGATCCGGAAGTACGCCGTCGACACAACACTTGCCGTGAACGGTATCGGTGAGCCGTTGTGGAACGGCATCGCCGAGATCTGGCTGAAGAACGAGGAGGAGCAGCTCGCCTCCCTGCAGACGCCCGAGTTCCTTCAGGGCGCGCGGCTGGACGAACCGAACTGGGCCGCGTTCTGGCGCACCGTGGTCCTCGACACCGACACGGAGACGGTGGTCAAGGGCGCGCCGGAGAACACCGTGCAGCCCGGGGTCAAGCTCGTGCTGCTCGCCAAAAGGCGTGAGGGCACGGGCACAGAGGAATTCCGGCGGCACAGCCGCACGGTGCACGCTCCGTTGGTGGCCCGGATCCCGGGTCTTGCCCGCTACGACCAGTCCTTCACCCGGGACTCCTGGTACGGCATCAGCGAGCCGCCGTTCGACGCCGCGTACCACCTCTGGTTCGACAGTCCCACGATCCTTGAGGCGGCGGTGAGGTCCGCCCAGTACGCCGCCGTGGAGGCAGACTTCAAGAATTTCGTCAACGAGCGCTACCTGCACGCCATGGCTGTCCGGGAGAACTGGGTCGTCGGCCCCGAACCGCGCTGACCGTCAGCCGCCGGCCTCCCCCGGCCCCTGTTGCCCGCCAGTGACCGGTCCCGGCAGGGAGCACATGCCGGGACGGCCGTGGTACGGGAGCCCGTCGGCCAGGACACTGATTCTGCCTGCACCTGACAGATGCAGGCAGAATCAGTGCGTGAGAGGGCATGGTGGAGGATATGGACCGCCGATCAGAGCTTGGTGAATTCCTGCGCACCCGACGGGCCCGGCTGAGGCCGGAGGAAGTCGGTCTCTCCGACTACGGCGGTCGACGGCGCGTGCCCGGCCTGCGCCGTGAGGAGCTGGCCCAACTCGCCGGCGTGAGTGCCGGCTACTACACGCGGCTGGAACAAGGCCAGAGCCCCAACGCCTCTGACGCGGTCCTCGACGCGATCGCCCGTGTCCTGCGGCTCGACGAGGCCGAACGCTCCCATCTGCACAGCCTCGCCCGGTACCGACCGCCCAAGCCACGCCGCCACCCCCGTGCCGAGCAGCTTCGCCCCGGCGTACAGCTGCTGATCGACGGGTTCGGGGACCTGCCGGCCCTGGTGATCGGCCGCAGCACCGACGTCCTGGCCTGGAACCGCACGGCCCACACGCTGCTGGCCAGCCACCTGCCGTTCGAGGGCCCCTGGCAGCCGAGGCAGCGGCCCAACATCGCGCGGCTGATCTTTTTGGACCCGCACACGCGGGAGCTGTACGCGGACTGGCGTTCCAAGGCCCGGGACACCGTGGCGGATCTGCGGCTGATCGCGGACCGGTATCCCGACGACCTCGTGCTGACCGAGCTGATCGGCGAACTCACCATGAAGAGCGAAGAGTTCGCCGCGCTGTGGGCGTCGCACCCGGTACACAGGTGCGTACCGCACCTCACCCGGGAGTTCCGCCATCCACTGGTCGGGACGCTGACGCTCAACAACGAGTTGCTGGACCTGTCCACCGACGCGGGTCAGCGGATGGCTGTCTTCACTGCGGACCCGGGCTCTCCCTCGGCCGCGGCTCTGGCCCTGCTCGCCGACCTGTGCGGCCCGGACGTCGGCGCCGGTAAGACGGCCGGTGACACCTCTGCGACGCCTCTCCCGGCGCAGTAGAAGCACGGCATGTCCGCTCCCGCCCGCACGCGGAGCGATCCTCGACCGGGGCGGCGCCCCTTCCGCCGCCCCGGCACCCCGGCCCGGACCGAGGACGCACTGTCCCTACGTCCTTGTGTTCACGGGGCTCCCACCGCGAGCGTCAGACCGCGTTCCCTGCCTTCCACGAGGTCCGCGTAGGCGCGCGCGACCTCGGCGGCGGGCACGCCACGGGCGGGATCCTCGCCCAGTGCCCGCAAGGTCTCACGCACCCACCCTGGACTGACCGCGTTCAGCCGGACCCCGGCCGGCATCTCCATCGCCGCCGCGTACACGAAGGCTTCGACGCCCGCGTTGATCACATGTCCCGGGGCGCTGCCCACCACCGGCTCCTGGAAGTAGCCACTGGTCAGTGTGATCGAACCGCCTCTTCGCAGCAACGGCGCAGCACTACGGACGAGTTCCGCCTGGCCGATCAGTTTCTCCCGCAACCCGTCCCAGAACTCGCCCGAGCCGCCGAACAAGGGGGCCATCCCCCCCGCGGCCGCGCAGCACACCACGGCATCGAGATCCCCGACCTGTGCCAGCAGGGCTTCGACGGTGGCCGAGTCGGCCATATCGACCGTGAGGGGACCCGAACGCGACGCCCGCAACACCTCGTGACGCTTGCTCAACGCGGCGCACACCGCTCCACCGATAGTACCCGTCGCACCAATCACCAAGATCTTCATCACAATCCCGTTCTCCCAGGTGACTTCCGCGGGCACGTCATGCCCAGGAGACAAGCCTGGCGGAATGCGACGAAGTAAGCCATCCCCCTCACAGAGGTACATCTACGATGACTACCTTCAGCGCCCGTACGTCAGAACGAGGCGTCAGGTCCGCGCTGCGGCATGTGCGCACGCCGAGATCCGTCCGGGCGACCGGCCGCCTCGACCGGTGTCACGTCGCGCAGCCGGAACCAGCCCATGACCAGGAGCGCCACCCCCATGAGTACCGCGCTCCCCCAAATGGGTGAGCGGTACCCGAGCCCTGCGTCGATGCCGAGACCGCCGACGAGCGGCCCGAGTGCCGCGCCGACATTGAACGCGGCAGTCGAGAATCCACCGCCGAGCATCGGTGCCTCCCAGGCGGTCTCCAGGGCACGGGCGACGAGGGTGGACCCCACCGCGAACCACAACATGCCCAGGAAGAAGAGCAGCACCAAAGTGGCCACCATATCGGTGACGGCGAAGGAAAGCGCCACCCAGCCCAGGAGAAGCACCGCACTACCAAATCCGATCACCTGCCGGGGACGAACGTCCGCCAGCCGGCCACCGATATTCGCCCCGAGGAAAGCGCCGAATCCGAACAGAGCCAGCACCGCGGGAACCCAGCCATGAGGAACTCTGGTGACGTGCACCACGATGGACGACACATAGGTGAACGTGCAGAAGGTGGCCGCATTGACGGTCGCGGCGAGCAGCAGTACCAAAATGACCGGCGGTCGTTTCAGGGCGCGCATCTCCCGCCGGACGCCGGGCCGTTGGCCGGCTTTTTCGATGGAGGCGGGAACCGAACGCATCGTGGCGACGACAGCCGGCACGGAAATGATGCTTACCGCCCAGAATGCCGCCCGCCATCCCCACAGCTCCCCCAGTTCCGCCCCGGCGGGGACCCCGATCACACAGGCGACCGTCACCCCGCCGAGCAGCACCGATGTCGCTCGGCCGCGCAACCGGGGCTCGACCAGCGCAGCGGCCGCCGACAGTCCCACGGCGAGAAATCCGGCATTGGCGACCGCCGCGACACCCCGCGTTACGAGAAGCAGCCAGAAATCCTCACTCAACGCGCCGACGACATGGGAGAGCAAGAACACTGAAAGACAGGACAGCAAGGCACGTCGACGTGGCCAGCCGATACTGACGGCGGCCATGAGCGGTGCCCCCACCACCATTCCGACTGCGAACAGCGACGTCAGCACACCTGCTGAAGAAAGGGAAACACCCATGTCGTGCGCGATATCAGGAGTGAGTCCGGACAGCATGTACTCCGACGTCCCCTGTGCGAAGGTGGCCAAGCCGAGGACATACACCACGAACGGCATACGGAAACTCCCTCTTCCGCTTCATACCGGAAAACAAGACACCGTCAGTGCATCACGCACCAGGCGAAAGACCGGCTTCGCGGAGTCTTACCGGCGCATTCTTGGCAAGTCCTGCGCCCGCCGCCGCAGCACCGGCCGGATCCCGCCGAACGCTCAGGCCACACGCATCAGTTCAGGAGCCGGCCGCCTGGCGGGCGCGACACCGCCGAGGAGATGAAAGGCGTGGGCGGCGGAGACCAGCGTCATATGATGATGCCACCCGGGATAGGAACGCCCCTCGAAGTCCCGCAGCCCTCCGTCACGACGCATGGAACGCAAGGCCAGGCGTGCCCGCGCCGGCGCTCCCGCGAGCCGGAGGATTTCGGCCGGTTTCTCGTTCACGAGGTCGGCCACCACCGCGTACGGCGCCTGCTTGAGCTGCTCCGGGTAGCCGAGGACGAGCCGGTGGAGCTGACCGTCCGGTCTGAGCCGGACCGTGCAGGCGCGCACCTGGTGCCGGCCGGGAGCGGGAGGGGCCGCGAGGTCCGCCGCCGGACCGGGGAACGAGGCGCGGCGTACGAGCTGGCCCACCGTCACCGGCCGTTCGGAGCCGCCCGCCGGGAAGACAACGGCGCTCTCGGGAACCCGGGCCACAAACCCCTCACCCGACTCCGACAGCAGGCCCAGGAGTCTGCCACCCCGCGGCGTCCCGGTCAGATCGGTCACGAACGGCGGCCGGTACCCTCCGCCGGGCTCCCGCGCGGTCCGGAGAAAATCACGGACACAGTCCTCGGCGCTGGGCGGTTCGTGCTCGTCGGGGATGCGGGCGGATTCACGCAGGCCCTGATCGGTCCGCCACCGCCCGGGGAGCACCAGCCTCCAGTCGATCGGCAGCGCCACACCCTCACCGTCCAGGAAAAGGCCGACACCGAGCTGGCAGTTGACCGTGCGGTGAGCCTCGTCGCTGTAGCGCTGGTGCACTCCCACCGAATGGCTGCCCCGCTTGGGGAGTTCGGCGACGGCGACCGTCCAGCTCGACACCGCGGCGCGTTCCGCGACCCAGTACGCGAGAGCACGCCGCACCGGACGCCAGTCCCAGGGACTGTCGTTGAGGAACTGCTGCAGCGCCTGGGAGGTCCTCGGGGACGAGGAGACCACGGCCGCCATCCGCCGCAGCGACTTCTTGCCCGGGGTGGCGAGCAGGCCCGTCATGTACTCCCTGGCCCGTGCGCGCTGATCCGATCGCGGCAGGTCGACGAAGATCCGGTCGACGAACCGCGCCACCGCACCCGTATCAGGCGTAATGGCTCCGTCGCGACAGATGTCGGCGCTGTCCTGCACAACTCATCCTCCGGGACGCTGTGGTCGGGTGTACAAACATAGAGAGCACTCTCTTTGTTTTCCAGCGACTTCCGGAAGACGCAGGGTGACTTGAGCAAGTTATGACCATGTCGGCGCGCGGGGCGGTTACGGTCCCTCCGGCGGCTCACGGCTTACACGTCCGCCCCGCACCGTCGCCTGCGGGAGGAGACCTGCGGGAGGCAGTTGACGATGGCGGGGCACGCCGAGCAGACGCGGGCCGTCCGGACACGCGGGCGGATCGTCGAAAGCGCGGCCGGCGGCTTCGCCGCGCACGGCTACGACGGCACATCCCTGGCTCACGTGTGCGCCACCGCCGAGGTCACCATGGGCGCGCTGACGTTCCACTTCCCGACCAAGGCGTCTCTGGCCCGCGCGGTCTGCGCCTCGGGACTCCGCCGGGCCCATGAGGCCGTCGCGGGAGAGGACAACGGCGGCGCCCCGCTGCGCTCGGTCGGCCGGGCGGTGCTGGCGCTGTCCGTCCTGCTGTCGGAAGAGGATTCGGTGAAGGCCACCGCCCGGCTCGCGGCGGAACAGCCGTCGCTGCAGGTGGACTGGCACGGGAGTTGGTTCGCGTCGGTCCGCGCCCAGCTCTACCAGGCCCAGGCCCTGCGTGAGCTGCGGCCGGGTGTCGATCCCGAGACGGCGACCGTGCTCGTGGCGAGCCTGGTGGCCGCAGTGCAGACCGGCCTGCTGTCGGCCGCCGACCCGCGGAGAGACGGCGCGCCCTCACCCGTGGCGGAACAGGTGACGAGGCTGTGGCAGTCCCTGCTGGGCGGAATCGGCTCACCCTCGGGCAACGCGGTCAGATGGCACTGACTCCGGCGGCCCTGCGGTACCAGGCGGCGCTCCGCGCGAGTCGGGCAAGCGGGCCGGGGCCCGGGTCGACACCCAGCAGCGTCCAGACTCTGTCACTGAGGTAGTGGTGATCCAGCGTCAGCAGTTCCAGCTGTCGGTCACCGAACCTGCCCGTCGAGCGCCGCAGCAGGGTACGGCAGCTCTCCCAGCTGGCGGCGCCGTCCGCGGGGGCCGCCAGGCCGTGCCGGCTCAGTTCCTCCCGTAAGGCGGCGGTGCTGACCGCGCGGGGGTGCGCGGCGTGCTGAACCCCTTGGCAGGGACGAGCGCCGGTGGCGGAGGCGGCCACGAGGCGCGCGAGGTCGTCCACGTCCACCACCGACTGCAGTCCGGTCCCGTGGCCCCACTGCGGCGGGACACGGCGGGCGAGTTCGGCGATCGCGGGCACGACCCACGCGTCGCCCCGTCCGACGATCAGGTTGGGGCGCAGTACGAGTCCGCCGGCGCCGAGGGTGAAACTCTCGGCGGCCAGCCGGCTCGCGCTGGCCACCGACGAGGGGGCCGGCCGCAGATCCCGCACATCCACCCCGCGATGCGGTCCAGGCCCGTACACCGCCGATGTGGAGACCTGCACGATTCGCTCCACGCCGGCGTCGGCCGCCTCGCGCATGAGGAACATGGTGCCGTCGATATTGACGGCACGGCACAGTTCCGCGTCCTTACCCACATAGGACACGGCGTGTACGAGGGCGTCCGCGCCCGCGAGCAGGCCGCGCACGCCCGCCGGATCGCTCACGTCGGCGGACACCCGGCGCACGGCGCCGTCCTGGTCCTCGGGGACCGCACGTCGCGAGACGGCGACGATCCTGACCGGCCGGCCGCCTGGCCCCGCGGTCATGGCCAGCCGCCGCAGGACGGCCGACCCGACGAAACCGGTCGCCCCGGTCAGTACAACGTTCCACGGCTTCACATGCGCCCCTCGTCCAGACTCCGTCCGATCCTCAGCGCACTGGAAACCGGGGGCTCCGCCACGGCCGGCAGCAAATACGTCCACAGATCGGTGATGCGCTCCACGAGGTCCTGATGCCGGGCGCTGATCCGGGACAGCAACTGCACCCCGCTGTAGGCGCCCACCAGGATCCTGGCGAACTGGGCGGGCACCACACCCTCGCGAAGCTGCCCCAGCGCCTGCGCGGCGATCAGTTCGTCCTTGAACGCCTCTATCCACAACAGGTAGGGGGCATCGTCCTCAAGGCCGAACGCCCCCTGTTCGATCGACAGTCGGACCCCGGCACGGAACAGGACGTTCCGCTGCAGCTCGCGCGCGAGCACGAACGTCCTGTCGATGAGGTGCTGCAATCCGAGCGGACCGGGCACCGCCGGCAGGTCCGCGGCCTGCTCGGCCATGACCGCACGGGCGAGTTCATCTTTGGATGCAAAATGGAAGTAAAGAGCACCCATGGTGCAGCCGGCCCTGCCGACGATCTTGGTGGTACTCGTGCCCGCGTATCCATGCTGGTCAAACTCCTCGGCGGCTGCACGGACCAGTGCCGTCCTGGTCTTCACCGCCCGCTGTTGCTGTGGATGCACGTACCAATTCCCCTCGACAAAGAAACAGAGCGCTCTCTAGGTTATGGAGCTAAGTCGAATTTGCCTCCACATCGACCAGTACTTCACGCACCTCCCACCGGTTCACCTCCCCTGAGAGGTCCTTGATGCCTGCCGCCGACCCCGCACCCCTGCCCGGCCCGCACCCCAACGACGGTACCCCCACGCCACAGTCGGCGAAGGTACCGAGGGCGCTCGTGCACAAGAAGGACGAGGCCCAGGTACTCCTGCAGAACTGGCGGCACACGGGCGACGACACCTTCGCCGCGGTAGCCCGATGGCCCCTCTTTCCCCTCGCCGCCGACAGCCCCTACGACGAGACGCTTCTCGCCGAGAGCGTGCGGCAGTGCATACCGCTGGTCAGTCACACCGGCTACGGGGCGCCCCTCGACCACCGCCAGATATGGGAACACTTCCGCCTCACCCTGCACCCCGCGGCATTACGTGAGAACACCGGTTCCGAGGCACTGGACCTGCGCGTGCACTGCGAGGACATCACGCGCCGCCGTGACCGTCTCGCCTCACTGACCATGCACGTGCGCATGTACCGCGGCACCGAGCACATCGGCACGGCTGACACCCGCTTCCACAACCAGCCGCCCGCCCTTTATCAGCGGCTTCGCGGACACCGCGGCGACGCTCACCTCGCCATGGCGAACGCTCCCCGTCCGTCGGCGCCACTCCCACCGCACCTCGTCGGTCGCACACACGACAAAGACGTCGTCCTCGCCCCGACCGGCCGACCCGACCGATGGCAACTGCGCGTCGACGTCACCCACCCGCTCTACTTCGACCACCCCATGGACCACGTACCCGGCATGATCCTCCTCGAAGCCGCCCACCAGGCGGCGACACACGCCCTCCACCCCCACCCCGCCACACTCTCCGCGCTACACGCCCAATTCCACCACTACGTCGAACTCGACGCTCCTTGCTGGATCCAAGCCACCACCACCGAGCTTCCCCACAACCGCGCGCACGTGCACATCACCGCCCTGCAGAACGACCAAGCGGTCTTTACTGCCGCCCTCACCACTCACGCCCCCGCACAGACACAGCGCTCAACCACCAACCACGCCGCCTCCCAGTCGCTCTGACGCGCTGTCGACGGCCGAACCGGGCCCGCACATGGCCCAAGCACTAGGTGGCGTCGCCGCCGGCGCGCAGGGAGTGGATCATGCTTCGCATGATCCGGAACGCGTCTGACTGCTCGGTCTCGGTCATGCCCGCCAGCATTCTGACCTCGACGGACCGGACCGCCACGGTCGCCTTCTCCAGGCTCCGTCGGCCGCGGGGCGTGAGTCGCGCGGGAAGTATCTTGCCGACGGGCGCCTCCGCCGGCCTGGTCACGTAGCCGTCCCGTTCCAGGGTCTGGAGCAGCACGTTCATCGACTGCCGTGTCACGAACGCGCCTCGCGCGAGCTCGGAGTTGGACAAGCCCGGCCGTTGCGCCAGCAGTTCGAGGCAGGAGTAGTGCGTCACGCTCATCCCGAGCGGGCGCAGCACCTCCTCCATGGCTGCGCGCAGGGCGCTCGACGCCTCTTTCAGCAGGTAGCCCAGTGATTTGTCCAGGTCGACGCCGGCACGCTTTTGACTCATGTCAGCATTCTGACATACATTGGTCTGTGTCAGGAAGCTGACACGAAGAGAAGGAGCATCACCATGCCCGCCACCGGCCCCGACTTCATCTCGCTCCAGGCCCGCGACCTCGACGCTTCGCAGGCGTTCTACGAGCAGTACCTCGGCCTCGTCCGCTCGCAGGCCGGGCCCCCGCACGCCGTCGTCTTCGAGACGAAGCCGATCGCGTTCGCACTCCGCGACGTCGTCGCCGGCACCGATCTCGCATCCGTCGCCCGGCCCGGCATCGGGGCGGCGATCTGGCTGCACGCCACCGACGTCCAGGCCATCCACGACGCTCTCGTCGCCGACGGTCACACCATCGTCTCCGCACCGATCGACGGCCCCTTCGGCCGGACCTTCACCTTCGCCGACCCCGACGGCTACCACGTCACACTCCACGACCGCACCTGACAAGGACTCCTCACACAAGTGGCGGGACAACGGTCAGCCACGCTGTCGCACGCGACAAACCCCGCGACGGAGACAGCCGTCCCCCGGGATACTGGCGCCCATGGATGAGGTCGAAGTCGTCGTCGCCCACTCCGAGCGCGCGACCCTGCGCGTCGGCGATGTGTTCCTGAAGGTGGACGCCGATCAGAAGCGCCTCGACGTCGAGGTCGCGGCGATGGCCCTGGCACCGGTCCCCACCCCGGAGATTCTGTGGCGCAAGCCGCCCGTGCTCGCGATCGCCGCGGTCCCGGGAACGGCGCTCGGCCGCCTCGGCGAGCCGTCGACCGCGTCCCCGGCCGCGTGGGCCGCGGCGGGCGCCGCCATCCGGACGTTGCACGACGCGCCGTTGCCGCCCTGGCCCAGCCGGGGAAAGGACCTCGCCGAGTTGACGGCGGATCTCGACAGCGAGTGTGAGCAACTGGTGACGAACGGCGTCCTGCCCGCCGACCTGGTCGACCGCAACCGCCAGGTCGCCGAGGCCGCGCTCCGGCCGTGGACGCCGCTGTTCACACACGGCGACCTGCAGCTCACTCACATCTTCGTCGACGGCGCCGAGATCACGGGCATCATCGACTGGTCCGAAGCGGGCCCGGGCGATGCCATGTCCGACCTCGCCACCCTCACGCTCGGACACGAGGAACGCCTCGACGACGTCGTCGCCGGCTACGGCACCGACGCCGACCTCGACGTGATCCGCGCGTGGTGGTCGCAGCGCAGCCTGCTGGTGATTCGCTGGCTGGCCGGGCACGGTTTCGACCCGTTCGCGCCGGGCTGTGAGGTCGACGTGCTGAAATCCCGAATGTGAGACCGCCTCGCCCGGTGGGATCAGCTGGGCGACGCCATCGCGGTTGCCGACGGTGGTGATCGCGGCCGGCGGGCGCCGTGGATCACGCGGCGGTCATCGCCCGGGGTCGTGGTTCTCCGGCAGGGTCAGGCCTCGCTGGAGCTGGCTTTCGGCAGTCGCCACGATCGTCTCGGTGACATCCCGGGGTTCCCAGTCCAGCACCGAGCGGGCCTTTTCGTTGCTGATGACGGGAATCCGGCCCTGCAGGGTCGCGGCGTCCCGCAGGGCGGGCTGGGTCTTCGCGGACTCTCGGACCTGCTCGATCGTCAGCTCGACGGAGGGCAGCAAGTCGGCTGCGGCGGGGAAGTGCTCACGGAGGATCTGGGCCATGCCGAAGAAGCTGATCGAAGGGCCGCCGACGGCGATGAAGCGCTCGCCTGCCGCCTTGGGGTGCAGCATGGCCCGCAGGTGGAGGTCCACGACGTCACGTACGTCCACGACGCCGAAGTACATGACGGGCACCACGGGCATCTGTCCGGTCAGCATGCCCCGCACGAGACCCGGGGAGGCAGAGGGCCGGTCGCCCAGCTGGGGGCCGAAGATGCCGGTGGGGTTGACCACGGTCAGCTCGATGCCGCCGTGGGTGCGGACATCGTCCCAGGCCGCACGCTCGGCCAGGACCTTCGACTTGTGGTAGGCGGGCAGGCCCTCGGTGTCCGGGTCCGTCCAGTCCTCCTCCGTGTACTGGTTGTCGGGCTTGAGCGTGTAACCGACCGCGGCGTAGGAGGACGTCATCACCACCCGCCGCACCCCGGCCGTGCGGGCCGCGGAGATGACGCGCAGCGCACCGTCACGGGCAGGCCGGACGAGTTCCTCCTCGCTCTCCGGAGGGGTGGCCGGGAAGGGTGAGGCGTGGTGCAGGACGTAACTGACGCCGTCCATGACCCGCGCCCAGCCGTCGTCGACGTTGAGGTCGGCGACGGCGAACTCCAGTCGGCCGGCGGGGTCGACGTCGGCCTGCCTCAGTGCTGCCAGCACCCCGGCCCGCTGTCCGGAATCCCGAACGGTCACCCGGGTCCGGTAGCCGTCGCGCAGCAGCCGGGCGACAGAGTGACCGCCCAGGAAGCCGGTACCGCCGGTCACCAGGACCGTCCCGCTCTCGGTGGTGGAAGGGGTGAGATTTTCGGTGCTCATGGTGTTCAGTCCTTCAGTGGTCGAATTGTTCCACGACGCGCACGACCGCTTCGGTCGCGTGCGTCTCGGCCGTGGCGTCCCCGCGGACACGCGCGTCCCACAGGTCCGCCTTCCGGCGCAGATACGTCAGGCGCAGTTGGAGCTGCTCGATGTCGGCGGCCAGCTTCTGCGCCTGTGAGGCGAACAGGTCACGCTGGTCGGCCGCCGCGGACGGCCCTTGGGCGAGCAGGTCCAGATAGCGGCGCATTCCACTCACCGTCATCCCGGACGAGCGCAGGCACGACAGCGCATCGACGCGGGTCACGGTCGCCGGCGCGTACCGGCGATGACCGCTGGACTCGTCCCGGCCGACCGTTCCCAGCAGGCCGATCTTCTCGTAGTAGCGCAGCGTGGGTTCGCTGAAACCCGACCGTCGCGCCATCTCCTGAACGGTCAGGCCCACTGTCTGCTCTCCGGTCGCTGCCATACGGGAAGCCTCCGCTACTTGAAGCGCTTGAAGTCAAGCCGCCGCTCTCTTCGTGACGCTCCGCGACAGCACCTTCTGCGAACGGTAGCCAGTCCGGGCCTTCGCTCCGCGGACCCGGACCGTGGTCAGGAGATGTTCCGTGGGGAAGCGTGCCGGCCGAGCGATTTACAGTTCACCGATGAGTTCGGCCGGGACGCCCAGTCGTACACAGCACAACGACCTCCTACGGAAAGTTCAATCCCATGAGCGAGCTGAACCCGGAACGTGCCCGGCAAGCGATCGTCGAGCACACCCGGCGTCTGGCGGCATCAGCCGCCGCGGCCGGACCTGAGGCCGCCGTGCCGACAGCCTCGAAGTGGACCGTCTCCGACCTGGTCTCGCATATGGGTCAGACCCAGAACTGGGTCGCGGAGATCATCGAACGGCGCATCAGCGACCCCACCCAACTGCCCATGGAGATGGCCGTATTCCCCACCGACCCCCGCGAATGGCAGGCGTGGCTGTCGCAGTCAGCCCAGCGGGTCGCGAACGCGTGCTCCGACGACGCGCTCGGCGCACCGGTCTTCAACCCTGCGGGGGACGGGCGGTCCGGGACGCGATTCTGGCTGACCAGCATGGTCAACGAGGCGGTCGTCCACGGCTTCGACGCGGCAAACGCGGCGGAGCAAGCGGCCGACATCGACGCCGACATCGCGGCGGCGCTCATCAGCAACCACCTCGCGATGCTCACCTCCCCCACCTGGGAGATGCAGCGGTCCGAATCCGCCCATGCCATCCGAGGCACCGGGCAGACCCTGCAGTGGGTGGCCACCGACGTCACGGACGACACGGGCGCCTGGTTCGTCGAACGACGCCCCGACGGGGCTGCGTGGACGCCCGGGGCCCGGCAGGCCGATGTGACCGTGACCGGCCCGGCACGGTCACTGCTGCTGGCCTTGACCCGACGGCTCCCCCTCACCGACGGCGCGGCCACCGGCATCAGTATCGACGGCGACACCGACCTCGCCCAGCACTGGCTCGACAACACCGCCCACATCAGCGGCTGACCGCCACCCGGACGCCCACGGATACCTGCCGGGAGATTCACAGCGCGGCTACGCGTACACCCGCGTACGCGACGGACGCCACGAGCAGCCAGGACACCAGTCCGAGCAGCAGCGAACGGCCGCCCGTACGTACCAGCGCAGGGAGGTGGATGCCCGTGCCGAGACCGAAGAGCGCGGCCACCAGGAGCGCGCCCTGGACGGACCTGGCAACCGAGAGGGCGGCGGCGGGCAGCCAGCCGGTGCTGGTGACGGCGATGGCTACGAGGAAGCCCGCGACGAACAGCGGCACGGGCGGCGGCATGCGCGGCGCACGCCGCCGCTGCTCGCCGCGGGGCCCCGACGCCGCAACGGCCGCCGCAGCCTCTCGTACGTGTGAACGGTGCCGCGCTCCCAGCGTGACCGCTGCCACCAGCGGCGCGAGCAGCACCACGCGTGACAGCTTGACCACGACGGCGGTGGTGAGCGCGCCGGGTACGCGCTGCGCGGTGGCGACGGTCTGGCCGACGTCGTGCACGCTTGCGCCCACCCACACACCGAAGTCGGCGACGTTCAGACCGAGCG
The DNA here is from genome assembly GCF_036084755.1 of Streptomyces sp. NBC_00370. Lineage (NCBI taxonomy): Bacteria > Bacillati > Actinomycetota > Actinomycetes > Kitasatosporales > Streptomycetaceae > Streptomyces > Streptomyces sp. NBC_00370. The sequence continues at coordinate 431,098 of NZ_CP107968.1, forward strand.
GTCCGCGCAGCAGGGGCAGCACGACGATCGCGAGGCTTCCGCACAAGGTCACCAGCGCCACCGCCACGCCGGTGTCCTCCTCGTCCCCGCCGGCGACGGGCTCCATCGCGGCCACGGCGGACGCGCCGCAGATCGAGAAGCCGGTCGCCACCAACAGCCCGCGCGCGGGCGACACGCCGAGCCACCGGGCGAGCACCTGGGTACCGACGAAAGTGATCACCACGGTGGCTCCGACGACAACGAGCCCGGGTACGCCGAGCTCCACCAGTTCGGGCAGCGACAGTTGAAGCCCCAACAGGACGACGGCACAGCGCAGTAGACGCTTGCCCGCGAGCGCGGTCCCTGCGTGCAGAACCCGATGATGCAGGCGCAGGTTCGTCACGAGCACACCGAGGATCACGCTGACGATCGAGGGGTTGAGGGCCGGCACCTGGTGCGCCACCGCGAACGCCACAGCGGTCGCCGCCGCGGCAGCGGCCGTACCGGCCACCCATGCCGTACGGGAAGGCCGTGCCGCACCGGAGCCGCGATCCGTCGAGGCCACTCTGTGAGCGAGGGAAGTGTTCACCACTCCACACTGAGCGGCACATCACCACGGGAGTAGTCTGCAATTGCTTGTTCCCGCAACAAGCAGACCTTGTCACCACGCGCATCTTGTCAGCGCGCACATCTTGTCCCCACGGAGGAAGCCGATGCTCAGCCCGCACGTCCCGGAGCTGGCGGGCCTGCAGATGCTCGCGGCCGTCGCCCGCACCGGCAGCCTGCGGCTGGCCGCGGCCGAACTCGGTGTCTCACAACAGGCACTCTCGCAGCGGGTGCGGGCGATGGAGGCGCGGGTGGGAATCGCGCTGCTCAGCAGAGGGCCGCGCGGATCGCACCTCACGGCGGACGGCAGGCTGGTGGAACAGTGGGGGTCACGCGTGCTGGACGCCGCCGCCGAACTCGACGCGGGCATCACCGCGTTGCGCACGGACCGGGCGGGACACCTCAAGGTGGCGGCCAGTCTGACGGTCGCCGGCCATCTGATGCCTCGGTGGATGATCGCGTTGAGAGATCAGCAGCGGCTCACCGGGCGGGCCGCCACCAGTGTGGAGCTCACGGCGACCAACAGCGTGGCGGTCGCCGAGTCCGTCGAGCGGGGCGAGGCCGATCTCGGGTTCGTGGAGGGTCCGCGCGCCCCGCGCGGACTGCGTTCCCGTACGGTCGCCAGGGACGAGCTGCTGCTCGTGGTGGCCGCGGGCCACCCGTGGGTCAGGCGCAGGTCACCCGTCACGGCCGCAGAGCTGGCGGCCACCCCTCTCGTGACCCGCGAACCCGGCTCGGGCACCCGGGAGGCCCTGGACGCCGCGCTGACGGCCGCCGCCCCCGGCACGCCACGGGCGGAACCGGTCCTGGAGCTGACCGGTACCGCCTCGGTGAAGTCGGCGATCCTCGCGGGCGCGGGCCCGGGGGCCTTGTCCTCGCTCGCGGTGGCCGACGACATCACCCTGGGCCGGCTGCACGCTGTTCCCGTCACCGGTCTCGACTTGATCCGGGACCTGCGTGCGGTCTGGACGGGTGGAGCCACGCCCCCACCGGGCCCGGTCCGCGACCTGATCGCACTCGCCGCCCGCACACGCGGGGCGGCTTGACGCCTGCCGCCGGCTCACTCCTCGGTCGGGCCGAGGTCCGGCGCGTCACACAGGTCGACCGCAGAGCGGGAGGACGCGTGCAGTTCGAGTACGACGATGTCGTTGCCGCCCGGACGCAGCACCGGGCCCGGTACGTAGAGCCGTCGCTGGGGGCCGCGTGACCAGTAGCGGCCCAGCGCGAATCCGTTGATCCAGACACAGCCCTTGGTCCACCCGGACAGGTCGAGGTAGCTGTCGGCGGGTTCGGCCACCTCGAACGTACCGCGGTGGAAGGCGGGGCCCACGCCGGGCCCGGCGGCGGGGCCGTACTCCAGCCCGGCCAGGTCGTCCAGCGGCAGCGGACGGCTGCGCCAACCACCGCTCACCGGCGAGCCGTTGACGGTGACGGGGCCGACCAGGCCCTTGCGGTCGTGGATGCCCTGGCCGTAATTGACCCGGCCCTGGTTCTCCACCAGCACCGTGAGGTCGGCGCCGCCGGCCGGTACGGTCAGGGCGAGCGTGTGCTCGTGGTTCTCGCGTTCCAGCACACCGACCGGCTGGCCGTCGAGGAAGACCTGCGCGCGGTCGCGCACATCGGCGGCGTACAGCAACGTGGGTCCGGCCGTGTCGAGCCGCGTCTCGTAGTGGACGAAGCCGAAGTCCTGCCCCAGCTCCTCCATGGTCAGGGGCCGTTCGCCGGACACGGCGGCGCCCAGTAGGTCGAGGCCGGCGAAGAGCGGCGCCCGTTCCGGCAGTTCGATGCCCAGCAGGTTCAGTTTCTTCGACGGCTCGGGCAGCGGGCCGTCGGGTACCGGCTCGTACCGGGCGATGACCTCACGGAAGGCGGTGAACTTCGGGGTGAGGTCGCCCGCTTCGTCGAGCGGCGAGTCGTAGTCGTACGAGGTCACCGTGGGCCGGTAGGTGTGCTTGTCGTTGGCGCCGTTGGTGAAGCCGAAGTTCGTGCCGCCGTGGAACATGTAGAGGTTGACGCTCGCGCCCGACGCGAGAATCCCGTCCAGTTCGGCTGCGGCGTCGGCCGTGGGGCGTGTGACATGCACGCCGCCCCAGCGGTCGAACCAGCCGTTCCAGAACTCGGTGCACATCAGCGGTCCTTCGGGCTGGTGCTCGCGCAGCCGGGCCAGGTTCCGGGCGGCGCCGCTGCCGAAGTTCACCGTGCTCAGCACACCGGGAACGCTGCCCCTGGCGAGGTCGGCCGGCTGGTCGCAGGTGAACAGGGGTACGTCCACGCCGTGTCCGCGCAGCACGGAGACCAGGTGCGCGAGATGGCCGGCGCCGTCCTGTGCGGTCCCGGCGCCCTGGTCGTAGGCCCCGAACTCGTTCTCCACCTGGACGGCGAGAACCGGCCCGCCGCGCGAGCCCAGATATGGCAGCACGCGGGGCAGCAGCTCGCCGAAGTAGCCGTCCACCGCTGCCTGATAACCCGGATCGGTGCTGCGCAACCGGACTCCGGGCTCGGCGAGCAGCCACGACGGCAGTCCCCCGCCCTCCCACTCGCCGCAGATGTAGGGGCCCGGCCGGAGCAGGACGTGCAGGCCCTCGTCCTGCGCGAGGTCGATGAAGGCGGTCAGGTCCAGTGCGCCGTCCCAGCGCCAGCGGTCGGGCCGCGGCTGGTGCAGGTTCCAGGGGACGTAGGTGTCGATCGTGTTCAGACCCAGGAGCCGGGCTTTGCGCAGCCGGTCCCGCCACTGCGCGGGGTGCACGCGGAAGTAGTGCAGACCGCCGGAGACGATGCGGAACGGCTCTCCGTCGAGGCGGAAGCCGTCTTGCTCAACACGCAGAGCAGGCATGAGGTGTTGGTCCTCTACATCGGGCCGGAGCGCAAGATCGACGTTTGCGTAACCATCATGTCTTGCGAGTCTGGCTGGGGTTCTCGCTGTATCAAACTGCCGGGGAACGGGGCCGAGGTGGCTGTGCCGGCGGACGCCGACCGGCCGGGCCCCGGCTGTCGGTCCCCGGGTTATCGGTCTCCGGCGGGGGCCGCCGTACTGCCCCGGATCACCAGTCGGGTCGGGACAAGGGTGGTGCCCTTCTCCGCCGTGTCGTTGCGGATCTGCCGCAGCACCCCTTCCACGCAGCGCCGGCCGACTTCCGAGAAGTCCTGGTGCACCGTGGTGAGCGGCGGGATGAAGGAGGACGCTTCCGGGATGTCGTCGAAGCCCACGACACTGACGTCCTCCGGAATCCTGCGCCCGCTCTCGTGCAGCGCGCGCAGCACCCCCAGGGCCATCTGGTCGTTGGCGACGAAGACCGCCGTGCAGGAGAGGTCGGCGGCGATCCGCTGTCCGGCAAGGTAGCCGGACTCCGTCGACCAGTCGCCGCGCAGCAGTTCGGGTACGTCGCGGCCGGCCTCGGCGAGCACCGAGCGCCAGGCCGCGACCCTGCGCTCGGCGGAGAACGCCCCCTCGGGCCCGGCCACGTGCCACACCGTCTCGTGACCGAGGTCGAGCAGGTGACGCACCGCGGTCCGAGCGCCGCCGGCCTGGTCCGTGTCGACCACGCAGTAGCGGTCCCCGGCGTTGGAATCGACCACGACCACTTGGGCGTTGGGCGGCAGTGACACCATCGCCGCGTCGAGCAGGTGGACCTCCATCAGCAGGACCACCCCGTCGACGGCGAGTTCGCCGAGCCGGTTGAAGGCGCCGCTGACCTCGCCCTGCGACGGCATGCTGACCGGCATCAGCGTGGTGGCGTAGCCCTCCTGTGCGGCGGAGAGGGCGACTGCCTCCAGCGTGCGCATGTTGCCGGTGGTGGACATGTTGAACAGGATCACGCCGAGGGTGCGGAACTCGCCCCGTTTCAGCGCTCTGGCAGCGCTGTTGGGGCGGTAGCCCAGCTCCTTCATCGCCGCGAGCACCTGCTGCCGGGTGGCTGCCACCACCCCGGGGAAGCCGTTCGACACGCGTGAGACCGTCTGCGCGGACACCCCTGCCAGTTGGGCGACGTCCGCCATCGAGGCCCCGCGCTTACGCCGTCCGCGCGCCCCTGCTCCTTCGGGCCGGGTCCCGTCGTCGTACCGGGCCGCGTCTGGAATGTTCTCCACTGGAGTCGCGCACCTCACTGCGACGGATGCCGGCCGTGCGGCCGATCACTGGTCAACGGGATTCTAAGGTCTGCGGCGGGTGTCCCGCCCGCTCTTCCACGACGCCCGGCACGGCCGGCGATGCGGTGAGTCGAAGCCATGGGATTCCTTCCGGTACTGCGTCGCGTGGTGGACGGGGGGTGGGACCCGCCGGCTGCTGCGGGCCCCACCCGGGCGGTGGTCAGCCGACGCTGAACCCTTGCTGCTTGCCGTACTTGACCGAGGCCTCCTGCCAGGACTTCAGGCCGCCGGTCAGCGGCGTGGCGGACACGTACGCCTTGCCGACGGTGTCGTTGAAGATCGAGTTGGCGTAGACCTGGTAGGGCAGGTACGACCAGCCGGGCAGTACGTTCTTGGCCGACTCGGAGAAGATCTGGTTCGCCTTCTGGCCGCCGAAGTACGGGAACGCCGTGTTGAGGAAGGCGGGAGAGTTGAGGTCCGCCGTCGTCGCAGGGAAAGCGCCGTTCTTGAGCCGGGCCTGCACACCCGCGCCCTGGTTGGCGTACTGCAGGAAGGCGTAGGCGAGTTCCTTGTTCTTGCTCGCCTGCATGACGGCCAGTGAGCTGCCGCCGTTCTCGGCACTGGCGTGTGCGCCGGCCTGCCACTGCGGCAGCGGGGCGACCCGCCAGTCCCCCGAGGCGGCGGCGACGCCCGAGGTGAAGTTGGCCGGCATCCAGGCGCCCGTGGTCAGGGTCGCGATGCTGCCGTCGGCCAGTCCCTTGTACCACTGGTCGGTCCAGCCGCTGACGGGAGACACCAGGCGCTCGGAGACCAGTTGCTGCCACACCTTGGTGTACGTCGCGGTGCCCGGGTCCTTGTTGAAGTCGACCGAGACCTTCGTGCCGTCGACCTTGTAGGGCTTGCCGCCGGCCTGCCAGATCAGGCTGGTGGCCATGCCGGCGTCACCGGTGTCGCTGGTGATGTACATCTTCGGGTCGGCCTTGTGCAGCTTGCGGGCGTCCGCCAGATACTCGTCCCAGGTGGTGGGTACCGGGATCTTGTACTTGTCGAAGACCTTCTTGTTGTAGAACAGCGCCATCGGACCCGAGTCCATCGGCAGCCCGTAGACACCGCCGTTGATGTTCACGGAGTTCCACGGGCCGGGCGAGTACGTCTTCGACAGGCTCTTGGCGCCGAAGGAGCTGAGGTCGGCGACCGACTTGCCGAAGGCGAACTGGCTGAGCGCGAAGTACTCGATCTGCGCCACGTCCGGCACGCCCTTGCCGGCCTGTACCGCGTTCTGCAGGGCGGTGTACTGGTCGTTGCCGGTCCCCGCGTTGACCATCTTCACGTGGACCTTGGGGTACTTGGCCTGGAAGTCGGTCACCACCTGCTTGAGGGTCGGCTCCCACGCCCAGACCGTGATGCTGCCGCCCTTGGTCAGTGCCGCCTGGACCGCTTTGGCGTCGGACGCCTTACCGCCCGAGCCGGAGTCGCTGTCCCCGGAGGAGCCGCATGCTGTCAGCCCGAGGGCGGCTGCGGCGACCACCGCGACACCCTGTGCCCAACGGCGAACCACTTTGTTCGTCATCTCATTCCACTCCGTTGTACGTGATGTTCTGCCGAACCGGCCCGGCCGCACCGCGGGGGTGGGTCAGGGACGGAGCCGCAGGGGGACATGGGGTGCCGGAAGCACCGGTGGTCACTCCTTGACGCTGCCGGCGGAGAGCCCGGACTGCCAGTAGCGCTGGAGGAGCAGGAAGGCCACGATCAGCGGCACGATCGTCAGCAGGGACCCGGTGATCACCAGGTTGAACACCGGCTCGCCGCCGACGGTACGGGCCTGGGCGTTCCACGAGTTGATGCCGAGGGTGAGGGGGTACCAGTCCGGATTCTTGATCATGATCAGGGGCAGGAAGTAGTTGTTCCAGGTCGCCACCATCGTGAAGAGCAGCACCGTGACGATGCCGGGCGCCAGCAGTGGCAGGCTGATCCGGAAGAAGGTGCGCAGTTCGCCCGAGCCGTCCACCCGGGCGGCCTCCAGCAGCTCGTCGGGGATCGCCTCGCTCGCGAACACCCACATCAAGTAGAGGCCGAACGGCGAGATCAGCGACGGAATGATCACCGCCCAGGGGGTGTCGGTCAGGCCCATCTTGCTGAACATCAGGAAGGTGGGGACCGCCAGCGCCGCGCCGGGTACGGCGACCGCGCCGATGATCAGGGCGAACACCGCACGTTTGCCGGTGAAGTTGAACTTCGCCAGCCCGTAACCACCCAGCACCGCGAGGAAGGTTGCCCCGCCCGCGCCCACCACCACGTACAGCAGTGTGTTCAGCAGCCACCGCACGAAGATGTGGTCGTTGTAGGTGAAGGTCTCGGTGATGTTGTCCCACAGCGCGAAGTCGCCGCTGAACCACAGGCCGAAAGAGCTGAGCAGCCGGGGCTGGGTCTTGCAGGCGTTGATGAACAGCCAGGCCAGCGGCACCAGGGTGTAGATCACCACGAGACTGGTCAGCGCGGTCAGCAGGACGCTGCGCCGGGGCCGGCCGTGCGCCTTGCGGCGGCGCGGGAGGCGCGCGGTGCGCAGCACCGGGTACGCGCGGGACGGTCCTGCGGCCGTCGGTGTGCCCGCGGCGGGCGCGAGTTCACTGGTCACGGGTTCACACCTCCTTGCGCATGCCGCGGAGCTGCACGATGTAGGCGACGATCATTGTGACAATCCCCATGACGATGGCGACCGTTGCGGCGTAGTTGTGCTGCTGGCCGGAGAACGAGAGCGAGTAGGTGTAGAGGTTGGGCGTGAAGTAGGTCGTGATGGCGTTGGGCGCGAGGGACTTGAGGATGCTGGGCTCGTTGAACAACTGGAAGCTGCCGATGACGGAGAAGATCGTGGCGATGACCAGAGCGCCTCGGATCGCCGGGAGCTTGATGGCGCCTACGATGCGCCACTGCCCCGCGCCGTCGATCGCGGCGGCCTCGTAGAGGGACTGCGGGATCACCCGCAGGGCCGCGTAGAAGATCAGCATGTTGTACCCGACGAACTCCCAGGTGACGATGTTGCCGATGCTGGCGAGAATCAGGTCCGGGGAGAGCGGGTCCGGCAGCGTGACATCGAAGTGATCGTTGATGTTCGCCACGAGGCCGAACTGCTTGCCGTACATGAACCCCCACATGAGGGTGGCCACGACCGCCGGTACCGCATAGGGCAGGAAGATCGAGATCCGGAAGAAGTTCCGCCCGTAGAGCCGCCCGCTGTCCAGCGCGAGCGCCACCAACAGCGCGATGCCCAGCATGATCGGTACCTGGATCACGAGGAACAGGCCGACCCGGGTGATGCCGGACCAGAACTCGTGGTCCTGGAACGCCTGGCGGTAGTTGTCGATGCCGACGAAGTGGTTGCCGCCGATCAACTGCTCCCGGAACAGGCTCAGGTAGACCGAGTAGGCGATCGGCGCCAGGAAGACCAGCGCGAAGACGACCAGGAACGGGGCGACGAAGCCCCAGCCGACCCATCGCCGCCCGCCGCTGCGCCTGCGCGGCGGAGCGGCACGACCGGCCGCCGGCGGGGGCGAAATGACAGCCATGACCCATCCCCTGACGTCGTTGTTCTGACCCCGCCGCGGTCGGGCCGCAGGGTGGATGGTTGCGCAACCATGAGGTGCCGCAACAACGTGGCACGCGGTGACGTTTACGCAAACATTGATTGGCGTGATGCTGACACCGCAGGTCCGTGAGCGTCAAGGGCTGTGCCGCGGTTCCCGTGCGGACGGGCCAACTCGCCCTTTGAACGGCTGATCGGTGGATGATGGCGGCGACACGGCCTTTGTCCTGACATCGCGTCCCCGGGCGCTCAAAGCGATGAGTTTGCGTGCGGAGCGCGGTCTCAGCGCTGTAACCGAACGATGGGAGTAGCGGTGGGCGAGTTGAAGCAGGTGGCCGACGGTGTCTGGGTCCGGCAGAGCGAGTGGGTCTGGAGCAATTCCGTCGTGGTGCGCGGGGAGGACGGGCTGATCCTGATCGATCCCGGCATCAACGGCTCCGAGTTGAGCCGGCTCGCCGACGACGTGGACCGGCTCGGTATTCCGGTGGTCGCCGGGTTCTCCACGCATCCCCACTGGGACCATCTGCTCTGGCACCCCCGGTTCGGCGACGTGCCGCGCTACGCCACCGCCGCGACCAGCCACCTCGCCTCTCAAGCCCGGGAGCGGGCGCGGGCGATGGCGGCGGAGAGCGCGTCCGGCGTCCCTCTGGACCTTGTCGCGCTGGTCACCCCGCTGCCCGAGGACGGCGGACCGGTGCCGGGCGAGGTCATCGAGCATCGGGCGCACGCCGTCGGCCACGCCGCGGTCCTCCTCGCGGACCGTGGCGTCCTGGTCGCCGGCGACATGCTCTCCGACGTCCTGATCCCGCTCCTCGACATGCGCCAGGACGATCAGGTAGGAGCCTACGAGGCAGCGCTCGACCGGCTGGATGAGACCGCCCGGCACGTCGACGTCGTGATCCCCGGCCACGGTTCCGTGGCCGAAGGTCACGAGGTGGCGGCCCGCCTCGCCGCCGACCATGCCTACATCGACGCGCTCCGGCGCGGGGTGGAGCCGGTCGACGCGCGGCTGGGACCGCATGCGGACTGGCTCTCCGGCCCCCACCGGTCGAACCTGGAACAGGCCCGGGGGCGGTAGCGGAGCGGGGGCTCCTGCGGGAGCGGGCGGACCGGGCCGCCAACCGGGAGAAGCTTGGTCCGGTGGCGGCTCGCTGATCCCGATCCGCTATGCCACTAGTCGTCGAATTGGCCGAAGTCGGGGCGCAGGTCGAGTGCGGTCATGATGGCGTCGTTGGAGGCACCGGCCGGGATCATGGGCCAGACCATGGCGTCTTCCTCGACGATGAAGTCGATGACGACGGGCCGGTCAGTGATGGCGTTGGCTGTCTGGATGGCGTCGTCCAGGTCGTCGGCGGTCTCGCAGCGCAGCGCGACGCAGCCCAGAGCTTCGGCGAGTTTGACGAAGTCAGGGGTGCGTGTTCCGGCAGGTGCCGTGTGGGAGCGTTCGCTGTCAGGGGCCGAGTGCAGGGTGGAGGCCGAGTAGCGCTGGTTGTAGAGCATGTTCTGTTGCTGACGGACCATGCCGAGGGCACCGTTGTTGACGACGGCGACCTTGATCGGAATGTTGTTGAGGGCGCAGGTGGCGAGTTCCTGATTGGTCATCTGGAAGCATCCGTCCCCGTCGATGGCCCAGACGGTGCTGTCGGGTTGTGCGACCTTGGCGCCCATGGCGGCGGGGACGGCGTAGCCCATGGTTCCGGCGCCCCCTGAGTTCAGCCAGGTGCCGGGCTCTTCGTGGGGGAGGAATTGCGCGGCCCACATCTGGTGCTGGCCGACTCCCGAGGTGAAGATCGTGTTCGCAGGGGCAAGCTGACCGACGCGCTCGATGACCTGCTGCGGGGAGAGGCTGTTGTCGGCAGGGCGGTCGTAGGCGATCGGATAGGACGCGCGCCAGCGGTCCAGCTCCTGCCACCAAGCGGCGTAGCCGGACTTCGCACCGGCGCCGGCCTGGCCTTCCGCGAGCAGAGGGCGGATGGTGCGGGCCAGATCGTCGATGGCGGTGCGGGCGTCGCTGACGACGGACACGTCGACACGCCGGTTCTTGCCGATCTCGGCGGGGTCGATGTCGACGTGCACGACCTTGGCGTGCGGGGCGAACGTGTCCACCCTGCCGGTGACCCGGTCGTCGAAGCGTGCGCCCAGGGCCACGATCAGGTCGGCTTTCTGCAGTGCGGCGACGGCCGTGACCGATCCGTGCATGCCGGGCATTCCCACGTGCTGGCGGTGACTGCCGGGGAAGGCGCCCAGCGCCATCAGTGTGGTGGTGACGGGGGCACCGGTCAGCTCGGCGAGTTCCCTCAGTTCGGCGGTGGCGCCGGCCTTGAGGACGCCGCCACCGACGTACAGCACCGGACGCTCGGACCGGGTGATCAGCCGCGCTGCTTCCCGGATCTGCTTCCCGTGGGCACGCGACACCGGCGGGGCGTCGGGGGCGAGCGGTGGCACGGCGAACACGGTGTCCGCCTGGAGAGCGTCCTTGGCGATGTCCACCAGGACCGGGCCGGGCCGCCCGGTGGAGGCGAGTTGGAACGCCTCGGAGACGACCCGTGCGATGTCGGCCGGATCGGTCACGAGATAGCTGTGTTTGGTGATCGGCATCGTGATGCCGACGATGTCCGCCTCCTGGAAGGCGTCCGTACCGATGAGCTGGGTGGGCACCTGGCCGGTGATCGCGACCAAGGGCACGGAGTCCATGTAGGCGTCGAGCAGCGGGGTGACCAGGTTGGTGGCGCCCGGCCCGGACGTGACGATGCACACCCCGACCCTGCCGGTGGCCTGCGCGTAGCCGGTCGCGGCATGGCCCGCGCCCTGCTCGTGGCGGACCAGGATGTGTCGCAGGCGCCGGGAGTCCAGCAGAGGATCGTAGGCGGGCAGGATCGCCCCGCCCGGGATCCCGAAAAGGACTTCCGCACCGCATTCTTCCAACGAGCGGATCAGCGACTGCGCGCCCGTGACGCGCTCGCCCGAAGACGCGGTTGACGCGGTGGACGTGGTGTTGGCGGTCTGCTGCGGTGTGTCGCGCAGGTAAGGCTGCGGGAGCCGAGGTTCAAAGGCCTGCTCGGTCATCGGCATTCTCTCTGTTCACTGCGGAGGGCGTAGGGGGACGCGGTACCGGCGCGTGGCTGCCGCGAAACGCTGTGGTCGCGGGCGGCAACAAAAAAACCCCTCGTGCCGGTGGGCGACCGAGGGGAGCGCGTCGGGCGGTGACCGTAGTTCAAAAGGTCCCGGCTTCGGCCGACGCGCTATCCAAGTACGAGAATGCGGGTGCGCATGGTGTGGATCCTCATACCTGCCCGTCTGGGCGTCAAGTTGGCGGGACGCCGATCTCACCATGTGAGCGTCAGCTCGTCGTCCGTGGCCGAGCCCGCGGATGTGAGAGCCAGAGGCGTGTCACTTCCCGGCCGGGCTGGGGACTCGGGGAAGGCGTAGCTCGAAGCAGGCCCCGAGGGTCCGGGGGGTGAGGACGAGGGTACCTCCGTGACGGTGGGCCAGGTCGCGGGCGATGGCGAGGCCCAGACCGGTGCCGCCGTGGTCGCGGGAGCGGGCGTCGTCGAGCCGGACGAAGCGCTCGAAGACGCGCTCGGCGTCTTCGGGGGGTACGCCCGGTCCGTCGTCGTGCACCGTGAGGACCACCGAGTCGTCCTGGTTTCGGATGGTCAGCTGGATGCGGTGTGCGGCGTGACGTGCGGCGTTGTCGATGAGGTTGCGCAGCAGCCGTTCGTATTCGTCGAGGGTTCCGAGTGCGTGGGCGGGGGCGGTGCTGTCGCAGGTGAGGGTCAACGGTCTTTCGGTGAGGGGGTAATGCTCGGTCAGCCGGAAGGCGAGGGCTGTCAGGTCGACGGTTTCGGGGCTGGCTGTGGTGGTGCGGGTGTCGAGGCGGGCGAGGAGCAGCAGGTCTTCGGCGAGTGCTTGGAGGCGGCGGGTCTGTCGTGCGGCGGTGCCGGCCGCTGCGGGCCAGTCGGTGCGTTCCGGGTAGGCGAGCGCGACCTCCAGACTGGCCAGCAGTGTGGTGAGGGGGCTGCGTAGTTCGTGGGCGGCGTCCGCGACGAAGCGGCGTTGCTGGGCGGCGGCGTTGTCGAGGCGTTCGAGGGTGGTGTTGATGGTGGTGGCCAGGGCGGTGATCTCGTGTCCCGTGGCGGGGACGGTGACGCGTTCACGGGGGTCGGTCGCGGTGACCGACGCGGTGAGGACGCGGATGGCTTCGACCGGTCGCAGCGCGATCCGGACGGCGAAGTAGGCGACGGCGCCGATCAGTACGAGGCCGACGAGCCCGGCCCGCAACAGCACGCGATCGGTGACCTCGGTGATTTCCTTGGCTGTGTGCGGGAGCACCACCACATAGACCCGCAGGTTGGCGTCGGCGGCGACGCCCAGAGCGGCTCTTTCTTCGCCGCTGAGTTGTCCGGGCACGATATCGGCGGTCATGACCTGCTGGGTCCCGCCAGGCATATCAAATTTGTCCCTCGGGTTGTAGTTGCGGTTCACAGGTATGCGGACGGTGTCGGGCGGGTACAGCGCGGCCTCCCCGGTCGGCGGGGCGGGCATCACGTGATGGGTGTCCGGATAGGCGTCACGCAGAGCCCCGCCGGAAGCGACAGCGGTGCGTCGGCCGGAGGCGACGACCTCGAACGGCACGGTGTTTATGGAGACGGGAATCACACCCTGTTCCAGCTGCTCGCAGAGAGCCCAGAGCTGGGACCGGGCTTGTTCTTCGGTGATCTGCGTGCCCCTGTGGTAGACGTCGCCGTGTACCCACCAGCCGATGCCGACCAGGATGACGGCGGCGGTCGAGGCGACGGCCAAGGCCGTGCGGGACCGCACCGAACGCGGCCACCAGCGGCGTCGCGGCTCAGTCGCGTTCACGGTCGTCCACCAGTCGGTAACCGATCCCCCGTACGGTCTGCAGGGACTGCCGGTCGAACGCGGCGTCCACCTTCTTGCGGAGGGCGCTGACGCGCGCCTCCACCAGGTTGGGATCCAGGGCTTCGTCCGGCCACGCGTGATAGAGCAAATCCGACTTGGAGACCGCCTGGCCCGCCCGGCGGGCCAGCAGCTCCAGCACGGCGAACTCCCGCGGCGTCAGTACCACCCGGGCCCCGGCCCGGTGGCAGACGCGGCCGGCGACATCCAACGACAGGTCGCCCACGGCAAGGACGGGCGGGGCGACCGTGGCGGCTCGTCTGACCAGAGCCCGCAGCCGTGCGACGAGCACCATGTAGGAGAAGGGTTTGGCCAGGTAGTCGTCGGCCCCCGTGTCCAGCGCCTCTGCCTGGTCCCAGTCCCCGTCCTTGGCGGTGAGTACGAGGATGGGCGTCGCGTTGCCTTCCCGGCGCAACTGGGCGCAGACCTTGTAGCCGTTGAGTCCGGGCAGCATCAAGTCCAGTACGACAAGGGCGTATTCGCCGGTCCTGGCCATCCACAGCCCCTGCCGTCCGTCATGGGCGAGATCGACGCTGTAGCCCTCCGCTGTCAGACCGGTGTGCAGTGTGTGAGCAAGGTCCACCTCGTCTTCGACCACCAGGATGCGCATGCCGAGAGCCTTGCACAACGCCGGGGCGCCTTCCTGACCGGCCGGTCAGGTTGGGTCAGCGTCCGGTCAACGAGGTCCGGGCACGCTGGCGGGATCCTTCGCCGCTGCTGAAAGGCCCTGTCCGCCGATGTCCCTTGCTGAACGTGCCCCTGCCGGGGCCGGGACGGTTTCCCCTCCCGCACCCGCCCGTCGACAACCACCGAGGCGGACCAAGGCCGTTGTCGTCATCGCGCCCTTGTCGCTGGCCCTCGCCCTGGGGCTCTGGGGTGTCCGCAGGAAGAACACCATGTGGGGAGACGAGTCCGTCACCTACCAACTCGCGCACCGCGACCTGTCGCAGATATGGCTTACCACGCAGCATGTCGATCTGGTCCATGCCCTCCATTACGCCGTGATGCATGAGATCTTCGGTCTCTTCGGCGGCGGGCTGCTGACGTTGCGGCTGCCGTCCGTACTGGCAATGGCCGCGGCGGCGGGCGGAGTCGGGCTGCTGGGGCTACGCCTGGCGGGACCCCGCGCCGGACTGCTGGCCGGTCTGGTTTTCCCGCTCCTCCCCCAGGTACAGAAGTACGCGCAGGAGGGGCGCTCCTACGCCGTGGTCTGCGCCCTGGTCACCTGGGCCACGTACGCGCTCGTCGTCAGCGTCCCGCAGCGCGCCCGATGGCGGTGGGCGGTCTACGGCTCCACCATGCTGTTGGCTTGCCTGTTCCACGAGTTCGCGGTTCTCGCCCTGGTGGCACACGGCGTCACACTGGTCGTCTCGCGTGTTCCACGACCGGTGCTGAGGGCGTGGAGTGTGACTGCCGCGGGCGTGGTGGCCGGGCTGTTGCCGCTGGCGATCCGTAGTGCGGGACAGTCGGGGCAGCTGTCCTGGATCGAGGCACCGGTGCGGCTTCCCGGTTTCCTGGCCGTGGCGGCCATGGGCGTGGTGTGTGCCCTGGCGCCCGTGCGGATGAGGGGGCCCGTGCGGCTTTCCGCGCTGGCTGTGCCGATCGTTGTGCTTCCGTGCCTTCTGCTACTGACCGCCTCGCTGGTCAAGCCCCTTTTCGTCGACCGGTATGTGCTCTACAGCAACATCGGCATCGCCTTGCTGCTGGGCGCCGGCATGGATTACGTCCACCGGCTGCGGCGGTCTTCCCGCAACGCGTGGATCGCGCCGGTCGCCGCACTTTCCGCGGTCGCCGTACTGACCGCGCTCGTCCCGACGAGCCTTGCGCTGAGGACGCCCCGGAGCCGGAGCAACGACGTCACCGCCATCGGCGCCACCGTACGCAAGGAAGGCCGTCCCGGCGACGGGCTGCTCTATCTCTCGGCCCAGTACCGGGCCTGGACCGCGGCCAACCCCGAGGACACCCGTCTCCTGACGGATCTGGCCCTGGCACGGGACCCCGTTTCGTCGAACACACTTGGGGGTGTCGAGCTTCCCGCCCAAGCCATAGCGGCACGCATGCTGGACTTCGACCGAATCGTCGCGGTCCGCGCCCCGGCCGGCGCGCACTCACCGACCGACCCGCAGGAGCAAGCGAAAACAAGCACCTTGCGGCGCCACTTCCGCCCGTACGGAACAACCCGAGTCAACGGGGCGCGAGTCACCGTCTATGTCCGGGCCCATGATCCGTCACCGCGGCTGGACGACGAGGTGATCACGGCTGGTGCCGACGCGGCCGGCAGCACCGGCGTCACGCTGCCTCGACCTGGAAGCCGGTGACGCTCCCGCCAGCGGCGGATAATGCAGTCCATGTTGATGCTTGCGGAACAGAGCGGACCTGGCCCCGGTCCGTTCCTGCTGATCTGGGGAGTGTTCGCACTCGTAGGCGGAGGAGCACTCGCGACCAAGAAGGTGTCTGCGCGCTTCCGTTCCTTTGTCGTCGAAGGACTTGCGCAAAAGGCAGAGCAGCAGGCCAGGGCGCGATCCGTGCGCCCGGGTCTCCTCCGTGCCCTGGGCGGTTTCTTCGCAGTGAGCGGCATGATCGCGCTGCCGCTGTCCATCGCCATGATGGCCCGAAGCTGAGGCCCTTGGTGGTGCCCCAGGAGGATGCGTCTCCGAGCGAGCTACGAAAGCCCCGCCGCCCATCAGGGCACCGTGGCCGGCGACGGGACCCTGCAGATCCTGGGCAAGTGCGTCGACGCCACCGGCAACGACGGTCCGGGGGGCCGGCGCCCCCGGCAGCCCGCGCGTACACGTGTGGGGCCCGCCCCGACCGGGGCGGGCCGGGCTGCCGGGGGCTCGCTGGATGGCGGGTCAGGTCAGGTCAGTGTGACGGTGGCTCTGCCGGCCGGATCAGCGGCCGGCGGCGGGACCGCCGCGGCCGCGTTGGACCGGACCGGAGTTCCCGTATCCGCCCCTACGCGTGACCCCTCCACTGTTGTCGTACGAGGTCCCGCTGGACTCCGCATGCGAATCGCCGTGACCGGGGTCCTGGTTGCCGCCTCCCTGGTTGCTGTGCGTGTTGCTGTAGACGACGTTGGCGGGGTTGACGGGGTAGGCCTGCGGCGTCGGGTACGAGAAGTTCGGTGCTGCGTCTTGCTGCTGCCCGTACGTGTTGTGGCCGGTAGGAGCGGGCAGCGTGCTGCTGGCGGGCATCGTGGTCAGTGGTGTGCTGAAGGGGAGGCTCGACTCTTCGGCCTGCCGCTGCGTCGTCGTGGCCCCCGTCGCAAGCGCACCGGTGGCTGTGCCGACGTTGTGCAACCCCTGGTACAGCAGAGCCTGGTTCGCCTCGGTGTTGGGGAGGTAGCTGAGGCCGGCACCGACCGCCGTGCCGGTCTGGATACCCGCCGCGACGGTCCTCAACCAGTCTGCCGCACTGCCGGACTGCACCGCCGACCCTCCGTACCGCACCATGCGCCTGACTGCCGCACCCGCTTCCAGCGTCACGCCGGCGGTGGTGAGTACCGCCCCCAGGACGGGATAGTTCCGCTGAGCCAGCCTGCCCGTCCCCTGGACGATGTGCGGACCGACGATCTCGGCGAAGTCCTTGATTCCTTGTTGGTTCTCCTGCACCCACTGCGTGCCTTGCTTCCATGTTTCTACGGCCCAGTTACCGTCCTCCCCCTGGGTGGCCGCGTGATAGCTTCCCTCCCCCCGCAGGTCGACCCACCTCAGAGCGGTGTCCGGACGCGGATCACGGGTGGGAGCGCGGCTCTCCAGGGTGTCGAGGGTTTGGATGTCCCGTCGGGTTTCCTGGTTCTGCTCCATGAAGTCCCTCAGACCTTGGATGCCAAGGTAGCTGTCGACGGAACTGGTGGAGTCGTCACTGCCCGATCCTGTGCCTTCTTGCATCTTGCGGTCCTTTCGCGGAACACGAGGCTTACTTGCAAGAAGCACAACGGAACCAGAACTTGGACGGTTCAGTGGACCTTGGGACAAATCGGCCTGAGGACTGCGTCCCCGGGTCGGCGCATGAGGTGTCGGTGATCCTCCGCCCTTCCTCAGCCCGCCGTGAACGCCCAGCTGCCGGAGCCCACTTGGAAGGAGACGGACCGCTCCGTGCTGTGGACCCGCCGGGCTCCGGCCGGTGTTCGGACCGGGTCCCCCTCGGCGAGAAGCGGGACCCGGACCACCGCGCGGCTGTTGGCGGGGACAACGACCGTCAGTCGCAGCCCCGTTCCCGTCCGGCGCCATGTGCTGGCGACCCGGCCCCGCACGGTGTCCTGCGTGGCCGAGACATGGTCGAGGCCGGCGGGCACGACCGGTGCGACGGTGATGTCGCGGTATCCCGGACCGGTGGGCCGGATTCCCGCGAGCACGGTGTAGAGGGAGGAGTTGATGCCCGCGAACATGGCGTGGTCGTGCGTCTCCATCGACGAGCTGTACAGCCACTGCTCCCAGCTCGTGGTGGCGCCGTGGGCCAGTTCGAAGCCGAAGCCGGGGTACGTCCGCTGGTTCAGCATCGTCATCGCGAGGTCGGCACGGCCGATACGGGCCAGCGCGTCGACCAGGTAGCGCGTGCCGAAGATGCCGGTGTCCAGGTGGCTGTCGTCGTGGTCGACGACGGTGCGTACGAGCTGGTCGCCGACCGCCCGTACGCGGTTCTCCGGCACGAGACCGAGAGCCAGCGGCAGGATGCTCGTCACCTGGCGCCCGCTGCCGTAGGTGTCGCCGGCGGCGTTCAGGAAGTGGGTGTTGAACGCGTCCTTGATGTCGGCGGCCAGGGAGGTGAAGTGCCGGGCGTCCGTCGCGAAGCCGAGCGCGTCGGCCGCCTGCGCGGTGGCGCGGGCCTGGTCGTAGGAGAGTGCGGTGTTGACGAGAGACACCTCGCTGAAGCACTCGCCCGCGTCGGGTCCGCCCATGCCGTCGTTGGCTTCCGGCCTGTGGTCGGGCGGGCACCAGTCCCCGAAGCCCTTGTCGTCGGGCCAGATCAGTCCGGGGGCTTCGGCGGCGTTGCGGTCCACGAACCGCTTCATGTCCGGGTACGCGCTCTCCAGGGCGTCGCGGTCGCCGTAGTTCTCGTACAGCGTCCAGGCGAGGGAGACCTGGCCGCCCGCCATGTCGGGGTACTGCGACTTGACGTCGTCGGAGGGCAGCGCGGTTCCCGGTGGCATGTCCTTGAGGTAGTTGGCGTAGAAGGCGTCCATGCCGAACTCCCGGGTGGACGCGTCCCGGTAGGCCTGTACGTCCATCGCGGGAGGGGTGCGTTCGTCCCGTACCGGGGTGTCCGTGGGTGTGCTCATCGAGTTGTTCAGAATGCTCCAGCGGTTGTTGCGCCAGACGCTGTTGAGCAGATCGCTGGAGGAGTCGAACGATCCGGTGGACTCGACATCCGCGTGCACGACGCGGGCCCGTACGTCGTCGGCGCGCGGGGTGCCCGGGTATCCGGTGACCTCCAGGTAGCGGAAGCCGTGGTAGGTGAAGCGGGGTTCGTACGTCTCGCGCCCCGCGCTGCCTGCCAGCGTGAACGTGTCGGTGGCCGCGGCGTCGCGGTTGGTGGCCGTGTCCAGCGTGCCGTCGTCCTTGAGCTCCTCGGCGGTGCGCATCGTGATGCGCGTGCCGGCCGCGCCATGGGCGCCTATCCGGGCCCAGCCGGCGATGTTCTGCCCGAAGTCGTAGAGGTAGGTGCCGGGCTGGGGCTGGGTGACCTTGACCGGTACGAGGGTGTCCGTCACCCGGACCGGCGGCATGGTGTTGGCGTGCAGGTCCCCCTTGGGGGCGTCGGCCGCCGCCGCTTCCTTCCAGGCGTGGTCGTCGAAGTCCGGCTTGTCCCAGCCGGGTTGCTCCTTGCGTGCGTCGTAGGACTCGCCGTCGTACAGGTCGTCCGCGGTGATCGGCCCGTCCGACCACCGCCAGGACGGATCGGTGGTGACCGTGGCGTGCGTGCCGTCGGTGTACGTGATGTCCAGCATCATGATGGCCTGCCGCGGGCCCAACCAGCGGAAGCCGTAGGGGTTGTAGCCCTCTCCGTAGCCGTGGCCGAGCCACAGGCCCACGGTGTTGTCGCCCCGGTGCAGCGCCTTGGTGACGTCATAGGTGTCGTACAGCACCCGGCGGTCGTAGGGCGTGGCGCCCGGGGCGAGGACGTGGTCGCCCACCTTGGCGCCGTTCAGGTGCAGTTCGTCGACGCCCAGACCCGAAACGTAGGCCCGAGCCTGCGCCACCGGCTTTCCCAGGGTGAAGTCCTTGCGCAGCAGCGGGGCGCCGGCGTCGGGGTCGGACGCGCCGATCCACCGGGCTCCGCGCCAGTCGGCGGCCGAGGCGAGGGCCGTCTCCCAGTACGAAGGAGCGCTCCAGGCCGAGGAGTTGCCGCGCGTGTCCCAGACGCGGACCTGCCAGTAGTAGCGCTTGCCGGGCGCGAGCGGGCGACCGCCGTAGGGCACGCCGACGGATTCGGCTGACGGTTGCCGTCCGCTGTCCCAGACGTTCGCGGCGCCGTGGTCCAGTTTTTCCGCGGATGACGCTACGCGGACCTGGTAGGCGCTCTGTTCCGTGTCGCGCTCGTCCGAGCCCAGCTGCCAGCCGAGTCTCGGACGCGCGGTCTCGACGCCGAGGGGGCGCGTCCTGCCGTCGGCGGAGACTCCGGTGACGCGCAGCCCCGTGTGCGCCGAGGCGGGGGACGCTCCGGTGAAGAGTGCCGAGGCGAGCAGCGCGATCGCACAGAGGGGGGCGGCCACGGCGGCGGTGAGGGACGGTGTGCTGGGTCGGAGCACGATGCGGGCCCTTCGCGAGGCATCGCCCGCAGCTCCGCCACGGCGATGGATGGAACGTTTCAACGTCCGCCAGTTATAGCAAGCCGACCGAAGCTCCAGAACCCCCTGAACCAAAAAACAACAGAATCTGACGTCGTCATTGTGGGGATTGTGTTCATTCTCTAGGGTGGGCGCGGCCCGTCAGGTGTTCTCCGCCCCCCACCCGTTGCATATCTCGGCACACGAGGAAGGCCCCCGCCATGGCGCTCTCGCACCCGAACCCCTCCCCGAACCCGAGTCCGCACTCCCCCCGCGGTTACGTGAGCCGCCGTCGCCTGCTCGAAGCGAGCGCCGCCGTCCTCGGCGGGCTCGCCCTGTCCGGCGCGCTGCCCGGCGCCGGCCGGGCGTTCGCCGCCGGAGCCACCGGCACCGCCGCCGGCGTCCAGGCCTCCGGCGACGAGTGGAACGGGCACATCGACGTCGTCCGGCTCGGCACCGAGCCGCCGCACACCACGCTCATGCCGTACGCGAACCTCAAGCAGGCTCTGGCCGCCGACCGCACCTCGTCCCCGTGGCGTCAAAGTCTCGACGGCGACTGGAAGTTCGCCTATGTGGACCGGCCCGCGGACAAGGACGAGGACTTCTACCGCACCGACCTCGACGACTCCGACTGGGAGACCACCCCGGTCCCGTCGGCCTGGCAGCTGCACGGCCACGACTACCCGATCTACATCAACATCACCTACCCGTGGTGGGGGCCGAACGGTCTCGGCGAGGACGCGCAGCCGCCGGCGGCGCCGACCCGCTACAACCCCGTCGGCCAGTACCGGCGCTCCTTCACCGTGTCGAAGGGCTGGGCGGACCGCCGTACGTTCCTGCACTTCGAGGGCGTCAAGGCCGCCCACTACGTATGGATCAACGGCCAGTTGGCGGGCTACCACGAGGACTCGTACACACCCGCCGAGTACGACATCACCCCGTACCTGAAGGACGGCACCAACCAGATCGCCGTCGAGGTCTACCGCTACTCCGACGGCGACTGGCTCCAGGACCAGGACATGATCCGCCTCAGCGGCATCTTCCGGTCGGTGTACCTGTACTCGACGCCCGGGGTCCACATCCGGGACTTCAAGCTCGACACCCCGCTCGGGGGCGGCTACACCAGCGCCGAACTGTCCGTCACCGCGCACGTACGAGACTACGCGGGCGGCGCCGCCGGGGCGGCCTACACGGTGGAGACGCAGCTGTACGACGCCGACGGGCACGCCGTGTGGGGGCGTCCACTGACCCAGCGGGCCGCGCCGGGCGCCGACGAGGCGACCGTCACGGGCGCCAGGTCCGTACCCTCACCGCGCCTGTGGTCCGCCGAGGATCCGTACCTGTACACCGCCGTCCTGCGACTGCGCGACCCCGCAGGCAAGATCGTGGAGACGCTTTCGCATCGGATCGGTCTGCGCGAGTTCGCGCTCACCGACGGGCTGATGCGGATCAACGGGCAGCCGATCACCTTCCGCGGCACGAACCGTCACGAGATGCACCCGGTCCGCGGCTCGGCTCTCAGCCGCGCCGACCTGGTCGACGACATCACGCTCATCAAGCGGCTGAACATCAACTCGGTCCGCACCTCGCACTATCCCAACAACCCCCTCTGGCTGGAACTGGCCGACGAGTACGGTCTCTATCTCGTCGGTGAGGCCAATCTTGAGACGCACGGCGTCAACGGCCAGTACCCCGGCAGCCACGCCGACTGGACGACCGCGTGCGTGGACCGCGCCCAGAACATGGTCCACCGCGACAAGAACCACGCGAGCGTCGTCATCTGGTCGCTGGGCAACGAGGCAGGCTCCGGCTCCTCCTTCCGCGCCATGCACGAGTGGATCCACTCGTACGACCCGACGCGCGTCATCCAGTACGAGGGCGACAACTCCCCCGGCACCAGCGACATCCGGTCCAAGATGTACGAGTCGCCGAGCAGGATCGAGGAGCGGGCGAAGGACACCTCCGACACCCGGCCCTACGTGATGATCGAGTACGCCCACTCGATGGGGAACTCGACCGGCAACTTCAAGGAGTACTGGGACGTCATCCGCCGTTACGACGTCCTGCAGGGCGGCTGGATCTGGGACTTCGTCGACCAGGCCCTGACCTGGCCGACGCCGGCGCGCACGCTGCTTACGGAGACCGGACCCGCCGGGCTGACGGGTGAAGTCATCAACCCCTCGGGGTCGTTCGACCCCGAGCACGGCGTGAGCGGCGCGACCGTCTTCGCGCGCGACCAGCGGCTCGACGACCTCACCGGCTCGCTCACGCTCGAAGCCTGGATGACCCCGCACGTACGCGGGTTCCACCAGCCGATCCTGGCGAAGGGCGACACCCAGTACGCGCTGAAGCAGTCAGACAACGGCCTGGAGTTCTACATCTACGCGGGCGGCCAGTGGATCGCGGCCAACTGGACCACCCCGGACGACGGCTGGACGGACAAGGAACACCACGTCGCGGGTGTCTACGACGCGGACGCGGGGACACTGACCCTGTACGTGGACGGCGCGGCCAAGGCCACCAAGACAAGCGCCCAGGGGCCCAGCAGCAACACCGCCTCGCTCTCGCTCGCCGGTGAAGTGGAGAACCCGACACGGGAGTTCAGCGGCACGATCCGGGCGGCCCGGGTGTACGCCCGCGCCCTCAAGGCCGCCGAACTCGCCGACGAGAAGCGCGGCCCCGGCGACGACGACGTGCGGTTCTGGTTCGACGCGAAGACAGCGCGGCACGAAGCGAAGAAGGCCCGGACGAAGACCTTCTTCGCCTACGGAGGCGACTGGGGCGACAACCCCAACGACGGTGCGTTCAGCGGCGACGGCATCGTCCTGCCCGACCGGGGACACACCGGCAAGGCGGCCGAGGTCAAACGGATCTACCAGCCGATCACCGCGACCCGCGCGGAGGGCGCCGCGCCCGGCGAGATCACCCTCACCAACGACAACCTGTTCACCAACCTCCGCGCGTACAACGGAATGTGGGAGCTGTCACGCGACGGCGAGACGGTACGGCGCGGCAAGCTCAGCCGCTCCCAGCTCGATGTGGCACCGATGACCGGCAAACGCATCACACTGCCCGTCGAACTGCCGCGCGACCCCGCCCCCGGGACCGAGTACTTCCTCCAGCTGTCCTTCACCACGAAGGAGCGCACACGGTGGGCCGACGAAGGCTTCGAGGTGGCCCGGATCCAGCTGCCCCTCGACGCGGACAGCCCTGAGATCAAGCCGGTGCCGCTGGCGCAGGTGCCGAAGCTGACCCACCGGAGCAGCGACTCCGACGTCACCGTCACCGGACGCGACTTCAAGGTCGTCTTCGACACGTCGACCGGACTCGTCACCTCGTACGAGGCGGCCGGCACGAAGCTCCTCACCTCAGGCCCCGTCCCCAACTTCTGGCGCGCCCCCACCGACAACGACCGGGGCAGCGGTCAGCACACCCGCAACCAGACCTGGCGGGACGCGGGCGCGCGGCGCGAGGTCACCGGCGTGACCGTGCGCGAGCTGAACGGGCGCGCGGTCGAGATCACGGTCAAGGGCACGCTGCCGACCACCACCGCGTCGGCGTACACCACGATCTGCACCGTCTTCGGCAACGGCGAGATCAAGGTCGACAACACCCTGAGCCCCGGCGCGTCCACCCTCCCGTACATCCCCGAGATCGGCACGATCCTGCGTCTGCCGGCGGCCCTGGAGCAGCTCCACTACTACGGACGCGGCCCCGAGGAGAACCACTGGGACCGCAACGACGCCACCGATGTGGGGCGTTGGTCCGGGACCGTCACCGAGCAGTGGTCTCCGTACCTGCGCCCGCAGGAGAACGGGAACAAGACCGACGTGCGCTGGGCGGCGCTCACCGACCGGCACGGGCGCGGTCTGCTCGTCAGCGGCGACGGTCTCCTGGAGATCAACGCCTCGCACTTCACCCCGGAAGACCTGTCCGTGGGCGCACGTCACGACTATCAACTCACCCCCCGTGCCGAGGTGGTCCTGCGGGTCAACCACCGGCAGATGGGCATCGGCGGCGACGACAGCTGGGGCGCACAGACCCACGACGCCTACAAGTTGCTCGCCGACCGGGACTACACGTACACGTACCGGCTGCGTCCGCTCACGGACGTGCGGCAGGCGACGAGCCTGTCACGCCGGCCGACGGCCGTGGAGTAGCCCCTGGGTGAGGCGGCCCGACTCCCCCGCGTACGCCTTCGCCGCCGCGAGCGAACTCGACGGGCACAGGCACGGGCAGCGCGGAGTCGGGCACGCTCTCCTGGACGGGCGGGACCATGGCGACGGCAGCGTATGGGTCGAGCCGGGGCGCGTTCCCGGTCGGCGCGGCGGACGTCGTCAGCCGCCGCGCGGTCTCGGCGGGCGGTCAGGTCCGGGTGGTACGAGCGCACCAGGGCCGCCGCCCCCGCGGCGACGCAGCGGCCTCGGAAGAACCGCGTGCCCGCGCGCCCGAGGTACGGCTGCTGCCCCCGCCTGCTGGCCGGCTCCGAGCTGCCGGAGCCGGCTGGTCGTGGCCCGTTCGGCGTCCGGCGCCGGACGCGGTCTCCAGGAAGCCCTGCTGCGCCGCCTCCAGGAGGTCAACTCCCCCGCCCTACTGCTGTCCTGTCCGCCCCCCGAGGGCTATCTGTTCGGCAACATCACGCCCCGGATCCTGCCGCGCGGCCGCGCCATGCGCATCTCCTGCAGGACCACGACCCTGGTGCGGACGGCGAAGGTCGGGGGGACGGGCGCCTGAGGGGCCATGTGGTGGACGCGCCGACGGGGTTGCGAGGGCCCAGTTGGCGCGTCAGCCGTCCCCCGGTCGTGTGTCACACGAGCGGCACTTGCCCGGTCATCACGGACGGAGGATCCGGACGAGCGAGGATGACGCACTATGACGACACACAGTAACCTGCCCGCCCCTGAACAGGGCCTGCTGATCACTCACTTCCTGACCGTTCGCGACGTGGAGACGTCACGGCGCTTCTACGCCGACATCTTCGGCGGCGAGGTCGTGATGGACGAGAACCCGGCGATGGTGAAGGTCGCCAACAGCTGGATCATCATGAACCCGGGCGGTGGCCCCACACCCGACAAGCCCGACGTCACACTGGAGGCGCCGCAGGACACACAACGGGTGTCGAGCTTCCTCAACGTGCGCGTCGCCGACATCGCCTCCTTCTACGCCGAGGCCGTCGCCAAGGGCGCCCACTTCCTCACGGAGCCGCTTGACCGCGTCGCCGAGCTGCGCTGCTACCTCCGTGACCCGGACGGTTACCTCATCGAGGTGGGCCAGTCCACCGGCCTCCTCCACGGCCAGCTGGCCGACCCCCCGGCCGGTTCCTGACTGACCCCCGGCGGGGGGTGAGCCGCGTCCCGGCCGGTGGTGTGTGCCGGCCGGGACGCGCGGCGCGTCACAGATGAGGGGCGTGCCTGGTCTTACCTGTGAAGAAGAGAAGACAGACCGACACGGGCAAGGGTGGTACTCATGTCATATCCGAAGCAGGTGTACTACGGCGACGGCGGAGAAGTCAGCGCCAAGTTCCGCTCCGCGGACACACCGCCGGACCTCGGCACGGCCGAGGAGGGCGGCTACTACTACCTGGCGACCACAGCCACCACCCGAGGTGAGTTCGGGCTCTACCGCGTGGTGATGGGTGCGCGGTCGGGCGGTCCGAAAACCCACTACCACAAGACCATCTCGGAATCGTTCTACGTTCTCGACGGCACCCTCCGGCTCTACGACGGCACGCAGTGGATCGAGGGGAAGAAGGGCGACTTCCTGCACGTCCCGCAGGGCGGGCTGCACGCGTTCCGCAACGACTCCGACTCCCTGACCGAAATGCTGCTGCTCTTCACACCGGGCGCGCCCCGCGAGGAGTACTTCGAAGGTCTCGCGCAGCTGGCCGACGCCACCGACCAGGAGCGGGCCGAGTTCTTCGTGAAGCACGACTCCTACTTCGTGGAGTGACCGCGGTCCCGGCGGGAGAACCGACGACTGAGCCAAGGAGCCACCGATGACGGAAGAAAGTGTGCTGCGTCCGAGCCTGATCGCCCCGATCGGGCATGTCGAACCGGTGCCCCGGCGTATCCGGGGGACGATCGGCGGCCGGGTCGCCTTCGACACCCGACGCGCCCTGTACGTGTGGGAGTGGCGCGCCTATCCCCAGTGGAGCATCCCCGTCGAGGACATGGCCGAAGGAGTGCTCGTCGACGAGGGGCACACCGAGGACCGTGGCGTCGCCTCCGCGCGGCGACACGGTCTGCGTGTCGGGTCCGAGGTGCGTGCGGGCGCCGCGTGGGTCTGGGCGGACGACGCCCCTGAGCCGCTGCGCGGCACCGTGCGCTTCGAGTGGGACGCGCTCGACGCGTGGTTCGAGGAGGACGAGCCGGTCTTCGTCCATCCGAGGAGCCCCTACTCCCGTATCGACACCAGGCGTTCCTCCAGCAGCGTCCGCGTGGAGATCGACGGGGTCGTGCTCGCCGACGCGCCGCACTGCGTGAAGCTGTACGAGACCGGCCTGCCGACCCGGTACTACCTCGACCGCGGGTACGTCGACCTGTCGAAGCTGCGCCTTTCCGACACGGTGACGGGCTGCGCGTACAAGGGGATGACGAGCAGCTACTGGTCGTTCGTGAACGACGGTGCCACTCACGAGGACATCGCCTGGGCGTACGACTACCCCACGAACCAGGCCACCGGTGTCGCGGGCATGGTGACGTTCTACAACGAACGCGTCGACCTGTATGTCGACGGGACGCTGCTGCCGCGGACATCCGGCGCGGCCAAGTGAACGCGCCTTACTGGCATCGGCGTTGCAGACATTGAGATTCACCACCAGGAGAACCATGCGCGAGATCCTCATAGTTGGCGGCGGCTACGCGGGCTTCTACACCGCCTGGGGACTGGAGAAGTCGTTGTCGGCGGACGAAGCGAGGGTCACGATCGTCGACCCGCGTCCGTACATGACCTACCAGCCCTTCCTGCCGGAGGTGATGGCCGGATCGGTCGAGGCCCGCCATGCCGCTGTGTCGATGCGCCGGCATCTGCGCTCCACCCGGATCATCGCGGGGACCGTGTCCGAGATCCGTCATGCGGACCGGTCACTCACTGTCCAGCCGGTGGGCGGAGCGGCTTACGAACTCCGCTACGACACCCTGGTGGTCACCGCCGGCGCGGTGACCCGCACCTTCCCGATTCCGGGGCTCGCCGAGCACGCAACCGGCATGAAGCACGTCGAAGAGGCGGTGGCCATCAGGGATCGCCTGCTGACGGCCTTCGACCAGGCCGCGTCGTTGCCGCCCGGTCCGCAGCGGCGAAGGCTCCTCACGGTCACCTTCGTGGGCGGCGGGTTCTCCGGTGTCGAGGGTTTCGGCGAACTGCTCTCCCTGGCAACGGCGATGCTCACGTCCTATCCGGAACTGACCTTCGACGACCTGTCGTTCCACCTGGTGGAGGCGCGGGACCGGATTCTGCCCGAGGTGACCGACAAGCCGGGAGCCTGGGTGGTGCGGTCCTTGGCACACCGTGGTGCACACGTGCACCTCAACACCCAGCTCGTCTCGGCCGAGGACGGCCACGTCGTCCTGTCCACTGGTGAGGAGTTCGACTCGGCCCTGATCGTGTGGGCCGCCGGCAACGCCTCGAACCCCGTCACGCACCGGCACACCGACCTTCCGGTCGACGAACGTGGGCTGCTCGTGGTCCGCGCCGACCTCCGCGTGGGTACGGACGCTCTTCCGGTACCGGACGTGTGGGCGGCCGGGGACGACGCCGCCGTACCCGACCTGGCCTCGCCCGTCGCGGGGGCGCACACCGTGCCCAACGCGCAGCACGCGGTACGGCAGGGCAAGCTGCTGGCGAAGAACATCACGGCGGACCTCCGCGGCGGAAAGACCCGTCCCTACCGGCACAGCAGTCTCGGAGTGGTGGCCACACTGGGCCTCGGCCGGGGAATCTTCCAGTACCGGGGAATCGTCATCAAGGGGTTCCCCGCGTGGCTGATGCACCGGGGCTACCACCTGCTGGCGGTGCCCTCGTGGGAGCGGAAGATCCGGGTGCTCGCCGTCTGGCTCACCGCCGCCCTGTTCGGACGGGACCTCGTCTCGCTGGCCTCTGTGCAGCATCCGAGGGACGCGTTCGTCGTCAGTACCGACGCACGTCCCTGACGGGAGGGACGGGAGCGTACGGCTCGGCGACGGCACCCTGGTTCGGCGACGCCACGGAGCCGTCGTGCGGTGCCGGAGCGATCATCGGGTGGGAGGGTGCGGGTACGAACGTCGCCATGGGTGAAGGGGCCTTCTCCCGACCGGCGTTGGCCAGGACGACGGCGATGTAGGGGAGGACGGCGCCGAGGACGAGCGCGACGATCGCCACGGGCCGCTCGACGTTCCACAGAGTGACCGCGAGGATCACCGAAACAGTGCGCACCGACATGGCGATGACATAGCGGCGCTGCCGGCCGCGCACGTCCTCGTCAAGTCCCTGCCTCGCTCCGGTGATCCGGAAGACCTGGACACTGTTCTGCTTCCTGATCACGTTCCACCATCCGCTGGTCTCGGTTGCCGTGCTACCCGTTAAGACAACTCCCGTGGCTCATCTGTGACACCGGCGCTTCCGGGACGTCCCTTGTCACAGAGCGAGGACCGCTCCGGTCACAACAGGCAAGAGCGACCCACGCCGACTTCGTCCCGGAGAGTGAAAACACGACATGGCGCCTCGTTCTGTGACCCGGACGGCAACGAGTGGGTCCTGCAGGAGGTGCCGAGCCGGGCGACCCAGTCGGACCGGCCGTCCTTTGGAGAACGCCATGGACACGAGTAAGGAGGCCGCACGCGGCCTCACCGCCATCGAGACCTTCCTGTACCGGGAGGCTCATCTGAGGGCCGCACGTCGGCGGGTAACAGCCTTCACCACACGGGCTCCTGGACTGACACGGGAGCAGAAGGAAGACATCGAACAGTGGTACCTCGATGAACAGGAGCAGGTCGCCCGGATGGTGACCGAGCACATCGCCGACAGCATCAGCGAGACGGAGGAGCGGTACCACGTGAGCTTCCGGCGGTGGCTCAGAGGAACCATGACGGCGATGGTGCTGATCACACTGGTCATCAGCGGCCTGTTCGTCGTGGCCCTCGGGTCGCTCGGCGCGCTCTAGGAATGCGCGGGACACTCGGCACGGTAGAGCCCGCGCGCCGTCCAGTCATGCCGTCACATCCACTGCTCTTGTCCGGTCATAGAGATGGAAGTGTTCCGGGACCTCCCCGGACGCCGCTTCCGCGCGGTCAACGCGCAAGCTATGAGCGAATGTCACGAACGGTGGTAAGGGCATGAAGGACGGGCGCCCGCTGAACGACGAGAGGCAGAACAACGCGGGGAAAAAGGTCGCCGTACGGGCCGGCGGACACCTGCGTTCATACGGCAGGCTCAAGGGAAACGCCCGAAAGGCCTTCCCGGACCACTGGTCCTTCCTGCTCGGCGAGATCTGCCTCTACAGTTTCGTCGTTCTCGTCGTCACCGGAATTTACCTGGCAGTGTACTTTCATCCATCGGCCCAGATGGTCAGGTATGAAGGCAGTTACGCACCTCTGCGCGGCCACCTGGTGTCGGAAGCGTTCAACTCGTCGATGCGGATATCCTTCGAACTCCGCGGCGGGTTGCTGATCAGACAGGCCCATCACTGGGCGGCGCTGATCTTCGTCGGTTCCATACTCGTCCACCTGATGCGTGTTTTCTTCACGGGCGCGTTCCGCAAGCCCCGCAGGCTCAGTTGGCTGATCGGATTCCTGCTGCTCATCCTCGCCATGTTCGAAGGGCTCACCGGCTACGACCTTCCCGACGACCTGCTCTCGGGGACCGGTCTCGCGGTGGTGAACGGCACGATTCTGTCGATCCCCTTCGTCGGGTCGTACCTGTCGTTGTTCCTCTTCGGAGGCGAGTTCCCCGGACACGAACTGATCGCCCACTTCCACCTTCTTCACGTGTGGATCATTCCCGCCCTGATGGTGTTCCTGATCGCCGTGTACATCTGGCTGGCGATACGCAACAAGCACACGCAGTATCCCGGTTCGGGGCGCACCGAGAAGAACGTCGTCGGTCTCCCGTTCACCGTTCACGCGGTGAAGTCGGCGGGGTTCTTCCTCCTCGTCGCTGGAGCCGTCTTCGCCATCGCCGGTGCCGTACAGATCAATCCGATCTGGCGGTACGGCCCCTTCCGGCCCGACCAGGTCTCGGCGGGGTCCCAGCCGGACTGGTACATGGGCGTCGCCGACGGGCTGCTGCGGGTCATGCCCGGCTGGGAGGTCAGTTTCCTTGGCCGCACCCTGGCACTGGACAATCTGATTCCGCTCGGCGTCGCCGGCGGGCTGTTCCTGGCCATGGCCGTGTACCCGTTCATCGAGTCCTGGCTGACCAGTGACGACCGTGAGCAGCACATTCTTGACCGGCCGCGCAATCGTCCCGTGCGTACGGCCCTCGGTGTCGCATGGATCAGTTTCTATCTGGTGGCCCTGATCGCCGCCGCGAACGACATCATCGCCGTCCGTCTCCACGTCTCCGTCGAGTCGGTGACGTGGGCCGTGCGCTTCGGTCTTTTCCTCGTACCGCTCACGGCGTTCTCCGTCACGAAGCGAGTGGCCCTCGGCCTCCAGCGCCGAGACCGCGACAAGGTGCTGCACGGAAGGGAGACCGGCATCATCAAGCGTTTGCCTGACGGCGAGTTCGTCGAGATCCATGAGCCGCTCGGCCCTGACGAACTCCATCTGCTCACGCAGCACACCCAGTACCGGCCGATCGACCCGGCCTCCGCGAAAGAGGGTGTGAAGGACGGCGTCGGACACGCCCTTGCCCGGCGCCTGCGTGCGGACCTGAGCCGACGGCTCTACGGGGAGGGCACGCAGGTCCCCAAGCCCTCCGAGCAGGAGTACAAGGAGATCACCGGCAAGCACCGGCCGTAACGGGGGCAGCAGCCAGGGGTGGGGCGACGTCCGTCGCCCCACCCCTGCTGACCGGTTGTCGCACCGGTCATTCAGCGAGTTTCCCGTCCGTCGAAACGTCCTCCATAAGAGAGGCGATCTCGTCAGGGATCGCCGGAATGCTCTCCCTGGTGATACCCGCTGTCGGGGACCACACCAGATTCACCCGCAGCTCGGGATCCATGTCGGGGTAGTCGCTGCGGTTGTGGCAGCCACGCGTCTCACGACGCTCCAGCGCCGATTCGAGTGTCGCGCGAGCGGCCAGGGCGGCGGACTTCAGGTCGAAGGCGTGCGCCAGGTCCTGATAGCCGGCGA
The DNA here is from genome assembly GCF_036084755.1 of Streptomyces sp. NBC_00370. NCBI lineage: Bacteria > Bacillati > Actinomycetota > Actinomycetes > Kitasatosporales > Streptomycetaceae > Streptomyces > Streptomyces sp. NBC_00370. Next base: position 462,305 of record NZ_CP107968.1, read on the forward strand.
TGTCCGGGTGCACGCCGACGTCCGCCATCCGCTTCTCGATGACGGCCAGTTCGGCGAGTCCGGCACGCAGCCCCTCCCCGTCCCGTACGACACCGGCGTGTTCGGTCATGGTGTTGCGGATGGCACGCTGCAGAGCGCGGACGTTCTCCGGTCCGTCGGCGGCGAGAAGGGTGTCGAGCTCCTCGCGGGCCTGCGCGACGGCCGGAGCGGACCGGGGCTGCGCCGTCAGTGACTGCGAGTAGGCCGCAGCGGCCCGGCCCGTGAGACGCCCGAAGACCAGGAGTTCGATGAGGCTGTTCCCGCCCAGCCTGTTGGCACCGTGCAGGCCGCTCGACGCCTCGCCGATGGCGTACAGACCCCGGACATCGGTGCTGTGGTCCTCGGGATTCACCCGGACGCCACCCATCGAATAGTGCGCGGTGGGCGCGATCTCGATCGGTTCGCGGGTGATGTCCAGCATCTGCAGATCCAGCAGCGTCTGGTAGACGCGGGGCAGCCGCGTCATGATCGTCCGCCGTGGCAGATGCGACACGTCGAGCCACACACCGCCCTTGGGGGTCCCGCGGCCCTCCTTGATCTCCGTGTAGGAGGCCAGGGCCACCCGGTCCCGCGTGGACAGCTCCATGCGTTCGGGGTCGTACCGGGCCATGAAGCGTTCACCCAGCGCGTTGCGCAGGATGCCGCCCTCGCCCCTGGCCGCCTCGCTGACGAGGGTGCCGGCCGCGTTCTCTGGCTCGATGATTCCGGACGGATGGAACTGCACCAGCTCGGCGTCGCGCAGCCGCGCTCCGGCTTCCACCGCCAGGCGGAACGAGTCCCCGGTGTTCTCGTCGCGCCGTGAGGAGGTCCGCCGCCAGATGCGGGTGTGTCCGCCCGCGGCGAGGATGACGGCGTCGGCGTGGATGACGTAACGCGTTCCGTCGGCGAGGCTGAAGCCGTAGGCGCCGAAGACAGCTCCGTCGTGGACGAGCAGCCGGGTGATGTAGACGCCGTCGAGCACCGGAATGTTCAGCTGTTCCGTGCGCCGGACGAGGGTGCGCTGAATCTCCAGCCCTGTGTAGTCGCCGGCGAAGGCCGTGCGACGGAACTTGTGGGCGCCGAAGAAGCGCTGTGAGATACGGCCGTCTTCTTCCCTGGCGAACGCCATGCCGTACCGCTCCAGATCGTCGATTCCCCGGGCGGCGCCCTGGGTGACGATCTCCACGGTGCGGGGGTCGGCCAGCAGATAGCTCTCCTTGAGGGTGTCGGCCGCGTGCTGCTGCCAGCTGTCCTCCGGATCCATCGTGGCCAGTGCCGCGTTGATGCCTCCGGCGGCCAGCGCCGTGTGGGCGTCGTCCTTCGGACGCTTGCCGACAGCGAGGACGTCCGTGCCGGCCTCGGCCAGCTCGATCGCCGCGCGAAGCCCCGCGCCTCCGGTGCCGATCACCAGCACCATCGTGGATATTCGTTGTTCAGTGGCAGCCACGGTCAACTCCGATCGCCTTGGGGTGTCTGCTATTACGACCAGGGCGGTCGGGGAATTGTGACGACGATCTGCCCCGCCTGCCGCCCGACAATGGCGGCAACGGCGGCGCGGCCGGGTCGGCTCTCAGCTCTGCCTGAGTTCAACGGCCAGTACACTGCGGTCGGTTCGCTCCGGCAGCGCGACGAATCCCGATGCCCGCGTGCTGACCGACACGTCGCGTGGGAAGCAGACGCTTGATCCTGCGCGGCGGGACGACGGCCGGCGGCAGCCGGACGAGCAGAACGCCGCCAGGCACCAGCGCCGCGGCGAGGGCGGGCCACAGCGCGCGCCGCGTCGTCGGGTTCATGCAGGCGACCGCGTTGTGGCAGATCGCCACGTCCGACACCCCGTGCAATGCGGCCTCGTCCAGCGTGTGGGGATGCACGGTGACCCGCGCCCTGCGGTCGCCCGGCAGAGCGGCCAGGCGCGTCATCAGCGACGAGCGCATGGCGCGCGCCGGCCCGACCGCGTGCACGGGAGCCCCGACGCCGCGAGGCTCATGAGCGTGACACAGCCGGTTCCGGCGCCTACGTCCAGCACACCGAGGCCGGGCTTCAGGTCCGGTGATACAGAGCGCATGTACTGCAGACAAGCTTCGCTGCTTATATGTGACAACAGTGCGGCCCCGCACGCCGTCACTGTCACAGAAAGACGTTCCGGACGGTCATCACTGGGAGATCCAGCGGACCTACGGAAGGTGCAACACCATGTCGGACAGTCACTCAGCACATGCGCACGCCGACGATCACACGGCTTCGGAGGGGTGGATGACGGCGGCGAAGGTACTCCAGGACGCGGCGCCCCTCAGCGTCCCCGAGGGCGCCTCGGCGATGACGATCCTCGTCGAGTGGGAGCCCGGCGATCCGGGCACTCCCCCGCACCGCCACTCGGGTCCTGCCTTCGGTTACGTCATCGAGGGCGCGGTCCGCTTCGAACTCGAAGGCGAGCCCGAGCGCGTCGTCAAGGCCGGCGGAACCTTCTGGGAGCCCGGTGGCGACGCGATCCACTACCAGGACGGCAACGCGCTGCCGGACGAGCCCACCCGGTTCGTGGTGACGATGATGTGCGCCCCCGGCAAGCCCATGCTCGAACTCGTGGAAGAGGAGGAGCTGACCCGGCGGGCCCACCTGCGCGCTCCGCGCCCCCGCAACTGACGGGTCCCTGCGGCTCGCGGCCACGCCGGCTTCCCGCACGCCGTCGTGGCCGAGGGGCATCCTCGCGGTCACATGACTGATGCTGGCACTGCGCCCACAGCTCTCACAGTGTGACTGAAAGGTGTCAGTACGGTCTGTGTCGCAGACCGTCGTCAGTTCAACACGAGCGGGGACAGAGGGGTCATGGATTGCGGTACGCGCTGCACGGACAACAGCACGAATCAGGCAGTCGCAGTCCGTTCGAGGACGCTGAGTTCCTGGCGTTCGCCGCCTAGTGACCCCGCACGGCGGCGTCAAGCACCTTGGTCTGGGCGGCGATGAGGTCGGCCGGGAGCTTCGCGGGCTTCCCGGGCCGGTCGGCGGTCGACTTGTAGACCGCCACCGTCGATCCGTGGCGTTTCACCAGCACACCGACCGCGACCCTCAGGGGGTCGGAGTCGGCATTCATGACCGTGGTGAGACCGAAGGCGACACTGTTCTCGCCCTGCGCCGGATCGTCGACGGCCTTGACGTCCTCGTAGGCGACGGTGGGCAGATCCACCGCGTAGGCCGTGCAGGTGCGCAGCGCGGTCCGCAGGTCGGCAAGGACCCGCACAGCATCGGCCGGCCGGTACGACACCAGGGTGAGGATCGCGGAGTGCCCCGGCGTGCCCGCCGTGCGCTGCACACTGCCGACGGGTCCGTATCCACTGGCCCCCTCAAGCGTATCGCGGACCGGCGCGCAGACGGCAGGGTGCGTGATCGAGCTGGGGAAGGCCTTGATGACGCCGTTGCCGAGCCCGTCCGTGCCCTCTCCGATCTCGTTCGCCGTGACGCCAGGGAGGTCGTGGTCGTCCACCACGGCGTCCTCAAGCTGATTTTGCGTCAACACCGCGACCTTTGGGGCCTGTTGTCGACTGACCGGCTGCTTCGCCGCTACGGCACCATCGCCGCCCCCATCATGCCCACCCGCACAGCCCGCACCCGCCAGGCCGACGAACACCAACCCCACAGCGGCCACACGTCTTCGCACACTGTTCTTGCTCACGTTCTCTCCCCTTGATCACTTGGTAGGGAGGAACGATACGACAGGGGGCATGGTCGAGGACCTGCCACGGCGCCGTGCGTACCGGCTGTGCCGAGCCGTGCCGAGCCGTGCCGTAGCAGGTCCTGCCGTCCGATCAGATCAGCGCGAGAAGAGACCGATGCCCTCAGGGACCGGGCGTTCGGCGCCGCCCGTCGGGTGGTTGCGTACGGCCGGGTCGCCGGTCGCCCGGTCCCGGGTCACCAGGGTCGACGAACCGCCGCCGTCCAGGTTCACGCCCGCGTCCGCGCCCACGGTGTCGAGTACGTCCGCGACCTCGGCGACCGTCAGGCCCGCGCCGCTCTCCGCGCTGCCGTCCAGAACCAGCAGGTAGAGCAGCCGACCGCGGTCGCCGATACCCGCGGCTGTGCGGGTCGCCGCCGCCTTGGTGTCCAGGCCGGGCAGGGGTTCACCGCCGCGGAGCACGGGGAAGCCGCCCACGGCGAATTCGAACCGCTTGCCGCTCGTCGACGTCAACCGGTCGACGACCTTGACCCTTTCCCCGGTCCTGAGCGCACGCAGCCGGTCCGCGCCGGCCTCTCGGCCGACCAGCACCACGCTGCCCTCGGCGATCGCGCCGGCCCCGATCGTCGCGGATCCGGAGACCACCCGCCCGTTGCGGACGGTGACCTCGTACGCGTCCGTGGAGCAGGCCGCCGCCCGTACGGTGTCCGTGCCGCACACCGCGCGCTGTCGGGAGACGTCTCCCCACTTCGGGGTGAACGCACCCACTCCGCCCTCCGGAACGGCGTACTGGTTGAAGCCACCCAGGTCGAACGCACTCGACCTGGTGCGCACGCTTCCCTTGAGCGTCAACTCGTCCAGCCGGGCCCGCTTGTCGTAGCCCACCCCGATCACGTCGCGCGTCGAGGTGCCGGGCGGCAGGCCGGGGCCGAACCGCTGGCCGTCCGGCACCGCGGCCTTGAGCGCCTCGCCGTGGGCGACGGCGGGGCCGACGGCGGAGTTGGTGGGGGCGACCCCCACGTGCTGGGACTCCTCGATGTTGAAGAAGTCCGCGTTGACGCCGGCGACCGCCCCTTGCGCGGCGACCATCTGGGACAGCGGGACCCGGCTGGAGACGGTGCCGGGGGTGAGCAGGTCGACCGAGACGCGCCGGTTGGTGAGGTCGGCCGTGACCAGATGCCCGGAGACCACCCCGTGCGAGCCCGTCACCGAGAACGCCCGGTAGCCGATGCCGGGCGCTACCGGCACATCAGCGGCCAGCCGCACCCTGTCCACCGCGGTGGCCTGCCCCGCGCCCACTCCCCCGGCCACCACACCGGCGGCCACCACTCCCACGGTGGCCGCGACGGCGACGGCCGTTCGAGCACCAACAACAGATCTCATTACGTGACGTCCCGTCATATAGCTGTGTCCTGTCGGACCTTCCTCAGACGGCATGACACAGGACGGGACACAACATCGGCCAACGGCGCACTGACCGGGCGGCGAACTCTGGTGGCGACCACCCCAGGCGGCGCGACCTGCCGGTGCGCTCACCTTCACCTCCGACTTATTAATACGTATTAGTTATTGACTTCCCAGGAACGCGGCGCCACGATCCTTCACGTTGTCGAGCATCGCCCGCAGCCGGAGCGCTCCGGTGAGAACGACTGAAAAGGGAGTCTCAAATGCGCATCAGGGCTTTAGTGGTGGCGATCGGGATGATTGCCGCGAGCTACGCGGTGGCGGTGGGTCCGGCACACGCGGCGTCGACGGCCTACGAGGCCGAGAAGGCGACCGTCTTCCACGGCACGGTGGATTCCGATCACACAGGTTTCACCGGTACCGGCTTCGTCAACACCGCCAACGAGGTTGGCTCGTACGTACAGTTCACCGTCAACGCGCCGACCGCCGGAGCCGCCACGCTGACCCTCCGGTACGCGAACGGGACGGCGACAGGCCGTAAGGGCAGCGTCAGCGTCAACGGCGCCTCCGTGTCCACACCGGAGTTCGCCCCGACCGCGAACTGGGACAGCTGGGCCGCCGCCAGGGTGCCCGTGACCCTGAAGGCGGGAACGAACCAGGTCCGCGTCGTCAGCACGACGACGGGCGGTCTGCCCAATCTCGACTCGCTGACCGTCTCCGACGCGCAGAGCACGGACTGGTCGGACGCGATGATCGACTCCACCATGCAGCGGTACACACCGTCGAGTGTCGGCGGATGGAGCTACCCGGTCGCCCTCTACATGATGGGGCAGTACCAGGTCGCGCAGCGTACGACGGACCCCGCGCGCCGGGCAGCCCTGATCGCGTACGTCAAGGCCTGGGCGGACCGGTTCGTGAACGCCTCCGGACACATCGACAACAGCTTCGACACCCTGGACAGCATGATGCCGGGCCAGGTGATGATCGCGATGTACCGCGAGACCGGCCAGGCCAAGTACCGGATGGCCGCCCAGCAGATCCATGACCGGCTGCTTCCCTCCGGCGGATATCCGACCACGAGCGACGGCGGATTCTGGCACGGCGACAGCGCCGACCGGACCGACCAACTGTGGTCCGACGGCGCGTTCATGGCCGACCCGTTCATGGCGCAGTACGCCAAGTACATCGGGGACAGCACCCAGTCCTTCGACATCGCGACCAAGCAACTGGTGATCTACGCGAGCCATCTTCAGCAGCCGAACGGACTGCTGAAGCACGCGTACGACGCGTCCAGGTCGGCCTCATGGGCTGACCCGAACACCGGGCTGGCGCCCGAGTACTGGTGCCGCGCCATCGGGTGGGTCGGCGTCGCCGCCACGGAGATGCTGGACCTGATACCGGCAGATCACCCACGTCGGGCTCAACTGGTCTCGATCGTGCAGAACTTGGTCCGTGGCATGGCCGCCTACCAGGACCCGTCCACCGGACGCTGGTTCCAGGTCGTGGACAAGGGCAGCAGCGCCGGCAACTGGACCGAGACGTCATGCTCGGCGATGTACACCCTGACGGTCGAGGCGGCGATCAAGGGCGGATACGTCTCACGCGCCGACTACCAGCCGACGGTGGATTCCGGGAAGCGAGGCGAACTCAACCGGATCTCGTTGCACACCGACGGGCTGACGTATCTCACGTCGATCTCCGTCGGAACGAACGTCGGCGACTACGCGTACTACATCAACCGGCCCCAGGCCACGAACGACTTCCACGGACTGGGCGCTTTCCTCTACTTCTACGAGCAGGTCTATCACTGACCCTCGGCTCCCGCGCGCCGGAACACCACACACAGGCACGACAGTTGGGACATCGCGTTGGTCACGGCTTTGTGGGGGAAATCGCCATACAGGTTGAAGGAGGGGGCTATATGGGATCATCCTTGCCGCCATGAGTCTCGTATCCTCCTCCCTCAACTCGCCCACCCTGCACGGCTACGCCCACGACTGGGCCCTGGTGGACGTCGAGACGTCGGGACTCGTCCCCCGGCGGGACCGCGTGTTGTCGATCGCCGTGATCACGATCGGCCCGGACGGGGAGCAGACGGGAGAGTTCTCGGCGCTGTGCGACCCCGGCTGTGATCCGGGGCCGGTGGCGGTGCACGGGCTGACCGCAGAGCGGTTACGGGGTGCACCGTCCTTCGCCCAGGTCGCCGGTCGGATCGGAGCGATGCTCCAGGAGCGGGTCCTGGTCGCCCACAACGCCCAGTTCGACTACGACTTCCTGGCCCACGAATTCGCCCGTGCGCGGATGTGGCTGCCGGTGTCACAACGGCTCTGCACCCTGGCCCTCAATCGCCAGGTGGATCCGCCGACGGACGACATGAAGCTCGGCACCCTCGCCGCCCACTACGGGATCCCTCAGCGGCGGGCTCACGACGCGCTGGACGACACGCGTGTGCTCGCCGGGATCCTGCGCGCGTCACTGCGCGAGGCGGCGCAACTCGATCTCCCCCTGCCCCTGGTGACCTGTCCGCCCCGGGCGGAGTCCCAGTTCACGCCGAAGCCGCCGAAGACCCCGTGCGCGTACCGCAATCCGGGGCGGCCGACCGCGGGCGGACCGCTGCGGCAAGGGATGAAGATCGCGATCACGGGTGAGACCGCCCATGCCCGCGCCGAGCTTGTCGGGCGGGCGGTCGCCGCCGGGTTGAACATGATGAGCTCGGTGAGCCGGCACACCAGCGTGCTCGTCACCAATGAGCAGGCGTCCGACTCGGCAAAGGCTCGACGGGCACTCGCCGAAGGCGTACCGGTCATCGACGAATCCACTTTTCTGCGGCTGCTGGCCGGCGTACAACCGGGGACAGTTCATGAAGCGACGGCCGTCGCTGTCACCCCGGTAACTCGGCGGGAGCTGGAACCGGTCGTCAAAAGGCCGGAGTTGGCACCGACGGCAGCCCCCGCCGTGCCCGTGGTACCGACGCCGACGCCGGTACCCGCCGCACGCCAACCAGCGCCGTCCGCCAGCACTTCGGACCAGCCGCTGGCCGGGCGTCGCGTGCTGGTACTCGGCGGCACGCACGCCGACGCGTCGGCGGCTCGTACCCGCGTTGTCGAGCTGGGTGGGTCAGCGGCGGTCAATCTGTCCGCCAGCGTCACCGACGTCGCGCTCCTCGAAGGCGGCGACGGTGACCGACGCATGCGTCGCATCACGGCTCTCGGCCTGCCCACGCATGGCCTCCGTTGGCTGGCCGCGCCGACCGCGGCCGCGCCGACCGACAAGGCGCTGCGGCCTCAGGAACCGCTCGTGGTGCCGAGAGGCGGCGTCATCGCCTTCCTTCTCGACGAGGACGAACAGGTCACCTTCGACGAGGACTTCGTCTTCTACGGGGCTCCGGAGAGCCCGGCCGGTACGGTTCGGCTGCTGACCGGCGGCCCCGCCGAACAGACCGTCGCCCTCGATCTGGCGTCGCTGCCGCCCTCCACACGCAAGGTCGTCGTCGCAGCCGCCATCGACGGCGCCGCCACGTTCGGGACGGTCGGCGCGATCCAGATCGGCGCGGCGCCCGGCAGCAACGGCGCACTTCTGGCCCGCGCCACACTGGACGCCGCGACCACCGAACGCACCCTGCTGCTCGCGGAGATCTACCGCAGGGGCCCACTCTGGCGCCTGCGCGCTGTCGGCCAGGGCTACGACCACGGCCTCGACGCCCTCGCACGCGGATACGGCGTCGACGTCACCGACTGAACGAGGAGCGCGGCGGCGCCTGTCATCCCCCGACGACGACGCCGCTGCCCCGACGCTCTCGCGGAGCCGCTCCGTCCAGGGAGATACCCAGGAAGGAGAGGAAGACCATCAAGACTCCGCCGCAGACGATCGCCGAGTCAGCAAGGTTGAACACGGCGAAGTGCTCGACGGAGATGAAGTCGACGACATGCCCCCGGAAAACCCCAGGCGCGCGAAAGGTCCGGTCGGTCAGATTACCGAGCGCGCCTCCCAACAGCAGACCCAGCGCGACAGCCCACGGGAGGCTGTGGAGCTTGCGCGAGACGCGCACGACGACTACGACGACCGCGAGCGCGATGGCCGTGAACACGACAGTGAACGCCTGGCCCATGCTGAACGCCGCGCCTGGGTTCCGCATCACCTGAAGGGTGAGCACCCCGCCGATGACGTCGATGGACCGCTGGTTCTCCAACCGGGAGACGACCAGGAACTTACTGCCCAGATCCAGCGCATACGCAAGTCCGGCCAGGGCCAGCAAAAGGACCAGACGCGCCTTTCGGGAGCTTCGGTCGCCGGCCTCTGTCCCCGCTGTCTCGTGCTCGGGCTGCGACGAGCTGTTCCGCGATTCGCGAGTACCGCGATCAGCTGAGAAGCGGGCGGGTTCCCTCCGGATGACGTGGTCGGAGACGGCTTGACCTTGACGCTGCGTCAACCCTTCATCCTTCCGGCAGGAGCTTCCTCGCAGTCGGCTGGAACAGCTCCCCCAAGGAGGCAGATGACCATGGCAGCCCCATCGATCGCCGCGCCGGCGATTCGCGTGCGAGCCCTTGAGAAGTCGTACGGAAAGCTCGACGTGCTGCGCGGCGTGGACTTCGACGTGGCGCCGGGCAGTATCTTCGCGCTGCTCGGCTCCAACGGGTCGGGGAAGACCACGACCGTACGCATCCTCGCCACGCTCCTCAAGGCCGACGCGGGGACGGCGAGCGTCAATGGCTTCGACGTCGCCACCCAGCCGGCGGACGCGCGGGAATCCATCAGCCTCACCGGGCAGTTCGCGGCCGTGGACGAGATCCTCAGTGGTCGGGAGAACCTCGTACTCGTCACCCGGCTGCGCCATCTCAAGGACCCGGGATCGATCGCGGACGACCTGCTGAGCCGTTTCTCGCTGACCGAGGCGGGCGCGCGCAGGGTGTCGACGTATTCGGGCGGGATGCGCCGTCGGCTGGACATCGCGATGAGCCTCATCGGGAATTCGCCGGTGATCTTCCTGGACGAGCCGACGACCGGGCTCGATCCCGAGGCGCGAATCGAGGTGTGGCACGCGGTCAAGGAACTCGCCGGCTCGGGGACGACGGTACTGCTCACCACGCAGTACCTGGACGAGGCAGAGCAGTTGGCCGACCGGATCGCGATCCTCCACCAGGGGCGGATCATCGTGAACGGCACCCTCACCGAGCTCAAGCAGCTTTTCCCGCCCGCCACGGTCGAGTACGTCGAGAAGCAGCCGACCCTGGAGGAGATCTTCCTCGCGATCACCGGCGGCGGCGACAAGCGCGACGTCGTCGGCACGAACAACTAGGGGACCAGGATGACCACGTACTTCTTCGGCGACACCGCTGTTCTCACGGGGCGGACCCTGCGCCATGTCACCCGCAGCATCGACACCATCATCACGACCGTCATCACACCGGTCGCCATGATGCTGATGTTCGTCTACGTTTTCGGCGGCGCGATCGACACGGGGTCGGTTTCGTATGTGAACTACATGTTGCCCGGCATCCTGCTCATCACGATCGCGTCGGGCATCTCCTACACCGCCTTCCGCCTGTTCACCGACATGAAGAGCGGGATCTTCGAGCGGTTCCAGTCCATGCCGATCGCACGGTCGGGTGTGCTGTGGGCACATGTCGTCACCTCCCTGGTCGCCAACTTGATCTCGCTCGTGATCGTCGTGGGCGTCGCACTGCTCATGGGCTTCCGCTCGGGGGCGGGGGCGGCGACATGGCTCGCGGTCGCCGGGATTCTGATCCTGTTCACCCTGGCGCTGACCTGGATCGCCGTGATCGCCGGGCTGTCCGCGACGTCGGTCGAGGGCGCGGGCGCGTTCGCCTACCCGCTCATCTTCCTGCCGTTCATCAGCTCGGCGTTCGTGCCGACGCGGACCATGCCAGGACCGGTGCGCTGGTTCGCCGAGCACCAGCCGGTGACGTCGATCGTCAACACGATCCGCGACCTGTTCGCCCGGCAGCCCGTCGGCGACGACATCTGGACCGCGCTCGCGTGGTGCGCGGGCATCCTCGTCGTGGCGTACGTCTTCGCCATGGTCACCTATCGCCGGAAGATCGCCTGAGGCAGGCTGGGAACCATGCTCACGATCAGCCAGCTCGCGGCGTACGCCGGAGTGACGGTGCGGGCCGTACGCCACTACCACCAGATCGGGCTGCTGCCCGAGCCCGGCCGCGACCGGTCCGGGTACCGGACGTACGACGCCGGCGCCGTCGTACGGCTGATCCGGATCCGCACCCTGGCGGACGCCGGCGTGCCGCTCGCCAGGGTGCAGGAACTCCTCGACGCCGGCCCTGAAGCGTTCGCCGACGGCGTCCAGGAGATCGACAAGGACCTGCGGGCCGAGATCCGGCGGCTGCGGGGCACCCGCGAACGGCTCGCCCGGCTCGTCGCCGGAGAGCATCTGGCACTCCCCCGGAGCGTCGTGGACTACCTCGACCGGCTGCGCGGACTTGGTGTCGAGGAGCGGTACATCGAGCTGGAGCGGGACGCCTGGATCATGATCGCCGCCCAGGCGCCGCACCTGATTAACGCCGTGATGGTCAGTAAGCACGAGCAGTTGGACGACCCCGACATGGTGCGGCTCTACAGCCTGGTCAGCGGGGCGCTCGACTGCCCGGCCGACGATCCGCGGGTCGTCGAGGTCGCCGACATCGTGGAGCGTCTGTGGATTCGGGCCGTGGAGGCAGGCGAGTTGGGTGCCGACGACTTCGACGACCAGCTCGTCGGCCTGCTGGACGCCGTCATGGTCGAGTCCGCACCGGGGGCCGTGCGGTTGTTGGAGATCCTGGAGGAGCGGGGCTGGCGGGGCTGGACCCGCGTCGAGCGAGTGCCGGACAACAGACTCAACACCCAACAGCCGCCGTCTTGACGTCAGTTCAAGGGGCGCCCACAACTGGCCCCGCGCCCCCTCCCGCCGGCGTCGGCCGGGGCGCCGCCAGGGCCGCGGCGGCAGCGGCGTTACGGACCTGGTGTCGCCCCGGCAGCCATACGCACAGCGCGGTGGCGACGAGCGAGAACCCCGTCGCCCACCAGAACGCCATGTGGAAGCCCGACACGACCGCGCCCGTTCCGGCGCCGGAGATGGACTGTTCGAGGACGACGGCGAGGACGGCGGTGCCGAACGACCCGCCGATCTGCTGCGCGGTCCGGGTCAGGACGCTCGAATGCGCGATCTGGGCGCGGTCGAGTCCGACGTACGAGGCGGTCATCACCGGCATGGTCACGGCGCCGAGCCCGACGCCACGGACGAGCAGCCACAGCGCGAGCAGCCAGCCGTTGCTGGTCGCGTCGACGAAGGAGAACGGTACGGTCGCGGCGGCGACGATCAGGAACCCCACGACCGCGATCGAGCGGGCCCCTATGCGGTCGGTGAGCGGTCCGGCGATCTGGCGGCTGAGCAGGGTCCCGACCCCCTGCGGTACGAGCATGAGCCCGGCGGCCAGCGCACTCGCGCCGCGGACCTCCTGGTAATACAGCGGCAGCAGCAACATCGCCCCGAACAGCGAGAACCCCGACAGGAACAGCACGGAGGACGAGGACCCCACCGAGCGTGCGGCGAGCAGCCGGATGTCCACGAGCGGGTCGCGGCGGCGCAGCGCGTAGACCGTGAAGGCGACGAGGAAGGCGACACCGGCGGCGAGGGGCGCGATGACGTCGGGGTGACCGAAGCCGTCCGCCGAGCCGGCGTTCGAGAGACCGAGGATCACGGCCGCGATGCCCGGTGCGAGCAGCGCGAGCCCGCGCACGTCCAGCCGGGGCGGCGTGACGGAGGCGTCCGGCGAGTCCTCGGCGAGGTAGCGGTGTGCGAGGAGCAGCCCGACGAGACAGAACGGCACGTTGACCCAGAACATGAAACGCCAGCTCAGGTCCGTGATGATCGCTCCGCCGACGAGCGGCCCGAGGATCGGCCCGAGCAGTGCGGGCAGCGCGACCCAGGTGGTCGTACGGCCGAGCGCGCGGCCGCCCGCCGCCTGCATGATGAGCGTCGTCATGACCGGCAGCATCAGCCCGCCGCCGAGCCCCTGCACGACCCGCCAGCCGATGAGCGAGCCCGCGCTCCACGCGAGACTCGATCCGACCGAGCCGACGAGGAAGACCGTGAGGGCGAACATCCAGACGCGTTTGCCGCCGAAGCGGGAGAGCGCCCAGGTGCTGAGCGGCACGGTCACGCCGAGCGCCAGCATGTAGCCGGTACTCACCCACTGGATCGTCGAGACCGACACGTCGAGGCTCGTCGCCAGTTGGTGCAGCGCGACGCTGACGATCGTCGTGTCGAAGACGACCGCCAGTGCTCCGACGACCAGGATCAGCGCGGTCTTCAGCACCTGTGGGTCGACCTTGTCGTGCACAGGGGTGTCCGAGGCCATCACATACCTCATTAAGAGTTGGATGCATTCCTTAATGTCGAGAGTAGGAACCGTGGCGAAGGAATGCAAGGCTCTCTTATCCTTGACGTATGACAAGCGAGCAGGCCGTGCCTACGAAGACGGTGTCCGCGCCCACGAAGACGGCGTCCGACACGGTCAAACGTCGCCGCCGAGGGGCCGAACTGGAGCGGGCCCTCCTCTCCGCCGCCTGGGAGGAGCTGACAGAGGTGGGGTTCGCGAAGCTGACGATGGAGTCGGTCGCCGACCGCGCGAAGACCGGGATCGCGGTGCTGTACCGGCGCTGGGCCGACAAGAACGAGCTCGTGCTGGCCGCCATCCGCCACTACGGCGACACCCATCCGGTCGTCGTCCCTGACACCGGCAATCTGCGCGACGACATGCTCGCCCTGCTCGGGAACATCAACGCGGGACGGATGGAACTCGCGACGCTCGTGGGCGCGACGTTCGCGGGCCTCCACGACAGCGCCGGCCTCACCCCGGAGGACGTCCGGCTCACCGTACGCGGCGACGGCCCGTGGCTGTCGGAGGAGGTGTTCCGCCGGGCACACGACCGGGGCGAGATCGATCTCGCGCGGGTTCCGCAGGACGTGCTCGACCTGCCGCTGCAACTCGTGCGCCACGACATCCTGTTGACCATGAAGCCGGTTTCCGCTGAGCGGATCCGCTCGATCGTCGACAACATCTTCTGGCCGCTTGTACGGCGGCCCGAGGGCGAGTTGCCGGCACGAGCGAGCGGTGTGGTGACAGAACGGTGACAGCGGGGGCCACAACCGGTTCCCGGGCTGGCCGGTCTCACCAGGTGTAGGGCGGCGGCAGCAGACCGGCCGTACGCACTGCTCGACATCAATGCACGACCACACCCCAGGGGGACCAGGAAATGAAGCTCATTCGTCACGCAGCCGGCGCCGCCACCGTCGCCGTCGTCGTCACCGGCGGGGCTCTGGCTCTCGCGGCGCCCGCGTCCGCATCGGCCCCGGCCGCGACGTCGACAGCCGCGACGTCGTCGTCAGAGACTCCGGTCGCGAAGTACAACGGTGCCTGCGGCGCCGGACACAAGGTGATCGACTCCGCCAACATGGAGAACCTCGGCACCACCTTCCTCACCTACAACGCGACGACCGGCGAGAACTGCGTGGTCACCGTGCGCACCAAGCCCGGGGCCGCCGTCGACATGTTCGCGCGGCTCAGGTCCAAGACGGGCGGCACGGCCACCGACCGCGGCCGGTTCACCACCTACGCCGGGCCCGTCTACATCCAGGCCCGCGGCGAATGCGTCACCTGGGAGGGCGGCATCACCACCTACTCCACCAAGGGCACCGGCCACTGCGGCTGATCCGCGAACGTCCCGGACAGGCCCGTAACGGAGCCCCAGGAAGGCCTCGCCGTCCTGGGGCTCCGTGCGCATGAATCTCGGGTATCAGTTCGCGGTCTTGAGAAAGGTCGCCAAACTGTCCAGCAGCATGGTGGTGCCCTGCTCGGCGACGTCGCGTTCGTCCGAGGTGTCGCAGCTCTGGGACACCACGACGCGAGTCTCGTGCGCACTCCGCTCGGCAAGCTCGACGGTCATCACCGCCGGCTCGTCCTTACCGGGTGCGTCCATGCCGATCACCAGACGCCGGTTCTCGTCGACCTCGATGTAGGAGCCGGTCAACGGGAACTGCCCGCCGTCCGGGGTGACGATCGTCGACTTCCACGCCCCACCCGGCCACACGTCCATCTCGACGGACCCCGGGGCGGCGTAGGACCACTGCGCGTAGGACTCCGCGACGGTCCAGGCGCGCCACACCGCCGCCACAGAGGTCTCGAATGTCCGCTCCAACGTGTAGGAGAAACCCTCGGCCGTACCCTGTTCGGTGGTCATCTCGCGCTCCCTGTCTCCCCCTTGTGGGGATGTCGAGAGGTAGACACCAGCTGCCCCTGAAAGTAATCGGTCTCCCGGCCACCCCTCGTCACGGCACGCGGGCCGTCCAGTCCGGGTTGCTGAACTTGGCGGCTGCCAGTTCCTCGGCGCGGGCCAGTTCCGCTTCGGTGACGTGGCCCGTCAGCAGGCCGTAACGGGCTCGGAAGGACTCGATCATGCGGTCGATCACGGCCTCGCGGGGCAGACCTGTCTGGCGGCGCAGCGGGTCGACGCGCTTTTTCGCACTGCGCGTTCCCTTGTCGGACAGCTTCTCCCGGCCGATCCGCAGTATCTCCAGCATCTTGTCCGCGTCGATGTCGTAGGACATCGTCACGTGATGGAGGACCGCGCCCGGGCCACCCTCAGGGCTCAGGACGCGCTTCTGGGCCGCTCCGGCGATCTTGCCGACGTCGGTCGCGATGTCGTTGAGTGGCTGGTACCAGGCCTTGATGCCCATGTCTCCGAGGGCGTCGAGCACCCAGTCGTCGAGGTATGCGTAGGAATCGGCGAAGGACAGCCCTGACACGAGCGACGCCGGTACCGAGAGCGAATAGGTGATGGTGTTGCCGGGCTCCACGAACATCGCCCCACCGCCGGAGATCCGCCGCACCACGGCCGTACCGTGCCGATCGGCGGCCGCCAGGTCGACCTCGTTCCTCAGGGACTGGAAGCTCCCGATGATCACCGCGGGTCCGCCCCACTCCCACACGCGCAGCGTCGGTGGACGCCGGCCCGCCGCGACCTCGGCGGTGATCACCTCGTCGAGGGCCATGTGCAGGTCCGGCGACTGCGGGCCCTCGTGGATCAGCTGCCAGTCGTAGTCGCGCCAGTCCGTGGCCTGGGCGACGGCCCGGCGGACGGCGACCGCGATGCCCTCCGCCGTCAGCCCGAACATGACCGTGCCCTCCGGCAACGCCGACTCGACCCGCCTGACCAGTTCGGCGGCGGCGCTGTTCGCGGGAGCGCCTTCCAGCGCCCGGTCGATGGCCGTGATTGCCTCGTCAGGTTCGAGGAAGAAGTCACCGGCCACGCGGACGTCGCGCAGCACCCCGTCACGCTCGTCCAGGTCCACCACGACCAGCTTGCCGCCGGGCACCTTATATTCTCCGTGCATACCCGTTCACAACGTTCCCCGCGTTGTCTTTAGTCCGGAGAGAGCCGACCCCCACTACCCGGCTCAGCGAATGCCGTCCCAGGCGCGGCGCTCGTCGGGGGCGGGATCGTCGACCACCCGAATCTTCTCCGCGATCAGTGCCGTGGGGCGGCGGGTCGTGTCGTACGGTTCCCAGCCGGGCGTGCCCGTCCGGGCGAACGACACCCACGCGTCGTGCGCCGTCGCGGCCGCCTCCGTCGAGGGGCGGGCGCCTATGAGCGCCCGTACGCTGTCGTGACCCTCGGTCCGGAAGACGAAGGGCACCTCCGTGGCGTGGCAGGCGCCGAAGCCGTCGTTGTCGGCCGGCTCCAGATGGTCGAAGCGGTAGACCCAGGTGGACGCGGCACCCCCGGCGACGCGGGCCTCGGCGTAACGCAGGGCCGGAATGGCGAAGACCCAGTCGGTGCCGACCGCGGCGAGCAGATCGCCGGGGGTCGCACCGGGTCGCGCGGCGCGGTAGATCTCGATCGCTTCCGGCTTGAGCCCGTACGTCCGCGCCTTGTCGAACAGGGCGGCTTCGTCTATCGCGTCGAGCATGTTCGCGGCCACGAGGAACAACCGGTCCTCGTCGCGGTTCCAGCCCGTCAGCAACGGCACCGACGCGCTCCTCCCGGCGCGGGCGGCGTCCAGCGGATGGACCGGTAGGACGGTGCCGTCGATCACCGGCGCGAACGGCAGACCGCTCAATGCGAGGCTTCCCCACTTGGCAGGGTCGGCATCGGTCTGGATCTCGGCGAACACCTGGGAGGCCGCAGCCACGAGCCGGTCGGGCGGCACGGCGGCGATGGCGCTCCTGGTGTGCGGCACGTCGAGGGTGTGGGCCAGCAAGGTGCTGACCGCCAGCCCCTGTTCGGCGGTGAGCGTGTTGGCAGCCGCACCGGACTGCGTCACGGCGCGGGCGAACAGCCCTGCCGCGGACGGCATCGCGAGGAGGGTGGCAATGCTCATCGCGCCGGCCGACTCCCCCGCCAGCGTCACGTTCCCTGCGTCACCGCCGAAGGCAACGATGTTCTCCCGCACCCATTCCAACGCGGCCAGCTGATCCCGCAGGCCGAGGTTGGACGCGTCGTCGTCGAGGAAGAGGAAACCCTCGGCGGCAAGGCGGTAGTTGACCGTCACGCAGACGACGCCACTGCGCGCGAAACCCGACCCGTCGTACGCCGCAACGGAGTTGGAGCCGTTGAGGAACGCGCCGCCGTGGATCCACACCAGCACCGGAAGACCACTCGCTCCGGGGTCGGGAGTCCAGACGTTGACGTTGAGGCACTCCTCCCCCTCGATCTCCTCTTCGAGGAACAGCCGTTGGAAGACCGGCGGGTAGTCGCCCTTCGGCACCGTCGGCCCCATCCGGCCCGCGTCGCGGACGTCAGGCCACGGGACCACCGGCTGCGGCGGCAGCATCCTGTTCGGCCCGAACGGCGGCGCCGCGTACGGAACTCCGAGGAAGGAGGCCACACCGTCGCGTATACGGCCTTCCACGGTGCCGCCGGCGACGGTCACCCGGGAGCTGCGTGCATCGTTTGCCATCTGAACTCCTGAAGAGTCGAAGGGCGCTCGGCGCCCTAAATGCGACTCGACCGTATCAGATAGATGCAGAAATGAAGCAAGCATGTATCATTTATCAGGGATAGGGTGGCCCCCGGACATCGGAGGCGAGATGAGCGAGACCAGCCACCCGCGGCGGGTGCGCGCGGACGCGGTGCGCAGCACGGCTCGCATTCTGGAGGCGGCCGAGGCGGTGCTCGCCGTTGACGCGAACGCCTCGCTGGAGCGGATCGCCGAGGCGGCCGGGGTCGCCCGTGTCACCGTCCACCGGCGCTTCTCCTCCCGGAAAGCCTTGCTTGAGGCTCTCAGCGCGCGGCTCAACGAGCAATACCTGGTCGCACTCGGGCAGGCGCGGACGGAAACGGCGCCACCGGTGGTCGCCCTGCACCGCCTGACCGAGGTCATTTTCGAGCTCAAGATCAGCCACCGGTTCACCATGGACCTCAACTCCGACGCACTGACGGGCCGGCCGGTACTCAGCCGGGAGGCCGCAGATGGTCTCGACACACTGTTCGCGCGACTGCACGCGGCCGGAGTGATCACGGCCGCCGATCCGGCCTGGGGACGCCAGCTCTATCTGACACTGCTGTGCGAAGTGGGCGAGTTGCCCGCGGACTCGGCCAGCCTGAGTTCCGCCGCGAACGACCCGGCAAACGTTGCGGGCGCCCGGACCGATCTGCTGGTCAGTACCGTGATCGGCGCCCTGGGCGGACGGAACGATCACAACGCGGCTGGGTAGACGCCGCGCGCCGCATCGTGACGGCGGTTCGGGAGAAGTCGCGAACGTGCCACTCACACTCCACGGGTCGCGGCTCAGTGCTCAGGGCTCAGGGCTCAGGTGAGTGCGGCAGCCACGATCGCGGCGGCCCTGGCCACCAGTGGGTTGTCCGTCGGGCCCTGCGGATCGTATTTCGTCGACAGGATCGACAGCACCAGCGGAGAGCGACCGGGCGGGCGTACGACGCCCACGTCGTTGGCCACGCCGTACTGCTCGCCACCGCCCGTCTTGTCCGCCAGAACCCAGTCCGCGGGCAGGCCCTTGCGGAAACGTTCGGTGTTGGTGGTGTTCGCCACCAGCCAGTCCCAGAGCCGCTTCCGGTCCCCGGGAGAGAGCGCGCCGCCGAGCAGGAGGCGGCCGTACGTCATGCCGACGGCCCTCGGGTTCGTGGTGTCCTCGATCCGCCAGGGCTCGGCGCTGTTCAACTCCGGCTCCCAGCGGTCGAGTCGGGTCGTGCCGTCCCCGAGGCTCCGGCAGAACCGGGTGATGGCGGTGGGACCGCCCAGCTCGCGCAGCAGGAGGTTCCCCGCACCGTTGTCGCTCTCGCTGACGGCCGCGGCGCACAGCTCGGCGCCGGTCAGGCCGTGGGCGATGTTCTCCGGCTTCCCTGTGACGGGGATGTACCCCGCCGCCTCGACGAATTCCGCGGTGTAGCGGATCCGGCGGGCCAGGAACTCGCCGTGCCGGTCCACGTCCCGCAGGACGGCCGCCGCAGCGAGGCCCTTGAACACCGAGCACATCGGGAAGCGCTCCTGGGGGCGGTAGCCCACCGTCGCCCCCGAAGCGGTGTCGAGCGCGAAAACGCCCAGCCGGGCGGCGTACTCCTGCTCCAGCGCACGAAACTGTTCCGTGAGCGTCCCGCCGGGTTCGGCTGCGTACGACGTGGTGGCTACGGCGGGCACCAGCGTGGCCACCGCGGCGCCGGCGCCGACGGTCAACACCTTGCGGCGGGACGGCAGAACTTCGGTGACGGTGGTGAGACGCACGGTCGTCCTCTTTCTTCGCGGGACCAGGTACTTGGGTCTGCGGGCCGGAGTGCCGGAGTGATCCGGCACCTGGCCGGTGCGGCAGACACAGTCAAGGCGGCCGTCGACCGTCATGTCGAATACACTCTCGACGCCCACTCGATTCGACATCCGTATCCGCACACGTCAGGGGAGCGCCGTGCTCACCGAACGCCATCTGGAAATCTTCGTCGCGCTGGCCGACGAGGAACACTTCGGCGCGGCCGCGCAGCGCGTGGGCATCACCCAGCCACCCCTGTCGCAAGGACTGCGCCGGCTCGAAGCGCTGGTGGGCGTACGCCTCTTCGAACGCAGCCGGGGTGTCACGCTCACCGAGGAAGGCGCCCTGTTGCTGCCGCACGCCCGGCGGGCGCTCGCCGCGCTCACGGAGCTACGGGAGACGGGGGCGCGAGAGCGGGCCGACGGCCGGCGGCTCCGTCTCGGGCTCGCGCCTGAGGTACCCGCCCGGCTCGCAGCGGCCGTGGCCGCCGCACCGGGCCGCGCCGGGGAGCGCACCCGGCTCACCGTCTCCACGGCCCCGACCGCCACGCTGTTGTCCGAGACCGCCGCAGGACGGCTGGACCTTGCGGTGATCCGGCACCCCGCGGTGCTTCCGGGGCTCGGCTCCGGCGCGGTGGTGCTCGTTCCGACCTGGCGCCTGACGCCCGCCCCGACGACTGCCGAGGCGGCGGCTGTGGACACCAGACGGCTGCCTGTCGCGGTACGGCCGCGCGAGGAGGCACCGGCAGCCTACGACCTGTTCGTCGACACCCTCGCCAGCCGAGGGCGCCGGGTGGAGACGGTCGTGGTTCCCGACGAACGCGCCGGGCTCGCCCTGGTGGCGGCGGGACAGGCCGTGCTGGTCACGGCCGACGCCGGTCTCTCGGCCGAGGGCGTCGACCGCACCCCCTCCACGGACCCGCCGCTCCCACTGCGGCTACGGGTGGTGTGGGACACCCGCCGCCCGGACGCCGAGGGCATGGCGTCCACGGCGCGCCTGCTGGCGGACGCCCTGGCCCGGCAGGCGGGGCAGTGAGCGCGGCGAGGCGGGACAGCGACGCACAGCGCGCCATTCGCGGCATGTTCGCGGACGCCGGCGTACGCGGCTGGCTGCACGTGGCGGAGCTGCACCGGCCGACGGCCTGCGTGACGGTCGACCCCGACGAACCGGTGCCCGTGGGCTCGGTCTACAAGCTGCCGCTGATGGCGGCCTTCTGCCGGCTGGCGGAGACCGGCGGTCTCGACCCCCGGCAGCAGGTGACGCTCGGCCCCGACGACCGCATGCCCGGCTCGACCGGCCTCTCCATCCTCCGGGACCCGATCACCGTCTCCCTGCGCGACCTGGTCGTCCTCATGATGAGCGTCTCCGACAACACGGCGGCGAACGCGGTGCTACGCCACGTGGGCCCGGCGGCCGTTGACGCGCTGTGCCAGGAACTCGGCCTGCCGCACACCCATATCCTCGGCGGTGTGGCCACGACGTTCGAGCGGATGGTCTCGGAGACCGGCACGGAGTCGCTGAGCGCCGCGATGAAACGCCTCACCGACAACGACGCCACGGTGCCCGCCGGGGTCTACAACCCCCTGTCCAAGGCATCCTCGACGCCGTCCGACATGGCCAGGCTGCTGCGGGCGATCTGGACGGACGACGCGGCCTCCGCCGAGAGCTGCGCCTGGATGCGCGAGACGATGGGCCGCCAGGCGTGGTCCCACCGCCTCGCCGGCGGATTCCCCTACGACGACGTCACCGTCTCGGGCAAGACCGGAACCTTCGGCACGATGCGCCACGAGGCGGGCGTGGTGGAACTGCCCGACGGCGCTGTCTACACCGCCGTCGTCTTCACCCAGGCAGCCCGTGCGGACAGCAGACTTCCCCGCGCCGACGCCGTCATCGGCACGGCGGCGCGCGCCGCGGTGGAGGAGCTACGGGGCAACGAAGGCACCTGAGCCCGGGCTGTTCGGCGGACCGGTGGGTTCGACACCACGCCGACCTTGCGCAACTCCGGACTCGGATCCGACACGAGTTCGGCTCAACCCGTCCTTGATGAGGTCCCGCAGCTGGGAACGGGCGGTGATGCCCAGTCTGGGGAAACTGCGGTAGAGGTGCGAACCGACCGTGCGCGGGGAGAGAAAGAGCTTTTCGCCGATCTCCCGGTTGGTCAGTCCTTCGGCGGCGAGCCTGACAATCCGCTGTTGTTGTGGGGTGAGTTCGGCGAGCGCGTCGGGAGCCGAATCAGTGACGATGATGCCTGCGGCCCGCGATTCGGCCCGCGCGCGCTCGATCCAGGGGCGTGCACCGAGGCGTCGGAAGGTCTCCAGGGCCTCGGCGAGCGGTCCGCGTGCCTCCGCGATCCGCCGACGACGACGCATCCACTCGGCGAGGTCCAGCAGGCTCTGCGCGCGTTCGAAGGGCCAGTACTCGAATACCGGATCCGCCAGGGCCGCCCGGAAGTGCGACTCGGCACCCTCGGTGTCTGCGGGGGCCTCGGTGTCCGCGAGGGCCTCGGGGTCCGCCAGCAAGCCACGGGCTCGGTTGATCAGGGCCTTCAGGCGGGGAGACGCGTTGTCGGCGAGTTCGCGAGCGGCACACTCCACGATCGGTGTGGCCTCGTCGCGACGGCCGCAACGTACCGCGGCAGCCGCCAGATCGGCGAGGGCCGGGTATGAGGCGTGGTAGTGCACGGGCGCGCCGTCCGCCGTGAAGACCATACGGAGTTGCTCGTAGGCCCTCTCGTACGCTCCTTCCGCGACCGCCGCGGCGCCGAGCGCCCGACGGGCATAGACGAAGACCGAGCGGCTCTCCAGCGGATCGATCAGTGTGAGCGCGTCCTCAGCCCGGGCCCGGGCGGCAGTCGAGTCGCCCTGGAAGGCCAGCACCACGGCATCGACAGCGGCCGCACAGGCAACCGCGTGGTCGAGGCCGGCCGCCCGGCCGATCTCGGTGATACGGGCGCACGCGTCGCGGGCCTCTTCCCAGCGTCCTCGTTCCACATAGGCCCAGGCAACCGCGCCGCCCAGCCCGTCCGGCAGCGCTCCCCGCAGCTTCCAGCGGTCGAATGCCTCGTCGAAGGCACGGACGGCCAGCGGCGTTTCGTCCAGAAGCCACGCCATGATGCCGACCGTTGTGGACAGCTCTGGCCGGCCCTCCGCCTCGGCGAACAGTCGTGGCAGCAGGGAGACCAGTCCGGCCCGGTCGTCGAAGGGGTCCGACACGGCTCGCACCCACGTGCGCAAGTGCGCGCGCGAGCCGTGGGGGTCGTGTGAGCCGTGGGGGTCATCCTCGGGGAGGCGGGACAGGATGTCCCGGAGGCGCTGCCGCTGGGTGTCCTTGCCGGAGTAGAAGGAGACCACGGCGGCGCCGGAGACGAGGTCCAGCGCGGCAGCGGGCTGATCGACCGCCAACTGTTCGGCGGCTTCGGTCAGTCGGGAGTAGGCGGCGGTGTGACGGGTGGTCAGGACCGCCAGCCGTCCGGCGTGCACCGTGGCTGCCGCGAGCAGGGAGGAGTCGTCGGTGCGCGCGTGTGCCGCCGCGACCAGTTCGTCGACCCAGCCGATGTCTCCGGTGAACACAGCCGTCGAGGCGGCTTCGACCAGCAGCCGGGCGCTGTCCTCGCGCCGCGTGGCAAGCTCCGCGGCACGCTGGAGGGTCTTGGCCGCCGCCGCGTGGCCACCGCGCCGAAGGGCGCGGGCAGCGGTCCGTTCAAGCTCGGCCGACACGGCCGCGTCCCGTCCCGGGGAGGCGGCGGCCACATGCCAGGCGTGCCTGTCCGGCTCGTCCAGAAGCAGCTCGGCGAGCGAGCGGTGAGCCTCGCGCCGGGCGTCGAAGGACGCGGCGTGGTAGACGGCGGACCGCATCAACGGATGGCGGAAGCGCAGGTCCCGACCGGTGCGCCGGACCAGCCCGGCCTGTTCGGCGGGCAGCCAGACCCCGTCGTCCGCCGGGGCGAGCCCGGCCGATGCGACGATCGCGGCGTCGACGCTGTCCATGGCGGCCAGGAGCAGCAGGTGACGAGTCGTGCGCTCGGGGAGTCCGGTCAAGCGCGCGGCGAAGATCCGCTCCAGGTGATCGGCGAGCGGGAGCGGACCTGTGGACGGCAGTGCCGTGGCCGTGTTGTGCGTGATGGCCGACCTCGTCAGTTCCACCAGTGCCAGTGGGTTGCCGTCCGCCTGATCAAGGATCCGCGCCCGGGTACGGCCGGTGGGAATCTTCGGAATCTTCGGCTGCTGATCCAGCAGCCGGTTGGCCGCTGCGTCGTCGAGCCGTCCGAGGGTGAGGGTCGGCACGTGACGGTCGACTCCAGGCAGAACGTGGCCGCTGCGGGCCGCGACCAGCGTCGTGACCGGTTCGCCTTCCAGCCTTCGGGCGGCGAAGGACAGTACGTCCAGCGACGCGCGGTCCACCCACTGGGCGTCGTCAAGGATCACGAGCACAGGTCCTTGGTCACCCAGCTCGGAGAGCAGGCTCAGAACAGCCACTCCGAGCAGCATCAGATCGGGCCCGGACGTGGCCGGGCCCTCGCCGAAGGCGGCCCGGAACGCCCCGCGTTGCTGCTCCGGCAATCCGTCCGCCTCGGCCGACACGGGACGCAGCAACTGATGAAGCGCGGCGAACGCCAGGCTCGACTCCGACTCGCTCCCCTCCGCGCGCAGTACGCGAGCGCCGTCAGCTTCAGCCCGACGCACCACACGGTCGAGCAGCGCGGTCTTCCCGGTGCCGATGTCACCGATCAGCAGCACAACCGGGTCGGCCGACACCGAGTCCACCGCACGAAAAAGGCGGGCCAATTCGGCGTCCCGGCCGACGAGCGGCTCCCCCGCACCCGCCGGCTCCCCGTTATCCGCCTGCTTGCCCACGGAGTCTCCAGGATTCGTGCATCGTGGTGGCTCTCCGTACAAAAGCCGCCTTGTCTTGCCCCCAGGCTACGGTTCGCACACACGTGACGAGCCACCGAGGCGCGGACCGAAGCGGACCGAAGCGGACCGAAGTCGAATCGCCGGCCCCGACTTTCGTCGCGGGCGTTTCGAGACGCCAGGTGGATGTGGCGGCGGCGCCGTAGGGACAGACTTCCCAGAGACCACTTCTCTCGCGCATTCCACAGAACGGTGAGGGCCGTCCACGCGGCGTGCCCCTGGTCCGCGGCGCCGTACTCGGGACCGGGCCAAATATGTGGTGCGCGCCGGGACGGCTCGGCTCTATGGTGACGCGCATGCCGACGACCGCCGCGGCGCTGTCCGCGTATCCCCCGTTGAACGTGCAGGTGCACACACCCCGGCTGTCCTTGCTGGGGGCGACGGACGAACTCCTCGAACGCCTGGTCCCGACGGTACGCAAAGGGGTGGCCGGCGAGCCTCCGTGGCCCTTCGACGATCCGAGCTCCCTCTACGCAGACAGCCCGGAGCGCGAGTGGCGCTGGCTGCGGGCCGTATGGTCCGGCCGGGGCCGGGTGAGTGCCGGCTTCTGGCGTCTCTACTTCGTCGTGGTCGTCGACGGTGAGCCGGTGGGCATGCAGGATCTGATCGGCCGCGACTTCGTCACCTTCGGAACGGTCAGCACGTTTTCCTGGCTCAGTCCTGACGTGCGCGGCGGCGGCTTCGGGAAGGAGATGCGGCAGGCGGTGCTGCAGCTGGCCTTCGAGGGGCTGGGGGCCCGTGAGGCCGGCAGCGACGCGTTCGTCGACAACCACGCCTCGAACCGTGTCTCCGAATCCCTGGGCTATGTGCCGAACGGCGTGTCCTGGGATACGCGACGGGGCGAGCCGGCGCAGATCAAGTGCTGGAGGCTGACCCGCGAGCGGTGGGCCGAGCAGCGCCGTGACGACATCGAACTCACCGCTGTCGCCGACTGTCTGCCCGTGCTGGGGATCGACCCGTCACCGAGGTGACGAGGCCGCCCCGGTCAGGCCGCGTCGTGGAACACCAGGCCGAGGGTGTGCCTGGAGCCGGAGCGTACGGTGCTGACTCCGTGCCGCATGGGGGCGTTCGACCATCCGCGCTTCGACGGCACGGGCCTGTCCCTGGTGGTGAAGACGAGTCCGTGGCCCTTCGGCACGCTGGTCGCCGAACCCCGGGACTGGGCGCGGGCCCGCTGCTCCGTCATGAGGAACTCGCCGCCCGTGTAGTCCACGCCAGGCGCGTCCAGGCCGACGACGACCTGGAGGGGGAAGACCATCTCCCCGAAGACGTCGCGGTGCAGGGCGTTCCAGTCACCGGGGCCGTAGCGCAGCAGGATCTGCGCGGACCGCTCCTGACCCGCCGCGTGGCATGCGGCGATCCACTCGTCCAGCGAGTCGGGCCATGGGGCGGTGCGGTCGAGCTTCTGCGCCCACTCCCGCGCGAGCGGCAGCAAGTGCGGGTAGAAGGCCGTACGCAGACCGAGCACGGTGGTCGGCAGGTCATGCGTGAGGTACTTGTACTCCCCGGAGCCGAACCGGTGGCGAGCCATGTCGATCGTGGTCCGGAAGGAGCCGTCGTCCTCGTACAGGTCTTTGAGGGCGGAGGTCTCGGCGTCCGACAGCAGCGGCCCGGTGAGGGCACTGCCGTACGCGTCGAGTTCGGCGCTGATGGCGTCCCAGTCCTGGCCGGCGACGCGCTCGTGGAAGCTGCTGGCGAGCTCGGGTGCGGTGGGCATGTGATCGTCCTTCGTAGATGTGGTGCCAGGGGTCACCGGGCGGTCTCGTCGATCTGCACGGGGTAGCCGGCGCGCAGGACGGCCAGCGTCGCGGGAGGCGTGATGACCGGCGCCGTGCCCGCCGAGGGAAGCTCGCGGCGCCGTCCGTAGCCCTCGCGTGTCCATTCGGTGAGGTGCCGGTCAAGGACGAGGGCGGGTACGCGGTCCTCGGTGAGGACGAACGCCCCCTCCGGCACATCGCGCCACGCAAGGTCGTGGTAGCGCCGGCGGTGCGTGCCTCGGTGGATGCGTTCGCTGTGCAGCAGGCGGTTCATCTCGCCGGCGGTGGGTGGCGGGACGCCCAGACCTTCGGTCCAGGCATCCCGGTACGCCCGGTAACTCTCGCGGCGGCACTCGGCGCACGGCCGGTGACCCGCGGCGAACGACACCGCCTCGTCGTGGAAGTAGAGACTCGTCCAGTGGCGCGGGGCCCACTGCTCGCGCCGCCGGTTCCGAAACCGCAGTGCGCAGGTGATCCAGAGGTTGCCCGTGTGGAAGCGGACGATGTCGTGCCCCTCGTGGAGGATCCCCCGGTTGCCGGTCCAGGCACCGCGGAGAGGCGTGGCGACGATCTCTCCGGTGGGGGTAACGCGGTTACGTTCGGGCATGGTCGACCTCCTGACCGGGCGCGGGCCGTCCGGGGCACATTCAGTAGACGCCGGCGGATCGCGTTTCGTGAGGTCGGATCGTGCGGTTGGCTCGTGAGGCCGGCTCGTGGGGCCGGCTCGCTCTCAACCTGAGCCCGGCGTCCTGACCAGTCACCGGATCAGCACGCCGGAGGGTGTTCAGCCCCAGTTCAGTCCAGAGGGATGTCGTGTCCGGGACCGCGCTCGGCCTCGGCGCGCGGGCCGAAGTAGCGGCGGTCGGACTCGTTGATGAGCACGTCGTTGATGCTGGCCTCGCGACGGCGCATCAGACCGTTCTCGGCGAACTCCCACAGCTCGTTGCCGTACGAGCGGAACCACTGGCCCTCGGCGTTGTGCCACTCGTACTGGAAGCGGACGGCCATGCGGTTCTCGCGGAAGCCCCACAGGCTCTTGCGCAGGACGTAGTCGCGTTCGCGCTCCCATTTGGCGGTGAGGAACTCCACGATCTTTTCGCGGCCGACGAGGAACACGTCCCTGTTCCGCCAGACCGAGTCCTCGGTGTAGGCGAGGGCCACGCGGTGCGGGTCGCGGGTGTTCCAGACGTCTTCGGCGGCTTGGGTCTTGGCGACGGCGCTTTCGAGGTCGAACGGCGGGACGGGCGGGCGCGTGTCGGTCATGGCAGGACGGTCCTTCACAGTGCGGAGTGCTGGTCGGTGAGCGGCGGATTGTCGGGCGCCGCGGACACAGTGTCGGCCAGAACGGGCAGCAGATGGCCCGCCACCACGCGCCGGGGGGCGAAATGGACGCGGCGCCCGGTCCGGTCGTCGTCCCCGGGGACACCGGGGTCGGTCCACTCCAGCTCGGCCCGACCGGACAGGTGGAGGGTGCGACCGGTGGTGAAGTCGCAGAAAAGCAGTGCGGATGTGGGGTCCGTCTGGAGGTTGCCGATGGTGTTGAACATGTTGTTGCCCCAGTAGTCGGGCCACCACAACTGTCCGTCCTCGACGCGGACGAAGCCCGGCGGGCCGCCGCGGTGCGAGGCGTCGCTGCCTCGGGTGGGATGGGTGGTGCCGATCAGGAACGTGTCCGACCGGCGGATCAGGTCGGTATCGGCCTGTGTGAGGGCGCCGGCGTGGCGGACCGGCTCCGAGCTGCGGGCCATGGTCGGCGCGAGGTGAAGGTGCCGACTCTGGATGTACTGGGGGCAGTTGCCGTACGCCTGCTCCACGTCGATGCGCAGTCCCTCGCCGTCTGTACGAGTCAGGGTGCCGTTGATCCGCAGGCGTCTGCGGGTGGCGAACTCGACGACGATCAGCCCGACCGGCTGGTGCACCGGGAGGTCGCGGAGCGGGTCCCCGTCCGCGGGCAGCGTCCGTACATCGAGGGCGACCGGTGAGGCGACGTGGAGAAAGCCGGGCGGCCCGGCGAGCGGGGAAGTCCACAAGGTGCCTTCGGTGTCGCGTGCGGTGATGGCGGCGAACGACCTGTCCCCCAGGAACCGGGTGACACCGCCACGCAGCTGGGCGGGGGCCAGCATGCCCGCGAGCCGGGCCGCGTCCCTCGCCACGCCCGCCTGCCGCTGTACGGCCAGCTCACCCTCGTGGAAGCCCGCGGTCGTCTGTCGTGCCGTGTCGCTGAAGGCGGAACCGGTCATGAGAGCAGGACTCCTTCGATCGCACGTTCTGACGGTTGGACTCGACTCCAACCGTTAGAAGCAGCGTCGCACGCCCGACCCACCCAGTCAAACGGTTGGAGCTATCCGCAACCGTTAGAAGCGCGGTAGCCTCGCAGCGTGGACACCAATGCACCGCTCCTGGGCGAACCGCTCCCCGTCGAGCTGATGAACACCATCTGGGCGGACAGGGACGGCGTACACGACGCGCTGCACGACCCGGACAGCACCCGGGCGTGGCTGCACGCCGTCAGTTCCCGGACGGACCTGATGACGCCCGGCGACCTCGACACACTCACCGTGCCGGACCTCGACGGCCTGGCCGGGCGGCTGGTCGGCCTGCGCGACGCACTGCGCCGACTCGCCGCCGAAGCCACCGAGGACCCGCGCCCGGCGGCGGCCTCCGACACCCGGGGACTCCATGCGGCCGTCACCGCGCTCAACCGCGCCTCCGGCGACACACCCCGCTGGTCGACCCTCTCCTGGACACCCGGCCAGGAACCCTCCCGCCGCACCCGTACCAGCGGGCAGACCGCCTCAGCCGCCGTCTCCGCCATCGCCGAGGACGCCGTCTCCCTCTTCGGCGAGGACACCCGCCGTCAGCTACGCGCCTGCCTCGCCCCGGGGTGCGTCCTGTATTTCGTCAAGAACCACCCACGCAGGGAATGGTGCTCCGCAGGCTGCGGAAACCGGGCCCGCTCGGCCCGCCACTACCAGCGCCACCGCCACACGACGGACCGACCGTCCCCGCGCGAGCGCGCCGAGAGCGGCGACGACCTGCCGCCCGCCGTCGCATCTCGATGAATGGGACATGTATTGCGTTCGTACAACTGTCCAGCTTCCGAAGGAGTCTTCTTTCGCAACTGTTCATCCGTGCGGGGCGGTGGTCCGTGGCCGCATGTCCTCGAAGGAGCCCCATGAGACCCGTCTCCCTGGCCGCCGCGCTGCGCTGTTCGGCCGCAGTGGGCACTGCCACCGCGCTCGCCTGGGCGCTGGCCTCGGCTCCCGTCGCCACTGCCGCCGACCGCGAAGAGCCGGGCGCCGAGCTGGCGTTCGGTGTGACCGCGCCCATCGAGGGAGTACGCCCCGGAAGCGCGCAGGCCGTGTCGTTCACGGTGACGAACCGAGGAACCGCACCCGCGACGCAGGTGGCGCTGTACATCGACGGTTCGCAGGGACTCGCCTTCGCCGAGAAGTACGCGAACTGCCGCTACGAGAACACCCCGGCGCAGGACGAGGGGCCGGCTCAGGTGAACGCGGTCTGCGCCGTCGACCAGACCCTGGAGCCGGGCTCGGTCTACGCGCTCGAAGAGCCTGTGGGGGTGACTCTCGCGGACCGTGCCCTGTACGAGCAGCTCAGCTTCACCATCCAGCAGGATCCGGCCGGCCTCCCCGGAGGAGCTGACGACGGCGGGGCCGGAAAGGCGGTCCTGCGGCTTGTCGAACAGCGGCCGCCGGCCGATCCCGGCGCCACCTACGGGTACGAGCGGCTGGACGTCGACATCACCGCCAAGAACACGGCGGACTTCGCGCTGACCGGCTCCACCGTGAAAGGCAAGGCGGGCGACACGGTCACGGCGGAGGTGTCGTTCGCCAACAAGGGTCCCGGCTGGGTCACCAACGACGTCTCCTCCCCCATCGGCGTCTTCGACGTCGGTGTCCCCACCGGTACGACGGTGGTGAAGGCCCCCGAGTTCTGCGCTCCGGCAGGCACCGGCAACAAGCCGGCGGCGTACCACTGCACGACGCCGTACGACTACGCCGACGAGCACAGCGAGCGCGCGTATCCGTTCCGGCTGCGGATCGACAAGGTCGTCAAGAACGCCACCGGAAAGGTGGCCTTCGTCAAGGGCGATCACCGCTCGGGCACACTGCCCTTCGACGAGAATCCGAAGAACAACGCGGCCCGCGTTGTCGTCAACCCCACTGCCGTCGGCGGCGGTTCCGGGTCGACCGGCGGCTCGGAGCCGACCGACGGCCCGTCGAGTGGCGCTACGTCGGGTGGCGCGACGTCGGGTGGGAGCACGCAGGGCACCGGGACGCAGACCGACACCCTGGCCGCCAGTGGCACCGACGGCAGCCTGCTCATCGGCGGGACAGCGGCAGCGCTGCTGCTGACGGCCGGCGGAGTACTCGTCGTACGGCGCCAGGGGAAGCACCCCTCGGCGCGCTGATCGCCGGCGGCTTCCGCCAACCCGTTTCGCCGCGGCGCGGGACTGCGCGCTTGATCTTTGCGACAACCTGTCGTAATCTTTACGACAGGTTGTCGCATAAAGCATGCCCGGCGACCCCTGGTGCGGCAGAACGCTCTGACGTGCCGCCGTGAACGGAAAGGGGCTTTTCACATGAATGCGCTCAGTGATCGCGCCGATCTCATCGAACTGCTCGGCCGTTATGCCGATATCGCGGACCTGAAGGAATTCGTCGAGCTGCCCAAGCTCGTCTTCACCGACCCGCTTACGGTCGACTTCGAGTCGGTCGCCGGGATGCCGCCGATGACGGTGCCGCTCGCTGATTACGTAGAGAACGTCCGCGCCGCCTTCACGCCCTTCCTGGCGACCCACCATGCCATCACCGGCCACGTCGTCGATATCGACAGCGACAGTGCGACGATCCACGCGCACGTCCGCGCCGAGCACTGGCTCCCGGACGAGCTGGCCAACGGCGGACCCAACCGCTGGCTCGTGGTCGGCTTCTACGACAACGAAGCGGTCCGCACCCCGGACGGCTGGCGTCTCAGCCGCGTGAAGCTCACCGCGACGTACCAGGAGAACGCGCCGCAGCCAGCCGCGTAGCCACTGAGGCTGACGTCGATCCATACGGCCCTCGCCCCTGGGCGACGGACAAGCCGCAGTGGGAGGAGAATGATCGGATGCCGCGGATCCGGGGAACCAGCATCGAGGAACACCACGAGATGGTGTGGGCCGACCTCGCCTCGGCGATGCGGGAGTTGCTGCTCGAACGCGACTACGACGCGATCAACATGGGCCATATCGCCGCCCGGGCCGGCCTCGCGCGCAACACGCTGTACAACTACGCGCGCGACAAGGGCACTCTGGTCCTGGCGCTGACCGAGCGGGCGAGCCGCCCCGCGGTCGAGCGGGTGGCCAGGATCGCCGCGCGGTCCGGCAGCCCGGCCGCCGAGCGGCTGCGGGAGATCATCGAGGCGTTTCTGGAGGCCTCGACGGACCAGTCCATGCAGCTGATGTTCCGGCCCGGTTCGGGTCCGCTGGTCGACGAGGTGCCGAAGGGGCCGGACAGCCCGTTCCACACGATCGTGGTCGAGGTGGAGAACGTCGTACGGGACGGCATCGAGCGCGGCGAATTCCGCGATGTGGGCGACGTGCCCCTCGCGGTGGAGCTGCTGTCCGGTGTCATGCGGGCGGGCGCCGAGCGCATCGGGCGGGACCCGGCCGCCTTCGCGACCACGGTCCGCGCGTCGCGGGAGATCATCCTCGCGTCCCTGGAGGCGCGCTCCGTGCGCGCGTAGCCGTGGCAGAACGCACACGGAGCGTACCGGAACCCGGTCGACAGCCCTCGGCTGCGACGCCCACGTACCGCCGCTGCCCGGCCCGTATCCTGGCCGTATGCGCATGCGCCCCACCCTGAGCTGGACGCCCACCGAGAACCTGCCGCCAGGCAGCACCCAACTGCAGCCGGTCGCTGACGCGTTGGCCGCCGGCGGCGTGCTGGTCCTGAGCGGTGCGGGTATCTCCACGGAGTCGGGCATCCCCGACTACCGGGGCGAGGGCGGGAGCCTGAGCCGACACACCCCGATGACGTACCAGGACTTCACCGCCGGCGCCCAGGCCCGCCGGCGGTACTGGGCGCGCAGCCACCTCGGCTGGCGCACGTTCGGCCGCGCCCGGCCCAACGCCGGACACCGCGCTGTCGCCGCCTTCCAGCGCCACGGCGTCCTCTCGGGCGTCATCACCCAGAACGTCGACGGCCTGCACCAGGCCGCGGGCAGCCTGGACGTCGTAGAGCTGCACGGCAGCCTGGACCGCGTCGTCTGCCTCTCGTGCCGCACCCTCACCCCACGTCACGAACTCGCCCGACGGCTGGAGGAGGCCAACCCGGGCTTCGAGCCGTCGGCCGCCGTCATCAACCCGGACGGTGACGCCGACCTCACCGACGAACAGATCGGTGACTTCCGTGTGGTGCCCTGCACACACTGCGGCGGCATCCTCAAACCCGACGTGGTCTTCTTCGGCGAGAACGTGCCTCCGGCACGCGTCGAACACTGCCGGGCCCTGGTCCAAGCGGCGGCTTCCGTCCTGGTCCTCGGCTCCTCGCTCACGGTCATGTCCGGACTCCGCTTCGTCCGCCAGGCGGCCCAGGCCGAGAAGCCCGTACTGATCGTCAACCGCGACCCCACCCGGGGCGACCGCTACGCACACACCCGGGTCACACTCCCCCTGGGCGCAGCGCTCACGAGCATCGCCGACCAGCTCAACATCCCCATGGGAACCGGTGAGTGACCCCGCCGTCGCGCTTCCACGTGACCGACGCCGCCGTGTCCGACGCGGATTAGGGCACGGAAATCGCCCTGGCCGCTGACTTCACCGCGTTCGTGGAGGGGCTCACCGGTGCCGTGCGTCTCGGTGCTTGATCGTCGTGCGCCGATCGGTTCCGCAGGCCGGCAAAAGGAAAGACGAGGAGAACCCTCTCCTCGCCACTCCTAAGGTATAGCGCACCTGGGGGCTTGCGGCAAGGCCCCCGTGGTGCCGCAGAATCGTCGGCCGAGGCTACAACCTGCGGAAATGAGGGCACGACGTGCGTGTGTTGTCGACGTGTGGGGGACGCGGTGACGTCGGACCAGTGGCGGGGCCGGCCGGTGCGGTGCTGCGGTTCATGACCGCCCCGGAGGTGTCACGGTGAGCGAGCAGTACGTACTGGATCTTCGTGAGGTAGACGAGACGCGGGTCGCGGTCGTCGGCGGCAAGGGTGCGCAGCTGGGCGGGCTGTCGCGGATCGAAGGCGTCCGGGTGCCGGCCGGTTTCTGCGTCACGACGGAGGCCTTCCGGCAGATCGTGGCGCAGGCGCCGTCGATCGGCGACCAGCTCGATCAGCTGTCGCTTCTGGACCCGGACGACCGGGAGGGGGTCCGTACGCTCAGCGCGGAGATCCGCCGGGCGATCGAAGGGATCGCCGTTCCGGACGGTCTCGCGGCGGCGATCACCGCCGCGCTCGGCCGGCTCGGCGGGGCAGCCGCCTACGCCGTCCGGTCCAGTGCGACGGCGGAGGATCTGCCGACGGCGTCCTTCGCCGGGCAGCAGGACACGTACCTGAACGTCATGGGGACCGCGGCGATCCTTCAGCACATCAGCCGGTGCTGGGCTTCGCTGTTCACCGAGCGGGCCGTGACGTACCGCCGGCGCAACGGCATCGATCACCGTACGGTCCACATGGCCGTGGTCGTGCAGCGGATGGTCGTCCCGGATACGGCCGGCATCCTGTTCACCGCCGACCCCGTCACGGGCAACCGGACGGTCGCCACCGTGGACGCCGGCTTCGGGCTCGGGGAGGCCCTGGTCTCCGGCCTGGTGAACCCGGACGTCTTCACGGTGCGGCACGGCGAGGTCGTCGCCAAGACCATCGCCGCCAAGGAGCGTGCCGTTCAGGCCCTGCCGGACGGCGGTACGCGGGAAGTGGCGGTCGACTCGCGGCGCCAGGAGCAGCCGGCGCTGACGGACGAGCAGGTCGTACGGCTCGTCCAGCTCGGACGGCGGATCGAAGCCCACTTCGGCCGCCCGCAGGACATCGAATGGTGCCTGGCCGACGACACGTTCCAGATCGTGCAGAGCAGGCCGATCACGACGCTGTTCCCCGTGCCCGAGACCGACGACGAGGAGAACCACGTCTATGTCTCCGTCGGTCATGGGCAGATGATGACCGACCCCATGAGGCCTCTGGGGTTCTCCATGTGGCAGCTGACGGCCATGGTCCCGATGCACGAGGCCGGCGGGAGGCTGTTCGTGGACGTCACCCGGCGCCTGGCCTCGCCCGCCGGCCGCGCCGGTTTTCTGGACGCCATGGGGAAGGGGGATCCGCTGATCAGGGACGCGCTGGAGACCGTCCTCGACCGCGGGGACTTCGTCCCTTCGCTCCCGGACGCGAGTCCCGGCCGCCCGCCGGGCGGCGGTGCGCCCGCGCCGATCGCGACCGATCCGGCCGTCGTCACGGAGCTGATCGAGCGCAGCCGGGTGTCCCTCGCCGCGCTGAAGCGCGGCATCCGGCCGAAGGCAGGACCGGCGCTGTTCGACTTCCTGCTGGAGGCGTTCGAGGAGCACAAGCGCCTGCTCAGTGATCCCCTGAGCATTCAGGCGATCATGGCGGGGATGGAGGCCACCTGGTGGCTCAACGACAAGCTGATGGAGTGGCTGGGCGAGAAGAACGCGGCTGACACGCTCACGCTGTCCGCCCCCGACAACATCACGTCGGAGATGGGACTGGCGCTGCTCGATGTCGCCGACGTGATCCGCGGGCAGCCGGACGTGGTCGCGTTCCTCAAGGACGTCGCGTTCCTCAAGGACGTCACGGACGAGAACTTCCTGGACGAGCTGGCGAAGCTCTCGGGCGGGACAGCGGCGCGCGACGCCATCGAGGCGTACCTCGACCGGTACGGCATGCGCTGCGTCGGCGAGATCGACATCACGAGGCCGCGGTGGCGCGAACGCCCCCTCACGCTCGTACCCGCGATCCTCGACAACGTACGGAACTTCGAGCCGGGGGCCGCCGAACGGCGCTTCGAGCAGGGGCGGCGGAAGGCGCTGGCGAAGGAGCAGGACGTGCTGTCCCGGCTGCGGGCCCTGCCGGAAGGGGACCAGAAGGCCGACGAGACCAAGCGGATGATCGACCGGGTCAGGACCTTCATCGGGTACCGGGAGTATCCGAAGTACAACATCATCAGCCGCTACTTCGTCTACAAGCAGGCCCTGTTGGAGGAAGCCGAGCGCCTCGTGCGCGCCGGTGTGCTTCCCGAGAAGGAGGACATCTTCTCTCTCACCTTCCAGGAGTTGCACGACGTCGCGCGCTCGAACCGGGCGGACGGCCGGCTCGTCCAGCAGCGCAAGGAGGCCTTCCGGTCGTACCACGCGCTCACACCGCCCCGGGTGCTCACCTCGGACGGCGAGGCCGTCGTCGGGGCGTACCGGCGCGACGACGTGCCGGACGGCGCCCTGACCGGGCTGGCGGTCTCCGCCGGGACCGTCGAGGGACGGGCCCGGGTCGTCCTGGACATGGCGGATGCCGATCTCGAAGCGGGCGACATCCTGGTCACTCCCTTCACCGACCCGAGCTGGTCGCCGCTGTTCGTCGGCATCGCGGGCCTGGTGACGGAGGTCGGCGGCCTGATGACGCATGGTGCGGTGATCGCGCGGGAGTACGGCTTGCCGGCCGTCGTGGGCGTGGAGCAGGCCACGCGGCTGATCCGGGACGGGCAGCGGATCCGGGTGTACGGCACCGACGGGTACGTCGAGATCCTGTCCTGACGGACCGCACCGCGCGGCAGCACCGGGACGTCAGCAGGCTGTCAGGTTCAGCGGGCTATCAGGATCAGCGGGCTATCAGGATCAGCGGGCTATCAGGATCTCCACACCGAACGCTCCGACCTCCGCGACGAGCCTGTCGCGGGGGTCGGCGTCGGTGATCAGGCCGCTGACCTCCGCCCAGGGCAGGACGCGGTACTGCGAAGCGGTGCCGATCTTCTCGGCGGAGGCGAGGATGTAGGTGTCCGCGGCCCGCGCGGCCAAGGCGCGCTTCATCGCCGCCTCTTCGGCGTCCGCGGTGGTCAGTCCCGCCTCCGGGTGTACGCCGGTGACACCGAGCAGGCAGAGATCGGCGGAGACGTTCTGCGCGGCCTCGACAGCGGCCGCGCCGCAGGCGACCGCCGAGTGCTTGAAGACGCGGCCACCGAGGAGGAAGAGCTCCACCCCGGGATGGTCGAGCAGGGCCACGGCGACCGTCGGGCTGTGCGTGATCACGGTGCAGCTGAGGTCGTACGGGAGCGCGCGGGCGACCGCGAGGGCGGTCGTGCCTCCGTCGAGGATCAGCGAGCCGCCGGGCCGTACCAGCGCGGCGGCCACGGCGGCGACCTTCCGCTTGCCGTCGGGGGCGACGGCATGCCGGGCGGCGTAGTTGGCCACCGCTGGTGAAACGGGCAGCGCACCGCCGTAGACCCGCTGGCAGAGCCCGTCGGCGGCGAGTTCACGCAGGTCGCGCCGCACGCTGTCCTCGGAGATCCCCAGTCCTGCGGCGACGTCCTTGGCGACGATCTTGCCCTCGCGAGCGAGCAGAGCGAGCAGGTGGTCGTGCCGTTCAGCGGCCAGCATGCACATTCTCTCCTGTTCTTGCACGTTTCTGCATGTACGGTAGCGCACGTGAACGACAAGCCCCCGTCCGTCGGGTACGACGCCCCGTACGGCGTCTCGTACAGCGAGGCCGGGATTCCCCGCCGCACCCCGCAGGAGACCGCATGACTGGCCGCCCCGGCATCGACGTCCCCGATCACCGCGGCCGTACCGGCCTCGACCAGGCCGGGCGCGAGCTGGACCGCAACAGGGACGTGGTGGTCCGCGACGTCGAACTCACCTCGCAGGGCTGGCACGTGCTGCGCCGGACCACCTTCGACTACCGGCGTCGGGACGGGCGTTGGGAGACGCAGCAGCGCGAGACGTACGACCGTGGCAACGGCGCGGTCGTCCTGCCCTACGACACCGCGCGCGGCTGCGTCCTGCTCACGCGTCAGTTCCGCTACCCGGCCTACGTCAACGGCCACCCCGACGGCATGCTCGTCGAGGCGGCGGCCGGACTGCTCGACGAGGACGACCCGCACACCGCCGTCCGCCGCGAGGCCGCCGAGGAACTCGGCGTCACCCTCGGCCCGCTCACCCACGTCCTCGACGCGTACATGAGCCCGGGCTCCATCACCGAACGGCTCCACTACTTCGCCGCCCCGTACACCCCCGCCGACCGGACCGGGACCGGTGGCGGCCTCGAAGAGGAAGGCGAGGACATCGATGTCCTCGAACTGCCCTTCGACGAAGCGCTCGCCATGACCGGTGACGGCCGCATCACCGATGCCAAGACCATCCTGCTCCTGCAATGGGCGGCGCTGACCGGCCCGTTCGCCCCCGCTGCGGACGGCCGCTGACGCGGGGTGAGCCCCGGTCGCGCCAGGTCTCGGGCGGCGCTCGCAGCCTCACGCGTCGGCGGGCCGGCGGAACGCGTCGGCGTTGCGGGCGCACCAGTCCGCGAAGGTGCGCGGCTTGCGGCCGAGCAGGCGTTCCACGGTGTCCGTCCGGAATCCGACGGTGTCGGCCCGCATGACGGCGAATCCCTCCGTGATCGCCTCGGCGAGCGCCGGTGGCGCACCGTCGGGGAAGCGGGAGCGGACGATTTCGTCCGTGGTGGCCGCCTCGCGCACCTCGATCGCGAGGCCGGTCGCCTTGGCGATGATCCGGACCTGCTCGGCAACGGTGAACGTCTCCTCCCCCGTCAGGACGTACTCCTGGCCCTGGTGGCCGTCCTCGGTCAGGGCGAGGGCGGCGACCGCGGCGATGTCCGCGGGGTCGATCGGCGCGTAGCGGCCGGGGCCGATCGGGTCGAGTACGTAGCCGCCCTCGCGGATGGTGGGCACCCAGTCGAGGGCGTTGGTGGTGAAGCCGCCGGGGCGCAGGATCGTGGCGGGGATGCCGGAGGCGCGGACAAGCTTCTCGCGTTCGTGGTGCCAGTAACCCATGGCGGGCATCGGGTCGCCGAGGACGTTGAACGACGAGAGGTGGACGACGCGGCTCACCCCTGCCGTCCGGGCCGCCGCGAGGGCGTTGGCGGTGTAGTCGGTGCCGATGCCCTGCGTGAGCAGGAACAGGGCGTCCACGCCGGCGAAGGCGGGTCTCAGTGTGGCGGGCTCGCCCAGGTCTCCGACGGCGAGTTCCGCGGCCTCGGGCAGTCCGGCGGCACGGGCGGGGTCGCGGACGAAAGCACGCAGCTTGGCGCCCCTCGCGTTGAGCTCGCGGGTGAGTTCACGGCCTATGTTCCCGGTGGCACCGGTGACCAGTATCATGGTGACTCCTTACGGTCGTTTGCCGTCTAACGAATACTCGAAAAACGTTAGCCGGTGAATCATTAGCCGTCAATCGATTCCTGATGGGCGCCCGAACTGCCGCTTGCCCACCTCACCGAGAGGCCGCGATGTCTGAGTTCCTGGACCTGCACGGCAAAACGTCGAAGGCGCTCCGGGCGCTGTCCGACCGGGCCATGCGCCGCTACGGGTTGCATCTGGGCCAGAACTACCTGCTCGCGGTGTTGTGGGAACGGGACGGCAGCGCGCCGGGCGAGATCGCCGCAGCGCTGAACGTCACGACGCCCACCGTCGTCAAGATGGCAGACCGGCTGACCACCGCAGGACTGCTCACCCGGCGCCGCGACGACCGGGACAACCGCCTCGTACGGCTGTGGCTCACCGACGCGGGCCGCGACCTGCGGAAGCCGATCGAGGCGGAACGGCGGCTGATCGAGGAGACCGTCACCGCCGGTCTCACCGGGGCGGAACGCGAACAGCTGTTGAGCGCGCTGGCGAAGGTCCACCGGTCGGCGCTCGACATGCTCGAAACCAACGGTTCGACAGGGCCGGCCGCCACCTGACGCCCGGCCGGCCTCCGCCGATGCCTTACCGGTGCCGCTCGGTCTACTGGGGCTGCGCGGCCTGCGTGAAGAAGTTGATCACCTCTTCGAGCGTGGGGTTGTCAGGGGCGTCGACCTCGGCCTCGCCGACCGCGGCGCTGCGCGGGAACATCGTCTGCTCGTACGCGGTGAGGGCCGCCTCGACGTCGTCGGGGTGCGCGGCGATGGCCTGACCGAGTTCGGCGCCGTCCAGCATGGCCAGATTGGCGCCTTCGCCGTTCGGGGGGATGAGGTGGGCGGCGTCGCCGACCAGGGTCACCCCGGGCACCCGGTCCCACCGGTGCCCGACCGGCAGTGTGTGGTGGGGGCGCAGGATCGGTGCGGTGTCGCTTTCGGTGATCAGGGCCGTGACCTCCGGGGCCCAACCCTCGAACTCCTCGGCGATCCGCGCGGTGGCCGCGGCGGAATCGGTGAAGTCGATGTCGGCGAACCACTCCAGCGGCTTGGTCAGCATCACGTACGCGTGGAGGGTTTCGTCCTTCTCCCGGTGAGCCGCGATCTGCGCCTTGTCCGGTTCGATCGCGAACATCGACCCGCCGCCGACCGCCTTCGCGACAGCGGGGTGCCGGGTGTGGGCGTCGAACAGGTAGGTCTCCACGAACGACATGCCGGTGTACTCGGGTACGGAGTCGGAGAGCAGCGGCCTGACCCGGGACCACGCGCCGTCCGCGCCCACCAGCAGGCTCGTGACGACGGCGCTGCCGTCGGCGAAGGTCACCTCGTGGCGCGAATCGCCGAGGGTACGGACCCC
Organism: Streptomyces sp. NBC_00370; assembly: GCF_036084755.1. Lineage (NCBI taxonomy): Bacteria > Bacillati > Actinomycetota > Actinomycetes > Kitasatosporales > Streptomycetaceae > Streptomyces > Streptomyces sp. NBC_00370. Next base: position 502,530 of record NZ_CP107968.1, read on the forward strand.
GCTGACCTTGTGACCCCACCGCACGGTGCCGGCCGGCAGCGAGTCGAGCAGCAGCTGCCGCAGCTCACCGCGCTGCACCTCGGGGCGGCCACCGGTGCCGTCGTCGGGCTGGTCGAGCATGACGTTCCCGTCCCGGTCGAGGATCCGCATCGCCTGGCGGCCCTCCAGGACAATGCCGCGGAACTCGTCCATCAGGCCCGCCGCCTGCACGGCCAACTGGCCGTTGTAGTCGTGGATGTCGAGCATCCCGCCCTGCGTGCGCGCGTTCGGGGAGGGCTCCGCCTCGTAGACGGTGACCGGGATGCCGTGTACGTGCAGGACGCGGGCGAGCGTGAGGCCGCCGAGGCCGGCGCCGATGATCGTCGCGTCGGTGGTCATGGCGTCAGTGGTCATGTGAATTCCTTGCCTGTCGCAGGCCTGCCGGACGGACACCCGGCAGGATCTCCGACAAGGCTCCGGTCCCCCGCCGACAAACCGGCAACAGCGAACCGACAGCCCCGACAGGTGACCGACACCGCCACTCCGACCCGCCGAACGCCCCAGGTCAGGGCGCCGATACGCCGGGCCCGCGCGGGCGTCCGGGCAGCCTGGCAGGATGGCGGCATGGAACGTGTGACGGGAATCGGCGGGTACTTCCTGCGGGCCGCCGATCCGGCGGCCCTGAACACCTGGTACCGCGACTGTCTGGGCCTGGACGCCGACGAGAACGGTCTGTGGCAGCAGGGGGCCGGGCCGACGGTCTTCGCGACGTTCGAGTCTGGGACCGACTACTTCGGCTCCCGATCCCAGCAGGTCATGCTCAACTTCCGGGTCAGTGACCTGGAGGCGATGCTCGCGCAACTACGGGCCAGGGGCGCGGACGTGGCCGAGGAGACGCAGGAGATGGCGGGCGTCGGCCGGTTCGGCTGGGTCACCGACCCCGAGGGGAACCGGATCGAACTCTGGCAGCCCGTCTGATCCGACACGAAGCAGCCCGCCTGACGTGACGCGTAGTCCGGGTGACCGGCGGATCTTGTACGGCTCCGCCGGTGTCGTACGGTGCGACCTGATTCAGCCCTTCACGCGGCCCGCCAGGCCGTCCACGATGAGGGCCAGTCCCGCTTCGAATGCCGACTCGTGGTCGATGACCGGGATGTCGGCAGACTGATCCGCGCCGTCCACCGGGCCGTTCGCCGGGCCGGTGTCCGCCTGTTCCTCCAGGACGCTGCCGACCGTGAAGCGACCGGCGGCCAGCATCGCCATCTGCGCGTCCCGCTCGGGCACGCCGGAGGCGATGAGGAATTCCATCTTGCGCGCGATCCGGTCGAGGTCCGCGGTGGGGATGGTCCCGGCGTGCAGCCGCGCTCCGTCGCGGCGCATCAGCAGGGTATGCCGGAAGCTGCGCGTGTTGTCGAGGAACCACGCACGCCAGTCGTCGGGGAGCGCCGGCAGCGGGACGGTCGCGTGGGGTGCCATGGCGGCCTGCGCCATGGCATTGAGCAGTTCCTTCTTGGTGCGGAAGTGCCAGTAGAGCGACGGCTGTTCGACGCCCAGTCGCTTCGCGAGCCGGCGTGTGCTGACGGCGTCCAGCCCGACCTCGTCGAGCAGGTCGAGCGCCTCGGTGATGACGGTCCCACGGTTCATCTTGGTCACATTGACAATCTATCGCTGATAGATGACTCTGAAAAGGAACCATTCACCGATAGATTTTGGAGCGGATGGCCATGACACAGATATCGGGACAGCAGTCCCTGCGGATCCTCGTCGCGGGCGGTGGCATAGCGGGACAGGCGCTCGCCTTCTGGTTGACGCGAGGCGGTCACCGGGTGACCGTCGTCGAGCGCTTCCCGGCGCTGCGGGCCGCGGGCGCCCAGGTCGATCTGCGGGGCCAGGGCATCGAGGCCGTCACCGCCATGGGGCTCCTCGACGCGGTGCGGGGCAAGCTCGTGGACGAGGCGGGTGTCGCCTTCGTGGACGCGCGCGGCCGGGCCAGGGCGACGATCATGGCCAACACCTCGGGGCAGGGCCGGCAGACGCTGACGTCCGAGTACGAGATCATGCGCGGGGACCTGGTGCGCATCCTCCACGACGCGACGAAGGACGACGCGGAGTACGTCTTCGGCAAGAGCGTGGACGGCTTCGACCAGGACGAGCACGGGGTCGTCGCGCACTTCTCCGACGGGTCCAGCGACGAGTTCGACCTGCTGGTCGGCGCGGACGGGCAGGGGTCACGCATCCGACGGGCGATGCTCCCCGAGGGCACCGATCCGTACCGGCGGCTCGGCATCCACATGGCGTACTGGTTCGTCCCGCGCATCGCGTCGGACAGCAACATCCGGGACACCTACATGGCGCCGGGCGGTCGCCAGATCATGCGGCGCAGCCACAATCCGACCGAGACGCAGGCGTACTTCGTGCTGCGGGAGGAGTCAGAGGAGGCGTCGGCGGTTCACCGCGAGTCCGCCGAGCGTCAACAGGCCTTCTGGGCCGACCGGTTCCGGGACGCCGGATGGCAGACCGAGCGCTTCGTCGCGGGTATGCGGACGAGCCCGTTCTTCTACTCGCAGGAGATCGTGCAGGTGCGTACGGACACCTGGTCCAAGGGGCGGGTGGTCCTGGCCGGTGACGCCGCGCACTGCGCTTCCCCGTACAGCGGGATGGGGATCTCGGGCGGGCTGGTCGGTGCCCATGTCCTGGCGGGCGAGCTCAACCGGCATCCGCACGACCTGCCGACGGCGCTGGCGAACTACGACGCCGTACTGCGGCCGTTCGTCGACAAGATCCAGGCCGAGGTGAATCCACGCATCCCGCGCCTGGGCATGCCGATGACGCAGCGCGCGATCACCGCCTTCCAGTCCGCGACCGCCGTGGCCTGCTTCCTGCGTGTCCCCGACCTCGTCGCCCGCTACTCGAAGGAGGACCGCGGCGGCGACTGGCAACTCCCCCAGAACCCGGCACCGTTGGGCGTCTCTCGCCTCGGCCTCTAGGCCGTCAGAGGGCGCGATGCATGATGTGCAACCCGACGTAGCCGTGGGTCGGATGCCGGAAACCTTCCGGCAGCGTGCCCAGCACCTCGAACCCGAGGGACCGGTAGAGGTGCACGGCGGGCGCGTTCGTCTCCACGACCGCGTTGAACTGCATTCCCCGGAAGCCGGCTGCTCGCGCCCACTCCACCGTGTACGCACACAGCGCCCGGCCCACACCTTTGCCGGAGTGCGCCGGGTCAACCATGTAGCTGGCGCTCGCGATGTGCGAGCCGTTGCCCATCTGATTGCTGTTCATCTTGGCCGTACCCAGAACCGCTCCGGCTTCGTCGACGGCGACAACCGTACGGTTCGGCGACGACAGCAGCCACCACTCACGGCCTTGCTCCTCGCCGAGATCGAGCGGATAGGTAAAGGTCTCGCCCGCGGCGACGATCGCATGAAAGAAGGGCCAGATGGCGGACCAGTCGTCGGCAGTGGCTTCCCTGATCAGCATCCGGCCAGCATGCCGGTAGCCCCACACACCTGCCAACGCTTTTCGCTCCCCCGCCCGCTAGACGCGGCGGAGTTGGGCCGACAGGTGGTGTTGGAGGGGTTGGCCCAGGGCTGCCAGGTCGTGGGTGAAGTGCAGTGTGTCGTCGTCCGTCAGGTGGTAGCGGCGGCGGGTGGCGTTGACTTTCTTGGCGGTGGGGGTGAGGGCGACCTCGTGGGTGGTCAGGTCGACGGCGCCCGCGTCCGCGTGGCCGGTCGCGATTTCCGCGATGCCGGTGGGCTGGGTGATCAGCGCTTCCACCCGGCCGTCGGGCTGGAGGCGCCACCAGCCGCTTTCGCGGGCCGACGGGCGCAGTGGGCTGTCGTTCGCGTCGAGCAGCCAGGCGCGGGCCTCGTAGTGGAGGAAGGGGCGGCCGTCGTGGCTGAAGGTGACTTCCTGCCCGTAGCTGAATTCGTCGGCCAGCGTCGGGTATCCCCCGTGGCCCCGGCCAGTCCACGTGCCCAGGAGTCCGGTCACCGGCGCCAGCAGGGCGTGCGGTGCGGGTGTTTCGTCGGGGTCGAAGGCGTCGGGGTACGGGGGCGGTGGCGTGGGGAAGGACATGATGGGTGCTCCTGGGTCGGGGCCGCTGGCGCGTGCAGCCTATGGCAGTCGCACAGGCCTCTTGGCCGGTATACCGATTCAGCCGGAGCAGGGTGAGAGAGCTGAGAAATATCGGAACTATAGCCGCTTATCGCTCGCTCTCTTGAGCCTTGGAACGTCACTGGTATGCCAAATGCTAAAGTGCTCGACGTGACCGCGAACCCCCACGACGGCGCCTCCTCGCACGTCGACCACGCCGAACAGACTCTGCGGGCCGCCATTCTCGACGGTACCCAGCCGCCGGGCTCCCGGCTGCGGGAACGTGAACTGTCCGAGGCCCTCGGCTACTCCCGGGTCCCGGTACGGGAGGCCCTCTCCCGGCTCGCCGCCGACGGGCTCGTGGAAGTCTCGCCGCGCCGTGGCGCATCCGTGCGGCGGCTCACCCTGCGTGACGTGGACGAGCTGTTCGACCTGCGGCTGAGCCTGGAGGTCTTCGCCACCCGGCGCGCCGCCGAGGTGAGCGCCGCCGGTGCCAGCACGGTCCGGCTGAGCGAGCTGATGTCGATCGCCGAGGACGCCACGCACCGGGGTGACGTGCGGGAGATCCCGGCGGCGAACACGGCGCTGCACGAGGAGATCGTGGCCCTCACCGGGAACGAGTTGCTGCGGACGACGTTCCAGCCGTCCCTGGGTCTCCTCCAGTGGGTGTTCACCCTCACCAGCAACCGCGACCAGAGCGTGCAGTGCGCGGAGCACCAGGACATCTGCGCCGCGATCCGGGCGGGCAAGCCCGACCTCGCCGCGGCCCTCGCGTACACGCACATCGAGATGGGCCGGGCGCCCTCGCTCGACTCGCTCGCCGGCGTACTGCCGCCCGACTGACGGGCCCGTACCTGGCACCAACCCCGCAAGGAGCACCACCACCCATGCTGATCAGGAATGTCCGTCCCTGGGGCGGCGAAGCCAGCGACATCGAGATCCGCGAAGGCCGGATAGCCGCCGTCGCCCCGCACGACCCCGCCCGGCTGGGCAACGGTTCGGACGTGGACGGCCGGGGCCGGCTGGCGATGCCGTCCTTCTCCGACGTCCACTGCCACCTGGACTCCAACCGGATCGGTCTGCCGTTCCGCCCGCACACCGGCAAGCCGGGCGTGTGGGGTCTGACGATGAACGACCGCGACCACTGGCGCGAGGACCCGCCGGTCGCCGACCGGGCCACGGCGCTGCTGGGCCGCATGATCGAGCGAGGCACCACGCGCGTACGGAGCTACGCCCAGATCGACGCCGACTGCGGCCTGGAGCGCTTCGAGGGCGTCCTCGCGGCGAAGGAAGCACACAAGGACCGGGCGGACGTCGAGATCATGGCGTTCCCGCAGGCCGGCCTGCTGCTGGAGAAGGGCGTCCCCGAGCTGATGGAACAGGCGCTCTCGTCGGGCGCCGCGGTGGTCGGCGGTATCGACCCGTGCACGCTGGACCGTGACCCGGTGTGTCACCTCGACATCGTCTTCGGTCTCGCCGAGCGCCACCAGGCGCCGATCGACATCCATCTGCACGAGCCCGGCCATCTGGGCGTGTTCAGCACCGATCTGATCCTGGAGCGCACCCGCGCCCTCTCCATGCAGGGCAAGGTGACGCTGTCGCACGCGTATGAACTCGGCACCGTCGACGAGGCCACCACGCGCCGTCTCGTCGAGGAGTTCGCCGAGCTGGATGTCTCGATGGCCACCATCGCCCCCGCGCAGCAGCAGAACGCCCTCCCCCTCGCCGAACTGACGCGGGCCGGCGTACGGGTGGGCCTCGGTGAGGACGGCCAGCGCGACTACTGGTCGCCGTACGGCAACGGCGACATGCTCGACAGGACCTGGCAGCTGGCGTTCACCAACCGCTACCGCCCCGACGAGCTGATCGAGCACTGCTGGGCCGTGGCCAGCCGTGGCGGCGCCGCCATTCTCGACCCGTCGCTGGAGCGGCTGACGTCCACCACCGACCGGCCTGGCGTGAGCGCCGGGGACGCGGCGGACCTTGTCCTGGTCGACGGCGACAGCGTGGCGGCGGCCGTCATGGACCGCGGCACCGACCGTACGGTCATCCACGCGGGCCGGGTCGTCGCCGACCAGCTGCGGCTCGTCGGCTGACCCACCGGCGACAGTTGAGGGCCGGACCGCACTGTGCGGTCCGGCCCTCGGCCGTTGTACGGCACCGTCACCTCGATGCCGGTACCCCCTGGGCGGGGAACGGGGCTTCGCTCCCGGCCCAGGGGCGTCTCTGCCCGGTCAGCCGGCGGCGGCCGCCGGGGCCGCCGTCGCGTCCGGTGCCGTACCGTCCGCCGCCACCAGGTGGCAGGCGACCTGACGCGGAACGCCGTTCCCCGCCACCGGCAGTGTGCGCAGGGCCGGTGCCTCGGTGCGGCAGCGGTCCGTCGCCAGCGGGCAGCGGGTGTGGAAGTGGCAGCCGGGCGGCGGATCGAGTGGGCTGGGCAGGTCCCCGCCGAGCACGATCCGGGTCCGCTCCCGCTGTTCGTGCGGATCCGGTACGGGCGCGGCGGACAGCAGCGCCTGCGTGTAAGGGTGTTTCGGATCGGCGAACAACTGGGCCGCGGGGGCCTGTTCGACGATCCGGCCCAGATACATCACGGCGATGCGGTCCGCCAGGTACTCCACGGCGGCCAGGTCGTGCGTGATGAACAGGCAGCCGAAACCGCGCTCGCGCTGGAGGTCGGCGAGCAGGTTGAGCACGGACGCCTGGACCGAGACGTCCAGGGCCGACGTCGGTTCGTCCGCCACGAGCAGTACCGGCTCCACGGACAACGCCCGTGCGATGGAGACGCGTTGCCGCTGGCCGCCGGAGAGTTCGTGCGGCTTGCGGTCGGCCAGCTCCGGGCGCAGCCCGACCTGACGCAGCAGTTCGTCCACGCGGCGTGACGCCTCGGCCCGCCCGGCGATGCCGTGCAGCCGGATCGGCTCGGCGACGATCTGACGGATCGTCATGCGCGGGTTGAGCGAGGACGACGGGTCCTGGAAGACCAGGTGGACGTTACGGCGCAGCGGCCGCATGGCGCGGGCCGACAGGGTCGTGACGTCCGCACCCTGGATGACCACTTCGCCGCCGGTCGGCCGGTCGAGCCGGACGACGCAGCGGCCCACGGTCGACTTGCCGCTGCCGGACTCACCGACCAGGCCGACGACTTCGCCGGGGCCGATCGTCAGCGAGACACCGTCGACCGCGCGAACCGTGCCGGTCCGCGAGCTGAAGTGGCGTCGCAGGTCGTGGACTTCCAGCACGGGGGTGACGGTGTCGTCGGGGGCGGTCATCGGGCACCTTCCTCTGCGGCGGGCGCGGGGACGGGAACGGGGCCGGGTACGGCCGGATGGTGGCAGGCGACCCGGTGCGTGCCCGCAGCCGTGCGCAGCGCCGGCCGTCCTGCCCGGCAGTCGTCCTGCGCGAAGGCACAGCGCGGTGCGAAGCCGCAGGCGTCCGGCTGGACGCGCAGATCGGGTACGAGGCCGGGGATCTCGTTGAGCCGGGAGCGCCCCTCGGGGGTGCGGCTGCCCGGCCGGAGCACGGCGCCCAGCAGGCCGCGCGAGTAGGGATGGCGGGGTGCGGCGAACAGCTCGTCCACCGAGGCCTGTTCGACGGGCCGTCCGGCGTACATGACCAGCACCCGGTCGGCCGTTTCGGCCACGACGCCGAGGTCGTGGGTGATGAGCACGATGGCGGTGCCGAGGCGGTCCCTGAGGGACTTGAGCACGTCGAGGATGCCCGCCTGCACCGTGACGTCCAGCGCGGTGGTGGGCTCGTCCGCGATGAGCACCGCCGGGTCGCATGCCACGGCGATGGCGATCATCACGCGCTGACGCATTCCGCCCGAGAGCTGATGGGGGTATTCGTCCACGCGCCGGTGCGGGGCGGGTATACCGACCAGGTCGAGCAGTTCGACCGCGCGGGCCTTGGCTTCCTTACGGCCGAGTTTCTGGTGACGGACGAGTACTTCGCTGATCTGCCGTCCCACGGTGAGTACCGGGTTCAGCGAGGTCATCGGCTCCTGGAAGATCATGGACAGCCGGCGGCCGCGTACGGCCCGCAGGGCACGTTCGCTCGCGCCGACCAGTTCCTCACCGTCGAGGGTCACGCTGCCGCCGATCCGCGCGGTGGGCGGCAGCAGCCCCATGACGGCCATGGACGTCACGGACTTGCCGCAGCCGGACTCGCCGACCACGGCGAGCACTTCACCGGGCGCGAGGTCGTACGAGACCCCGTCCACGGCGTGCACGGTGGACTCGGGGCCGTGGAAGGAGACCGTCAGGTCGCGGACGCTGAGCACGGGAGCGTCGCCCCGCCGCGGCGTGGTGGCCGGTGCGGACGGCGATGCGGGGGACGGTGCGGTGGGGGTCATCGGGAGCCTCCACGGGGATCGAGGATGTCACGTACGCCGTCACCGAGCAGGTTGAACGCGAGGGTGGCCAGCACGATGACGAGTCCGGGGAACACCGCCATCCAGGGGGCGGTGGCGATGAACGGCTGGGCGCTGGAGAGCATCACGCCGAGCGAGGGCGACGGCGGCTGTACGCCGAGGCCGAGGAAGCTGAGCGCGGCCTCGCCGATGATCGCCGTCGGGACACCGACGGTGGCCTGGACGATCAGCGCCGATGTGGCGTTGGGCAGCACGTGCCGGAAGAGCAGTGTCCGGTCCCCCGCCCCGTTGGCGACGGCCGCTGCCACGTAGTCGAGGTGCTTGAGCCGCAGCGTCTCCGCCCGGGTGATGCGCACGACGGCCGGTATCTGGGAGATGCCGATGGCGATGGTGGCGTTCTTCAGCGACGGGCCGAGTACGGCGGCGAGGCCGACGGCGAGCACCAGGAAGGGAAAGGCCAGCATGGTGTCGGTGAGCCGGGAGACCACACTGTCGGCGACCCGTCCGTAGTACCCGGCGAGCAGACCCAGTGGGACCGCGATCACGAAGGCGAGGGCCACGGAGACCACACCGACCTGCATGGACGCGGTGACTCCCACGAGGACCCGGGAGAGCTGGTCGCGCCCGAGGTCGTCGGTGCCGAGCCAGTGCGCCCAACTGGGCGGTGCCAGCGCCGCGTCGAAGTCGGGCAGCGACGGGTCGTACGGCGCGACGAGTGACGAGAAGACGGCGACGAGGACGAAGACAGCGGCGAGCAAAGCGCCGACGAGCGCCAGCTTGTTGCGGCGCAGCTTGCGCCAGCCGGCCGCGAGCCGTTCGGCGGCTCCGCCCGGCGCCGGTCGGTCCTTCGCCGTGCCGGGGCCGGCAGCCGGAGAGCCCGGAGGACCCGAAGGTGCTGACAGGGTTGGGGAGTTGACGGCGGACATCAGGAGCCTCCCAGCCGGATGCGCGGGTCGATGACCGAGTACAGGAGGTCGACCAGCAGATTGATCAGGATGTAGGCGGCCGAGGTGAAGAGCACGACGCCCTGGACCATCGCGTAGTCACGGGTGAAGACCGCGTCGATGGTGAGTTTGCCGAAGCCCGGCAGGACGAAGACCTGTTCGGTGACGACGGCGCCCGAGATGAGCTGTCCGAGCTGGAGTCCGAGCACGGTGATAACCGTGACCAGCGAATTGCGCAGTGCGTGCGTGCCGATGACGGCGCGGTGCGAGAGCCCCTTGGCGCGGGCCGTGCGGACGTAGTCCGACGACATGGCGTCGAGCATCGCCGCGCGGGTCTGTCTCATGACCACGGCGGCGAGACCGGAGCCCAGCACGATCGCCGGGAGCACGAGCCGGCGCAGGTTCTCCACGGGGTCCTGTCCGAACGGGACGAAACCGGAGGCGGCGAAGACCGGCATGGCGATGGCGAAGGCGAGGACCAGCAGCATGCCGAGCCAGAAGGTCGGCACCGACATACCGAGGAGGGCGACCCCGTTCGCGAACCACTCCTCGGGACGGCCGCGGCGCACCGCGGCGACGATTCCGGCGCCGATGCCGACAACGACGGCCAGGATCAGGGCCAGCGCGGCGAGTTCGAGCGTGATGGGCAGGGCGTCGAGGATGGAGTCCAGGACGGGCAGCCCGCTGCGGGCGGAGGTGCCCAGGTCTCCGGTGACGGCGTGCCGCAGGTAGTCCCAGTACTGCACGACGATGTTGTCGTTCAGCCCGTACTCCTCGCGGATGGCGGCCAGCACCTCGGGTGAGGTCTGCTCGCCGGCCAGGGCCTGCGCGGTGTCGCCGGGCATGGCGCGGACGCCCGCGAAGACGGTGATGCTGACGAGCACCATGGTGAGCAGCGCCTGTCCGACGCGGCGTCCGAGGTACGAGGTCAGAAGTCCGGTGACGCGATTCATCCTTGGCCTCCCTTCACGTAACCGGCCTCCTTGACCCTGATGAGTCCGTCGCCGGACAGCGCGATGCCGCTGATGTCCTTCGATGCGACTGCGTAGTTGATGTTCCGGTAGAGGTAGATCACCGCGTGCTGGCGGTTGATGGCCCGGGTGAGCTGCTGGTAGATCACGCGCCGTTTCGCCGGGTCGGCGGTGGAGCGTCCCGCGGTGATGAGCCGGTCGATCTCGGGATCGGAGAGCTTGCCCTGGTTGTTGCTGCCGGTGGTGCCGACGAGGCTGTCGATGTTGCCGGCCGGATCGGGCTGGCCGCCCCAGCCGCCGGTACGGGCCTGGAAGTCGCCGGCGAGTGTGCGGGTGAGACCGGTGGCGAACTCGGTAGGCCGCAGCCGGACGTCGAAGCCAGCGTCCTTGGCCATCGCCTGGATGACCTGGCCGAGCCGGTTGTCCTCCGGCGTTGTGTTGATCATCAGCTCCAGCGGCACGGGAGTGTGCACCCCGGCCGCCTTGAGCAGTCGCTTCGCCTTCGCGACGTCGCGCCCCGGGCAGGTGACGGGGGTGCTGAGCGGGGTGCCGGGCGGCACCGGGCCGCAGGCGGGCTCGTACATGTCCTGGAAGACCAGCTTGTTGATCAGCTCGCGGTCCAGGGAGAGGTCGAACGCCTCACGGACGCGCACGTCCCGGCCGAAGGGCGTGTCGACGTGTCCGGGCTTCTTGTCCACACCGTCCGTGTTGCCGACGTTGAGGGTGAGCGCCATGTAGCCCAGGGACGGGGTGTTGAGCAGTTGCAGGGCCTTGTCGCCCATGCCGCTGCGCACCTCGACGGGCCCCATCTGGTCACCGATCTGCACGTCGCCCGAACGCAGGTTGGCCAGACGGATGTTGCCGTCGGTGATGGTCTTGTAGACCACGTGGTCGAGATGCACCTTGTCGGCGTCGTAGTAGAGCGGGTCCTTGGTCAGCTCGATCCGGTCGCCGACGACCCGCTTGACGTACTTGAACGGGCCGACGCACGAGGGGTGCGTGGCGAAGCTCTTGCCGTACGTCGCGATGGCCTTGGGCGACATGACGAGCCCGGCCGTGTTGGCCAGCCGGCCGAGCAGCGGGGTGTCGGGGTGCTTGAGGGTGAGCCGCACGGTGTACGGGGCGATCGCCTCGACCTTCTCCACCGAGTCGATCTCCGACGCCCGGCCGGAGCCCGGCAGGTGAAGGTCGCGGTCGAGTGAGGTCGTGACGGCCTTGGCGTCGAGCTTCGCCCCGTCGCTGAACCGCGCGTCACGGCGGACGTCGAAGGTGAAGGTGCGACCGCCGTCCGTGATCTTCGGGAGTGTGGCGGCGAGTTGTGGGACGAAGCGGTTGTGCTGGTCGACGTCGTACAGCTGCTCGCACATCGACGTGAACACGGTCCGCGCGACCAGCGTGCCGGTCAAGGTGGGGTCGAGCTTGTCCGGGTCGGACTTCAGGCCGATCACCGCCGTGCCGCCGTCACGGACCGGCCGCGCGTCGACGAGCCGGGGTGCGGTGGCCGTGTTCGCACCTGGCGGTGAGAGCGAGCCGCACCCGGTGGCGAACGTCAGCAATGCGGCCACCGCGAGCGCGAGAGGTAGGCGACGCACGGGACCACACCTCCTTCACAAGTGGCGGGATGCGCGCCCGATCGAGCTGCGCCGTTGAGGCGACACGGTATACCGGAGCGGTGTTTCACGATGTGGATCGTGTCGCCATTCTGCGCACCAATGACCCTTAATGCCCGCCATATACAGGACATTCTTCCCGCATCAGTCAATGATGATCGTTATGTTTTCGAGTCTTTGGTATACCAGATGCGTGCCTCGGCAGCTCTCGCACAACGAACGCCGCCGCCCAGCGAGGTCATCGCAGGGCGGCGGCGTGGTGGGAGGGGTTCAGCGGCGCATGCTCAGTGGTTCGTGCGGGGAAGCACCTGGAGTGTGTCGCCCACGGCGCGCTCGCCGGTGGCGTCCGACGTGTGGTTGACCAGTGCGCCGTTCACCGCCATCGCGGTGGAGCCACCGCCGTCGAGGTTGAGCGCCTGGTCCGCGCCGAGCGAGCGCATGAACTCGGCTGCCTCCTGCAGGGTGAAGCCCTCGCTGCCGCCGGCCTGCCGCCCGTCCACCGTCGCCAGGATGAGCCGGCCGCGCCTGTCGATGCCCGCCATCGTGCGCGGCTGGCGGGTGTTGGCCCAGGCGTACCCGAACGAGAGGTCCTTCTGGTCCACCGTGCCCTCGGCTGCGGCGTCGATGCGCACCCGGCCGTTCTCGACCAGGGTCGGAGCGGCGCTCACGATGCTGTCGCCCTTGCCGAGGACGACCTTGCGCCCGCGCTCGTCGCGCACGGTCTCCTCGACGTCCACGCGCCGCTCGGGTGCCGCGTGTGCGGTCAGCCAGTCGGCGGCCGACCCGATGCCCTGCAGCACCGAACCGCCGGCGGGCACGAGACCGCCGCGCGCGCCCACCGAGACGACCTTGCCGGAGCGGTCCAGCACGGCCTGGCTGCCGGTGCCTGTCGGCAGGGCGGCCGTGAACTCCGGTGTGAACAGCACGAGATCGTCGGTCTTGTGACAGGTCACGTCCTGCCAGGGCCGCTCGCTCGGCGTGCCGCCGGGCCGCCCGCAGTCCCTGACCGTGCCGGGGACGCGGTTGATGCCCTCGACCGTGTACCGCGCGCCGCCGACCCGCGCGACGGCGGTGCTGGTCAGGTCGGCGATGCGGACGTGCCGGCCGCCGTCGGTGAGGACGAGCGCGGCGCGCGCGCCCGCAGCCATCGACTCCAGGCGCCCGTCGTAGGCGGCGATGCCCGACTGGATCCCCTGGACGCCGTCGCTGTCCGAGGTCACGAAGAAGCCCGCGTTGACCCCGACGAGCGAGCGCAGTTTCGCGGCCACGGACGACGTGGTCCCGCGCTGCGTGACACTGCCGTCGTGGGTGCCGGTGACCGTACCCGTGAAGGTGCGCGGGTCGACGATCGCGACGTGCAGGTTCTCCACGTCGGCCCGCTGGTCGGCGTCGTAGCCCGTCCACTCCACCGCGGTGTGGAAGCCGGCGGCCGTGACGGCCTGGGCCGCCGCGGCCGCTTCGGCCTGGGTGGCGTACGAACCGACGCGTACCCGCAGGCCCATGAGGCCGTGCGGGGTGTCGCTGTACGCCGGCCAGTCGATCCGGTCGACGCGCGGCGCGAAGCCGTTCGCGCGCAGTTGCCCCGCCGTGGTGTCGGCCCAGGATCGCGGACCGACCGTGGCCCAGGTGGCAGCGCCGGAGAGCCGTCCGGTGGTGGGCGCCTGCACGGTGATCGTCCAGGCGGGCGCGGCCTTGGCGTTCGTCACCGTGCCGGTGCGCACCTCGACGCCCCGGGCGACGTGCCGCGTCGTCCAGTGCGAGGTGACCGAGGTGCGGGTCGCTGCGGAGAGGGTGGTGCCGGGGGTGGCCGCCTGGGCGCTGCCGAGGGCGCCCAGCGATGTGGCCCCTACCAGGACCGCGGCCGTCGCCAGGGCGGCGCGCGGACGCCTGGGACGACGGGACGGGGCCGAGGTGTTCCGGACTGCCGTGCGTGCTTGGTTCATTGATCCTCACCGGGACGAAGGCGACGACCCGGCCAGGGACCACTTCGGCCGGGTGTCCGAACAGGTCACGATGAGAACCGTGAGGAGCGAGGGGGCGGACACGCCCGGCCGAAGGAGAGGCGAACATTGGACGACGCGGTGCCGTGCACGCTGTCAGGCACAGCTCTGCCGGTGCCGGTCTGCCGGTTTTTTCAGGGATCTATGCCGGTCAGAGCTGGGTGGCCGTACGGACCAGCCCGGCGAGGGCCACGGAGCGGCTGTGCGCCGGCCAGGCGATGTGGGTGACGACCGGGGGCGCGTCGGTCAGCGGGACCCCGGTGTGTTCGGCCCACAGCCAGGCGCGGGCGGACTCGGGGAAGACGGCGGCGGTGCGGCCGAGGGCGATCAGCTGGGCCAGCTGCGTCTGGTCGTGGACCTCGGGGCCGGGGCCTGGCGGGTACGTGTCGTGGCGCGGCCAGCGGGCGAGCGGGAGATCGGGCACGTCGGTGATGTCGGCCAGGGACAGCGTCCTGCGCGCCGCGAGGGGGTGCCCGGCGGGCAGGATGGCGATCTGTCCCTCGGTCATCAGTTCCTCGCTGTCGAACCCGGTGAGGGAGTTGAACGGCGCGTGCATGAGCGCCGCGTCGGCGCGGCCGTCGCGCAGCATCCCTTCCTGCTCGCACATGCCGCTCGGCAGCACTTCGAGCTCGGCGGCGTCGGGCTCGGCGGCGTAGGCGGCGAGGAGCTTCTGCAGCAGCTCGTGGGAGGCGGCGGCCTTCACCGCCAGCACCAGACGGTTACGGGGGCCGCCAGGACCGTCGGCGCCACCGGCCCGGCGCACGCGGCGTACGGCGGCGGTGGTCGCGTCGAGGGCGGCGGCTCCCTCGTACAGCAGCACCTCTCCAGCGCCGGTCAGCGACACGCCCCGGCGGTTACGGTCCAGGAGGGCGACGCCGAGGCGCCGTTCGAGCTGCTGGATCGCCCGGGACAGCGGCGGCTGGGCCATGCCGAGGCGCTCGGCGGCGCGGCCGAAGTGCAGCTCCTCGGCGACGGCCATGAAATACCGCAGTTCGCGGGTCTCCAAGATGTCCACACCTCAGAGCGTAACTCAGTGATACCTGCCGGGTATCACAGAGCACCGTATCGGTGTTGGCCGCACGGCTCGCCCGCGAGCGAGCATCGACGGCATGAGCGAAACGAAGATCGCGCTGGTGACCGGCGCGAACAAGGGAATCGGGTACGCGATAGCGAGCGGGCTGGGTGACCTCGGCTACCGCGTCGGCGTCGGAGCCCGCGACGAGGCCCGGCGCGAGAGCGCCGTCGGGAAGCTGCGCGCCGCCGGGGTGGACGCGTTCGGGGTGCCGCTGGCCGTGACCGGCGACCGGAGCGTCACCGACGCCGCGGCGCTGGTCGAGCGGGAGGCCGGGCGGCTGGACGTCCTGGTCAACAACGCCGGTATCTCGGGGGAGATGGGTCCGGGCTGGGTGCAGGACCCGACCGCGCTCGACCTCGACGTGGTCCGCACGGTCGTGGAGACCAACGTGATCGGTGTGATCCGGGTGACCAACGCGATGCTGCCGCTGCTGCGGCTCTCCGCGTCGCCACGCGTCGTGAACGTCTCCAGTTCCGTCGGCTCGCTGACCAGGCAGGCGGATCCGAGCGTCGAGATCGGTCCGATCATGGCGGCCTACTCGCCGTCGAAATCCTTCCTCAACGCCGTCACCGTCCAGTACGCCCGGCAGTTCGCCGGTACGAACATCCTGATCAACGCCGCCTGCCCGGGGCTGGTCGCCACCGACTTCACCGACTTCCAGGGGCCCCGCACCCCCGAGCAGGGCGCGGCCACCGCGATCCGGCTCGCGACGCTGCCCGACGGCGGCCCCACCGGTTCGTTCTTCGAGGACGACGGCGTGGTTCCCTGGTGACCCCGGGTCTGTTGTGATCACGGACGACATGGGCCTGCCGCGCACCGGAATCCCTGGCCCTCCGAGGTGCGGGGGCCAGGGATTCGTTGAACTGCCGTTCCGGGCTGATCAGCTGCCGAAGACCTGGAACTCGTACAGCGAGTATCCGTACGGGGTGCCGCGCTGCGTTCCGTAGACGCGGACATAACGGCCCGAGCCGCTCACGTTGAGCGTCTGGGCACCGCCGGTCCCTGTGGTGGTCGAGTAGACGGTGGTCCAGTTGGTGCCGTCGGCCGAGGTCTGGATCTGGAACGCCTTGCCGTACGCGGCCTCCCAGTTGAGCTTCACCTGGTTGACGGTGTGGGTGGCGCCGAGGTCGACCCGCAGCCACTGCGGGTCGCTGAAGGCGCTGGACCAGCGTGTGCCGTTGTCGCCGTCCACGGCCGCAGAGGCGGGGGTGCCGGCGTTCTCGGTCGAGGAGGCCGTGACGGGCTTGCCCTGAGCGAGGTTGGTCGAACTCCCGCCGCCACCGGGCGCCTTGTTGTAGACGGCGACGTAGTCGATGTTCATCTGTCCGCCGGAGACGGTGGCGGCGTTGGGTCCGCCGCCGAACGCGGCCGGGAAACCGCCGCCCATGGCGAGGTCGTAGATGATGAAGAACGGATGGTCGACGGCGTTGGTCCAGGTGGAGGCGCTCACCTGGCTGGAGTTGACGGTGAAGTAGTTCGTGCCGTCGAGGTACCAGCGGATCTGCTCGGGCGAGACCGACCGGTCGATCTGCACCGCGTAGGTGTGATACCCGGTCTGGCAGCCGGAACAGGCACGTTCACCACTGCCGATGCCGGTGCTCTCGTTGCACGGGCCGCCGGGGTTGGTGCCGCAGTGCAGCGTTCCGAAGACGGAACTGCGGCCGTTGATGTCCTCCATGATGTCCACCTCGCCCGAGGTGGGCCAGGGGGTACCCGTACGCAGCGGGGCGCCCAGCATCCAGAAGGCGGGCCAGTATCCGGCGCCGTTGGCGGTGGTGACGTTCGGCTGCTGGATCGACGACTGCATCATCACGACACCGCCGGCCGGGGCGCCGTAGGTGGCGGCCTGGGTCTCGATGCGTCCCGACGTCCAGCCCGAGCCGGGATCGCTGCCGGAGTGCAGGGCTTTGAGTACGAGGTGACCGTTGCCGTCGTGGAAGACGTTGGCCGTGCTGTTGGTCATCGTCTCGATCTCACCGGTGCCGAAGCTGCTGCCCGGCCCGGTGTCGTACTTCCATGTGCCGGTGTCCACACCGGTGTTGGCATTGCCGTTGAAGTCGTCGCTCCAGGTGGTGGTGAAACCGGCGGGAGGTGCGGGGACCGCGGCGGGGGCCGGAACGGCGGCGGGGTGTACCGCCTGTGCCGCCGCGCCCACGGGCGCGGACGCGGCGGCGCCCGGCGAAGCTGCGGCGGTCAGACCGGCCAGGCTCAGCGCGCCGACGGTCAGCGTGACGAGCGCGGCGCGTGCCGGGGACAGTAAGGGTCTTCTGCGGAACATGTGCGTTCTCCTCTGCTCGCGATGCACCAGATGTGGGGTGGAGACCGGGTGGAGCCGCGTCCAGCGTGGAACATCGTGAGAGCGCTCTCAGGCAGGGTGATGTCTATAACCCCGGTCATCCGGCGTCAAGGAGTCGCGCAACAATCCGCACCGACGGGCCTGGGGTGGGACGGCTCGTACAGCACAGCCGTCCCACCCGCACCCGGCGGATGCAGCCTTACGGTCGGGGCTTGTCCGCGAAGACCCAGCGGTTGCCCGCCAGTGCGTCGTTCGGCTCGGGCAGCGGACCGCGTCCGTGGTGCTGGGTGAAGTCGTAGGGGGTGTGGACCGCCGTGGACCAGCCCTTGCGCGCCAGATCACCGGCGGAGTCGGGGCGTGGCGCTCTGTCGAACAGGTCCAGCAGGTCGATGCCGATCTGGCGTGTCGTCGAGGTGTAGAGCGGGCTGTCGCGGTACTCCAGCAGGTCCCTGTCGAGTTTGACCTCGAAGGCCAGGGCGCTTCCTGGCGTACTCAACCGGTCCACCGTGTCGAGGAGATACGTCTCGGCGGCGGCCGGCAGGTAGAACAGCAGCCCCTCGGCGAGCCAGACGCTCGGTGCGGCAGGATCGAAGCCGGCGTCGGCCAGCGCGCCCACCCAGTCGGCGCGCAGATCGACCGGGACGGGGACGCGCGTCGCCTTCGGGGTGGCCGACAGACCGTCGAGGACCCGGTGCTTGAAGGCCAGCACTCCTTCCCGGTCGATCTCGAAGATCACGCAGCCGGGAGGCCAGTCGAGACGGTACGCCCGCGAGTCCAACCCCGCGCCGAACAGGACCACTTGGCGGGCGTTGTGCTGCACCGACCGGAGGAGGAAGTCGTCGAAGACCCTGGTCCGCAGGCCGAAGTAGCGCGCGAACCGCCCCCACAGCGGGTTCGCGTCGCCGTCCGCGACATGCTGCATCCGTACGGGCCAGCCGGCGGACGCCGGTGCGGCGCGCACGAAGTGCTCCGCGTAGGCGTCCTGTGCCAGGGTGTCGTGGCGGTGGGTCTCGATCGCCCGCGCCGCGGCGACCAGGAGAGCCGTCACACCCACTCCCCCTTCCACCCCGTCGATGCCGACGTTACGAGACGTTGTGCTGACCACATGTCCTCCTTGGGACGGGCGAGTGGGGACCTGGAGCGGGACTGCTCCCCTTACGGCAGCAGGACGGGTTTGACCACGCGGCCCGCTTCGCAGTCGCGTTCCGCCTCGTTGATGTCGGCGAGCGGGTACGTGCGGATCAGTTCGTCGAACGGGAACCGGCCGGCCTGCCACAGCGCGGTCAGCCGTGGGATCAACAGCCCCGGCACCGCGTCGCCTTCGCAGATGTGCGAGATCTTCCTGCCCCGGTCCAGTGCACCCGGTTCGAGCGACAGTTCCGTGTGGAGCCGTGCCACCAGGCCGAGGTGGCCGGTCGGGCGCAGGGAGCGCAGCGCGTCGTTGATGAGCTGGGCGGAGGCGGTGGTGTCCAGGGCGTACCGCGCACCCCCGTCGGTCAGTTGCCGGATGAGGCCCGGCAGGTCGGTCGATTCGGCGTGTACGGGAATCGCGCCGAACCGTTCGGCGAGGGCAAGCCGTTCGGGGTGCCGGTCGACGGCCACGATCGCCGCTCCGGAGGCGGCGGCGGCCATCACAGCGGCCAGTCCCACCGCCCCCGCGCCAAGGACGATGACGGTGTCACCGGGCAGCACACCGAAGGAGTTGAAGACCGCTCCCGCGCCGGTGAGGAAGCCGCAGCCGAGCGGTCCGAGCAGTTCGACGGGGAGCGAGGGGTCGACCCGGACGGCGTTGCGGGCCGCCACCACCGCGTACTCGGCGAAGGAGGACTGGCCGAACCACCGGGGTGCCAGTTCCATTCCGGACGCGTCGGCGTACCGCGCCGCGTTCTCCTTGCGCCCGCCGAAGAGATTGAGCGAGGCGAAGGAGTCACAGTAGGCGGGGGCGGCGGCCAGACAACTGCGGCAGCTGCCGCAGGAGTCGAAGCTCAGCACGACGTGATCGCCTGTGCTCAGGCCGGTGTTCGGGCCGCCCGTCTCCACCACCACCCCGGCCCCCTCGTGGCCGAGCACGGCCGGCAGCGGTGAGCGGCCCGCCGAGCGCCGGACCGCGAGATCGGTCCGGCACATCCCGCAGCCGGCGATCCTGACCAGGATCTCGCCGTCGGCAGGTGCTGGGTCGAGGGCCACCTCCTCAAGGACGAACCGGCTCTCGTACGAGCGCAGTACCGCCGCGCCGAAGCGCCGCGTCACACCTCCTCCGGACGGTGCACGACGAACGGCCGGAGGTTTCCGTAGAGCCCCCACCGGCCGCCGGCGACGCCGAGTCCGCTGTCCTTGCTGCCCGCGAAGGGCTGGGCGAGGGACAGTTCGGCGTGGTGGTTGATCCATGCCGTGCCGCACTCCAGCCGGTCGGCCACCGCTTCGGCCCGGTCGAGATCGGTGCCCCACACGGAGCCGCCGAGCCCGAACGGGGTGTCGTTGGCGGCCTCGACGGCTTCGTCGAGGCTCCCGTACGGCAGCACCGGCAGGACAGGGCCGAACTGTTCCTCCGTCACCACCCGGCTGTCGGGGAGGACATCGGCCAGGATCGTCGGTTCGTAGAAGTAGCCCGGCCGGTCGGGCCGGTGACCGCCGGCCGCGACACGCGCCCCGTCCGTCAGGGCCTGGGCCGTGTAGCGCTCGACGCGGGTCAGTTGGGGTCCGTTGTTGACGGGGCCGAGCTGGGTGTCCGGGGCCAGACCGGCTCCGACGACGGTGGTCTTCGCCCGCTGCGCGAGTGCCTCGACCACGTCGGAGTAGAGCCGGGCCGGGGCGTAGACGCGTTTGACCGCCATACAGACCTGGCCGCAGTTGCGGAACGCCGCCCAGAACAGCCGGTCGGCGATCCGCTCCACATCCACGTCCTCCAGCAGGATGGCGGCGTCGTTGCCACCCAACTCCAGGGTGACGCGGCGCAGTGCCGCCGCCGCGCCTTCGGCGACGGCCCGTCCGGTGGGGATCGAACCGGTGAAGGTCACGTGCCGGATGCCCGGATGGGTGGCCAGCCGGGCACCCAGGGGGTCCTGACCTGTGACGACCGTCAGTACGTCGTCGGGGAGGGCGGTGGAGACGACGGATATCAGCAGTCGCGTGGCGAGGGGGGTGAAGGGTGAGGGTTTCACCACCACGGTGTTGCCCGCGGCGAGCGCGGGTGCGAATTTCGCCGACGCGAGCTGAAGCGGAAAGTTCCACGGGACGATCGCGGCGACGGGCCCGAGCGGTCGCCAGCGGACTTCGCTGCGCACCGGCCGGCCGTCCCTGATCGGCTCGGGACCGGGGGCAGGCTCGGCGAAGTGCCGTAAGCGGGCTGCCGTACGGGCGATCTCCGCGCGCGACTCGGCCAGCGGCTTGCCCTGTTCCCGGGTGAGCAGCGGGGCGAGGCCGGCGCAGGCCGCCTCCACGGCGTCGGCTGCGGCGAGCAACGCGGCGGCGCGGGCGACGGGGTCGGTCCGCCAGCCCCGCCAGGCGTCGTGGGCCCGGCCGACGACGGCGTCCAACTCGTCGGGGTGTTGGTCGGGAGCGTCGTCGAAGGGTTCGCCCGTCGCCGGATCGACGACGGCGAAGCGCTCCCTGCGGGTTATGGTCGCGCGACGGTGCTGACTCGCCGGCATGCCGGCGTCAGCTCGCGGCGGCGACGGCGGCTGCGGATTCCCGGGCGTGGCGGTCCATCTCCGCGCGGAAGGCGGCCACCAACTGCGGCTGGATCCTGCCGGTGTTGCGGTCGCCGCCCTCGCAGACCGCACCGCGCACCCCCACGATGTCCGTGCCCATCCGGGTCAGCGCGCCGAGGTCTCCCGCTTTCACACTGCCGGCGAGGGCGGCGAGCAGACCGGCCTCGTGGGACAGCCGGACGAACTCGGCGCAGGCCTCCGGCGGAACGTGGTCGAACAGCCGGGTCCCGTCCTTGATCGCGGTGTCCAGCATGGCCGCGTCGGAGCCGGAGCGGCGGGCGATGTCGGGCAGCGCGAGCGGGTTGACGCTGCCGATCCGGTGGGCGTCGGCGTAACCCGAGGCGACGACGAACGCGTCCGGCCGATAGTCCTTCACCGCCCGGACGACGCCGCTCATGATGTCGACGGCCTGGTCGGACGTCGTGCATCCGTAGAGGCCGACCTTGATGTACGTGGCTCCCGAGACGACCGCGCCGAGCGCCGCCTGGGCCACCGTGCCGGGCTTGTACGGCACGTCTCCCACGGTGGCGGACACGGGCGTACCGGCGGGGATCGCGTCACGGATCTCTCTGATCACCCACGGGAAGTTCGCACCGAGCGAACCCTCGTCGGGCTTCTTCACATCGACGATGTCGAGATGCTCCGCCGCCTTCGCGCAGTCGAGAGCTTCCGTGACGCTGTCCGGGGAGATGAGAAGCAACAACGTAGAACTCCTTCCGCCGCATGTCCGCCCGGGCAGGAGGCGGTTATGCGGAGTCGAATGAATCCGTTACGGTCTGCTCATCATTGCTGCCGTTCCGTGTTCGCCGGTAGGGCGTGCGGAGTCGAATGGGCACACCGAATTCCGCACCGGTGCGCCGTGCACGCCGGTGCGGAAGTCGGTGTGGATGCGGGTGCGGCTTCCGGAGCCGTTTTCGTCAGACGGCCGGGGCCAGGTAGGGGAAGTACGGGGTCGAGGGGGCGTCGACCGCTTCCTTGCCGAGGCCCACGGCCAGCGCACTGTCGGTGGCGAGGGAGAACATGACCTCGCCGGCGTTGTCGTTCAGCGCCCGGCCGTTGAACTTCGCGAAGCCGAAGACCGCGGGAGTGCCGATCGTGTACGGCAAGATGTCCGGGAGCACGCGATCGGCCACCGTGCGACCGTAGTTGTGCGGATCGGACGTGGTGCCACGGGCCGCGACGACCGCCGCGACGCGGGCGGCGATCTCCTCGTTGAACGTGTCGGCATCGTGGGCGGGGGCGGTCTGGTTCAGCCGCTCGGCGAGTTCGTCGTCGAACTGCGCGAAGATCGGCGAGACCATCGGGAGCCCGCACCTGTTGATGCGGTGCCATCCGCCGGCATCGGTGGCCAGCGCGGTGACGCCCCACACCTTGATGTCCTTGCCGCGGGTGAAGGGCACCAGGCCGGCGTCCGGCACCTCCAGCACGATCGACCGTACTTTCTGGCCGGAGAACAGGCTTTTCACCGGGTCGGCGTCCGGTGCGGGGACATCGACGTCGGTGCCGTGCTGGAACGCCTGGCCGACGGCCTCCACCACGGCCGGGTTCATCCAGAACGGGTCGCCGGCCCTGCCGGTCCACACGCGCAGGCCCCCGTCGGTGCTGAGTTCCCGCCCTGTCGTGCCGCTGAGCAGCACGGTGCCGTCCGCCGCGTCGTCGCCCGCGTCCTCGCCCACGAGCCTGCGCAGCTCGACGGCTTGCGACTCCTGCTCGTCCGGCGGGCCGAAGCTGAAGCGGTAGGTCAGATTCTCGACGGCGTCGCCCGTGCTGTCGATCTTGAATTCGTACCGCGCCTCGGGGTGGAATCCCTTCGGCGCGTCCGGGCCTGCGGCGTCGGAGCATACGTTCATCACGAAGACGGTCCCGCGCTCACCCCGGAACACGTACACGTCGGAGATGTTCAGCCGGGCATCGGCGCGGGCTGCGGGTGAATCGAGGTGATGAGACATGTCCAGTGACTCCTCTGCGCGACTCTCCCTGCCCGGGAGGCATGTCCTGGTCGTCCGGATCGGAACCGACACCGGGCCGTGGGCCGCGCGGCTGACAGCGCATTACCACTACAAAGGTAGTCGCCCCGCTCCGCGGGCGCGCGGCCGAACTGGTGGGTTCGGGGACGCGCTGGTGGAATGGGACGGTGACGCATACGGCAGCCGCGGGGAGCGTCGGCGAACTGCGCGCCGGGGGCGGCGCCGCCGTGATGGCCACCGGCATCCTGTCGGTCGGGCTGCATAACGTCGGCGATGAAGTCCTGTCGTTGATCGCCCTCGCCGTCGGCGCGTGCTGGTGGGTCCTGCTCGCCGTGTCCTTCGTGATCACGTTCTTCAGCGACAGGACCCGCTGGGCCGCGGAGGCCGGGACCCCGCCCGCGCTCACCGCTGTCGCGGCCACCACGCTGCTGGGTACGCGCCTGTCCCTGCTCGGATGGCAGAGCACGGCTGCCGCCCTGCTCGCGCTGGCGGTGCTCGTGTGGCCAGGACTGCTGGTGACCGTCGTGCGCCGGGCGGGCCGCCGTCACCTGCACGGCGACATCTTCCTGATCTGCGTGGCCACACAGGGGATCGCCGTGCTCGGCGGAAGGCTGTCCATCGCGGACGGCTCGGCCTGGCTCGGCACCGCGGCTGTCGCCTTCTTCTGCCTCGGGGTCGTCCTGTACGCGGTCGTGTTGCCCCGCTTCGACCTCCGGCAGATCTTCACCGGCGCGGGCGACCACTGGGTGGCCGGCGGTGCACTGGCCATCTCGGCCCTGGCTGGATCCACACTGCTCGCGTCCCCCCGGTGGACCGGTACGGCACACCAGACGCTGGATACCGCCGCACTGGTGCTTCTCGGGCTCGCTGTCGCCCTCTGGGCGCTGCTCGCGTACGCGGAGATCCGCCGGCCGCGTCTCGCTTACGACGTCCGTCGCTGGTCCACTGTCTTCCCGCTGGGGATGACCGCGGCGGCTGCGCTGTCCCTCTCCGCCTCGGCAGGCGTCATGTGGCTGGAGGCCCTGGGCCGGGTCCTGCTGTGGATCGCGGTGGGGGCGTGGCTGCTCACCTTCGGCGGACTGGTCACGACGCGCGTACGGCCGTCCTGAGGAGCCGGGCCGCGGACCATGGGTCAGGGCGAGGGATCGTCGCTGTTGGACGGCGGTCTCGGCGTGCCCCCGTCGACGGCCCGGGCGACATGCGTGCCGCCGGTCTTCAGCGCCTGCCGCCACGGAAGAACGCCTTCGATCTCGATCTGCAGGGAGAAACTCAGGAAGGTGCGAATCAGCACGATCAGTCCCAGCACGGCGACGTTCTCGAAGGTCGGCGCGACGGCCACGGTACGGATCAGGTCCGCCGCCACAAGGATCTCCAGGCCGAGCAGCAACGCTCCGCCGAAGACCTGTCGCATCGCCCGGTAGCCCTCGGCCGCCAGTCCCGACCGCCGCCAGTCCCGTGCGGCGACCGCCAGCGCCAGCACGAAGCCGACGGCCAGTACCACCGCACCGACGCCCTCGAAGACCTGCGCCGCGTGGTCCATCGCTTCGGTAAACGTCACGCTTCAGCTCCGGGCGTCGAAACAGCGTTCTCCTGCTGCCATCGTCGGGCCGTGGCGCCTGGGCGGCGACCGCAGCCAGTCCTGCTCCCCGGGGCGCCGGATGGCCGTTCCTGTCCGATCCCGGAAGAATTGACGGGCAGGCGTTCGGCATCCGATCCGACGGGAGTCCCTCATGGACGCCACACGGAAAGTCGCCGTCATCACCGGAGCGTCGGGAGGCATCGGGACGGCCCTGGTCGCCGCTTACCGCGGGCTGGGCTACGCGGTCACGGCCACCAGCCGCTCCGCCCCGCCGACGAACGATCCCGAGGTGCTGTCCCTGGCCGCCGACGTGGCCGAGCCCGGTGCCGGGGCGCGGGTGGTTGACGCGACCGTCGACCGTTTCGGCCGTATCGACACACTGGTCAACGGCGCCGGCGTGTTCGTCGCCAAGCCGTTCACCGAATACACCGACGCGGACTACGAGTTGGTGGTCGGCGTGAATGTGCGCGGTTTCTTCGAGGTGTCGCGCGGTGTGATCGCCGCCATGCTCTCCCGGGAGGGCGGCGGCCATGTCGTGAACATCTCCAGCAGCCTCGTCGACAACGCCGACGCCGAGGTGAGCGGGGCGCTGACCTCCCTGACCAAAGGCGGTCTGGACGGGGTCACGAAGTCGCTGGCGATCGAGTATGCCACCCGCGGGATCCGGGTGAACACCGTCGCGCTCGGCGTCATCAGGACCCCGATGCACCCGACCGACCCCGACGGGTTCCAGGCGGCGCGTCATCCGGTCCGCCGGATGGGCGAGGTCGACGATGTCGTCCGCGCGGTGCTCTACCTGGAACAGGCCCCGTTCGTCACCGGTGAGATCTCGCACGTGGACGGCGGCCAGAGCGCCGGGCACTGAGCGACGTACACCGACGAGGCGGGCGAGTAGGCCGCCGCCCGCCGTCGGCGTCAACTCGTCTCAGGCGAGGGTTTTCAGGAGCCGCTCCCCCAGTACCGCCGCGGAGTGCGGGTTCTGGCCGGTGACCAGGTTGCGGTCCTCGACCATGTACGGCTCCCAGATCGGGCCGCGGCTGTAGTCGACGCCGACCTTCTCCTTCAGATCGGTCTCCAGCAGCCACGTCGCCCTGGACGCGAGTCCGACACCTTCTTCCTCCTCGTTGGTGAAGCCCGTGACCTTGTAGCCCTTGAAGGGCGACTCGCCGTGAATCCTGGTGGCGAGCAGCGCGGCCGGGGCGTGGCACACGATGAAGAGCGGATTGCCCGAGGCGAGCTGCGCCGTCAGCAGCCGGCCCACGTCGGCGTCGAACGCGAGGTCCGACATCGGGCCGTGGCCGCCCGGCAGATAGACCGCGTCGTAGTCCTCCAGGCGCACGTCCGACAGCTTGAGCGGGCGTCGCATCACCTCGGCGTCGCGGATGGTGGCCTCCAGATCGAGGGCCTCCTGTTCGCCGCCCGCCATGGACGGCCGCAGGCTCATCATGTCGACGTTCGGGACGGCACCGCCCGGTGTCGCGACCACGACCTCGTGGCCGGCGCCCGTGATCTCCCGGTAGGGGTTCGCGAACTCCTCGGCCCAGTAGCCGGTCGCGTACCTCGTGCCGTCCTTGAGCACCCAGTACGTCGCTCCGCTCACTATGAAAAGGATCTTCGCCATCACTCACGCGCCTCCACCCGTACTTTTCGACCGATTTGTCGGCTTCCAGCGTAGGCAGGGCTTCGACCAGGCGCATGCGCTCCCGGATCCGACGCTTTCCCTGACGATGCGTCATATTTCGCCGACGCTCAGGATGCGGTACGAAGTCCGGTGTGACAGCTGAGAATCGGCCCGCGACCGTTCGCGTGTTCATCGCCCTCGCCCCGCCCGACCACGCCAAGGAAGAACTGGACCGGGAGCTGCGCACCGCCCGTGACACGCACCCCGACATGCGATGGAACCGCATCGAGGACTGGCACATCACCCTGGCGTTCCTCGGAGGAGTGCCGGTCGGGACGGTGTCGCTCCTGCGGCCGCCGCTCGCCGCTCTCGCGGCGGACCACCGGCCGCCGCGCCTGGCACTGCACGGCAGCGGAACCTTCGACGCGCGGGTGCTGTGGAGCGGAATCGAGGGAGACGTCGACGAGCTGCATCAGCTCGCCGCCGATGTGCGCGGCGTCGTCAAGGAGTGCGGTGTCCTCCTGGAGGACCGGCCCCTGCGGCCCCATCTGACGTTGGCCCGCGCCCGCCGGAACGATGACTCCTCGGCGGCGGAGATCGCCGAACGGCTCGCCGGGTTCACCGGCTGCCGGTGGCCCGCGTCGCGTCTGCATCTCGTCGGCAGCAATGCCGGCCGTGGCGGCGGGCCGGTCCGCTACCGCGACATCGAGGCGTGGGCACTCGGCGACGGGAACTCCGCCGGCTCCTGAGTGACGACGACAGGATCAGCTGAATTTACTAAGGTCGACTTATAAAGTAGCCTTAGCATATGAGTGATGATCTGGACCCCGACGCGGTCGCCGCCGCCCTGCTGGCGAGTCTCAGCGTGCTGGTGCGACGGGTGCGGCAGGTACCGGTCGACGGCGGGCTCACGATGCCCGAGCGGACCGCCCTGTCGCGTCTGGACCGGTTGGGCCCGACCACCTCCTCCGCACTGGCCAGGGAGGTGCAGATCACCGCACAGGCCATGGGGGCGACGCTCGGTACGTTGCGCGACCGCGGCCTGGTCGAACGCCGGCGCGACCCGGACGACGGCCGGCGTGTCGTGCTGACGGTGACCGACGCGGGCCGGCAGGCGCTGAAGGACAAGCGCAACGCGCGGGCCGAGCTCATCGCACGCGCCCTGACCGGCGGCACCTTCACCGGGGCCGAGCTGGAGCGCCTCGCGGCGGCGGCGCCGCTGCTGGACCGGCTGGCCCAGAACATCTGACGCCGAAGGAACCCTGAGGAAGCAGGCCGATGACGGACCCTCCCACCACGCGTGCCCCGCGCGGCCCGGTCGACGACGACCGGTACAAGTGGACGGCACTGACGAACACCACCGCCGCGGTCTTCATGTCCGGGCTCGACGGCTCCATCGTGCTGATCGCGCTGCCCGCGATCTTCCGGGGCGTACACCTCGATCCGCTGGCGCCTGGCAACATCGCCTATCTGCTGTGGATGATCATGGGGTACCGGCTGGTCCAGGCCGTCCTGGTGGTCACGGTGGGCCGCCTGGGAGACATGTACGGCCGGGTCCGGATCTACAACGCCGGGTTCGCGGTCTTCACCTTCGCCTCCGTCCTCCTCTCCTTCGACCCCTTCGACGGCGGCCACGGAGCGATGTGGCTGATCGGCTGGCGGGTGGTGCAGGCCGTCGGCGGCTCGATGCTGACCGCGAACTCGGCCGCGATCCTCACCGACGCCTTCCCCGACGAGCAGCGCGGCTTCGCCCTCGGCATCAACCAGGTCGCCGCCCTGGCGGGGATGTTCATCGGGCTGGTCGCCGGCGGTCTGCTGGCCGCATGGGACTGGCGCGCGGTGTTCTGGGTGAACGTGCCGGTCGGCGTGTTCTTCACGCTGTGGGCCTACCGCACCCTGCGCGAGACCGGAAAGCGCGGTGGCGGCCGGATCGACTGGTGGGGCAACATCACCTTCGCCGTGGGCCTCAGCGCGGTGCTGGTCGCTGTCACCTTCGGCCTCCAGCCCTACGGCGGACACACCATGGGCTGGACGAACCCGCTGGTCGACGTGCTGATCGTCGGCGGGCTCGTCCTCCTGGCGGCGTTCGTCGTCATCGAGAACCGGGTGGCGGCGCCGATGATCCAACTGAGCCTCTTCCGGCGGCGCGCCTTCACGTTCGGCAACCTGGCCGGCCTGGCCATCTCGATCGGCCGCGGCGGGATGCAGTTCGTGCTGATCATCTGGCTGCAGGGCATCTGGCTTCCGCTGCACGGTTACGACTACGGCGACACCCCGCTGTGGGCCGGCATCTTCATGCTGCCGCTGACCGCCGGGTTCCTCGCCGCAGGACCCGTCTCCGGATATCTGTCGGACCGGCTCGGCTCCCGGGGGCTCGCCACCGGCGGCGCGGTACTGTTCGGCGCCAGCTTCCTGGGCTTGATGGTCCTGCCGATCGACTTCAGTTACTGGGTCTTCGCGCTGCTGATCGCGCTCAACGGGATCGCCAGCGGTATGTTCGCCTCCCCCAACTCCTCCTCGATCATGGGCAGTGTGCCCGCGCACCTGCGTGGTGTCGCCTCCGGGATGCGGGCCACGTTCCAGAACTCCGGGACGGCCGTCTCCATCGGTGTGTTCTTCTCGCTCATGATCGCCGGGCTGGCCGGCAGCCTCCCGCACACCCTCACCGGCGGACTGCAACAGCAAGGCGTAGCGGCCCATATCGCCGGCCAGGTCGGCAACCTGCCACCGGTCTCGTCCCTGTTCGCCGCCCAACTGGGCGTCAACCCGATCGAGCACCTGCTCCAGCCCACCGGCGCCCTGGCCCATCTGACGGCCGCACAGCGACAGACGCTGACCGGAAGGGAGTTCTTCCCGTCCCTGATCGCCGGCCCCTTCCACTCCGGTCTGGTCGTCGTGTTCGCCTTCGGCGCCACGCTCGCCTTCCTCGCCGCTGTCGCCTCTCTGCTGCGCGGCACCGGCACCGCGGCCAAGGCCCGGGGGCCGCACGAAGCCGCACCGACCCCGGCAACCAGCCGACATCCACAGGAGAAACGACCGTGACACTGACAACGATCGATCCCACCTCCGCACTGGTCGTGATCGACCTGCAGAAGGGCATCGTGTCCGCCCACAGCGACCCGGCGGTCACCGCTGCCGTCAAGCAAGCGGCAAACCTGGCGGCCGAGTTCCGGCGGCACGGCCTGCCCGTGGTCCTGGTGAACGTCACCGGACGCGCGCCGGGACGCACCGAGGCCGGACGGTCCGGAAGCGGCGCCGCACTGCCGGCCGGCTGGGCCGATCTCATCGCCGAACTCGACGTCCAGCCGTCGGACCACCTGATCACCAAGCGGCGGCGCAGCGCCTTCCACGACACCGGTCTCGACACCCTCCTGCGGGATCTGGGCGTCACCCAGATCGTGCTCGCCGGGATCTCGACCAGTTCGGGCGTCGAGTCGACGGCACGCTCGGCCTCCGACCACGGGTATCACGTCGTCCTGGCCACCGACGCCATGACCGACCCCGACGCCGAAGCGCACCGCCACAGCATCGCGCGCGTCTTCCCGAAGCTCGGCGAGACCGCCACCACTGCCGAGGTCGTCGAGAAGGCCGGGGCAACACGATGAGTCTGCTCGGCCGGCTCCTGAAGAACCGCAGGGCGGGCGAGGCCCACCTGGCGTGGAACCTGCCCAACCTGCGAGGCCATGACCTGCTGACCGTCACCAGCCGGGACTTCGGCGACGACGGCTCCATGCGGCTGGAACAGTGCGCGAAGCACATCGGCGGTGACGACGTCTCCCCCGAACTGGCCTGGAGCGCGCTCCCGGCAGGGACGGCCCAACTCCTGCTGGTCGTCGAGGACATCGACGTACCCATGGGCAAGCCCGCCGTGCACTGCCTCGCCCTGATCGACCCGGCGGCCGGGCACCTGGAGCCCGGTGCCCTGGCCGGGCGGAAGCCGGGATCCGGGGTACGGGTGCTGCGGTCCACGATCGGCCGCGGCTACCACGGTCCCGCGCCGGTCAAGGGCCATGGGCCGCACCGCTACGTCTTCCAGCTGTTCGCCCTCTCGGCCCCCGTGGACAGCGGCCCGGCCGGCACGCCGGTGGACCGGGCACGGCCCCGTGCCCTCCTGCCCGCCGTCAGCGCGTCCGTGCTGGGCCGAGGACGGCTGACCGGGGTCTACGAGCGCTGATCTCACCACACCCGGGCACGCAACTGCCGCAGGTAGGCGGTGGGATCGGGATGTGCGCCGTCCTGGGCCCCGGAACGGTGCAGTTCCATCCTGCCGTCGGGCCGCAGCCGGATCGTCGTGGTCGCCGCGCGTTGCGGTGCGTCAGGAGTGTCCGGTGTGATTCCGGGGAGGGTGGCGGGGTCGAGGACAGGAACGTGGTCGGGAAACATCGCGCGGGCCCGGGCCGCCGTGGGCGCGGGCGGGCGGCCGGTGCGGTTGGCGCTGCTCACGTACAGCACGGGATGTTCGTCCAGCACGGGCAGCAAAGGATCCCAACGGGCGCCGAACAGCAGGGTCCAGCCAACGTACGTCGCCGGGTTCAGCCAGGCGGGCGGCGTGCGGTCGTCACGCAGCGGGGCGAGCAGCGTCACGCGCTCGTCGGTGAGGAGCGACCGGGCCGTTCGGGCTGCCTGCGGGGTGAGGTCAAGTGCCTTCAGGACCAGGTCGGTTGTACGGGGGTGGTGGGTCCACAGGGCGACGGGCTGGTCGGCGGGGCGGTCCTTGGCCCGGTTCACCGCGTACGGAGTCGTCGCGGCGACGACGTACGTCAGCGGCGCCGGGTTGGGCAGCACCGCGGCCCTGCCCTGGGCCAGGGCGGCGCGAACAGCGTCGCCGGTGTCGTCGTACGGAGAGTTCATCGCGCGGACTCGCGCACCACGTCGACGGTCATCGTCCCGCCTTTCGGTCACTGGTCACGGCCGGCTCACCGGGCAGGAAGCCCAGACCGCAGAACGGTAGCCCGACCGGATCGGGCACCTGGTGCGGGATCGCCGACGCGGACAGGGTCCCCGCCGCGGTGGCGATCAGGTCGGC
This sequence comes from Streptomyces sp. NBC_00370, assembly GCF_036084755.1. Taxonomy (NCBI): domain Bacteria; kingdom Bacillati; phylum Actinomycetota; class Actinomycetes; order Kitasatosporales; family Streptomycetaceae; genus Streptomyces; species Streptomyces sp. NBC_00370. Next base: position 533,775 of record NZ_CP107968.1, read on the forward strand.
GACCGCCGCGCGTACGGTCTCCCTGACGAACGCGTACACCCGCTCGGGCGACGCGGCGCTGAACGCGTCGCGCGCGTAGTGCTCGATCGAGTCGACGATGACCGCACCGGCGTTGACCAGCGGCGTCGGCACGTAATCGATGCCGCGGCCGTGCAGGACTCGCGCGGTGACGTCCTCGTCGGCCAGGACGGCGTTGGCCGAGCCGATGACGGCACCGCACCGCAGCCGCCCGGCCAGCGCGGGGTCGACAAGATCGCTCACCGAGCAGGGCATCAGGACGTCCACGTCCTGCGCGGCCCAGTCCTGTACCGGCCGGCTGCCCGGGACGTCCGGCGCCCCAGGCGCGGTGTCGCAGGTCAGGACGGACGCGCCCGCCGCCACAAGTTCCGTCGCCAGTACGGCGCCCACCTTGCCCACGCCGTGCACCAGCACGCGCAGCCCGGTGACGGGGCCGCCTGCCCAGGCCTCGACGGCGCCCAACACGCCGTACGCGGTGGCCGTGTTGGGCTCGACGCTGCTGCCGATCGCGTTCAGCACGTACGGCGTCATGAGCGACAGCCGCCCCATGTCGGCGGCGTCCACCCCCATGTCGGCGCCGGTGTAGAGCGTGCCGGCGGCGTGGTTCAGCACCTGCGCGACCGCTGCCAGCAGTTCGTCGTCGACCACGTCCGCACCCGTCACCAGCATCTTGGCGCCCCAGAAGCCGGTGCGGTGCAGTTGGTGTTTGAGCAGCATCTCGGTGGCCAGCCGGCGGGTGAGGCCCCGGGGATCAGTGACCAACTGGCCACAGGCCACTCGCAGTCCCCCGTTGGCGGGCAGGGGGTGTGCGGGGTCGCCGGTGGCCAGCGCCAGATGGAGAACGCTGCCACGGGGGCCGCTGAACCGGCTGACCCGTACGGCCCCCGGCTGCCCTCCCCCCTGCCCTGCCGCCTGCCCTGCGGCCTGCCCTCCCGGCTCCGCTCCGGCGCGACCGACCACGCCCCGGCCGGTCATGCGAGGGCCAGCGCGGGATCGTGGTGGGCGCTGCGGCCGTCGACCGCCAGGTCGGCGCAGATCCGGCCGAACATCGGGACGAACTTGAAGGCCCATCCCGCCGACTGCACCACCACCCGCTCACCGTTCGGGACCGAGGCGGGCAGCGTCCCGAGGTAGAACTGGCGGCCGGGGTCGGTGGGCAGCGCCGCCAGACAGCTGCCCGCCCGCACGCCCCGGGGCACAAGACCGGGGAGGTGATCCCGCACCCATCGGGCGGCGCTGCCGAGATCGCCGCCGTCCGGGACGGCGGGCGCCCCCGGATCCTCGTCCTTGACGGTCCGTTCGGCGTCGGAAGCGGCCCTGACGAGATCGCTCCCGGTCCACGGGTTGTGGCCGAATCCGTAGAAGGAGCCGTTGCCGTCGCCTTGTTCCGGCGCCAGGAAGGCGTACCAGGTGGGCAGGTCCACATCGGCGGCGCGCCGGGCGAAGTACGCGGAACTCATCCGGAAGACATGCAGATCGAGCGGGCAACCGAGCGGTGCGAGCAGTTCGTTGGCGAACGCACCGGCGTTCACGATCACCGTACCCGCCCGGTAGGTGCCGGAGTCGGTCCGTACGGTGACGCCCTCGCCGTCCGGTTCCACGGCCCGGACCCGTTCCTGCTCGCGGACGCGCACCCCCGTCTGCGCGCACAACTGGGAGAGCGCTGCGACCGTCCCCTTGACGTCGATCACACCGCCGTCGCGCTGATAGAAACCCTCGTGGTCGGCAGGCAGCCGGGCGAAGCCGAAGCGGGACTCGATCTCGGCCGCCGACAACCACTCGTACGGCACGCCGAGACGTCCCAGAACGGTGGCCGCCGTGTGCAGTTCCCCCTCGCTCGTCGCCAGTCCGACCCGTCCGAACCACAGGCTGCCCGTCCGGTGCAGCAGCCGCCTGTCGGCGGCGGACTCCAGCGCGTGCCAGCGGGGCAGGGTCTCCAGCGCCAGCCGTGACCACTGTTCCTCGCTGTACTGGAGCCGCCACTGCCGTTCCAGACCGGCGGAACTCGCCCGGTCGTGTCCCGTACCGAACCGCTCCAGCACCGTCACCGAGCGTCCGCGCCGGGACACCTCCCAGGCGGACGCCAGGCCTATGGCGCGGGCCCCATGACGATCACGTCCGCGTGCTCCGCCGGCATCTCCGCACCCCGCCCCCCGGCGGGAAGGGCCCCACCGACGCGCTATCCCTGCCCCTGGGTCCACAACCGGGAACGCGACGCCTCATGGCGTGCGGAAGCACACGCACGTGGTGTTGCGCACTCCGCGCGCCCCACCCGCGTCGAGGTGCCAGGGCCGCAGAGACTGGTGGGCCGCAGAGACTGGGCCGAGGGGACCGGGCCGAGGAGGCGGTCAGTGGCCCGAGGGGCGACGATGGTACGGGGGAAGGGGGAGCGGACGGTACGGACAAGGGGGACGAGAAGCCGGAGGTTTCGATGGCTGCCGCACCTGTTGTTCCCGGGGCCCACAGCGCGGGGGGTTTCGCCGGTCGGACGGTCGTGGTGATCGGTGCCAGCGCCGGCATCGGGCGCGAAACGGCGCGCCAGGTGCGCGCGGGCGGCGGTCAGGTGGTTCTGGTCGGCCGCAACCCCGAACGCCTCCGCGAAGCCGCGCTGGAGCTCGACGCCCGCAGCACGGCGGTGTTCGACGCCACCGACAACGACCGGCTGGGGCAGTTCTTCGAGGATCTGCGGGGACCGGTCGACCACGTGATGGTCACCGCCGGACGGCCGTCCTACACGCCGCTGGCGGACATGGACCTCGCCACCGTTCAGCGGGAGGTCAACGACCGCTTCGCCGTGACCCTCGGCGTGGCACTCCACAGCCGGGACAAGGTACGGGCCGGGGGCACGCTGCTGTTCATCGGCGGCACCGGGGGCCGGCGTCCCGGCGTCGGCATGGCGGTGGCGTCCGCGCTCACCGCCGCACTGCCCGCCCTCACCGCGAATCTCGCCCTGGAGATGGCGCCGGTCCGGGTGAACCTCATCGCGCCCGGATTTGTGGACACCCCGCTGTCGGCATCGCTCCTCGGCGATCAACTCGACGCCCGCCGGAAGGAGTTGCGTAACACACTGCCCATCGGACGAGTGGTGGGTCCGGCCGATGTGGCCGCGCTGGCGCTGCACATCATGACCAACGAGGCGCTCACCGGCGCCACGTTCGACGTGGACGGAGGCCAGCAGCTCCTCCCCCACTGAGTCAGTCGTCCTCGCGATCGGGTTCGCCCATGGTCCCCGTCCTCGGGGTGCCGTCGGCGAGCGCGTAGCGCAGGTGCACGGTGCCCTTCGGACCGGCCGCCGGCGGTGCGAGGAGTGTGAGGTTGGTGGGCACCTCGCCCCCGTCGAACACCTTCTTCCCGACGCCGAGCACGACCGGGTGCACCCAGAGGTCGAGACGGTCGAACAGCTTCTCGCGCAGCAGGGTCTGCACCAGATCGAGACTCCCGACGACCTTCACCCGCTCGTGCCGGTCGCGGATCTCGCGCACCGCGTCGGCCAGATCCGGCCCCAGCAGGTTGGACCCGGCCCACGGCAGCTCGGGCTTGCCGCGCGAGGCCACGTATTTCGGGATGCTGTTGAAGAGCGTGGCGATCTCGCCCTCCTCCTGGTGGGGCCAGTAGCCGGCGAAGATGTCATACGTACGCCGGCCGAGCAGGAGGGCGTCCGTGCCCGCGTACGCGGCGCTGATCTGCTCCCCGGTCACCTCGTCGACCAGGGGCGCCTGCCAGCCTCCGAACGGGAACCCCACCGGGTCCTCGTCGGGGCCGCCGGGCGCCTGCCCGACGAAGTCGAGGGTGGCGAACAGCTCGATGTCGATGAGGCCCATGTCTACTCCCGATGTGGCGGTCGTTCCGGTCAGTGGGTAGACCTCGGCGGACCGGCGGACTCATCGCCAGGACGGGGGTCAATATCCCCGCTGTCGGTTGTCGGCCGCGGCGTCCTCCAGTCGGTGCTCCCGCTTGTCGCGTTCGTCTGCCAGCTCGGCCAGAGCCCGGTCCACCGCGGCGACCACCACGTGGACGGTGTCACCGACCGGCGCGGCCGGGCGGGCCGACCGCTCCCGCTCGACTCCCAGACTGTGCGCGAGCCGCACCAGAACCGCCTCACCCGACTCCCAGCGCTCCATGGCGGCTCGGCGGACCGGGGAGTCGGCCGGCGTCCTGCCCTCGCCCCTGAACAGCAGCCGGTGCCGGTGCGGGCGGATCAGCAGTCCGTCGGCTTCGAGAGCGTCCACGTACCGCCACGACAGGCCGCGCCCCCGGCGCCACAGCCATTCGTCCACCGTCTCGAACGGCGCCTCCCGCACCATCGAGGAGACGGCCCCGTCCAGCAGGCCGTCCGGCCCGGTACGCCTGCTCCCCGGAAGGACGCGGTTGTCCGCCAGCCGCACACAGTCCTCGGCGGCCAGATCGATCAGCTCGGCACCCGCCAGCGCGAGCGACAGGTCACCCGATTCGACCGGTGTCGTCGCAGCCGAATCCATCACCACGAGGAGCAGGTCGCATGATGTCGTCACAGCTCACACCGCCGTCCGATGGGTGGCGCCGTATGGCACCGATCATCACCTTTCACGGTATACCGGGTAGCGGGCCGGAGCCATCACGGGGTGCGATCAACCGGCCTTCGCCGGAGGATGAGTTCATGGAATTCCTCGTCACGATGACCACCAGCGTTCCGGAGGGGACGTCACAGGCGGAAGTCGACGCCGTACGCGCCCGTGAGGCCGCGAACTCGCACCGGCTGGCCGAGCAGCGGCAGTTGCTGCGCCTGTGGCGCCCGCCGTTGCAGCCCGGGGAATGGCGCTCGCTCGGGCTGTTCGCCGCACCGGACGCGACACAGCTCGAAGAGATCCTGGCCTCGATGCCTCTGCGTGTGTGGCGCAGCGACGAGGTCACGCCCCTGACGCCCCACCCCAACGACCCCGGACCGGCTTCGGCCGGTACGCCCGCGGCCGCCACGGAGTTCCTGGTGTCCTTCGCCCCGATCGCCTCGGACGTCGGGCCGTCCGAGGCGCTGGAGGACGCCACAGCGGCGGAGGCGGTACGGACGGCGGAGCTGGCCCGGGAGGGCACGCTGGTACGTCTCTGGCGCACGCCCGGTGAGCGCCATGCGCTCGGACTGTGGCGCGCCCGGGACACCGACGAGATGCAGTCCGTGCTGAGCACCCTGCCGCTCGCCGGGTGGCTCTTCGTACGGACGACGCGGCTGAGCGAGCACCCGAGCGATCCCGGCCGGGCCGAAAGCTGACGGCCGCAGGGACAGCCGGCCGACTTGTCGACCACGCAACGCGTCGACTCGTCGGCTAGGCGGCCCGTCGGCCGGCGTCCAGCGTCTCCAGGAGGCGCAGCCAGACCTCGCTCGCGGTCGGGTAGCTCGGCACGACGTGCCACATCTCAGCGACCGGCAGGCGCGCCACCATCGCCGTCGTCGCCGAATGCACCAGTTCCGCGACGCCCGCGCCCACGAAGGTCGCACCGGCCAGCGTGTCCGTCGCCCGATCGATCACGAGCTTGGCCCGGCCGGTGTAGTCCTCGCGCATGACGTAGGTCCCCGCGAGAGCGGCCATGTCGTACTCCGCCGTCTCGACGTCGACTCCCGCGGCGTACGCCGCCGCCTCCGTCATGCCGACCGAGCCGACCTCGGGCACCGTGAACGTCACCTGGGGTACCGCACGATGGCCTTCCCCGCTGCTGAAGCGGCTCCCGCGCTCGAAGGCGTCGCCCCCGCCGGCGGCCCGGGCCGCGATCACCTCACCGGCCACGCGGGCCTGGTACTTGCCCATGTGGGTCAGCAGCGCCCTGCCGCACGCGTCACCGATGGCGTAGAGCCACTGACCGGTGGCGCCTCGGACCGTCTGCTGGTCGTCCACGTCGAGGAATCCACCACCCGTGATCCCCACGGACGCCAACCCGATGTCGTCGGTGCGCGGCACCCGGCCCGCCATGACGACGATCTCGTCGGCGCGCAGTGTGTTTCCGTCGTCCAGCTGCACTTTGACCTCGCCGCCGTGCGTCCAACCCACGCCTGTGTCGCGTGCGTTGTGGCGTTCCACTTCGGTGAGGCTCCGGCCGGGGAACAGCCGCACGCCCGCCGACTCAAGACGCTCGGCGACCAGCTGCCCCGCGAAGGGCTCCTGACGTGTGAGAAGCCGGGTGTCCCGGTAGACGAGGCTCAACTCGGCCACTCCCAGGCCGTTCAGCCAGGTCGCCGCCTCGCACGCCGCCACACCACCGCCGAGGATCACCACACGCGGCGGCACGTGGTGGAGATTCGTGGTGTCGCGCGAGGTCCAGGGGCGGGCCTCGCGAAGTCCTGGGACGGGCGGTACGGCGGGTGCGGATCCCGTGTCGATCACCACGGCGTGGCGGGCGGTGAGAGTACGGGTCTCCCCCGACGGATCCGTCACCTCGACACGGCGTTCCCCCGTCAGCCGGCCGTACCCGCGCACCACGTCGATGCCCGCGCCGAGCGCCCACTCCACCTGCGAGTCGTCCGAGAGACCGTGCACGACGACGTCCCGGCGCGCCAGCACGGCCGGTACGTCGAGCTCTCCCCCGTCGACCAGCGAGGACACGCCCGGCACGTGTGACGCGTCGTCAAGGACCTCGACCGGACGCAGCAGCCCTTTGCTGGGCATACACGCCCAGTACGAGCATTCGCCCCCGACGAGATCCGCCTCGACCAGCACCGCGTCCAGGTCCGAGAACTGCGTGGCGTACTGCGCGGCGTTCTCGCCCGCCGCCGCTCCCCCCAGCACGATGACGTCCCATTCCGACCTCGCGGGATCGAGTGCTGCCGTCAGGTGCACGGCCCTCACTTCTCTCTTCCGACGCATTACGGTCCAAAGGCGCAGATTTCTCAGCGACCCCCTCAGTATGCGCCCGGCACGCTGACGGGGCTCGGCCAGTCGGGCGAAGGTGGCGGCCGCCGCGCCGGTAGGCGGATCCGTACGGGCATGTCTGGGGGACAGGCACCGGAGCACGTAGGGAAGGAACCCGCTGTGACCGCTACCAGGGTGCCGCTGACCCTCTTCGGGATCCCCTTCGGCGTCGCCGGGCTGGCCGGGACCTGGGGGGCGGCGGCGAGCGCGGGTTATGTTCCGCGGTGGCCGGGGGACGCGCTGATCGCACTCGGCGCGGTCCTGTGGCTGGCCGCGGTGGTGCTGTACTTCCGAGGCGCCCTGTCCACGAAGGGCGCACTCGTCGCGGACCTGACGAGCGGCATCGTGAGTCCATTCGCCTCGCTGATGGTCATCATCCCGATGCTGCTGGCCGCACAGGGAATCGTGCCGCACGCCCTGGGCGCCGGGCGGGTCGTCGTGGACATCTTCATCGTGCTCACGCTGCTGCTCGGCAGCTGGCTCACCGGCCAATGGATCTACGGCTCCTTCGAGCTGGACCAGATGCATCCGGGCTACTTCCTCCCCACGGCGGCGGGCGGCCTCATCGCCTCCGCCGCGGCGAGCGCGGTCGGTCAGCGGGGCCTGGCGGAGTTCATGCTGGGCCTGGGAGTCATCTGCTGGCTGATGCTGGGAAGTCTGATTCTGGGACGGCTGTTCTTCCGGCCGTCGCTGCCCGCGGCGCTGACCCCGACCATGGCGATCGAGGTGGCGCCCGGCGCGGTGGCGAGTCTCGCGGTCCTCGCCCTCAACGGAAACCGGATCGACCTCCCCGTGGCCTTCCTCGCCGGCTACGGGCTGCTCATGGTGATCGCCCAGATCCGGCTCTTCCCGGCGTACCGCAAGCTCTCCTTCGGCCTGGGCTTCTGGTCCTTCTCGTTCTCCTGGGCCGCTGTGGCCTCGGCCACGATGCACTGGATCGCGCTCTCCGACCTGGCGGGCCCCCGCGTCTACGCCTGCCTCGTCCTGGCCGCCATCACCGTGTTCGTCGCGGTCCTCGCCGCTTTCACCGTGCGCGCCGTGAGCCGGGGGCAGCTGCTGCCGCCCGCTCCTCCCCCGCCTCCCGCGCGCGACGCCGGGGCACAGTCCGACAGGTGAGGGATCATGGAGACGGCAGATCCGACCGAGGGCCGAGGCAGCCGGCAGCACGCCGGTCGCCATGCGCCCCCATCACGGAAACGAGGACAGCATGCCTCTCAGCGGCGAGTACCAGCCGAGCCCCGAGCAGTGGGTCAGCGAACAGGTCGCGTTGTACGAGGGTTCAGGGGGCGCCGAGGGTACGACGTTGCGGGGTATCCCCGTCATCGTCCTCACCAGCCTCGGAGCCAAGAGCGGCAAGATCCGCAAGAACCCGCTGATGCGGGTGGAGCATCAGGGGACGTACGCCGTGGTGGCGTCGCAGGGCGGTGCGCCCAAGCATCCGACCTGGTACCACAACCTGGTCGCGAACCCGCTCGTCGAGCTCCAGGACGGCGCCGTACGGCAGGACATGACGGCACGTGAGGTCGAGGGGGCGGAGCGCGACCTCTGGTGGGCCCGCGCCGTCGAGGTCTGGCCGGACTACGCCGACTACCAGACGAAGACGGACCGGGTGATCCCCGTCTTCGTGCTGGAGCCCGTGGCCGACGCCGGCTGATCCCGATGGATCCTGATGTCCGGAACAGAGCCGCCGTCGAGGACCACTGGCGGGCGTCGGAGCGTGGCGACATCGAGGCCGAGCACGCCGTCTACGCCGCCGACGCGGTCCTCGACTACCCCCAGTCGGGTGAGCGCTTCCGGGGCCGCGTGGCGATTTCGGCGCAGCGTGGCGGACACCCCGCCGACCGTCATTTCACCGTCCGGCGGATCACGGGCAGTGGGGATCTGTGGGTGAGCGAGTGTGTCATCACCTACGACGGAGTGCCGACCTGCTCGGTGAGCGTGATGGAATTCGCCGACGGGCACGTCGTGCACGAGACGCAGTACTTCGCCGACCCCTTCGGCGCGCCCGCGTCGCGGGCGGCGCTCGCCGAGCCGATGCCGGGCAGGACGATCACCGGGGCTGACGGGCCCTGACCGCGACCGGCCGGAGCCCCGCCCGTGCGACGCGGGGCCCCGGCCGGCCGGGGAGCGTCAGCGCCAGCCGAGCGCCGGGGCGACGTGGGTGACGATGTTCTCCAGGACGTGGGTGTTGTAGTCGACACCGAGCTGGTTCGGCACGGTCAGCAGGAGCGTGTCGGCCTCCGCGACGGCTTCGTCCTCCGCGAGCTGCTTCGCCAGGACATCGGGCTCGGCTGCGTACGTACGGCCGAAGATCGCGCGCGTTTCGGCGTCGATGTGGCCGATCTGGTCCTCGCTCCCGCCCTCGCCGCCGAAGTACGCGCGGTCCTGGTCGGTGGTGAGCGCGAAGGCGCTGCGTGACACGGAGACGCGGGGTTCGTGCTTCCACCCTGCTTCGGCCCACGCCTCCCGGAACGCGCGGATCTGCGCGGCCTGCTGTACGTGGAAGGGGGCGCCGCCCTCGTCATTCTTGAGCGTCGAACTCATCAGGTTCATACCGGACTTGGCCGCCCAGACCGCGGTGGCGTTGGACGCGGCACCCCACCAGATGCGCTCCCGCAGCCCCTCGGAGTGCGGCTCGACGCGCAGCAGCCCGGGCGGGTTGGCGAACATCGGCCGCGGGTTGGGCCGGGCAAAGCCCTTGCCCTCCAGGACGGACAGCAGCACCTCGGTGTGCTTGCGCGCCATGTCGGCCTCGGTGTCGTCGCCGCTCGGTGCGTAGCCGAAGTAGCTCCAGCCGTCGATGACCTGCTCCGGTGAGCCCCGGCTGATGCCGAGCTGGAGCCTGCCGCCGGAGATGAGGTCGGCGGAGCCGGCGTCCTCGGCCATGTACAGGGGGTTCTCGTACCGCATGTCGATCACGCCGGTGCCGATCTCGATCCGCGACGTCTTCGCGCCGATCGCGGCCAGCAGCGGGAACGGCGAGGCGAGCTGCCGGGCGAAGTGGTGGACACGGAAGTAGGCACCGTCGGCGCCCAGCTCCTCGGCTGCCACAGCGAGGTCGACGGCCTGGAGCAGGGCGTCCGCCGCCGACCTGGTCTGCGAGTGCCTGGTGTCGGACCAGTGCCCGAAAGACAGAAAACCGATGCGCTTCATGCCCGGCACAACGTCAGACCGACTTGATTGATTCCTCAACTACTCGGTTCGGGTCCGCTCGGTCCGGCTCCTGCTGCCAGCGGATGCGGGTACTGCACACGGCCACCACCAGCGCGGCGGCCGACACACAAGCGAGGCCCCAGCGCAGGCTGCTCGCGCTCGCGACGAATCCGATGAGCGGGGGCCCGGCCAGCAGGCCGGTGGTGCCCATGGCGGCGACCAGCGTCAGCGCGTTGCCGCCCTGCCGCGCGGCTGCCACGTACACGCAGGGCGTCACGGCGGCGATGCCCAGGCCGACACAGGCGAAGCCGACGAAGGCGGGTGCCACTCCCCCGGTGGCCAGGGCGAGCGCCAGTCCGAGGCCCGCGAGGGTGCTGCCCGCGAGGACGACCCGTCCGTCGCCCCAGCGCTCGCGCCAGCTGTCGGCGCACAGCCGCGCGAGGACCATCATCCCGGACACGACGGCGATGCCGAGCGGGGCGACCTGCGCCGAGGCGTTCACGACGCCTTCCAGGTAGAGGGTCGACCAGTCGTTCATCGCCCCTTCCACGATGGTGCCGAACACCATGGCGCAGCACATCCACCACACCAGGGCGGTGGGCAGCGCCCACCTGCGGCCTGCCGCCGGCTTCACCGGTGTGTCGTCGTCCGCCTCCGCGGCCACCGCCCGCTCCGCGTCCGGCAGCAGCCCGGTCGCGGCCGCCGCGGCGAGGAGCAGCAGGAGCAGGGCGGCGACGGCGAAGTGGGTGGTGACCGACGGCGTAGCGAGGCGCACTCCGGAGGCCAGCAGCCCGGCGAGGAAGGAGCCGCCGCTGAAGACGGCGTGCAGTTTGGCCATGGTGTGTCGCTCGTGGTGTGCCTCCAGGGCGGCGCCCTGGGCGTTCATCGCCGTGTTGAGGCAGCCCACGACGACCCCGTCCACGCAGACCACCAGCAAGGCGACGGGGTAGTTGGGGGCGGCTGCGAGCGCCACGAGGACCACGGCGAGCCCGACCGTTGAGGCCAGGGCGAGCCGCCGGGAGCCCAGCCGTCTCATGAGCAGGGCCACCAGCGGGAAGGAGACGCAGGATCCGACCCCCGCTGCCATCAACAGCACCCCCACGCCTGCCGCGTTGAGACCCAGCTCCTCCTTGAGGGCGGGTATCCGCGCGGCCCACGTGGCGTATTGGAAGCCGAGGGCGCAGAAGAGGGCGGCCGTCGCGAGCTGGCCGCGGCGGAAGGTGGGAACAGGGGACGGCACGTCGTCAACTCCGTCGGTGATCGGCTGGTGTGTCGGCGCGGGACCGCGGGGAACGGGACCGCAGGGAACGGGACATGTAGACGGCCGTAGGGTCGTAACCGGTGGTGGGCACGTGCGGGGCGGCGGTGTAACCCCGCGCCGACCAGTAGGTTTCGGCTCCGGCGACGGCGATCAGCGAGACCTCCGTACAGCCGTGTGCCGCCGCGGTGTCTTCGAGGTGTGCCACGAGCCGGCGGCCGAGGCCGCGCCCGCGGTACGCCGGGGCGACGACCACGTCGTGCAGGTGCAGGTTCCGCGAGGTGTGGCGGCTCGTCTCGGTTTGGCCGAGGGCGGGTGCCCGGCTCGCGGGGTAGGGCAGGGCCAGGAGGTAGCCCACCACCAGCTCGTCCGCGCGCAGGACGAAGCAAGTGGTGGGCGAGGCCGCCGCCTTGGACCGGAGGGCCGCCCGGCCCTCGGACAGCCCCAGCGCCGCGTACGCGCCGGCCTCCAGGGCTACGACGTCGTCCCAGTCCCCCTCGGTGAGCACGCGGATCGTCGTGGACCGCGTCATCGGCGGCCGTCCCGCTCGGGTACGCGGGCGGCGGCGTCTCCGGTGAAGGCCGTGGTCAGCGGCAGGAAGCCGTTGAACCCCTGCGTCGTGTAGCTCATGGCGTAGGCGCCGCAGGACAGCACCTCCACCGGGTCGCCGGAGACGAGGTTCTCGGGCACCCGCACCAGGCCGTGGTCGTGCGCGTACGCGTCGTCGCTGTCGCAGGTGGGGCCTGCGACAACCGCGGGTACGTAGCGGCCGGTCGGGTGCGAGGGGAAGCGCAGGCGGTACTGGAGCGCGTCCATCTCGTAGAGCCCGTTGAACTTCCCGCAGCTCAGATAGAGCCAGTGCTGGATCTCGCCGTCGGGCATCTCGCGCCGGGTGAGCCGCACCACGCGCGCGTGGATGGTCCCGTGTTCCGCGACCAGGGCGCGGCCCGGCTCGATGACGAGGCGCAGCTGCTTCCCGTGGGCGGCGCGCAGCCGCTCGGTGCCCTCACGGAGTGTGGCGAATATCTTGTCCAGCGGCGGGTCGAGCGGCACACCGTCCCGGTCGAGGTAGCCGCGGGCGGGCAGGCCCCCGCCGAGGTTGACGTGGTCCAGGGTGATGCCGTGTTCCCCGAGGGTGCCCATCACGTCGGAGAGCCGGTCGAAGGCGTTGCGCCAGGCGTCGGAGTCCATCTGCTGCGAACCGACGTGCACCGAGAGCCCGGACGGTACGAGTCCGGAGTCGCGGGCGGCCCGCATGACGCGTACGCCGTCGGCGGCCGAGCAGCCGAACTTGTTCTTCAGCCCCCACAGCGCGCCGCCGCCGTCCACCGCCAGGCGGCAGAAGACCCGTGCCCCCGGGGCGAATTCGGCCAGGGCCGCCACGTCCTCCAGGCTGTCCGTGGCGAAGGTGCGCACCCCCAGGGCATAGGCGTTGGCGATGTCCTCGTCGGACTTGACGGTGTTGCCGTAGTGCATGTCGGCCGCCGGGACGCCGGCGCGGAGCGCCTGGCGCACCTCCTGCGGTCCTGCCGCGTCGACCCCGGCGCCGGCCGCGGCCAGCGCGCCGAGGATCTCGTCGGCGGGCGCCGCCTTCATGGCGAACCTGACGTCTACGCCGGGCAGTTCGGCGCGGAGTTCCGCATAGGCGGCGACCACCGCGTCGAGGTCGTAGACGAGACGGTCCTCGTCCGTGGTCCGGGGGGACGTCCGCGAGTCGGTCATCGCGCACCTGTCCGTCCGGCGTCGGACGCGGCGCCGAGGCCCACCTGTCCTGCGGCGTGGACCAGTCCCTGCCAGGACTCGATGAGGAGGGCGAAATCCGCCATGTCGGCGCGGGCCTCCTCCAACAAACGCTCGCGTTGGGGCCGTAGCTGGTCGGCGAGGGCGGCGTACCGGCCTCCGAGCTTGCGGTAGGCCGCGTCGAGCCGGTCGAGGCGTTCCACGTTCTCCGCCAGGTCGAGTTGGGTGCTGCGCCGGACGATGCCGGCCACCCGACCGGTGTCGACCGTTCCGTCGGCCTGGAGGAGTCCGTCTCCCGCTGCGGCGAGTTCGGCGTAGCAGAAGTGGAGATGGAGCATGGAGAGGAGGAACTTCACGTACCGCGTCTGGTACGCGGCGAAGCCCGCGTCGGTCCTCCGCTCGTTGGTGTAGTAGTTGACGATGTCGCGGTTGTGGAGGACGCCGGGCAGTCCGGCGTCGTGCACCAGGTGGATCAGGAAGTAGTCACTGCCGATGGTGTCCGTCGCCGGCGGCAGCGGGACCCTGGTGTGCACGCCGTGGAAGGCGATGTTGCACATGTCGACCCGCATGGGGTCCACCCGTGTGAGCACCGCGTGATCGCTCTCGAAGGAGCGTTGTCCCGCGCCGAGGAAGGACTCCGCGACGAGTTCCCGCTTGGACTCCTCCGACGCGTCCAGAGGCGCCCACAGGCCTACGACTTCCTCGTACGTCGCGGGGTCGGCAGCCGCCATCTCGGCGAGATCCACGGAGGGTTCGCCGACGAAGGAAGCGCCCACCATCGCCACGCGACGGCCTGCCTCCTGCGGGGTCAGGTCCCATTCGTCCACGCGGTCGGCGACGTCGGACGCGGTCAGGCCGATGGCAAGGAGCTCGTGGTGGATGGGGAAGGCCCATTGGCCGTCCCGCTGCTGGTAGCGGCTGTCGGAGTCCCTGCGGTGCACGGAAGTGCAGCCGAGGGCTTCGCCGATGAGGAAGGCCCGGTTGGTACAGGCGCCGTAGGAGATCCCGGCGGGCAGCATCAGGTCGAGCAGCAGGTCGTTCTTCGTGCTCCCGGAGCGTGCGACGACCTCGCGCAGGAAGCCGCGCTGCGCGTCCTCGTCGAGGTGGTGGACCACGACACGGGGGTGGTGCGGCAGTCGGCCGACCGCTTCGGCGTGCTCGGCGTAGACGGCCGGCTCGCACGAGTCGAGGATGAGCAGGTGCACCTCTGCCTCGAAGTGCGTGACGGCGTACGCCGCTTCGTCGGCGAGCAGGGCGATCGTGGCGGAGCATTCCCGGTTGGTGGGAAGGGTCAGGCAGACTCTGCGCACGACGCTCCTTCGTTCGCTTCGTTGCCCTCGCTCGCCTTCGTGCCTTCGCCGGTCTTCGTACCTTCGCTGTCCTTCGTGACTTCGTCGTGCCAGGACTTCAGACCGAGCAGCCGTTCGCCCAACTCGTTGAGCCGGGCCCGCCCGTACCGCTCGGCCTCGGGCCGCACCGGGTCGCCGACCAGGGTGGGGTTCCAGTCCGGAGTGCTGAGATCGCGCCAGGACTCCACACGGGAGCGGCGCACCTTCTCGTGCCCCTCCAGCGCGGGCATCATCGACAGGTACTGCACCGCGCGGACGCCGGCGGCCGAGAGGTTGGGCGCCACGCCGTGGGCCAGGTGGCCGTTGAAGATCAGCAGGTCACCGGCCTCCAACTCGGGCCGGATCACCGGCATTTCCGTACGGTCGACGGCCGGCCTGATGGGGTCGCGGTCGGCCGGCTGGTGCGCCTTCCAGTGGTCGAACTGCCGGAAGAGCTCGGGGCAGCACTGGAATCCGCCCTGTTCGGGCACGGTGTCGTTGAGGGCGATGATGCCCTGCACCCGCTGCGGCGGGATGCCCTGCGTGCTGTCGACGTCCCAGTGCAGGTCGATGTCGAAGCCGGTGGGCCGGAATTCGATCAGGGACCGGTCACGGTCCTTGATGTTGGGCGGGTTGAGGTTGAGCCGGTCGAGTGTGACCCACAGCTCCTCGCTGTCCCATACGTCCACGAAGGCGTCGTAGACACGCTGCCGCTGCCGGTTGTCCCACATCAGCTGGTGGTGGTACGCCTCGACGAAGCCGTAGATGTGCAGTTCCTGTTCCAGCTCCGATCGGTGCTGGCGCTCGCCGTACCAGGTCTCGGGCCGGTCCGGGTCGAGGTCCTGGAACTCGTAGGCGATGTCGAGCAGCCGCAGAGCGTCCTCGCGGGGCACCGCCTGCTTGACCACCACATAGCCGTAGGTCTGCCAGAAGGTGAACTGCTCCTCCGTCAGGACGCGGAGGGGGCGGGTCTTGTCCAGGTCGCGCAGGGCGGTGCCGGCGAGGTACGTCTCGCCGTCAGCGCTGAAGTAGGGGCGGTCCGTGGCGGCGCGGTGCAGATGCGATTCAGCCGTTGCCATGAGTGACTCCAAGGCTCGGTGAAGAGGGAGTGGGAAGACGGAGCGTCACATCGCCGCGCAGTACCGCAGCATCAGGTAATGGCGGACGCGATCGTGTGACGGAGGGAGACAGGGGTGAGCAGGGGTCGCGAAGAGGGCCGAGCAAGGTGCGCTCCAAACGCTGTGTCGAACCCCGTGTGCCCATAAAGTTGGACTAGACCAGGCGGGCCTGTCAATGCCCCACGCCCCTCTCACGCCACATCAATCACGCTACTGAGCAGTACCGTTGACCTTTTTCGCCTGGCCGGCGCGGGGTGTACTGCTCAACCCTGGGTCAACTCTGGTCCAGACCACTTGACAGGTCCGCGTGTCGTAGGCCCAGAATCAATGGTCCAGACCTGGAGCGCGGTGCCGCCGGTCGCCGAGCCCCGGGCCGTTCCACCGCGCCCTACCCGAAAGGCACACCAACGTGAGCAGCGACAAGGAGCTTCGACGCCTCGCCCTCGCACTCCTGCAACCGGGATTCGTCGGCACCAGCGCCCCCGACTGGCTGCTCAACTCCATCCAGGCCGGACTGCGTTCCGTGGTGCTGTTCGCCCGGAACATCGAGTCGCCCGCCCAGGTGGCCCAACTGACCGCCCAGCTGCGCGCGGAGAACCCCGACCTCGTCATCGCCATCGACGAGGAGTCCGGGGACGTGACGCGGATCGAGGCGCGTACCGGATCGACACGCCCCGGAAATCATGCCCTTGGCTACGTGGACGACACGGCGCTCACCCGCGCCGTCGCGACCGACCTCGGCCACGAGCTGCGTGCCGCAGGGGTGACCCTGGACTACGCCCCGAGCGTGGACGTCAATCTCAACCCGGACAACCCCATCATCGGCGTACGGTCCTTCGGCGCCGACCCGAAGGTGGTGTCCCGGCACACGGACGCGTGGGTACGGGGCATCCAGGCGGCCGGGGTCGCCGCGTGCGCCAAGCACTTCCCCGGGCACGGTGACGTGGCCGTCGACTCCCACCACGGCCTGCCCACCTACGAGGCCAGTGTCGAAGACATCACGACGAACGCGCTGCCGCCGTTCCGCGCCGCCATCGCCGCCGGGGCCCGCGCCGTCATGAGCGCGCACCTCCTCGTGCCCGCGCTCGACCCGGACGCCCCGGCCACCCTCAGCCCCCGCATCCTCAACACGCTGCTGCGCGAGGAACTGGGCTTCGAAGGGCTCATCGTGACCGACGCGATCGAGATGGGCGGCGTCTCCAACCGCTACGGCATCGAGAACGCGACCGTCCGCGCCGTCGCCGCGGGCGCCGACGCCGTCTGTGTCGGCGGCGAGAACGCCGACGAGGGCACGGCCCGCCGGCTGATCGACGCGCTCGTGAACGGCGTACTCGGCGGCGACCTGCCCGAGGAGCGTCTCGCCGACGCGGCCCGCCGCGTGGCGGACTTCGCGGACTGGTCGGCGGAGCTGCGCCGCACCACCTCCGCCGGCGTGCCCGACCCGGCCATCGGTCTGGGCGCGGCACGCCGGGCCGTACTCCTGAGTGAGGCCGCCCGCGCGCGTACCCCGCTGACCGCGGCGCCCCATGTCGTCGAGCTGGCGCCCGCCACGCACCTGGCCATCGACAAGCAGACCCCCTGGGGTGTGGCCGCGCCCCTCAGCGAACTCATGCCCGGCACCAGCAGCGTCCGGCTCGGCGAGGACGATCTGCGCGCGGACGCCGGTGTGCTGCGGCTCAGCGGAATCGACGCGACGGCCGACCGTCCGCTGGTCGTCGTCGTACGGGACGCCGCCCGTCACTCCTGGATGTCCCGGTCACTCGCGGAACTGGTCGCGGCGCGCCCGGATGCCGTCATCGTGGAGACGGGACTGCCGGGACTGCTTCCCGGCACCGCACACATCTGCACGCACGGAGCATCGACGGCGTCGGCGCGGGCGGTTGCCGCGCTGCTCGCCGGTGTCGGCGCCTGATCCGGGCGGGCAAGCGCGGCTGACAGGGCGCGCTATCCGGCGAGGGCCTTTGCCGCTCCCACGGCGACCGCGGCCACTCCGACGGCGAGTGCCACGGCGCTGAAAGCGAAGTCGATTCTCCGGGTGCGGTGTTCGGCCGCGAGGTCCGGGGTGAAGACGGCCGGGTCGTCGGGTGCGTAGTGGATCGTGACGTCCCGGCCGTAGGAGCCGACAGGGTCCGGCAGCCCGGACGGGCAGTAGGCGGTGACGGCCGCGCCCTCATGGGTGGTGAACGCGACGATCGGCGTGTGACTGGTGAGGGTGTCGCCGTCCTCGTCGACGCTGACGTCCTTGAGCACGGCGACGACCCGCCCCTGGACGGCAGCCCGGGACGTCAGTCTGGCGATACGCCGGCCCGCCCGGCGTGCGCCCTGCGGCAGGAAGCACGCCACGGTCACACTCCAGGGCACCCCGAAGCCGAGCAGGGCCCACTGCCAGCCCCGGTCGATCGCGACGACGGTCACCAGTCCCGCGTAGATCAGGAAGACCGAGCAGTTGGGCAGGCCGAGTCCGTACCTGCCCTCCCCGAGGTCGTCGGTGAAGCGGAAGGCGTGCGGCCTTCCGCGCGGGTAGTGCACTCCGACCTCCCGGCCCGTCCAGGCCGCGGCGATGGGCTCACCGCGCTCACCGTCGTTCGTCACGGTGAACTCCTCCCCGGTGGACGGGTCCTGGAAGGAGACGACCACGGATATCCCGCCGACCTGGGAGGCCCCGTGCCTGGGCTCGCGCACCTGCTCGATCCGTCCCATGACCCGGACCTTCCGCTGGGCGCGGGTCACCCCGGCCAGCGACCTGCCGTACCCGACCAGCGCGATCGCACCGAACACCCCGCACCACAGCGCCAGATAGCCGTGCCAGCCCACGTGTCTCCTCCTCCTGCCGATCCGTTGTCGTCCGTACCGTTTCGCTTCAGGGACGGCACTGCCCGGTGCGCGGTTGCCGACGCGGTCAGCGCGCGGGGGCGCGCCGCACCACCGCGCCCTCGCGGTCAGCCTCCAGGGAGGCCGATCCTTCGGGGCCGGTCACGCCGACCCTGATGACGAGGGAGCCGGTGAGGCTCTCGGCGGTGAGCTGCCAGGTCTGCGGGGAGCGGACGCCGAGGCCGGTACGGGCCTCCTCGACCAGAGCGGGAAAACGGTCGTACGGAAGCAATGTGAGGTCGAACCGCGGGGCCCGGGTGCCGGTCGGGGCGAACACGACCGACAGCAGGCGCTCCTGCAGCACGACGGTGAGGGCCTGGCGCTCGCTCTCGTCCTTGCCCTTGATCAGCGAGTCGACGGCCCGGCGCAGTTCACCCTTGTCGAGCAGCGACTGGTCAGGGCCGACGGTGACCGTGCCGGTCGACGACGAGACGACCGTCCTCGACGACGAGGAGACGGAGGGCATCGAAGGAGCGGGCGGGCCCGCGGCGGTGTCCTGGTCGAACAGATCGGCGCGGAACAGCAGGATCACGGCGGCGGCGGCGAGCAGCAGCCCGAGCAGCACCAGAAATCCGAAACCGCAGCCCTCCGGCGCCTCGCGTACCAGGGCCGCCTTGGGCGCCGAGTCGATGCGGGCGCCGGCCGCCCGTTCCTCCCATTCGGGTGTCGGCCGCTTCACGATGCGCGCCCGCCAGGGCCGGTCCGGCGAGTACTGGACCACCAGGATGCCGCGCGGCCGGTAGTCGGGCAGATCGACGAGGTTGATGTCCTGGGTGATCTCCACCCGGTACGCCGGCGCGTCGTCCGGCGCGACGGTGAGGTCGAACCGCACCGGTATGTCGCTCGACTCTCCCCCGATGGCCCGCAGGCTCTCGATCATCGCGAGTGCCGTACGGGGCGGGACGGCCGCCTCGCGGGCGCGCCTCGGCACACCGGCGAGGAAGAAGAGCAGCCCGTAGACCACGGGCAGGACCAACCCCGTGACGAACAGCGGCACTTCCTCGATGACGGCGCCGACCACGATCCCGGCGAGCGACGCCCCGATCACAGCACCCGTCAGAAACCCCCGTGCGAGGGCGACGGGGGTGTGGTGCGTCGGCGGCGGGGCCGTAGTGATCGTCATACGCGCGATTGTGCCGGGCCGTGGTGACGGCCGGTAGACCTCGGGGTGAGCTTCTGGGAGACCGCGTCCCCGCTGCTCACGGCAGTCGGCACTTGACAGGGGTGCCACACCGGAGTCCAATAGATGTCACGACATACATGTTGCAGCACGCATGTTGCGACAGACACACACCAGGGGGCTTCTCATGGGGCAGGCCAATCGGGTCTCGGTCGTCAGCACCGGCACCGTCCAGATCCGTCCGGAACACGTCGAGACCAACGGCACCCCGCTGTTGTGGTGGCTCAACACCTCACGCCGGTGGACGGAGCCGCGCCCGATCAACGTGTACGTCATCGAGCACGACAAGGGTCTGGTGTTGTTCGACACCGGCCAGGACCGGCGCTCGGTCACCGACCCCGGCTACTTCCCCGGCGGCCCGGCCGGTCACATCTACCGTCGCCTCGCCAAGTTCGACGTCCCTCCGGACGGGACCCTGACCGCTCAACTGCGCAGCCTGGGTTACGACATCGCCGACGTGCGCGTGGCGATCCTGTCCCATCTGCACCAGGACCACATCGGCGGCCTGCGCGAACTGCCGAGGTCAGCGAAGGTATTGGCCAGCGCGGCCGAACTCGCCGAGGTGGACAAGAAGTTCGCGGCCTTCGCCGGATTGCTGCGCCAGCACATCCAGGTCCCCGGCGTGGACTGGAGCCCCGTCACTCCGCGGCGCTTCGAGGACCCGGCGATCGCACCGTTCACCCACGCGCACGACGTGATGGGAGACGGCTCGCTGCTGCTCCTGCCCACTCCCGGACACACGCCCGGCTCGATGTCGCTGCTGCTGCGCGGCGCGGGACTGCCGACGATGATGTTCGTCGGCGACGTCACGTACGATGTGCGGCTGCTGGCGGCGGACCGCGTGCCGGGGGTCGGGAACGCGGCCGGACTGCACGGGACGACCCGGCGGATCAATCAGCTGGCCGCGCGCCACCCGGGTATGCCGGTGCTCGCCGCCCACGACCCGGCGGCGGCCGGGCTCCTGGCGGACGCACTGCGGCAGCGGCAGTACGAAAGGGAACTCAGTTGAGAACAGCAGAACAGATTCGCTACCTCATCCTGGCCACACAGCGGGAAGGCAACCGCCGGCTGACGGTGTTGCTGTCCGAGATCGACGTCACCCCCGCCCAGTCCGAGGCGCTGCGCATCATCGCCGATCACGGCCCGCTCGCCCTGCGGGAACTGGGCGGCATGCTCGTGTGCGACACGGGCACGAGCCCGAGCCGGATCGTGGACCGGCTCGTCACCGCGGGTCTCGTACAGAGGACGACCAGCGAGCACGACCGGCGCCAGGTGAGTCTCACACTGACCCCGCAGGGCCGGGAGAAGGCCGCACGCGTCGCCGAGATCGAGAACCAGCTCTACGACCTGATCGACCAGGCGAGCGCGACGACGGACACCGAAGCACTGATCGCGTTCCTGCACGCGTTCACCCAGCAGTCCCCGGCCGGACTCGCCCTGGCCAACCGCCTCGCCGCCGAGGAGGACCGGGCGCGATGACCGCCTTACCGAACCCAGCACGTCCGTGGAGGACACCGTGACGTTCCAGCTGAGCCTCGACATCACCGCCCCGCCGGCCAAGGTGTTCGCCTTCGTCGCCGACTTCACCACCATGCCGAAGTGGTACTCCGCGGTGCAGCGCGTACGACGCGTCGAAGGCACGGGCGGCCTCGGCACCCGGTACGAGGTGCACCGGAACCTCCCTGGCGGCCCGACGGTCAACGAAGTCGCGATCACCGGCTTCTCACCGGGCGAAGAGGTCACCTTCACCTCGCTGAGCGGGCCAACTCCCTTCGTCTACCGCTTCCACGCCCAGCCCCACCGGCGCGCGACGCGCCTCGCCCTGGAGGGCACGATCAGCGCATCCGGCCTGCCGGGCCCGGCCGCCCTTCTCGGGCCGGTGGCCGAGCAGTTGTTCAAGCGCGGCATGCGCGACAACCTCGGAACGCTGGCCTCGCTCCTGGAGTACTAGGGCCTTGCGGCGAGCAGTGTCCGCCGCCCGTGTGCTAGGCGGCTTCGGAGCCGTCGAGGAAGCGGAGCAGTACGGCGGCCTCTTCGCGTAGTTGTGCGGCTCGGTCCGCGTGTGCCGGGGACGTCAACTGCGCCGCCGCGTCGAGGCGTTCGGTGGCCTCGGCGCGGACGATGTCTCGTACGTCGCCCTCGCTCAGGTCGCGCCGCGCCGCCTCGGTGGCGCCGGCACCCACTGGTGAGTCTTCGATGGCCGAGCTGCGTGCGTCGGCCGGGTCCACGGGAACCGCCTCGGCGTTGTCGAGCGCCGAGAGAGTCGCGCGCAAGGCGCGCATCGCGACCTTGTCGCGGGCACGCATCGCTTCCGGCAGTGCCTGACGCATACGGATTCGCAAGGACATGCCGTGACTCTACGGCGTCGTGGCTCTGCGGCTTCTACGAGGTGGGCGCCGGGCCCCCGGCCGGTCGGGCCAGCTCCGCCACGGTGGCGGAAAGGAACTCCCACGACTCCTCGGCATCGGGCGTACGGCCGTGCGCCCGGGGCCGGTTCTTCATGGTGCGGACCCTACCGACCCCACCGCGTCATCTCATCGCCTTGGACCGCCACAGCAGCCAACCGAAGTACGGTGCCCCGATCACCGCCGTGACGACCCCCACCGGGATCTGCGCCGGCGCGACGACCGTACGGCCGACCGTGTCGGCGACGACCACCAGCAGCGAGCCCAGCAGGGCGGCAACCGGCAGCACCCGTCCATGGCGCCGGCCCACCAGGGCACGCGCGGCGTGGGGTGCCACGAGTCCGACGAAGCCGATGACACCGACAGCGGCCACCGCGGCCGCGGTGAGCACAACGGCCACGGCGAGAAGTCCCAGCCGTGTCGTGCCCAGCCGGATGCCGAGCAGCCGTGGTGTGTCGGCGTCCAGCCCTATGAGGTCGAGCTCGCGGCGCTTCGCGGCGAGTACGGGCGCTGCCGCCAACAGCGCGCCGAGCACCGGAAGTACCTCGGGGAACGTGCGTCCGTACGTCGATCCTGACAGCCAGGTCAGCGCCTTGGTGCCGTTGTACTGATCGGTCAGCACGATGAGCAGGCTCACCAACGCCGCCGCTCCCGCCGACACACCGATACCGATCAGCACCAGCCGGTTCTGCTCCAGTCCGCCGCGCGCCCCGAGCCCGAAGACCAGCAGGGTGGCGGCCGCGGCCCCGGCGAGCGCGGAGCCGCCGACGTACCAGAAGCTCGCGAGCGGGACGATCGTGAGCGTGATGACGGCGCCGACGCCCGCTCCCCCGACGACACCGAGGATGCCCGGTTCGGCGAGGGGGTTGCGGGAGACCGCCTGCACGACGGTCCCCGCTGTCGCCAGCGCGGCGCCGGCGAGCAGCGCCGCCGCGACGCGCGGCATGCGGGTGTCGAGGACGAACGAGACGAAGCGTCCGGACCGCCCGGTGAGCCAGTTCCCCACGTCGCCGAGCAACAGCGGGGCGTCGCCGAGCAGAGTGGCGGCGACAACCGCCGCGCAGAGAGCGGTGGTTACCGTCACGAGCGTGACGGCGAAGGCACGGCGGCTGCGCAGACGCACGAAGGCGGCGGCCGGGGCGGCGGCTCCCGTGTCACGGGACCGGTAGGCCAGGGACACGAGTACGACCGCGCCGAAGAAGCTCGTCACGATGCCCGTCGGTACGGAAGCGCCCGCCTGGGCGCCGAACAGGGCCCGCAGCAGCACATCGGCGCCGAGCACGACCAGCACGCCCGCCACCGCCGACGCGGGGACGAACAGCCGATGACGCAGCAGCGCGGGCAGCCGGGCACCGGCCAGCCGTACGATCGCGGGCGCGCACAGCCCGACGAATCCGATGGGCCCTGCGACGGTGACGGACACGGCCGAGAGGGCGACGGCGAGGACGACGGCAATCGCCCGCGTACGGCGGGGACTTACGCCGACGACCGCCGCTCCGTCGTCACCGAGCGCGAGGATGTCGAGTCGCCTGCCGAGCACGATCAGCCCGGTCAACGCCAGGACGGCGACCGGCGCGAGCCGGTCGACGGTCTGCATGCCGATCTGCGCGAGGGAGCCGTTGCCCCAGGCGTAGAGGCCGGTCGTCTGCTGTGCGCGCAGCAGGAGCAGCGTCTGGCTCAGACCGCCGAGGCCGAGGGTGAGCGCCGAACCCGCGAGCACGAGGCGGGTGGGTCCCGCTCCCGCCCTGGCGAGTCCCAGCACGATGCCGGCGGCGAGCAGTCCGCCGATCAGCGCGGTACCGCCCGCCAGGAACGGCGGCAGGGTGACGCCGAACGCCGCGACGGCGACGACCGCGAGATAGGCGCCCGCGTCCACGGCGAGCGTGTCGGGCGACGCGAGTACGTTCCGTGACACCGACTGCAGTACGGCGCCGGCCACGCCCAGTGTGCAGCCGACGATCAGCCCTGCGGCGAGCCGTGGCAGCCGGGAGGCCACCAGTACGGCGTCCGCCTGGTCCGAAGTGCCGCCGTCCGACCAGCGGGAGATGACCGCGCGCCAGAGGGTGTGCGGTCCGACGGTCGCCGTGCCTTGGCTGATGTGCAGGGCCATGAGGACCAGCAGGGCCAGGAGCGCCCCGAGGGCGAGGACGGCGACCCGGCCGCGCCCGGCCGGCGCCGTGCGGCCGGGCACGGTGGAGGCGGCTGCCTCCACCGGGCCCGCCGATGAAGAGAGTTCGGTCTTCGCAACGGACGGAGGACCGGCTTTCGCCGCGACGGTGTGGACGTTCACTTGGTCAGTGCGTCCACGAGCGCGTCGATGTACCGCGTCATCGACGCCGTACCGCCGAACATCCAGATGCCGTCCGGGAGCCGGTGGGCTTCGCCCTTCTTCACGAAGGGCAGCGACTTCCACACCGCGTTGTCCTTGAGTCCGCCGGCGAAGGGATCACCGCCGTCCGCGTCGTTGGCGATGTACACGAACCGGGAGTCGCCGATCTTCGTCAGGCCCTCGACGTCCGTCGCGGCGAGGCCGTACCCCTTGTCGCCCTTCATCGTCCACGGACTGACCAGACCGAGTTCGGTGTTGATGTCGGTGAGCAGCGAGCCCTTCACGAACGGGCGCACCGAGACCTGGCTTCCTTCCTGCCAGCCGTCGGCGAAGGCGACCTTCTGCCCTGCGAGGCCCGCGGCGGCGAGTTCCTTCTTGCCTTCGGCGAGCCTCTGCCGGAAGGCGGCGATCGTCTCCTCGGCCTTGGCCTCGGTTCCGGTGGCCCGCGCGATGAGCTTCACGTTGTCGGTCATCTGGTCGATCTGGCGGCTCGCGTCAGCCGCCCGCACCACGATGAGCGGCGCCAGTTCGGAGAGTTGGCCGATGGCGGCGTCCGTCAGGTCGTCCGTCGCGACGATGAGGTCGGGCTTCAGGGCGGCGACGGTATCGAGACTGGGTTCGCCGCGGGTGCCGATGTCCTTGGTGCCGTCGGCAAGGGGCGCCGCCGTGTCGTAGTCCTGGTACCCCTTCACATCGGCCACGCCGACGGGGTCGACGCCCAGGGTGACGAGCGATTCGACGACGTTCCATTCGGTGCCGACGACTCGCTGGGCCGGTCCGTCGAGCGTCACTTTCTCGCCGCGCGAGTCGGTGACCGTCAGCGCGGGGGCCGCGGCGGCCGTCTTCTCGGGTGCCTCCGTCGTGCCGCAGCCGACGAGGGTGGCCGCGAGGGTGGCGGCGATCACGCTGATCGCGGGCCATGCCCGGAGCTTGGTGGTCATGGGGATGTCAGGGCCTTTCCAGCCGGAGGTGATGTCTGCCCACCGCACGGGTGCGGGGGATTCCCGTCGAGGGGTCGGCTCCGACCTCGATACGGATGCCGTAGGTGTCGCTCAGCAGCTCGGCGTCGTACACCTGGGCGGGGGTGCCGGCAGCCGCGACACGCCCCTCGGAGAGCAGGACGACCTGATCCGCCACCGCCGCCGCCTGGTCCAGGTCGTGCAGGACGACCCCGATGGTGACGCCGTGCGTGTCGGCCAAGTCCCTGATGAGGTCGAGGATTTCCACCTGGTAGCGCAGATCGAGATAGGTCGTCGGTTCGTCGAGCAGCAGTACGTCGGTGTCCTGCGCCAGACAGCAGGCGAACCAGACGCGCTGCAACTGGCCGCCGGAGAGGCTTTCCACGCCGCGGTCGGCGAGTTCGGCGACGTTCGTGACGGCCAGGGCGTGCTCGATCAGCCGCACGCCGTCCGGGTCGCTCCCCCGCAACCGCCCCCGGTACGGGTGCCGCCCGAAGCCGACCACCTCGCGGACGCTGAGTCCCGCCGGAGTGGCGCGGCTCTGTGCGAGCAGTGTGACGCGGCGGGAGAAGTCGGTGCGCGAGAGAGCGAAGGCGTCCACAGGCTGCTCACCGTCCGCACCCACGGTCACCCGTCCGGTGCGCGCCCGGTGCAGTCGGGCGACCGCACGCAACAGGGTGGACTTCCCACTGCCGTTGGGGCCGATCAGCGCCGTGACCTGGCCGCCGGGAAGGCGGATGCCCGCCTCGTGCACCACATCCACGCCGTCGTAGGCGACGGTGAGATCGGTGGTGGCCAGGCCGGTGGCGCCGGGGCCGGACGGTGGGGAGGCTTCTCGGGCGGGTGCAGTCACGATCACGTCACTTAGGTTAGCCTAACCTTTCTTCAAGTCGAAAATCGGCCATGCCCGCCCGGGGCGAGGCGTTCCACACCTTGATACGGCGAAGCCCGGATACCAGACGCGTCTTGTGTCGTACCGCACCGACCGGCCAGGATGCCGACATGGCCCCCTTGCTGCACTGGTTCCTGCCCACGGGTGGTGACGGCCGCGATCCCGGTGGTGTCACCGCCGTACAGAAGCGCACCGCTGCCGCCACGCGGCGGCCCGCCGACATCGGGTACCTCGCGCAGGTGGCGCGCGCCGCCGAACACGCGGGGTTCGCCTCCCTGTTGACGCCGGTCGGCCTCGGCTGCGCCGATCCGTGGATCCTGACCTCGGCGCTGGCCCAGCACACGGAGCGGATCGGGTTCCTCGTGGCGTTCCGCGCGGGATTCGCCAGCCCGACGCTGCTGGCCCAACAGGCCGACTCGTTCCGGCGGTTCGCCGGAGGGCGGCTGCGGCTCAACATCGTCACCGGCGGCGACCCCGCCGAGCAGCGGGCGTACGGCGACCAGCTCGACCATGACGACCGCTACGCGCGGACGGACGAGATCATGGCGGTGCTGCGGGATCTGCTGGACGGGAAGCGGGTCGACCACGATGGCCGTCATCTGAAGATCGAGAACGCGCGGCTGACGGACCCCGCCACGCGGTATCCGGTTCCGCTGTACTTCGGCGGCGCCTCCCCCGCGGCCCAGGACGTGGCCGTACGTCGCGCCGACGTCCAGCTGCTGTGGGGCGAGCCGCCGGCGGGGATCGCCGCCCGGGTGGAGCAACTGCGGGTGCGTAACCCCGCGTTGCGGTTCGGACTGCGTCTGCACATCATCAGCCGCGACAGCGCCGACGAGGCGTGGCGTGAGGCCGACCGCATGCTCAAGGGGCTCGCTCCGGAGACGGTACGCGCCACCCAGGAACGCTTCGCCCGGATGGACTCCACCGGGCAGGCCCGGATGACCGCACTGCACGCGGGCTCGGCCGACCCGGGGCGGCTGACCGTCTCGCCAAACCTCTGGGCGGGGATCGGCCTGGTCAGGGAGGGTGCCGGCACCGCGCTGGTCGGCTCGCACGACGAGGTGGCGGCCCGGCTCGACGAATACCGGCGGCTGGGTGTCGACGAGTTCGTCCTGTCCGGATATCCGCATCTGGAGGAGGCGTTCCGGGTCGGTGAGGAGGTCGCGCCGCGCCTGCGGGCCCTGGCCACCGCCGACGCCGACGCCGATCCCGACAACAACCCCGTCGCCCGCTGATTTACGCGGCGAGCGCGAGACTCACGCGGCGAGCGCGGCGGGCTCCCCCAGCTGCGCGGTGGCCGTGCGCCAGGCTGTCGTCACGGCGGTACGGGCCTGCGCCGTCCTGGCCGCCCTGTCACCGGCCAGACTCAGCGGCGTCCCCACGTGAACGTGCAGTTCGGGGCGGCGCAGCGGCGCCGTGAGCAGGCCCGCCAGCTGCTTGGCCGCGTTGCCCGAGATGATCCGCCGGGCGCCCGCCTGGCCCACGGGCACCACCGGAGTGCCGGTGCGGAGGCTCAGCCGGGCCAGGCCGCTGCGGAACGCCTCGGGGGCCGTTTCGCGGGCGTCGGTGCGACGCGGCAGACCGCCCTCGGCGTAGATCAGCACCGAGCGGCCCTGCTCCAGCGCCTCGGCCGCGGCGTCCAGGGCGTGCGCCGCGCGCCGGTCGCCGCGGTGGACGGGTATGTGCCCTTCACCGGCGAGCGCGCGGCCGAGCAGCGGGACGCGCCACAGGCCGGCTGCCGCCATGACGACCGGCCGGACCCCGAGACGGTGCAGCGCGGCAAGGACGACGGCCGGGTCGGCGAACGAGGTGTGATTCGCGGCGATGATGCTGCCCGGAGCGAGTTCGGCTCCCGGGTCGGTCGTGACGGTGAGACGGCCGGCGACAGGCACCAGAACGTCGGCGAGGCGGCTGAGCATGTGCTGTCTCCTGGGTTCGGCATTGCTGGCCTTCATCATCGGCCCCGGCCGGGGCCGGGACATGAGTAGCCGAGCGCATCTTTCCAGGCCCGGTACCCAGGGCGGACCAGGCGCGGGACCGGCATGACCGGCGTCATACGCTTCCGCCAAGACCAAGGACGTAGACCTTCGCCCGGTGGCCAAGGAAGACCTGCCGTTGCTCGACCTGCTCCACAACACGTCCCCGGAGTCGGATGCGGCGTTCGACTGGTTCGGGTTCGCCGATCCTGCCGCGAAGCACCGGCGTTGGGCCGAGAACGGACTGCTGACGGCCGACTCCGGAACGCTCATGGTGGTGGTGAGCCCGGACCGGGCTGTCGGATCCGTCGGCTGGCGTTCCATGCCGTTCGGGCCGCTCAACCGCGGCTGGAACATCGGCATCGGACTGCTCCCCGAGGCCCGGGGTCAGGGCATCGGCACCCGGGCCCAGGCGCTGCTCACGCGGTATCTCTTCGCCCACACGCAGGTGAACCGGGTGGACGCGCACACCGACGTGGCGAACGTCGCCGAGCAACGCGCCCTGGAGAAGGCGGGGTTCACCAGGGAAGGGGTGATGCGGGGCGCCCAGTTCCGTAACGGGAGCTACCACGACATGGTGCTCTACAGCGTTCTTCGGAGTGAAGTCGCTTTCAGCTGAGGTCGCTTTCGGCTGAGGTCGTTTTCGGCCTGGGTCGCTTTCGGGTCCGGTCGCTTCCGTCCGGTGTCGCTTCCGTCTGAGGTCGCCGCAGGCAGCAGACTTCATGCCGCCTTCACACGCGGCTCTTGCCGCCGGCTTCGACGTTCCCCCATGATCTGCGGCATGGCAGCAGACATCCGCGCGCAGGGCGAGCCGGTTGCGCCCCTTCGGCGCCGGGTGCGTATCGGGTACGGCCTCGGCTCCCTGTGCACCGGCACGTTCGCCACCGTGCCGGGGCTGATCCTGCTCTACTACCTCACCAACGTGCTCGCCGTGCCCGCGGCCGTCGCCGGTGCGGCCGTCTTCCTGCCGAAGGCCTGGGACGTCCTGGTCAACCCGCTGGTCGGGGCGGTGTCCGATCGAAGCCGACTGCGCGGCGGACCGCGCCGGCCGTTCCTGCTGGCCGGTGCCTGCACGCTCCCGCCGCTCTTCGCGCTGCTCTTCGCCGCGCCCCCGCTGCACGGCGCGGCGGCCGCCGGATACGTGGCGGTGGTCTTCCTGCTCGCCGCCACCGCGTACGCCGTCTTCCAGGTGCCGTACGTGACGATGCCCGCCGAGATGACCGAGGACCCGGCCGAGCGGAGCCGGGTGCTGGGCTGGCGGGTCGGCTTTCTCGGCGTCGCGATCCTGCTGTCCGGCGGGCTCGCGCCGGCGATCGCGCACGCGGGCGACGACGGACCGGGCAGCTACCGGACCATGGGGATCGCCGTCGCCTTCCTGCTCGCCCTGGGCATGTTCGGGGCCTGGTTCACCACCCGGTGGGCGCCCGCGGTGGCCCGCAGCGAGGCCGAGCACTCGCTCCGGGCCCAGTTGGCCGCCGCCAGGTCGCACCGGCCCTTCCTGTTCCTGGCCGGCATGTGGACCCTCCAGGCCCTCGCCGTGGGCGTGATGCTCGCCGGCGTCCAGTACTTCGCGACGTACACCCTCGGCTCGGCCGACGCGGTCACGCCGCTGTTCGCCTGTCTGATCGGTCCGCTCGTACTCGTCATGCCGCTGTGGAACCGGCTGGCCCGTCGCTACGGCGTGAAGGCGGCCCAGTGGTGCGCCTCGGTGCTCTTCCTCGGCGGCGCCGTGCTGCTGGCCTGCACGCCCGCGGCCGGAAACGCGCTCGGCTTCGGGGCGGTCGTCGTCATCGGAATCGCCTACGCCGGGCTCCAGTTGCTGCCGCTCACCATGCTCGCCGACACGCTCGCGGCCGATGTCGCCCGTACCGGCAAGCGGCGGGCAGCGACCTTCACCGGGCTGTGGACCGCGGCCGAGAATCTGGCCTTCGCGCTGGGCGCCGGGGCGTTCGCGCTCGTTCTGGCGGTGACGGGGTTTCGTTCCTCCGACGCCGACCACCGGGTCGACCAGCCCGGGGCTGCTCTGACCGGCATCACCGTGGGCATGAGCGTGCTGCCGGCCGTTCTCGCGGCGGCGAGCCTGTGGCTGTTGTACCGCTACCGCGAGGACGCCGCCGACAACACGTCCGCAACGCCCGTGTCCCCGGCGGCCGCGTCCCCCGCGCCCGCGTCCCCCGCGCCCGAACCCCGGCAGGAAGAGACCGACCGTGTCGACTGAGCCCAACCCCGCGCTTCCCGAGGGCCGTTCGGCGGCCGACGTGCTCGCCGAGCTGCGGCGTCTGCGGGACTCCGACGCACCCACCCGGGGTGGGCGCACCTTCGCCTACGTCTACGACGCGGGGCTAGAGGGGCTCGACGAGCTGGCGGCCGCCGCGTACACGGAGTACGCGACCGTCAACGGCCTCGACCCCACCGTCTTCCCGAGCGTGGCACGGCTGGAGAACGACCTGGTGCGGACCGTGGCGGCGCTGCTGGGCGCCCCGGGCGCGCAAGGGACGTTCACCAGCGGCGGTACCGAGAGCATCCTGCTCGCGGTCAAGACGGCCCGCGACCACGCGCGTTCGGTACGGGGGGTCACGGCGCCGCAGCTGGTCCTGCCGTCCACCGCCCATGCCGCCTTCCACAAGGCGGCCCACTACCTCGGCCTGGAGACGGTCGCCGTCCCGGTCGATCCGGCCACCTTCCGCGCCGACGCCGACGCCGTGGCGGCGGCCATCACCGACCGCACCGCGCTCGTGGTCGCCTCGGCGCCGTCGTACGCGCACGGGGTGATCGACCCCGTGGCCGACATCGCCGCCGCTGCCGCCGGGCGCGGGGTGCTGTGCCATGTCGACGCCTGTATCGGCGGCTGGCTGCTGCCCTATCTGCGGCGCGCCGGGCGCGAGGTGCCGCCGTTCGGCCTTTCGGTCCCCGGGGTCACGTCGCTCTCCGTCGACCTGCACAAGTATGCGTACGCCGACAAGGGCGCGTCCGTCGTCCTCTACCGGGACGCCGAACTGCGCCGGTACCAGTACTTCGCCCATGCGGGGTGGCCCGGTTACCCGGTCGTCAACCCCACGGTGCAGGGGACGAAGTCCGGCGGGCTGCTGGCGCAGGCGTGGGCGGTCCTCCAGCATGTCGGGGAGGACGGCTACACCGCCCTGGCCGCCCGGGTCGCCGAGGCGTCGGACCGGCTGCTGGCGGGGCTGCGTGGCGTAGCCGGCGTACAGGTGCTCGGTGAACCGGCCGCAGGGCTGGTCGCGTTCACGGTCCACGGCGAATCGGCGGGAGCGGGGCCCGACTTGAGCCTGCTGCTGCACCTGGCGGACGAGATGCGCGTCCGGGGCTGGTACCTCCAGCCGCAGTTGTCGTTCGACGGCCTGCCGCCCAATCTCCATCTCACCCTGACCCCGGCCACGGTCGGCCAGGTGGACGCGCTGGTGAAGGATCTGGCTGACGCGCTGCGAGCGGCCCGCGCGCTGCCGCCGGTGTCCGTGGACCCGGGGCTGGCCGGCCTCGCCGCCGGGCTCGACCCGGCGGCGCTGACTCCGGAGGAGATCGCCGGCGTCCTGGCTTACGCGGGGCTCGACGGGGAGGCGGGGCTGCCCGTCCGGATGGCCCCCGTACTGGTGTTGCTGGACGCTCTTGAGCAGCCGCTCAAGGAGCGGCTGCTCTCGGAGTTCATCGGGTCGGTGTTCGACAACCGGCCCTAGAGGGGTTCTAGAAGTAGTGCTTACGGCCACCGACCGCGCGGCCGCTCGCCCCGAGGATCCACAGGGCCGCGCCGACGACGACAAGCACACCACCGATGGTGGTCAGCAGCGAGACACCGACCAGCAGGCCGATGAGGAGCAGAATGACGCCAAGGACAATCATGTCGGTTCCGATCTCTTCGTCTCCGCGGCCACGCGGTCGGTGGCTGTCGGTCCGTCGTTGTGCTTCCTCCAAGTGCCCGGCCTGCGGCGGCTCATGCATACGCCGTTGCACCGCGTCCGCTCGGCAGCTCAGCGCAGCCACTGGTCCTGGTCGGCGGGGCGGTACAGGGTGACGGCCTTGGGAATCTTGTCGAGGACCAGACGTCGGTAGGTGGCGTCCGTGACCTCGCCGTCGTACGCGAAGTGGGGGTCGCCCCGCAGGACTTCGAGGTCCAGGCGGCGTACCTGGGCGGTCGTCAGCACCCGGGAGTTGTGCAGGGTGCCGGTCAGGACCGCGAGCAGCAGCCGGGTGCGGGCCAGCGGGGTGCCGGCCTCCACGGCGCGGACGTCGAGCAGTCCGTCGTCGAGCTGTGTGCGGTAGGTCGGGGCGAAACCGGCCGGGTGGTAGATGCCGTTGCCCGCGAAGAGCAGCCAGATGCGGCGGGCGCGGCCGTTGATGACCACGGAGAGCGGGCTGCCGGTGGCCAGGACCTTGGCGAGGCCCACGGCCAGGGCGGGCCACTTGCCGATGTGCTTCTCCAGCCGTTCCCTGGCGTGGACGAGTTCCGAGTACACCCCGATGCTGAAGGTGTTGAGGAAGAACTGCTGGCCGGGACCTTCCGGAGGCTCCGCCGAGTCGGCGGGTGAGCTGTCCGGCGCGCCCTCCTCGGGGTGGGTGCCCGGGCCCTCGGGTGACGAGGCCCTGCCCACGTCGGCGGTGACCGCGTCGCCCGCCTGGATGGCGCGGACCACGTCCTCCAGGGTCTGGTTGCCGAGGTCCACGGCGAAGTGGTTGAACGTACCGCCGGGGAAGACGGCCAGCGGCACACCGTGGCGGGCGGCCGTGGTGGTGCCCGCGTTGACGGTCCCGTCGCCTCCGCACACGCCCAGCGCCCCGCCGTCGGCGACGGCGCGCAGCGCCGCCTCGTCGAGCAGGGTCAGCAGGTCGTCGGCCGGTTCGAGGACGGTGATCGAGGCCTTGGGCAGCAGGGTGCCCAGCGTCTCGGCGGTGTCCTTGGTCCAGGAGATGCCGGACGACGGGTTGACCAGCAGATGCAGCCCCTCGCCGTCCACGAGCGCGGGGGCAGGTCTGCGCGGCGGCGGGGCGGAGGCCGCCGCGTCCGGCTTCACCGGCCACCACCGGCAGGTGAGCAGCGCGGCGCCCACGCCGACGATCACGCCCGCCGCCGCCCGGCCGCGATGGGTGAGGCCTTCACTGCTGCGTACGTACGCCAGCCCGGCGGCGACCGGCAGGACGGCGAGTCCGTACCGCGGCGACTCCAGGGCGACCCCCGAGGCGAAGGCAGCGGCGGAGGCCATGGGGCTGGACGGGAGCGACGCGGTGTTCGGCCGGGGGAACACGCCGGGCAGCCGGTCGAGGACCGGACGGGCGCTGCGGGCGGCCGGTTTGCCGAGCGTGTGGTTCATCACGGCGACGATCGCCACGGAACCGACGCCCCGCAGCGCCGCCCTGCGCGCACTCCGGCCGCCGGAGGCGCCGAGCGCGACGGCGGCGGCCAGCCATACGGCGTCGTGCCCGGCCGCGCGTCGCAGCAGGCCGGTGGCCGAGTTGCCCCGCTCGGGGCGGGCCAGGGCGAGGGACGCGGCCACCACTCCGCTGCCCGGCCCCGATATCTTCGACAGCCGTCCAGGTCGCTTCATGAACTTGCCACACCTCTGCACCTAGTGAATCCGCTCTACGCGACCGGACCGGACCGCGGCGCCTCACCCTAATGGCGCCCCACTCCACCGTCGACGAGATGGTCGTCTGACGGATGCCCCCGACTCGGGCTCTCAGCCGCTCCGGAATATTGCGGTCCTGTGGAAGTTGCCCCGCAGGAGCTTCCTGGTTGCGGCGAAAGCGGGAATAGTGTTCCCGCGCGCCCGACCGTGTCCCCCACGACCGAATGACGGAAGAGGCTCCGGTGACCGCTGCTCCTGCTCCCGCTTCACGACGCCGTCGAGCGTCCTTCCGCTCAGCCGTCCTCTCCGTCGTCGCGGCCTCCGCGATGCTCGCGACGCTCGTCGTCGCCTCACCCGCCCAGGCAGCGGCGGGAGTTGACCCGATACCCGCCGCCGGTGACCCCTGCCTCGGCCAGTGCCAGGACATTCTCCCGGCCGGTGAGAACGGCCACGCCACGCTCGCCGGGATCCTGCTGCACCAGAGCGTCGGCACCCGGCCGAAGCACTCCGCGGACCAGATAGAGCCGTACGACAACCTCCTGCACGACTACTCGGGGCTGACGGAGGATCAGCTCGCCGCCTACTTCAACGACGCGTCGTTCGGGGTGGCGTCCGATCAGGTGGAGAGCACGAAGTCGCCCCGGTCGGACGTGACGATCACCCGGGACAAGGCGACGGGCACCCCCCACATCAAGGGAACGACCCGCGCGGGGACCGAGTTCGGCGCCGGGTACGCGGCCGGCGAGGACAAGCTGTGGCTGATGGACGTCCTGCGGCACGTCGGCCGGGGCGAGTTGTCGTCCTTCGCGGGCGGCGCGGCGGGCAACCGCGCCCTGGAGCAGAGCCTGTGGTCGGTGGCTCCGTACACCGAGAGCGACCTCACGGCCCAGCTCGAACGCGTCCGTGACTCCGGCACCAAGGGCGCGCAGGCGTACCAGGACATCCAGAACTACGTGGCCGGCATCAACGCGTGGATCGACGACACCGTCGGAGCCAACAGCTACCCCGGTGAGTACGTGCTGACCGGCCACGGCTCCTCGATCAAGGACTTCACGGCCACGGATGTGGTGGCGATGGCGTCGGTCGTCGGCGCGATCTTCGGTGGCGGCGGGGGCGGCGAGGTCGGCAACGCGCTCGCCAAGCTCGAATTCCAGCAGCGCTACGGCACGGCGGCCGGCAACACCGCGTACGCCGCGTGGCGCGCGCAGGACGACTCCGAGGCGGTGACCACCGTCCACAGCGGCACCTTCCCGTACGGGAACTCCCCCGCCTCCCCTAAGGGTGTCGCCGTACCGGATCCGGACACGGTCCAGGCCTTCAGCCACGCGCAGAACGGCACGGGAACAGGCGCGGCGAAGGCCGCGAAGGCGTCAACGGCGGCAGGCGTGCTGCCCGGTGACCTGATCACCGCGAAGAAGGGCATGTCCAACGCCCTTGTGGTGTCCGGCGAGCACACCGCCTCCGGCCATCCGGTCGCGGTCTACGGGCCACAAACGGGTTACTACGCACCGCAGTTGCTGATGATCCAGGAACTGGACGGGCCCGGGCTGCGCGTCCGGGGGGCCGCCTTCCCCGGGTTGAGCTTCTACGTGGAGATCGGCCGCGGGCTCGACTACTCCTGGAGCGCCACCTCCGCCAACCAGGACATCACCGACACCTTCGCCGTCGACCTCTGCGAACCGTCGGGCGCGGCGCCCACCCGGGCCTCCGACCACTACCTGCTGCGCGGGGTGTGCACCCCCTTCGACACACTGACCAAGCACAACAGCTGGTCGGCGACCGTGGCGGACTCGACCGCGACCGGTGCCTACGATCTGGTCAGCAAGCGCAGTGCGTACGGGCTGGTCACGCACACCGGCGAAGTGGACGGGCGCCCGGTGGCCTTCACCGCGCTGCGCTCCACGTACCAGCACGACATCGACTCGGTGATCGGCTTCCAGCAGTTCAACGACCCGAACGCGATCACCTCGGCCCAGACCTTCCAGAAGGCCGCCCAGGACGTCGGCTACACCTTCAACTGGTTCTACGTCGACGCCGATCACACGGCGTACTACAACTCCGGCATCAATCCGGTCCGGGCCGCCGGGACGGATCCTGACCAGCCGATCCTGGCCGGGGCCGGCCACGAGTGGCAGAACTGGGACCCGGTCCGCAACACCTCCGCCGTCACGCCGCCGGCCGAGCATCCGCAGTCCGTCGACCAGGACTACTACGTCAGCTGGAACAACAAGCAGGCCAAGGGCTTCGCTTCGGACTGGGGCAACGGTTCGGTCCACCGCGCCGACATCCTCGACAAGCGGGTCTCGGCCCTCGTCGCCGCGGGCAACGTCACCCGCGTCCAGCTCGTGAAGGCCATGGAAGAGGGCGCGACGGTCGACCTGCGGGCCGAGAGCGTGCTGCCCTCCGTGCTGGACGTCATCGACAGCGCGCAGATCACCGACCCCGCCCTGGCAGCGACGGTGGCGAAGCTGCGGGCCTGGACCGCGGCCGGCTCGCACCGCAGGGAGACCGCGAAGGGATCGCGCGTCTACGCCGACGCCGACGCGATCCGCGTCCTGGACGCCTGGTGGCCGCTGCTGGTGGAGGGCGAGTTCAAGTCCGACCTGGGCAACGACCTCTACCAGGCGCTGACGTCCGTCGCCCCGATCAACGAGTCGCCTTCGGGCGGCCAGAACGGCACCGGCGGCGCCGCCACCGGGATCGCGGCGGGCGAGGCACACAAGGGCTCGTCGTTCCAGCACGGTTGGTGGAGCTACGTCGACAAGGACCTCAGGTCCGTGCTCGGCAAGCCCGTGAGCAGTCCTCTCAACAAGACGTACTGCGGGGCCGGTTCGGTGTCCGACTGCCGCGACGTGCTGCTCTCCACCCTGGCCACGGCGGCGGCCACGCCCGCGACCGAGGTCTACCCGGCGGACGACGAATGCGGGGCGGGCGAGCAGGTCTGCGCCGACTCGATCGTCCACCGGGCGATGGGCGGCATCACCGTGCCCCGCATCGCCTGGCAGAACCGGCCGACGTACCAGCAGGTGGTCGAATTCCCGGCCCGCCGCGGCGACAACCTCACCAACCTCGCCGCCGGCGCGAGCGTGAGCGCTTCGGACTACCAGGACGCGATCATCGTCTCGTACCCGCCGAAGAAGGCGATCGACCAGGACCCGGCCACCCGCTGGGCGAGCAAGACCACCCCCACCGCCTGGATCACCGTCGACCTCGGCGCACCCCGCCAGGTCGGCCGCGTCACCCTCAACTGGTCGGACCAGTACGCACTCGCCTACCGCATCGAGGTCTCGACGGACAACGCGACCTGGCGGACCGTACACACCACAACGGCGGGCAGGGGCGGAGTGGAGAACCGGGCGTTCACCCCGGGCAGCGCCCGGTACGTACGGATCACCTGCACGCAACGCGGCACGGACAACCGGTACTCGCTCAACGAGATCGGGGTCTACAGCAGCTGAGTAGGGGAGTTCGCGACGGACTGACCGGGGCCCGCGAGAAGGCCGGGCGTACGCGTAGCGGCCATGCTCACGGCGCTCAGCGCAGTACGGCCGCCAGCAGGTCGGATCCCAGCGCCGTCAGGTCGGGCAGTTCGAGGGTGTAGTGGACGTAACGGCCGTGCCGCCGGGCTGTGAGCAGGCCCGCGCGGCGCAGGACCGCGAGGTGGCGGGAGACCTCCGGGGATGAGAGTTCCCAGGCCTGGGCCAGCTCGCCGGTGGTGTGCGGGCCGCGGGCCAGGGTGCGGAGCAGCCGCAGCCGTACCGGATGTGCGAGTGCCTCCAGCCGCAGCGTGACGGTTTCCAGCGACACCGGCTCGGACTGCTCAGGGCCGGCCACGGGGTACTGCATCACCGGCTGCCACCCGGGCGCGTAGACCGCCACCAGGTGCGGGTGGCCGAAGACACTGGGGATGAAGGTGGCCCCGGTGCCCTGGGCGGACGTCGACTTGTCCTGGAGCTTGTCCACGACGATGTGGCCGCCGTCCGGTGCCAGGGTGACCGCCTCGGAGACCGATGCCAGCGCGGCGCCGATGCCCTGGCGCTTCAGCAGGTCGTTCTTCAGGCGCAGGTCGGTGGCGAGTCGCACGGCGACGCCTGTCCAGGCGGCGTCGAAGAAGGCCTCGGCGCACTGTTCCAGGGTGTGGCGCACCCGCGCCCGTACGACGGCCGGGTCCACCAGCAGCCGTTCAGCGAAGGCACCTTGGAGCGCGCCACGGGCCTGGGCCAGGCCCAGGGCGCGCTCGCGCGCAGTCGCGTCGGCGAGCGGCGACGGCGCGCCGAAGTGGAGCCGGTTGCTGCCGCACGTGGTGACGAGCGCGGACGTCACATACGTCTCGTCGTCGATCCGGTCCACGTCGTCCAGCTCCTCGGCGAGGGTCGCCCGGGGCCGGGCGGGGACGAGGAAATCGGCTCGTGAGGAACGCCAGAGGAACTCCGCCTCCCGCAACCGCTCGGCCAGCTCCGGCCGCAGGCCGGCCCAGACGTCCCCGGCCCAGCCGGCGAGCCGCGGATGGTGCCCGGGTTCGGCCAGCACATGCAGCATCGCGGTCAGTTCGGCCAGCGGGGAGGCGGCGAACCGCAGCCGCTCCGGCGGCAGGCCGTTGATGTCGATCCGCAATGTCATACCCACATCATCACTGGCCGGACGGCCTGCGGCGGAGTCGGTTGACGGTGTCCGTCAACCGACTCCGCAGGCCCGGCGGACGAACGCACCGTTGGCGCCATGGCAACCACCACCAAAGTCCGGCCCGCCGCCCTCGTCCGGGCCTCCGGAGGTCCCCGCTACGCCGTCGCCCTGGCCGTGGACGCGCTCGGCACCGGCCTGCTGCGGCCCTTTCTGCTGCTCTACGGGGTGACGGTGCTGAGGCTGTCGGCTCCGGCCACCGGCATCGCCATGACGCTCGGCATCGTCGCGGGGCTGGTGTGCATGCCGGCGGTCGGCCGATGGCTGGACCGGGGCGCGCGCAGCACGGTCGTGGCGGCGTCGATGCTGGTGCGGGTGGTGGGCGTGGCGCTGCTGCTGGCCGCCCCGGCGGGGCACGTCTGGGCGTTCTCGACGGCGGCGCTCTTCCTCGGCATCGGCAACCAGGCGTGGCCCGCCGCCCACGCGGCTCTTGTGGCGACGGTCGCCCACGGCCGGGAACGCGACACCGCTCTCGCGGCGGGCCGCGCCCTGCGCAACGCCGGCATGGGCGCGGGCGCGCTCCTCGCCACCGTATGTCTGACGGGCGGCGCCACCGCGTTGCAGGCGCTGGCGGCCGTCACCGGACTCGCCTATCTCACCGCGGCGGCCCTGGTGTGGTCGGTCCACCTGCACGCCCGGCCGGCCGCGGGCCCGGCCGAGGACCGGGACGACGGGCCCGCACCCCGTATGCGCGCGCTGCTCGCCGCCAACGTGATCTACGCCTTCTGCCTCAACGTTCCCGAAATCGCCCTCCCGCTGGTCCTGGTGACCGAGTTGCACGCCTCCCCGGTGTGGTCGGCGGCCATCTTCGTGGCCAACACGGTGCTGGTGGTCACCCTCCAGGTTCCGGTCACCGTTCTGCTGTCCCGCTTCTCCCGGCGGACGGTGCTCGCTTTCGCCGGGGTGGTGCTCACCGTGTCCTACCTCGGTTTCCTGGTGGCCACGTCCCTGGGACACGGCTGGGGCGCCCCGGCCGTCGCTGCGGTGTCCGTGGTCTGCACGATCGGCGAGATCATCTATGCCGGCAGCGCCACCGCGCTCGTCACCGCGCTCGCCCCGGCCCATGTCCTGGGCCGCGCCCTCACCCGCTTCCAGCTCTCCACGGGCTTCGGCCTCGCCGTCTCCCCGGCGGTCATCACCGCGCTCGCACCGTACGGCCCGGCAGCCCTCTGGGGCAGCCTCGCCGGTGCGACGCTCCTCTCCGCCGGCGCCGTCGTCACCGAAGAGGAGCACGGAAGCCGGCTCGGCGATTGACGCCGCCGGGGCATGCGCGATCATGATCCGCATGGACGCTCGTTTCCTCGGCATCGCCGAACTGGCCGAAGTCCCCTCCGTGGCGGTCGTGGTCGACGTCATGCGTGCGTTCACCGTGGCCGCCTGGGCCTTCGCCCAGGGAGCGGAGAAGATCGTGCTCGCCGGGTCGCTGGACGACGCTCTGGCTCTCAAGGCCCGTCACCCTGATTGGGTGGCGGTCAAGGACGGTCCGGCCGCGCCGGGGTTCGACGCCGTCAACTCCCCTGGTCTGCTGCGGTCCTTCGACCTCGGCGGACGGACCGTCGTACAGAAGACCACGGCAGGCACGGTGGGCGCCCTCGCGGTCAAGGACGCCGAGCTGGTGCTCTGCGCCGGCTTCGTGGTGGCGGAGGCGACCGCCCGGCTCCTGCGGACGCGTGCGAGTGACCGGGTCACGTTCGTGATCACCGGCGAGGACGGGCGGGCCGACGAAGACCTGGCCTGCGCCGAGTACATCGCCGACAGGGCCACCGGGGCCGGTACGGACCCCGGCGCCTTCCTTCGCCGCGCCGCCGCGTCGCGCGCCGCCGCCGAACTGATGCAGGGGGTACGCCAAGGGGTCCACCCCGATGACGTCGCACTCTGCCTTGAGGTGGACCGGTTCCCCTTCGCCATGGTGGCGGCCTCGGAAGGCTCGCTCATGGTCCTGCGTCCGCACGCGATGCCTTCGCCGACCGACAGGGACCCGGTCTGATCCCACGCCGGGGACTCTCCCAAACCGGCAGTCTCAGCCAAGTCGGGTTCATCGAGAGGTGGCCGAAACGCTGGGACGCGTCTTATTCAGGCACTGCATGCATCAGCCACCAAAACCGACATGACGTCCATTAATGTCACAAGTGTCCTGGCACGGCTAACACGGACTCTCACCGAGCAGCAAGACCGCATAGGCTATCCGGAACCATGTACTTCACCAGTCTTCGGCGCGGCCCGAGTACGGCTGAAACTGGGACCCTGAGATCGTTGACCCTCCGAAAGATGCCCAGCTACCTTGATGAGCGACCCATTCCGCGAAGGAAAACCCTAATCAGGGTCACGCAGGTACGGGAATGGCAACCAACGATGTGCGATCAGGGTCGAATTTCCCCTGACTCGCCGTTCCGTAAAGCGCAGCAAGTGAACGTATGTCGTTGATTTCGTCGCACCGTCGCGGCGTTCCCAGGCCCCCGGTCGAGCCGATGCGATAACGCCGGCAGTCGGGACGAGATGAGGCTGATGCACGTGGTGGATTCTGTCTTTGTCATGCCCGGTACGGTGGCTGCCCCGCGCGGAGGAATTCTGCGCGATTTGCACAACCGTTACGAGACCGTACGTGAAGCGCTGTCCCGCATCGACAAGGCGGCCCAGGAAATGGGGCTGCCGAACATCAGTGAACGACTGATCGAGCAGAACGGGACGAGCGACAGGCGCGGCCCCGAGGTGCAATATCTTGAGATATTCGCGGTCAGTATCGCGACGCACCACATGCTGATCGCGGAGGGCGCCAAGCCCGTGGCGATCGTCGGACAGAGCATCGGGGAGCTGTGGGCCCTCGCCGCCGCCGGGCACCTGTCCGTCGAGGACGCGGCGCGGCTGGCCGTGGCCCGGTCCCAGGTGCTGACCCGGCAGAGCTGGGACGGAAAGATGCTGGCGGTGGGAGTGGACGGCCGCAGGGCCGAGTCGCTCGCCGGGCTGATCGACCATCCCCATCTGGTCCTGGCCTGCGAGAACGCCCCACGGCAGAGCGTCATCAGCGGCCCCGAGCCGTTGATCGAGCACGTGGAGCGGGTGGCGGAGGCGCTGGACTGGCCGAGTCTGCGACTCGACGTCCCGCACCCGACCCACACTCCGGCGATGGCGCAGGCCGCGCGGGACCTACGGGAGACCGCGCCACGGGTGCCGTACGGCGCGGGGCGCTGGCGCGTGTGTTCGCCCTGGCTGGGGCGGGACATCGGCGACGACGACCCGGTCGACCTGGTCGCGGGCGCACTCACCGCCCGGGTCAGGATGCTCCAGACGATCCGTGAACTGCACGCGGCCGGCGCCGACGTCTTCGTCGAGTGCGGTGAGTGGCCCGTCGTGACGAAGTTCGTCGAGGGGTCGGTCCCGGGCGTGCGATGTGTCGTGCCGCTGAGCGAGAGCGACCCGGTCGAGGCCGTTCGGGCGCTGGTCGCCGAGTCCGCCGAGATGGGCCCGTTCCGCTCGCGCCCGGCGGCACCGTCGAGCAACGGACGCGGTCCCGTCGTACCGGTACGTGAGCCCGTGCCGGCCGGAGCGGTCGCGACACTCCCGGTCGCCGAGGTGCTGATCCCGGCCACCGCACCCACGGCTCCGGTGTCGTACGTGGCGCCGGTGTCCGACGTCGCACCTGTCTCCGTCGCGCCCCCCGTCTCCGCCCCGGCCCCCGTCTCCGCCCCGGCCCTCGCAGCGTCCGTGGCTCCGGCCGCTCCGGTCGAGGTCGCGCCGCCCGCCGTCGCTCCGGTGGCTTCGCCGCCCTCCGCCGGTCTTGACTACGAGACGGTGCTGACGGAACTGCGGACGCTCTACGGCGACTTCCTCGGCTACCCGCCGGACCTGCTCGGTGAGGACGACGGCCTGGAGTCCGAGCTGGGTGTCGAGTCGCTCAAGCAAGTGGCCCTGCTCGGCCGGGTGTCCGACCGGTTCGACCTGCCAGGACTGCGGGCGAACTCCGCCC
Organism: Streptomyces sp. NBC_00370; assembly: GCF_036084755.1. Lineage (NCBI taxonomy): Bacteria > Bacillati > Actinomycetota > Actinomycetes > Kitasatosporales > Streptomycetaceae > Streptomyces > Streptomyces sp. NBC_00370. Next base: position 576,097 of record NZ_CP107968.1, read on the forward strand.
TGCTGACCATGGGCACACTGCGCCGGATCGCGGACGCCGTCGTACAGGGCCGGGCGGAGGCTGCCGCACGATGACCTCCACGGAGAATCTACGGGGCCGGGTCGCGCTCGTGACCGGTGCCGCGAAGAGCCTCGGCGCGGACATCGTGCGCTGCCTGGCCGAGCGCGGCGCCCATGTGATCGTCAACTACTTCCACTCGGTCGAGCAGGCGCGACTGCTGCAGGCGGAGCTGGAGGCGGCCGGTCACAGCTGCGAGTTCATCCGCGCCTCCGTGGCCAAGACCAGCGAGATCGACCGGATGTTCGACCTGGTCGAGGAGCGACACGGCGGCCTGGACATTCTGATCAACAACGCGGCGGGCGGGGCCTTCCTACCGCTGTTCGACATCGACGACACGTACTGGCAGCGGGCATGGTCCACCAATGTGATGGGGGCCTACCACTGTTCGCGCCGGGCCGCCGAGCTGATGGCGGGCAGAGAAGGCGCGACCATCCTCTGCCTGTCGAGCGTCGGGGCGCACCAGCCGGTACCGGGTTACGGCCCCGGCGGTGTCACGAAGGCGGCGCTGGAGTCGCTGGTCCGCTACCTGGCGCTCGAACTGGTCGGCCAGGGCGTGCGGGTGAACACCGTGCTGCTCGGCTCCGTCGCCAGCGAGATCCTGGTCAACCTCGGCGCGCCGGCGGCGACGCCGGGCGGCTCTGCCGAGACCGAGCTGATGAGCCGCGCCCTCTCGACGCCGGAGGCCGCCAGGTTGATCGTCCACCTCCTGCACGAGGACACCGCCTTCATCACCGGGCAGACCATCGTCGCCGACGGTGGCATCAGCATCGGCGGGATGCAGGGGATGCGGTTGCACAGCAGGCTGGCGGACCAGGTGAGCAAGCCCGACAAGCGCCAGCCGGTCCCGGCGGCTACGGCGCCAACCGCGACCGCGACTGAGGCAGTTACGGCAACGATGTCGACCGGGGCGAGCCGGCCCGCGCCCGAACGACCGGCGGCCGTCCCCCCGGCGCACGCACCGGCACCGGCGCCCGTACCCGTATCGGCGCCCGTACCGGCTCCGGCACCTGTGCCCGCACCCGTCGCGGCACCAGCAGCGGAGACGGACCCCGGAGCCGTCGCCGTCGTCGGGCTCGGTGTCGCCCTGCCCGGCGCGAACAACACGTCGGAGTTCTGGGACCGGCTGCGCGAGGGCGTCCTGCTCTCCAGCGAGCCGTCCGCCTTCGACCTGAAGCACTTCTGGGCGCCCACCCGGCAGGACACGGACGCCTTCTACGTCCGTGAGGCCGGGTATCTCCACGACTTCGTCCCCGACCCCGCCTCGATCGCCGAGCCGGACGGCAACGCGGGACACCCCGGGTGGCCGCGTACCACGCGCTGGCTGCGGCACTGCGCCGTCCAGGCCCTGAAAGGGGTACACCGGCGCCCCGACGACCGCTGGCTCGCCGCGACCACCGGCATCCACGACCAGACGGGACTCGGCTCGCAGGGAGTCATCCTGGGCGACGAGTACCGGCGCATGATGCGCGAGGCCCTCCCCGCCGACCAGGAAGGCGACTGGCTGGCCGAGTTGGCCGACCACGCGATCACCGCGCACTACGGTGGCGACGGCGGCGACCCGCAGGCCTATCTGCCCGCGTCCGTCTCCCGCAACGCGCTGCGCGGGCTCGTCCCCGACGATTCGCAGCATCTGACCCTCGACGCGGCCTGTGCGAGCGGGCTGTTCGCCATCGACGCGGCGGTCAAGGCGCTGCGCGAGGGCTCCTGCGACGTGGCGCTGGCCGGCGGCACGTCGGTGATCGAGCCGATCGGGTTCACCCTCTTCTGCCGGGCGCAGGGCATCTCGATGAGCGGCAAGGTCCGCCCCTTCGACCAGGCGGCCGACGGAACCCTCATCGGTGAGGGCTCCATCGTGCTCACGCTGAAGTCGTACGCACGGGCCGTGGCGGACGGCGACCGGGTGCTCGGGGTCATCCGGGGCACCGGTCTCGCCGCCGACGGGCGCGGCAAGGGCATTCACGCCCCGGCCACGCGCGGGCAGGAGATGGCGATCTCCCGGGCCTGGGCCGACGCGGGCGTCGAGGCCGACGACGTGGACTGGGTGGTGGCGCACGGCACCGGCACACCGGTGGGCGACGAGATCGAACTGCGCTCGCTGCTCTCCCAGTTAGGGCCGCGCGAGCGGGCCTGCCTGCTGACGTCGAACAAGCAGGTCTTCGGGCACACCGGTGTGCTGGCGGGGCTGGTCTCGGTCGCGCACGCGCTGGTCGCGCTCGAACGCGGCGCGGTCCCCGGCCAGCCCGTGGTCACCGATCCGCATCCGCTGCTGGAGGACGGCGCGCGGCTGACCGTACCGGTCAAGGACGCGCCCTGGCCGACGGACGAAGCCCGGCCACGGGTGGTCGGCGTGTCGTCGTTCGGCCTCGGCGGCGCGGACGCGCATGTGGTCCTCTCGGACCGCGTGCCGCGGACAACTCCCCCGCGACGGCCGGGCGTCGACGCTCCGACGGACTCCGAGGAACTGGTCGTCGTCGGCTGGAACACCCATCTGCCGGGCCTGGACACCGCGCGGGTGCCCGCCTGGCTTCGGGGCGAAGGCCCGCTGCCGGAGGCCGACTTCGGGATGCCGTACCCGCTGCCGTCCCCGCGACAGGTACGTATCCCGCCGCTGACGATGCGTCACATGGACCCCGCGCACCTGATGATGCTCCAGGCCGTCGGCCCGCTGCTGGAGCAGCTCGGCGAACCGGGGCTCAGCCTGCGGTCGACCACGGCCATCGTGGTGGGGGCGACGCTGCCGACCACGCACAACACCCGGGCCGCCCTGCGCGTGCATGCCGGTGAGTGCGCCACCACGTTCGACATCCTGCCCGACCCGGCTCAGGTACAGACGCTGAAGGACTATCTCGCGAAGGGGATGGCGGAGGCCAAGGGGGTGATCCCCGGCGACCTGAACGAGGACGACTTCACCGGGGCCGTCTCCTGCATCCTGTCGGGCCGGGCGGCCAACTACTACGATTTCCAGGGCCTCGGCACCAGCGTCTACGCCCAGCGGGACTCCACGCACACCGCCCTCGACCTGGCGCTGCGCCAGCTGCGGCACCGGGCGTGCGACCTCGCGATCGTCGGTGCGGTGTGCCAGCGGCCCATCAGCGGCTGGGACCGTCACCTCGACGATCTGGTGCCGGAGGGCAGGTCCATCGCGGAGGGTGCCGCCGTCATGGCGGTCACCCGGCTCTCCACCGCGCTGGAGCACAACCTGCCCGTCCTGGGTTCGCTCTCCACCGCCGTGGACGGTACGGACGCCCGGCACCCGGCCACGCCCGCGCACGCCCTGTCGGCGCTGGCCGACTCCGGACGCACCTACCTGTCGCTGGACGCCCTGCTGGCGGTCCTCAAGGCCGTGTCCACCAAGACGGACACCGTCGTGACGCCCACCGTGCCCGGATCACCACCGATCCGGTACACCCGGCCGGCCGGCCCGCGTCAGGGCGACCCCGCCGAGGCGGACGGAGCCGCACACGCCGAGCCGTCCCGTACGGCTTCGGAAGGTACCGCCCCGGCGACCGCCCCCGACCCGGCCGGGCAGCCGGAACACACCGAGGAGTTCACCGGCCGCCGCCAGACCTTCCGGCTCGTCCCGACGGCCCCGCCCCGCAACGCGTCGGCCACACCGCCGATCCCGCCGGGCACCGTCGTCATCACCGACGCCCCGGATCTCGCCGAGGCCGCCGCGGGCCCGGACATCGCCGTCTGGTCACCGTGCGCCGGCACCGGAAGCGTCACCCATGTACCGCCCGAGGAGGCGCCGGGCGCCCTGGCCGGTCTGCCGTTCATCCCGCGCCACATCCGGGTCCTGTCCCGGCTGCCGGACGGGATCGACGCGTACGACGACGCCGAAGCCGGCCGGATGGAGGACCTTCAGGACCTCGCGTTCACCACGCTCCAAGCCGCTCTGCCCGCGCTGCGCTCCGGCGGGTCGCTCGGCGTCCTGCTGCTCGGCGCGGTACCCGACGACCTGCCGCCCCCGCTGAGCGGGCTGTTCACCGGCCTGGTCCGCTCCGTCAGGGCCGAGGTCCCGCAGTGCGGCGGAGTGACCCTGCTGAGCGACGCCCCCGACGTGGCGCCGGCCCTGGACCAGCTGGCGCGGGCAGGCACCGCGCAGGTGCCGACCCACACGCTGGCCTGCCGCGGGGACGACTGGCTCACCCTGGCCGTCACCGACGACCACGCGCCGCCGCCCCCGCCGGGGTCCGCGGCACTGCCGCCCGGCGCGGTCGTCGTCGCCTTCGGCGGCGCCCGGGGCATCACCCCCGAGCTGCTGCACGCGATCGCCCACAGCAGCGACCGGCCGTATGTGTACGTCGTCGGCCGCACCCCGCTGCCGGAGACCGACGAACCGCTGCCGCCGCAGGCCGAGTTCATCGCGTCCGAACGCCGCAGCCGTCCCAGCGCCTCGGTGGGTGAGTTGCGGGCCGCCTACGAGAAGGCCCAGGGCCGCCTGGAAGTACGCCGTACGGTACGGCGGTTGACGGAGCTGTGCGGCGAGGACCGGGTCCACCACCGGGTGTGCGACATCCTCGACGCGGAGCGCACCTCCGCCGTCCTCAACGAGGTGCTGGACCGGCACGGTCGGATCGACCTGCTCATCAACACCGTCCTGGACCTGCGTTCGCGCGCGCTGCACGCCAAGACCCTCACCGATTTCCGGGCGGTCAGGGCCACCAAGGCGATCGGTTACCGGAACCTCAAACGGGCCCTGGCAGGTCGACCGCCGCGGATCTGGTGCAACTTCAGCACGCTGGCGACGCTCGCCCCCGCACCCGGTGACATCGACTACTGCGCCGTCAACGAGTACCTCGCCTATGCGAGCGCCCGGGCGCAGCGGCACGGCCCTGCGGGGCATCAGGAGTTCGCGGTTCTCTGGAGCGGCTGGCGGGAGGTGGGTGTCGCCAGCAGCGTCACCATGCGGGAGACCCTGGAACGCAACCAGATGGACGCCTACATCAGCACCGCGCAGGGATGCGCGCAGTTCCTCTCCACCGTGGCCCGGCCGCCGGCCGGCGGGGTGGCGTTCTTCATCAGGGAGGAGGAACGCGTCCTGCTGGCCAGGCGCGGCATCAGCACGTACGGGTCCGCCGGCGAACCGCAGGTCCCCGCCCCGGACGCGCCCGCGCCCGCCCCGGTGGATCCGTCGCTGACCAGTCCGCTGCTCGACGGTGTCCTGCACCGCGGCAAGGACTGGGCCGTGTTCACCAAGACCTGGGATCCGGACACCCTCGCCGAGCGGGACGGGCGGTGGATGCGTCATCACCGGGTCAACGGCGAGTACACGCTGGCCGGTACGTTCACCCTCGAAGCAGCGGCGGCGGCTGCCGCGACCCTCTGCCCCGGCCTGGTGGTCACCGGGTTCCGCGATCTCGTCTGCCGGACGTCGATCACGGTCAGACTCGCGGGACCGCTGCGCACGGTCGCGGTCGAAGCGCGGGTCACCAGCCGCGAGCGCGACCGCGCCGAGGTGGCGGTCCGGATGACGGCGCACCGGATCGGCAAGAACGGCAAGGTGCTGCGCTTCAACGACCTGCTGTGCGAGACGAAAGTCGTGCTGGCGGAGCGCTATCCCGCGCTCGCAGCGCCGCCCGACTCCTCGTCGTACGAGCCCGAACCCGATTTCGCGCCGCCGGTCTACTCCCCCGACCCGCCCATCTCGCTGACCGGCCCGTTCGCCGGCACCGGCGACTACACCCGCGGGCGGACCGGGAACAGTGCCAAGTGGGCTCTGGACCATGTCACTTGGGCTCCGGCGCTGGCCGGGATGACCGTACCCGCGATCCTGCTGGACGCGATGGTGCATCTGTTGCTGCTGCCGCCGCGCGGTGACCACCCGCCCCTGGTCGGCCCGATGGCCGGCCTCGACGAGGTCGATCTCGGCGGGCCCGGCAACGACTGCGGGCTCAGCGCGGAGCACCCGGACATCCGGCTGCACTGCGCCTTCGACACCGGGGACCTGACCGCGGCGGGCGGTGACGGCCGGGTGCTGGCCCGGATCGCCGGCGTCGCCGCCCACCCCCTGGACCACAGCGGGGAGCTGGTCAGGCCCCGCGCCCGCGTTCCGCAGTCGCACCTCTCGTGACCAGCTGACAGCCGAGGAGACAGCAGTGTTGTGGCAGGACATCACGATCGCAGGGACCGGTGCGTGGATCCCGCCCATCAAGCCCGAGCACGGGCCGTGGGGCGGACCGGTCACCGAACAGCCCTCCGTGGCGGGGCTCAACGGCTTCACATCGGCCGCCGTGTCGAAGGACCACACGCCGACACAGATGGCGGTCAGGGCCGGTCTCAAGGCGCTGCGCCACGCGAACGTCGCCAGTGCCGACCTGAGTCTGCTCGTGCACGCCAACTTCCAGGACGAGGACCACTTCACGCCCGCGCCCTACATCCTGCGGGTGCTCGGCGGAAAGGACACCGCCGGGATCGAGCTGGGCGCCGCGAGTGACGGCGGGGTCGCCGGACTCGTCGCCGCGGCCGAACACCTCACCGCCCGGCCTGCCGCGAAAGCCGCCCTCGTCACGGCGGGTGCCCGCTTCTCCGACCAACGGTGGGGCCATGTACGGGAGATGGGGTACGTGGCCGGCGACGCCGGCGCCGCCGCCGTAGTCACCCGGGGGTCGGGCTTCGCCCGCCTGCTGGCGACAGCGCACGCGACGGAGCCGCAGCTGGAGGTGCTGACCCGGACCAGGCGGGGATACGCCGCCGGCGGTGGTGAGCGGCAGTTCATCGTCGAGGACACCGGGTTCATGCCCCACATCGAGGTCATGCAACGGGCCACCCACCGCTGCATCCGGTCCGTCCTCGACGAGACCGGGGTGAAACCGCAGGACGTCTCGCACGTGGCGGCCATCGCCATCGGCTCGGCCGTGCTCGACCTGCTGCTGACCGGTTCACCGCTCGGCCGCCGCTCCGACGACACCAGTTGGATCTTCGGCAGGCACCTCGGCCACGCGGGGCCGAGCGACAACCTGCTCGCCCTCGACCGGATGTTCCGCTCCGGCACCCTGCGGGCCGGCGAACACGTCCTCGTCGTGAGTTTCGGCGTCGGGTTCCGCTGGACCACGGCGCTGCTCGAAATCACCCGCGACCCCGTCGCCGCCGTACCCGTACCCGTACCCGCCGCCGCATCCGCCGGCCACTCACCCACAGAAGGAAGTCGTTCATGACAGACACCACCACGGCGACCGCAGCGTCGGTTCCGGTGGCCCCGGGGGCGCTGCCGCTGCTGGGCCACGCGCTGCCGCTGCTCCGCGATCCGCTGGCGTTCATCATGTCCCTGTCCGGGTACCGCAAGATGGTCCGCGTCCGGCTGGGCCCGAGCACCGCCATGATGATCTGCGACCCGGACCTGACCCGGCAGGTGTTCCTCAACGACCGGGTCTTCGACAAGGGCGGCCCGATCTACGACCGGATCCGCGAGGTCATCGGCGACGGCCTGTCCACCTGCGCGTACCCCCTGCACCGGCGGCAACGACGGCTGTGCCAGCCGTCGTTCCACCCCACCCGGCTCCCCGGGTACGGGTCGGTGTTCGCCCGCGCCGCGACGCTGAAGGCGGACGCCTGGCACGACGGCGACGTCCTCGACATCACGCAGGAAATGATGACGCTGACGACCCGCGCCACCATGGAGACGATGTTCAGCGGCTCACTGCCGGAAGAGACCATGCGCCGGGCCCTGGCCGACACCGCGACCATCGTGACCGCGTTCTTCCGCCGGATGATGACCCCGGCCCTGCTGCGCCGGGTGCCGACGCCGCGCAAGCGTCAGTACGAGAACGCCACCAACCGGCTGGCCGCCACGATCGCGGAGATCATCGCCGAGCGGCGCGCCGACCCGACCGACCACGCCGACCTGCTCTCCACGCTCGTCGCCGCCGTCGACGAGGAGAGCCAGGACGGCCAGAAGCAGCTGAGCGACGCCGAACTCGCCGACGAGGCCCTCACGTTCTTCCTGGGCGGGATGGAGACCACGGCCATCACCCTGGCCTGGGCCCTGCACCTGGTGGCCACGCACCCGGACATCCAGCGGCGTCTCCAGGCCGAGAGCGACGCGGTCCTGGCCGGCGGGAAGCTCGACCCCGCGCATCTGCCCGCGCTCGGCCTGGCCGGCCGGGTGGTGACCGAGACCCTGCGGCTGTATCCGCCCGCCTGGATGATGACCCGCGCGGTCAGGTCGGACACCGAACTGGGCGGGGTGCGGCTCAAGGGCGGCAGCACCATCGTGCTCAGCCCGTACCTGCTGCACCGCAGGCCCGACCTGTACCCCGATCCCGACACGTTCGACCCGGACCGCTGGCTCGAAGGGCAGCCCGACCGGGCGACCTACATCCCGTTCGGCGCCGGGGCGCGCAAGTGCATCGGGGACCAGTTCGCCCTCACCGAGGCGATCCTGGCCCTCACCGCCGTCGTCTCCCGCTGGGAGCTGAGCCCGGTGGGCGAACAGCCGTTCAAGCCCAAGGTGGAGACGAGCCTCAGTTCGCGCGGGGTACGCATGCGGCTCAGCGAGCGGCGGACCGGCGGTGCCAACCCCGCCGAGGCGCACTCGGCCGCACCGCTGACCACACCTGTCCAGCCGTCCACGCAGCCGGGCGCCGGCACCTGCCCGGTGAAGCATTAGGAGTGATGCCGTGAAGCCTCACCTGAAGCCTTTGGTGAAGCATCTCCTCACGAACAGGGAGGTGAGCCTGCCCACCGCGGCCCCGGCCGACAGTCTGCGCGCTTCCTCCCTGCCCTACCCGAACGGGTGGTTCTGTCTGGCCTTCAGCTCCGAAGTGCGACCCGGAACCGTCACGACGCGCCCGCTCGCGGGGGCGGAGGTCGTCCTCTACCGCACGTCCAAGGGTGTGCTGCGGGCGGTCCGGCCGCAGTGCCCGCACCTCGGCGCGCATCTGGGGGTCGGCGGATCGGTCGAGGGCGAGGACATCGTCTGTCCCTTCCACCGGTTCGCCTTCGACCCGGCCGGCGTCTGTGTGCGTACGGCCTACGACCAGCCGCCGCCGAAGGCGTCGCTGACGCAGTACCCGGTGTGCGAGGCCAACGGCTCGGTCTACGTGTGGCGGCACGCCCTCGGCCTGCCCCCGCAGTGGGAGGTGCCGGCCTTCCCGATGGACGACCGGCAGCCGTTCAGCCACAACACGTTCGACATCGCGGGTCACCCGCAGGACGTCATGGAGAACGCCTTCGACTGGGGTCATCTGCCGGCGTTGCACGGTCTGACGGGCCTGGACATCGGGGGCAATCCGGTGGCCGGCGAACAGACCAGCACGGTCACGGCGACCGCCCGCGGCACCATGGTGCGCGGGTTCAACCAGTCCTACACGCTCACCGTGATCGGACTGGCCAGCATCGCGGCACGCACGGTGCTGCCCGCGGGCCTGGGGACCATGTACGTGATGCTCCACGCGACCCCCACAGGCCCTGGCCGTATCCAGCTCCGGTTCGGTACGAAGCTGGAGCTGAGCGACATCCCCCGGGTGCCCGGCGCGGTGGGCCGCAGGGTGACCATGCCGACCGCCCGGCTCCTCAGCAGTGTCCTCCAGCGGGTGGGGAGCATGGACACCGGCGCCGACCTGCTGATGTGGCACTACCAGGAGCATGTCGAGCACCCGAAGCTCGCCAAGGGCGACGGTCCCATCGGCCGCTACCGGCAGTGGGCGCAGCAGTTCTACACGGATCCCGTTGACGATCTCGTGCCACCGAGGCCCCGGCGGACCGGGGTCAGTTCGGAGGAGTGACCACCGGCGTCCGACGTGCCCCGGGAGCCGGCGAGCTTCCGGGACGGAAAGAGAGCGACATGGCAGCGGAGAACGGTACGCCCGGTGCCGGGCCACGACTGGTGGTGCTCGGAGCGGGGGTGATGGGCTCGGGGATCGCGGCGCTGGCGATCGGGCACGGGATCGCGGTGTCGCTGGTCGACCTGGACCGGCGCCGTCTTGACGAGGCCCCGGCGAAGATCGACCACCAGGTGCGGACGGCGCGGCTGATGGGCGCGTTGCCGGACGAGGCCGTCCCTGGCGCGCTCGTCACCGGTCTGTCACTCGCCGACCTGCTGGCGGCCGGCGACAGCGCACCCGTCGCGGTGATCGAGGCGGTCACCGAGGACGCCGACGCCAAGGCGAAGGTCCTCGCCGACGTGTCGGAGCTGGTCGCACCGGGCACCCCGATCATCTCGAACACCTCGGCGATTCCGATCGCCGAGCTGGCCCTGGCGACGGCACGGCCGGTCGATCTGATCGGCACTCACTTCATGAATCCGCCCTACCTGATCCGGACGGTCGAGGTCATCCGGGGCGCCGAGACCGGCGAGGCGACCCTGGACGCGCTGCGGGCCCTGCTCGCCTCGCTGGGCCGGCAGCCGATCGTGGTCGACGACGCACCGGGCTTCGTCACCAGCCGGCTGCTGCACCCCATGATCAACGACGCGGCGCGAGTGGTGGCGGCGGGCACCGCGAGCGCCGAGTCGGTGGACCAGCTCATGCAGGGCTGCCTCGGGCATCCGACGGGCCCGCTGCGCACCGCCGACCTCATCGGTCTCGACAACCTGGTCGACTCGCTGTGGGTGCTGCACAGCAGGACAGGTGACGACGGGTGCCGCCCCTGCGACCTGCTGCTGGAGCTGGTGCGGGCCGGCCACCTCGGCCGCAAGAGCGGGCGTGGCTTCTACGCGTACGAGTACGAAGGAGAACAAGCATGACCACGCCATCCGACCGGCCGGTGCCGGAGCCCATCGGCGGCTCCGAAGCCGTCGAGAAGGAAATGCTGGATTTCCTGGCGAAGCGCACGGGCAGGAGCTGGGCCACCGACGCCGATGTCTTCGGCATGGGCGGCCTGTCCTCGCTCTTCGCCATGGAGCTGGTGGTCCATCTGGAGAAGTCGTACGGCATCGCCATCCGCGGCGGCGATCTGCGGGTGGACAACTTCCGTACGGTGCAGCGGATGGCCGCGCTCGTCGAACGGCTACGGCAGCCAGCCGCCGGCGGTCCCGGTGCGTGACGACGTAGCCGCCGCGGCCTCGGCCGTCACCGAACTGGTCGGTGACCGGGCGGCCGGCTGGGACCTGGCGGGCCGGCTGCCGGAGGACCTGGTGCGCAAGCTCGGCGCCGCGGGGCAGCTCACCGGCCAAATCCCGGCGGCGTACGGCGGGCCGGGCTGGAGCAGCGCGGACAACGGCGAGTTCACCGCCCACGTCGGCACTCTGTGCAGCTCCCTGCGGAGCGTCATGACGTCGCAGGGCATGGCGGCGTGGACCGTCGAACGGCTCGGTGACCCGGCGCAGGCCGCCGATCTGCTGCCGCGGCTCGTCTCGGGCGAAACGGCGGCCGTGGCCTTCAGCGAGTCCGAGGCGGGCAGCGACCTGTCGGCGATCGGGACCACCGTCACCGTCGAAGGCGACACGCTGCTGCTGAGCGGCCGCAAGAAGTGGGTGACCGCCGCCGAGTACGCCGATCTCATCCTGGTCGTGGCCCGGATGGACGACGGCGGCGCCGTGGTCGTGGTGGACAGGACAGCGCCCGGGGTCGAGGTGCGGCCGGTGGCAGATCCGCTGGGCTGCCGGGCGGCCGGGCATGCGGAAGTCCGGCTGGACAACGTGCGGTTGCCGCTCAGCAGCCTGCTGGGCGGCGGCCGGCAGCCGCTGTCCCTGCTTGTGACGACAGCCCTGGCGTACGGCCGGCTCTCCGTCGCGTGGGGCTGTGTCGGGATCCTGCGGGCCTGTGTGGCGGCGGCCGTCGGACACGCGGGATCCCGGGAGCAGTTCGGCAAGCCGCTGGGGCAGCACCAGCTCGTCGCCCGGCATCTGGCCGACCTGTGGACCGCCGAGCAGGTGTCCACCCGGGCCTGCGAGCACGCGAGCCGCTGCTGGGACGAGAACGACGCCGACCTGGTCACCTCGGGCGTGCTGGCGAAGTACGTCAGCGCCGGGCACGCGGCCAGGGGTTCGGCCGCCGCCGTCCAGGTACTGGCGTCGGCCGGGGCGCAGGACGGTCATGTGGTGGCGCGGGCGTACCGCGACGCCAAGCTGATGGAAATCATCGAGGGCAGCAACGAGATGTGCCAGCTGATCCTGGCCGAGCACGCGCTCGGCCGCCGGTGATGCCGCCAACCCCCTTTCAAGGAGCCGAACATGAGCGACACCACCGCGGTGGTCCCGCCCGTGACCGTGAAGTGCCTGGTCTGGGATCTCGACAACACGCTCTGGCAGGGCACGTTGCTGGAGGACGGGAAGGTCGTCCTGTCCGAGGCGGTCCGTGAGGTGATCGTCGGCCTCGACGCGCGGGGCATTCTCCAGTCGGTCTCCAGCCGCAACGACCACGACCTCGCCTGGGCCGAGTTGGAGGCGCTGGGCGTCGCCGACTACTTCGTCGTGGCCGAGATCGGCTGGGGGCGGAAGTCGGACGCCGTACGCCGGATCACCGAGCGGCTGGACTTCGCTCCCGGCACCGTCGCCTTCATCGACGACCAGCCCGCCGAGCGAGCCGAGGTCGCCTTCCATCTGCCGGACGTGCGCTGCTACCCGGCGCAGGACGCGACGACGCTGCTCGACCTGCCGGAGTTCAACCCGAAGTCGGTGACGGTCGATGCACGGCGGCGCCGTGAGATGTACCAGGCCGGCTTCCGCCGCACGGACGAGCAGACGCGGTTCACCGGATCGGACGAGGACTTCCTCCGCTCGCTGGAGTTGGTGATGCGCATCGGGCGGGCCACGGACGAGGAGCTGTCGCGGGTGGAGGAACTGACCCTGCGCACCAGCCAGATGAACGCGACGGGGGTGCACTACCCCGATGAGGCGCTGCGCGCGCTGATCGCCGACCCCGGCCATGAGGTCCTGGTCACGACGCTCACCGACCGCTTCGGATCGCACGGCGCCGTGGGCGTGCTGCTGCTGGAGAAGCGTCCGGCGGCATGGCATCTGAAGCTGCTCGCCACCTCCTGCCGCGTGGTGGCGTTCGGCGCCGGGACGATCATCCTGAACTGGCTGGTCGACCAGGCCGGCCGGGCCGGTGTCCATCTGCTGGCGGACTTCCGCCCCACCGAGCGCAACCGGATGATGGAGATCGCCTACCGGTTCGCCGGCTTCGACGAGCAGCCGTGCGACTGCCGGGACGCGGTCGCGGGGAGTTCCGGCGACGATGTCCAGGTGCTGCATCTCGTCGCCGAGCGCCGGGCGGCCCCCACGACGGCCCGGCTCGTCGCTCCGGATCTCACCGCCGGCGGACCAGGGTGATGCCGTCGGCCATCGGGAGCATGCAGACATCGACCCGCTGGTCGTCCCGGATCCTGGCATTCACCTCGCGAACACCCGTGGTGTCCGCGTCGTTGGCGAGAGGATCGATGACCCGGCCGAAGAAAAGCGTGTTGTCCACGACGACCAGTCCGCCCGGACGCACAAGCCGCAATGCCAGCTCGTAGTACTGCGGATAATTCGCCTTGTCGGCGTCGATGAAAACGAGCCCGAATCGATCCGCATAACCGTCGGCGAGCATCTTCTCCAGCGTTTCGACAGCAGCACCGACGCGAACGTCGATCCGCTCGGAAACACCCGCGCGCCGCCAGTATTCGGCGCCGATCTCCGGCCACCGATCGGTTATGTCACAGGTGACGAGTTTCCCGTGCGGCGGAAGAGCGCGCGCCATCCACAGCGTGCTGTAGCCGGTAAATGTGCCGATCTCCAGTACGTCCGCGACGCCGGTGGTCGCGATCAGAAACGCGAGGAACTGCCCCTCCTCGGCCATGACCTGCATCGCTTCCCCGCCGGGCAGCTCAGCGGTCGTCTGGCGCAATTCACGCAGAACCTCGTCTTCCCTGAGCGAGAACTCCCGCACATACGCGAGGATTTCCGGTCCTGCCGCTATTTGATTCGCCATATCGAGAAGGGTAGATGAGCCTCCGACGAGATTCAATAACGCCTTGTCGAACCGGACCGCCACAAGTCGCGGAGCAGCGCGATCTCGGCCATGTGATGGATGAATTCGAGATTGGACCCGGCGAGTACGGACACGAACGGGTCATCGGGGTCGGAGCCGTACGGGTACTGCGAGAAGCCGACCGTGTCCAGTTGTGCCTCGGTGACGGTGGCGACGCTGTCGCGCCAGCGGTCGATCAGCGTCCAGAACCGCTCGACCGCCAGGGCTGCGGAGGGCGTGAAGTCGACCAGTTCCTTCGGCTCGTGACGCCGTTCGCCGAAGGTCCACTCCCAGCCGCCGGCGAAGTGGAAGTGCAGGTGCGCCAGCCGCCACGCGATGGTCGTGACCGGTGCCTCGTCGGACGGGAGCGGGCCGGTGTGGGCGAGGATCTCCTCGACCCGTTCCGTGCTCACGCTCCAGTCCTCGGCGATCTTGGCCACGGTCATACCGCCGGCCGCCTGCCGGGCGACCTCCGCGTACTCGTTCGCCGGGATGTCGGCGGCGCCCAGGTCGAGTACCCACTCGCCCGGTCCGAACGCCCTGGGCGTCCGCGCATCCTCCCGGCGCCGGACCGACCAGGCTCCGGCCGCCGGCTCCCACAGGAACTCCTCGTCACCGAGGCCCGCCAGCCGCACCTGGGCCATCTCCCTGGCCTTGTCGAACTGGTCGAGCAGCAAACCCAGTCGGTCCGTCCGCAGGCCCTCGGTCTCCATGTGGGGCTTCCCTTCGCCGTCGCGCGGCGTAACTCACCGCGCTCCGGCAGAAGGTAACGGCTCGCCCCACCCGAAGCGACCGAATTCAGGGGCGCCGCCGCCCGCTCAGACGGCGGTCGTCCGGTCCGGATCGTCCAGCGGGGTGTTCACCCGCAGCCACCGGTAGCCGTACGGTGCCAGGTCCGCGCTCACCTTGCCGCCCGCCGCCGCTTTGACGGTGTCGCCGGTGAACAGGTCGGTGAGCAGCCGGCCGCCCTTCAGCCCGGGGACCGTTGTGGTCGCCGTGACCGGGCCGTCGGAGAAGTTGTGCAGCGCCAGCACGGCCCCTTCCGGCAGTGAGCTGACATGGGCCAGTACGCCGGAGTCGTCGGTGTCGAGGACTTCGTAGTCGCCCCAGGCCAGTTCGGGTGCCTCGCGGTAGCGCTCGATCAGGGTCCGCATCCGGCTGAGCGGCGAATCGGGGTCCTGCGCCTGGTCGTGCGCGTTGACGCGCCTCGGCCCGAACGCGCCCTCCACCACGGGGTTGGGCAGGCGACCGGCGTCGGCGGTGGAGAAGCCGCCGCCCTTGTCGGCGGTCCACTGCATCGGGGTGCGAACGGCCTGCCGGCCCTCGGCCGCCAGGTTCTCCCCCATGCCGATCTCCTCGCCGTAGAAGAGCACGGGGGTGCCGGGCAGGGTGAAGAGCAGGCTGTACGCCAACTCCACGCGGCGGCGGTCGCCTTCGACCATCGGCGGCAGCCGGCGGCGCAGCCCGCGGTCGTAGAGCTGCATGTCCTTGTCGGGGCCGAAGGCGGCGAACACCTCGGCGCGTTCGTCGTCGTCGAGCTTGTCGAGTGTCAGCTCGTCGTGGTTGCGGACGAACGTCGCCCAGTGCGCGTCGCGGGGCGCCGCGGGCCGCTCCCGCAGGGCGGCGGCGAGCGGCGCCGCCTCACCGCGGGCCATGGAGAGATACATCCGCTGCATGCCGATGAAGTCGAAGCACATGGTCAACTCGTCGCCACGGGACGAGTCCTGGTCCCCGAAGAACCTCGCCGTCTCGGGATAGGGCAGATTCACCTCGCCCAGCAGGACCGCGTCCCCGCTGCGGCGGCCGAGGAAGGCGCGGAGGTCGGCGAGGTACTCGTGCGGGTCGGGCAGCTGGTCCGCGTCGTCCTGGCCGTCGGTCTCCAGCAGGAACGGGACGGCGTCGACGCGGAAGCCGGAGAGCCCGAGCTGCGTCCAGAAGCCCATGATCCGGGCTATCTCGTCACGCACCGCCGGGTTGGCGACGTTCAGGTCGGGCTGCTGCTTGTAGAAGCGGTGCAGGTAGTACTGCTCGGTGCCCTCGTCGTACTCCCACACGCTCTTCTCGACGTCGGGGAAGACGACGCCCTCAGGTCCGTCCTCGGGCGGTGTGTCGGCCCAGACGTACCAGTCGCGGTGCTCGGACGTACGGCTGGAGCGGGCGTCCTGGAACCACGGGTGGTGGTCGGAGGTGTGGTTGACCACCAGGTCGGCGATGACCCGGATGCCCCGGTCGCGCGCGGTGCGGACGAACTCGGTGAAGTCTCCGAGCGTGCCGAGGCGCGGGTCGACGGCGTAGAAGTCGGTGATGTCGTAGCCGTCGTCGCGCTCCCTCGTCGGGTAGAACGGCATCAGCCACACACAGGTGACGCCGAGGCGTACCAGGTGGTCGATCCGCTGGGTCAGTCCTGCGAAGTCCCCTGTGCCGTCGCCGCTGCTGTCCTGGTACGTCTCCACGTCCAGGCAGTACACGACGGCGTTCTTCCACCACAGGTCGGATGTCCTGGTCAGCCTCATCGGGCACTCTCCGCGAAGTACGGCTTGGGGCGGGTGATGTCCAGCTGCGGCAGTACGTCGGCGCCGAACGCGTCGATGAAGGGGCCCTGTTCCCGGCCGACGTGGTGCAGCATGACCGCGTCGAAGCCGAGATCGGCGTACTCCTGGAGCCAGGCCGCGTGCTGACCGAGGTCCGCCGATACGTTGACGGACTCGGCCACCCGCTCGTGCGACACGTCTTCGCTGACGCTGTCGAAGAGCGTCGCCGAGTCGAGGTCCCAACTGACCGGCGGTCCGTGCACGTTGGTACGCCACTGGTCGTGGGCGACGGCCCGGGCGGCGTCCAGGTCGGGTGCCCAGCTGAGATGGGCCTGCAGGTGCAGCTGTCCCGCGCCGCCCGCCGAGCGGTAGGCGTCCACGATCCGGCGCAGCGTCTCGTGCGGCGCGTTGACGGTGATCAGGCCGTCGGCCCACTCGGCGCACCAGCGCGCGGTGGCCTCGCTGCACGCGGCGCCGATCAGCGGCGGCATCGTGTCGGGGCGGGTCCACAGCCTGGCCCGGTCCACGGTCACGAGTCCGTCGTGGCTGACTTCCTCGCCGCGCAGCAGCGCCCGGATGATGTCGACGCACTCGCGCAGCCGCGCGTTGCGGACGTCCTTGCGGGGCCAGCCGCCGCCGGTGATGTGCTCGTTGGACGCCTCGCCGCTGCCGAGTGCGGCCCAGAAGCGGCCCGGGTACATGGCGGCGAGGCTGGCGATGGCCTGGGCGATGATCGCCGGGTGGTAGCGCTGTCCCGGCGCGTTGACGACTCCGAACGGGACCTGGTCGGTGGCCTGCAGGGCGGCGCCGAGCCAGGACCACGCGAAGCCCGACTCGCCCTGCCGGACGCTCCAGGGCGAGAAGTGGTCCGAGCACATGGCGGCGGTGAAGCCCGCGTTCTCGGCGTGGACGACGGCGGCCAACAGGTCGGCGGGAGGCACCTGTTCGTGTGAGGCGTGGAATCCGTAAACGGTCATGGAGTCCGCGTACCCGGGGAGTCCCGGATCATCGGCGCCCGGTCACCGGGTGCGCCGGTGGACCCTCGCCTCCCAGGGCGCGAGGGTGAGCCGGCCGGGCTCGTCCGTGGCGGACGGGCCGTTGTCCAGGAGGAGTTCGGCGCCCTCCCAGCCGTCGGGCAGGTCCACGGCGACGATGTCGCCGGTGAAGTTGCCAGCGACCAGCAGCGTCGTGTCGCCGTACCGGCGGGTGAAGGCGTAGATCCGCTCGTCGTCCGGCAGCAGCATGGTGAAGTCGCCGTGCACGACGGCGGGTTCGCTGTGCCGCAGCGCGATGAGCCGGCGGTAGTGGTGGTAGACCGATGCCGGGTCGGCGTACCCGGCCGCGGCGTTGATCTCGGTGTGGTCGGGGTTGACCGGGATCCAGGGGGTGCCGGTGGTGAAGCCGGCCTGCGCGGACGCGTCCCACTGCATGGGGGTGCGGGCGTTGTCCCTGCCCATCGCCCGCAGTCCCCGTAGGATGTCCTCGGGCTCCTGGCCCGCGTTCAGCGCCTGCGTGTAGTGGTTGAGGGATTCGATGTCCCTGAAGTCCTCGATGGTGCGCAACGGGGCGTTGGCCATGCCCAGTTCCTCGCCCTGGTAGACGTAAGGGGTGCCCCGGTGCAGGTGGAGCACGGTGGCGAGCATGGTCGCCGACCGGGTGCGGTGCCGGGGGCCGTCGTCGCCGAACCGCGAGACCACGCGCGGCTGGTCGTGGTTGTTCCAGTAGAGGCTGTTCCATCCGACGTCGGCGAGGCCGGTCTGCCAGCGGCCCAGGGAGGTCTTGAGGTCGGTGAGCCGGAGCGGTCGCGGGTCGAACTTGCCCTGGCCGTGGTCGAGTCCGACATGCTCGAACTGGAACACCATGTCGAGTTCGGCGCGCCGCGGATCGGTGAACAGCCGGGCCTGTTCGACGGTCACCCCCGGCATCTCCCCGACGGTCAGCAGCCGCCCGGGGTACCGGGCGGTCACCTCTCGGTGCATCTCCTGGAGGTAGTCGTGGATGCGCGGTCCGCAGACGAAGTACGGCGAGCCGTCGCCGAACGGTCCGTCGCCGTGCAGCGCGCCGTCGGGCAGGGCCGGGTCCTTGGAGATGAAGTTGACGACGTCCATCCGGAAGCCGTCCACGCCCCGATCGAGCCACCAGCGCATCATGGCGTAGACGGCCTGGCGTAGGTCGGGGTTCTCCCAGTTGAGGTCGGGCTGCTTGGGCGAGAACAGATGGAGGTAGTACGCGTCGCTCGCCGCGTCGTGCGCCCAGGCCGAACCGGAGAAGAACGAGCCCCAGTTGTTGGGTTCGCGGCCGTCGCGCGGGGGCCGCCACCAGTACCAGTCGCGCTTGGGGCTGTCCGGGTCACGCGACTCCTGGAACCAGGGGTGCTCGTCGGACGTGTGGTTGACGACCAGATCCATGATCAGCCGCATGCCGCGCTCGTGCACGGCCGCCAGCAGCCGGTCGAAGGCGGCCAGGTCGCCGAAGACGGGGTCGATGTTCCGGTAGTCGCTGATGTCGTAGCCGTTGTCGTCCTGCGGCGAGGGGTAGACCGGGGACAGCCACAGCACGTCGACACCCAGTTTGGCGAGGTGATCCAGCCGGCCGGTGAGACCGGCCAGGTCACCGATGCCGTCGCCGTCGGAGTCGGCGAAGCTGCGGGGGTAGACCTGGTAGACGACGGCGGACCGCCACCAGGCGTCGTCGCCTTGTGCAGCGTCCTCGCCTGGCTCCAGGTGGTGGCCGGTCATCGACGCCCTCTTCTCGGCTCGGGGATCACAGGACGTGGTTCACCTGCCCGGGACGGCGCGGTTGTACCGGGGCGCGCCGGCTCGTCCGTACCCGGCACACAGAAAACGTCCAGGCCGACCGCGTGGGCCGACCTGGACGCTCCGCGCCGGACTGTGATCAGACGAGGTCGAACCGGTCGAGGTTCATGACCTTGGTCCATGCGGCGACGAAGTCGCTCACGAACTTCTTCTTCGCGTCATCGCTCGCGTAGACCTCGGCGACGGCGCGCAGCTCGGAGTTGGAGCCGAAGACGAGGTCGGCGCGGCTGCCGGTCCACTTGACCGCGCCCGAGGCGTCACGGGCCTCGAACGTGTTGGCGTCCTCGGACGTCGCCGTCCACGTCGTACCCAGGTCGAGCAGGTTGACGAAGAAGTCGTTCGTCAGGGTGCCCGGGGTCTCCGTGAGGACGCCGACCTTCGAGCCGTCGTAGTTCGCGCCCAGGACCCGCAGGCCGCCGACGAGGACCGTCAGCTCGGGAGCGCTCAGGGTGAGCAGGTTCGCCCGGTCCAGCAGCAGGTACTCGGCAGGCAGCCGGTTGCCCTTGCCGAGGTAGTTGCGGAACCCGTCGGCCGTCGGCTCCAGGGCCGCGAACGACTCGGCGTCGGTCTGCTCGTCCGTCGCGTCGACCCGGCCCGCGGCGAAGGGCACCTCCACGGCGTGACCGGCGTCCTTGGCGGCCTTCTCGACCGCCGCTGTGCCGCCGAGCACGATCAGGTCGGCCAGGGACACCTTCGCGGCGCCCGAGCCCGCGTTGAACTCGCGCTGGACGCTCTCCAGGACGCGCAGCACGGCGGCCAGCTCGTCCGGGTTGTTGACCTCCCAGCCGCTCTGCGGCGCGAGTCGGACCCGGGCGCCGTTGGCGCCGCCGCGCTTGTCGCTGCCGCGGTAGGTGGACGCCGAGGCCCAGGCGGCCGAGACCAGCTGGGACACCGAAAGACCGGAGTCGAGGATCTTCGCCTTGAGGGCGGTCACGTCGTCGGCGCCGATGGTCGCGCCTTCGGCCTCCGGCAGCGGGTCCTGCCACAGCAGGGTCTCGGCGGGGACCTCGGGGCCGAGGTGGAGCGACTTCGGGCCCATGTCGCGGTGGGTCAGCTTGTACCAGGCGCGGGCGAAGGCGTCGGCGAACTGGTCGGGGTTCTCGTGGAAGCGGCGCGCGATCGGCTCGTAGACCGGGTCGAAGCGCAGCGCCAGGTCGGTGGTGAGCATCGACGGCGCGATCTTCTTCGAGGCGTCGTGGGCGTGCGGGACGGTACCCGCGCCCCCGCCGTCCTTCGGCCGCCACTGGTTGGCGCCCGCGGGGCTCTTGAACAGCTCCCACTCGTAGCCGAAGAGGTTGTCGAAGAAGCCGTTGCTCCAGCGGGTGGGCGTGCTGGTCCAGGTGACCTCAAGGCCGGACGTGATGGCGTCCGCGCCCTTGCCGGTGCCGAACGTGTTGTGCCAGCCGAGGCCCTGCGCCTCGATCGGGGCGGCCTCGGGGTCGGCGCCCACGCTCTCGGCGGGTCCGGCGCCGTGGGTCTTGCCGAAGGTGTGGCCGCCGGCGATGAGGGCGACCGTCTCCTCGTCGTTCATCGCCATCCGGCGGAACGTCTCACGGATGTCGCGGGCCGACGCGATCGGGTCCGGGTTGCCGTTCGGGCCTTCGGGGTTGACGTAGATGAGGCCCATCTGCACGGCGCCGAGCGGGTTCTCCAGCTCGCGGTCGCCGGTGTAGCGCTCGTCACCGAGCCAGGTGGTCTCGGGACCCCAGTAGACGTCCTCCTCCGGCTCCCAGACGTCGGCGCGGCCGCCGGCGAAGCCGAAGGTCTCCAGGCCCATCGTCTCCAGGGCCACGTTGCCGGTGAGGACCAGGAGGTCGGCCCAGGAGAGCTGCTGGCCGTACTTCTTCTTGACCGGCCACAGCAGCCGGCGGGCCTTGTCCAGGTTCCCGTTGTCGGGCCAGCTGTTGAGAGGGGCGAAGCGCTGCTGCCCGGCACCGGCGCCGCCGCGGCCGTCGCTGATGCGGTAGGTGCCCGCGCTGTGCCAGGCCATCCGGATCATGAACGGGCCGTAGTTGCCGAAGTCGGCCGGCCACCAGTCCTGCGAGGTGGTCAGCACCTCGGCGATGTCCTGCTTGACGGCGGCGAGATCAAGGGAGTTGAACGCCTCGGCGTAGTCGAACTCCTCGCCGAGCGGGTTGGCCACCGCGGGGTTCTTCGCGAGGATCTTGAGATTGAGCCGCTCGGGCCACCACTCGCGGTTTCCGCCGCCCTGCGTGGGGTGCGGAGCGCGGTCGTGCGCGACGGGGCAGCCGCCGCTCTCCGCCTGTCCGTCGGTCTTCGCGTCTACGACGATCGCGTCATGGTTCTCAGACATGGGAATCCTCTCAGACATGGGAATCTTTCCGGACAAAGCAGATAGACCCTGCCGTACTGGAGTCTTCCCCGTCCCTTGGTTATTGCCGGAACCGATCCTACGATGGATGCTGTCCAAGTCAAGAAGAGTGCCAAGTGTATATGTCGTCATAACTCGGACGTTCACAGGTGAACTTCGAATATCCCACGGACCCGAATAGGTGAACCGATATGAGTGACCTGCTGGAGCGACTGCGGGGGCGCAGCTGGCGGTTGACCTCCCAGCGGCGTGTCGTCGCACAGGTCCTCGACGGTGACCATGTGCATCTCACCGCTGACGAGGTGCACGCGCGCGCCGCGCGGCTGTTGCCCGAGATCTCCCGTGCGACGGTCTACAACACCCTGGGTGAGCTGGTCTCCATCGGTGAGGTGACAGAGGTCTCCACCGACGGGCGCGCCAAGCGGTACGACCCCAACGCACACCACCCGCATCAGCACTTGGTGTGCTCCGGCTGCGGGGCGGTCCGTGACGTCCACCCGACCGGTGACCCGTTGGCGGCCCTGCCGGCCGACGAGCGGTTCGGCTTCACGGTGTCGGCGGCCGAGGTCACGTACCGCGGACTGTGCCCGTCGTGCACTGTTCATCAGGACGTCGACGTCCGGGCACCCGGCGACGGCTCCGTGGCGCCCGCCTAACGGCGCCGCACCCTCATACCCCCTACACACGCGCGGGAAGTGGCAGGCCGGCACTTCCCGCGCTTCGGCGTTGCCGTACCCCTTGTCGGCATGTCCGGGAGCGCCTAGCATCGCTGCATTCCGTCGAATCGAATCGATTCGACGGGTGTTCGACGACACATCGACGGCACGTCGACCACCCGTCGAACCTCCGTCTTCTCACAGAGCCGTAGACCGAACGGAGAGCCGCCACCATGCACCTCCCCCGCCGACGCCCACCGGCGTCGGCCGCGATCGCCTGCGCCACCGCCTTCCTGACCCTGGCCGGTCTCACCGGCTGCGGGAACGTCCCCGACCCCGGCACGATCACCGTGCTGAACTCGGCCACGGACACCCATGAACACGATCAGGAACAGAAGTTCTTCGACGCGTGCGCCGAGCCGCTCGGAGTCAAGGTCAGGCAGACCAGCGTGCCGGCCGACCAGGTGGTGTCGAAGGCGTTGCGCATGGCCTCGTCCCACTCGCTGACCGACATCCTGGAGCTGGACGGCTCCGAGGTGCCGCAGTTCGCCGACACGGGTGGCCTCGTACCGCTGAAGAGCGCCGGTGTGGACGTGGCGGGGATGTCGGGCAGCGCCATCACCATGGGCAGCTTCAAGGGCACGCTCTACGGCATCGCCCGTTCGGTGAACTCGCTCGCCCTGTTCTACAACGTGGACCTGCTCAAGAAGGCCGGTGTCGAGCCGCCCACCACCTGGGACGAGCTCAAGACCGCCGCGAAGACACTGACGCGCGGCAAGACGTACGGGATGGCCTTCAGCGCGACGCCGGACGCCGACGGCGTCTACCAGTTCCTGCCGTTCTTCTGGTCGGCGGGCGGCGACGAGGCCCATCTCGACGACGGCAAGGGCGCGCCCGCGCTGCAGCTGTGGAAGGACCTGGTCGGCCAGAAGTCGGCGTCGAGCGCCGCGGTCACCTGGAACCAGCAGGACGTCAACGACCAGTTCATCGCGGGCCGTACGGCGATGATGATCAACGGTCCCTGGCAGGTCCCGGTGCTGAGCGAGCAGAAGGACCTGCACTGGGCGGTGGCCGCGATACCCGTCCCCGAGGCGGGCCGGCCGCCGGTTCCGCCGATCGGTGGCACGGTGATGAGCGTCCCGCAGACCAAGGACAAGGGGCGGCAGCGGATCGCGGCGAAGATCATCAACTGTCTCAACGAGCAGAAGAACCAAGTGGCTTGGGGCGAGGCAGTCAACAACGTACCCACCCGGACCTCGGCGGCGGCCGCGTACAAGGCCAAGAACCCGAAGCTCGGGGCCTTCGCCGACGAGGTCGCGACGGCGCGCTCGCGCACCGACCGGGTCGGTGCCGACTGGCCGGTCGTCTCCGACGCCCTGTCCGGCGCCTTCCAGTCCGTACTGACCGGCCGCTCCACCCCTGAAGCGGCGCTGGAGCAGGCCCAGTCACGGGCCACGGCCGGCGAGTGAGGAGACGACTGCCATGACCATCACCGCCGCCGTTCCGGCGCCTTCGACGGGCACCGCCGCAGCCACGGGGACACCCGGGGCGAACCGGCGCCGCAGCGCACTGCTGCGCTGGGGCTTCGTCGCTCCCGCCGTCCTGTACATGCTGGCC